>NZ_JBHLXP010000001.1:0-104271 GCF_042432165.1 Rheinheimera tilapiae
GTCTGCGTTTTGCAATCCGTGAAGGCGGCCGTACAGTAGGTGCGGGCGTAGTAGCGAAGATCCTGGCGTAATAGTCCGGATATAGAAAAGGGCTCCTCTGGAGCCCTTTTTGTTTTCTAGCCTTCATTTGCCAGCGGGCTGCGTCAATTCCGCAGACGCTATTTTGTTCAGTCGAAAATCCACATAGAACCCTGTCACAAAATTAGTTCTAACACACTCGCGTAAAGCATTGCTTGCAACTAGTCTTAGTTTATTTTCAGAGATTCAAACAAGTGTTTGAACATCATTTCAGTTTCTGTTAAAAATAACTCATCGTACCAGAAGGAGAGTTGTCATGAGTATTTACCAAGCGCCGTTAGCTGATATGCGGTTCAACCTGTTTCAGCTGTGGAAAGTGCAGCAATTTTGGTCAGGGAATAACATACTCAGCGAGCGAATTGAAGCCGACACAGCAAGCGCTATTTTAGATGAAGCTGGTAAGGTCACGGCTGAACTGATAGCGCCAAAGGCGCAACTAGCTGATGAAACGGGAGTGCAGTGGCAGGTAGGAAATGTCACAACGCCTGAACATTACAAAGTGAATTACCAGCAACTGTGCGAGGGCGGATGGACAGCATTATCTGGCGACCCTGAATACGGCGGTATGGGCATGCCAAAATCTTTGGCTACTTTGTACGAAGAGATGATGTGCAGCGCAGATATCGCATTTTCATTGTATTCAGGTTTAACCGCAGGGGCCTGTGTAACTTTACTTCAGTATGCTGATGAAACCACTAAGCAACATATTCTGCCAAGGCTTTATAGCGGGGAGTGGTCAGCGACGATGTGCCTGACTGAAGCACATGCAGGTTCAGACTTGGGAATTATGCGCACCCAGGCAAAGCCACAAGCGGATGGTAGTTACCTAATCAGTGGTAGTAAAATCTTTATTACAGCCGGTGAACATGATCTGACAGATAATATTATTCATCTGGTATTGGCGAAGTTGCCAGACGCGCCCGCAGGTTCTCGTGGGATCTCTTTGTTTCTTGTACCTAAGTTCATGCTAGATACGAACGGCCATAAAACAGAGTTGCGAAACTCACTGCAATGCGGTTCGGTCGAACACAAAATGGGTATTCATGCATCGGCGAGTTGTGTAATGAATTTCGATGACGCCAAAGGATATTTACTTGGCGAGCCGAATAAAGGTCTGGCGGCGATGTTCACCATGATGAACTACGAACGCCTTGCAATGGGCAGCCAAGGGGTCGGGGCCGCAGAACGGGCATTTCAAAATGCCAGGCTTTATGCCAATGACCGGCTGCAAGGTCGAGTTGTTACAAAAGATGCAAACAAAGCAGATCCTATTATTCAGCATCCGGATGTACAGCGCATGCTGCTAACTGCAAAAGCGCTGACCGAAGCCGGTCGCAGTTTTTCTGTGTATGTAGCGCACCAATTAGATCAAGCTAAGTTTGGTGAAGATCAAAATGCCTTGGCAGTTGCCAGCCTGCTCACCCCAGTAACCAAAGCATTCCTTACGGATCGGGGCTTTGATAGCTGCGTTATGGCACAACAGGTATTTGGTGGTCATGGTTATATAAAAGAATGGGGTATGGAGCAGTGGGTTCGTGATGTAAGGATTGCTCAAATTTATGAAGGTACCAATGGGATCCAAGCCTTAGACTTTGCTGGACGCAAGCTCTTTGCTGATGGTGGTGCAGCAATCCAACAAATTTTGCAAGAGATTGCGGCCGGCCTGAGTGTGAGCCCGCAGCCTGCGTTGTCAGAGTTATTAAATCAGTATCAAGTGCTAATTGGCAGCTTAGCGCAGCAGAAAGAGGCACTTCCATCGTTGTTACAATCACATGCCTGTGACCTGTTGGACCTAACCGGATATCTGTTGTTCGGCCACATGTGGAATAAAACACTTGCTGCGCTCGGGGATTGCATTGAAGGCGAAGAGTTTATCGCGTCAAAACGGCAAACAGCTGACTTCTACTTTAGCCGCATTATGCCAAAGGCTTATGGATACCTTCATATCGTTCAGCAATCACTTTCAGCGATTAATCCTTCATTGATCTAGTCACCCAGCAAAAACTGAGCCCGTATCTGCGGGCTCAGTCTATTTGTCCGCTGAGTTGTTCAAAAATAAAACAGACGCTTGTTTTTCTCAAAGGATTGCGTATAATGCGCGTCCAGCCTTGGCTTAGACTCAGGCTGGCACTCGGTACAAACAGCTACAACATTGATTGTTGCGTCGTGTCCCAGTGCACAACAGGACCTTCGATTGGAAGGTCAATGTAACATGGTGCAAAGGCGTCATTCCGTTTGGAATATGACTGCCCTTGTTTATTTTTGCTCTTTTTGCTCTTTGAGGCTTTGATTTATGAGTAATCAAAGGATTCGCATCCGTCTGAAAGCGTTCGATCACCGTTTGATCGATCAGTCAACTATGGAAATCGTTGACACAGCTAAGCGTACGGGCGCGCAGGTTCGTGGTCCTATCCCACTTCCGACTCGCCAGGAACGTTTCACTGTATTGATTTCTCCTCACGTCAATAAAGATGCACGTGATCAGTACGAAATCCGTACCCACAAGCGTTTAATCGACATCGTTGAGCCAACAGAAAAGACTGTTGACGCACTGATGCGTTTAGATCTGCCTGCTGGCGTTGACGTTCAAATCAGCCTGGGCTAATCAGACAGGTTTTTAGAGAGGTTTAGGATATGGCTATCGGTCTAATCGGTCGTAAAGTGGGCATGACTCGCATCTTCACTGAAGATGGCGTATCAATCCCAGTAACCGTAATCGAAGCAACACCAAACCGCGTTACTGCCATCAAAACGCAAGACGTTCATGGCTATAGCGCACTGCAAGTGACTGCTGGCACTGTAAAGGCAAGCCGCCTGAACAAGCCAGACGCTGGTCAGTTTGCAAAAGCTGGTGTTGAAGCCGGTCGTGGTCTGTGGGAATTCCGCCTGCAAGATAACGAAGGCGCTGACATTCAAGTCGGCAGCGAGATTACTGTTGAAGTTTTCGCAGAGACGAAAAAAGTTGATGTCACAGGCACATCAAAAGGTAAAGGTTTTGCCGGTACTGTAAAGCGCTGGAATTTCCGTACTCAGGATGCAACTCACGGTAACTCTCTGTCACACCGTGTACCAGGTTCAATTGGTCAAAACCAATCACCAGGTAAAGTATTCAAAGGTAAAAAAATGGCCGGCCATATGGGTGCAGAGCGTGTAACAGTCCAGTCTCTGGAAGTTGTACGTGTTGATGCAGCACGCAACATTCTGTTAGTGAAGGGCGCTGTCCCTGGTGCTATCGGTGGTGATGTGATTGTTAAACCAGCGGTCAAAAGCTAACGTCTGGAGGAGATGAGTGATGGAATTAGCATTAAGAGACGCTAAAGGCGTTCTTGAAGTTTCCGAAGCTACCTTTGGACGTGAGTTCAATGAAGCTCTGGTACATCAGGTAGTAGTTGCATACGCAGCTGGCGCCCGTCAAGGTACCCGTGCTCAACTGACCCGTTCAGAAGTACGCGGTGGCGGTAAGAAGCCATGGCGCCAGAAGGGTACTGGTCGTGCCCGTGCTGGTACAATCCGTAGCCCAATTTGGCGCGGCGGTGGTGTGACGTTTGCGGCTAAGCCACAAGATCACAGCCAAAAAGTTAACAGAAAAATGTATCGCGGCGCGATCATGAGCATTCTTTCTGAATTAGTTCGTCAAGACCGTTTATTGGTTGTTGAAAACTTCAATGTTGAAACACCAAAAACTCAGGAACTGGCAGCTAAATTAAAAGCGATGGAACTGAAAGATGTTCTGATCGTTACTGCAGAAGTTGACGAGAACCTGTTCTTATCAGCTCGCAACCTGTACAAGGTTGACGTGCGTGATGTTCACGGTATCGACCCAGTCAGCTTAATCGCCTTCGACAAAGTGTTGATGACTGCAGCTGCAGTTAAACAAATCGAGGAGATGTTAGCATGATCCGTGAAGAACGTTTACTGAAGGTGATTCTGGCTCCGCACGTATCTGAGAAGAGCACGATTGCGGCAGAAACCAACAACACAGTCGTGTTCAAAGTATCAACCACGTCTACTAAAGCAGACATTAAAGCTGCCGTTCAGAAACTGTTCGAAGTGGAAGTAGTTGGTGTTCGCACTGTTAACGTTAAGGGTAAGACCAAGCGCACTGGTATGCGTACTGGCCAACGTAGCGATTGGAAAAAAGCTTACGTTACTCTTAAAGAAGGCAGCGAGCTCGATTTAGTTGGCGGCGCTGAGTAATAAGAGGAGTTAGGAAATGGCACTTGTTAAGTGTAAACCTACGTCACCAGGTCGTCGCCACGTTTTAAAAGTGGTCAACCCAGACCTGCACAAAGGCAAGCCATATGCGCCTTTGTTAGAGAAGAACACAAAGACTGGTGGTCGTAACAACCACGGTCGTATTACGACTCGTCACATCGGTGGTGGCCACAAGCAACATTACCGTTTAGTTGACTTCAAGCGTAATAAAGACGGTATCCCGGCTAAAGTTGAGCGCCTGGAATACGATCCAAACCGTACTGCTAACATCGCTCTGGTGTTGTATGCAGACGGCGAGCGTCGTTACATCCTGGCACCAAAAGGCTTAAAAGCTGGTGATGTAGTTCAGTCTGGTATGGATTCACCAATTAAATCTGGTAACACCATGCCACTGCGTAACATCCCAGTGGGTCAAATCGTTCACAACATCGAACTGAAGCCAGGTAAAGGCGGCCAGTTAATGCGTTCAGCTGGTGCTTTTGCCCAGATCCTGGCGCGTGACGGTGCATATGTCACTCTGCGTCTGCGCAGCGGTGAAATGCGCAAAGTGCTGGCTGATTGCCGTGCAACTATCGGTGAAATCGGCAACGCCGAACACATGCTGCGCCAGTATGGTAAAGCAGGTGCAATGCGCTGGCGCGGTGTACGTCCAACGGTTCGTGGTGTTGTAATGAACCCGGTAGACCACCCACACGGTGGTGGTGAAGGTAAATCTTCTGGTGGCCGTCACCCGGTTACACCATGGGGTGTACCAACCAAAGGTTACAAGACCCGTGCGAACAAGCGTACAGACAAGTTCATTGTCCGTCGTCGTGACAAATAATTTAATGTGAGGAATTGCCATGCCACGTTCTCTCAAGAAAGGTCCATTTATCGACCTTCACTTGCTGAAGAAGGTAGAGAAAGCGTTGGAAAGCGGTGACAAGAAGCCTATCAAGACTTGGAGCCGTCGTTCAATGATCATTCCACAAATGATCGGTTTGACCATCGCTGTCCATAATGGTCGTCAACATGTACCGGTAATCGTCTCTGAAGAGATGGTTGGTCACAAGTTAGGTGAGTTTTCACCAACTCGTACATACCGTGGTCATGCAGCCGACAAAAAGGCCAAGAAACGCTAAGGGGTAAATAAATGCAAGCATTAGCAAAACATAAATTTGCCCGTTCATCTGCTCAGAAAACTCGTTTGGTTGCTGACCAAATCCGTGGTCTGACAGTTGGTAAGGCGTTAGATGTTTTAACCTACAGCCCGAAAAAAGCGGCTGAGCTGGTTAAAAAGGTTCTTTTATCAGCCATTGCGAACGCAGAACACAATGAAGGCGCCGATATCGACGCTCTGAAAGTGAAAACTGTGTTTGTTGACGAAGGTCCGTCAATGAAGCGGATTAAGCCACGTGCCAAAGGCCGTGCTGACCGTATCGTCAAGCGTACCAGCCACATTACTGTGGTTGTAGCTGATAACTAGGAGTGAGAAATGGGACAGAAAGTACATCCTAATGGTATTCGCCTAGGTATCACTAAGCCTTGGAGCTCAACCTGGTACGCGAATACAAAAGATTTCCCGGATTTCCTGGTTGGTGACTTTAAAGTTCGTCAGTATCTGACAAAAGAACTGAAAGCTGCTTCAGTAAGCCGGATCGATATTGAACGTCCTGCGAAAAGCATCCGTGTGACTATTCACACTGCTCGTCCGGGCGTGATCATCGGTAAAAAAGGTGAAGACGTTGAAAAACTGCGCAAAGCTGTCGCGACTATCGCTGGCGTGCCTGCACAGATCAATATCTCTGAAATCCGTAAGCCAGAACTGGATGCCAAGTTAGTTGCTGATTCTATCAGTAGCCAGCTTGAACGCCGCGTAATGTTCCGTCGCGCTATGAAGCGTGCAGTACAGAACGCTATGCGTTTAGGCGCGAAAGGTATCAAAGTTCAGGTTTCTGGCCGTTTAGGTGGTGCAGAAATCGCACGTGATGAGTGGTATCGTGAAGGCCGTGTGCCGTTACACACTCTGCGTGCTGATATCGACTACTCAACATCAGAAGCTTTGACTACTTACGGTATCATTGGTGTTAAAGTTTGGATCTTCAAAGGCGAGATCCTGGGTGGTTTACCACTGGCCAACAACAATAACGCCAACAACGACAAACAGCCTAAGGCGCCGAAAAAACCGGCTCCACGTAAGGCTAAGTAGGAGTATTGAGCGATGTTGCAACCAAAACGTACTAAATTTCGTAAAGTGCACAAAGGACGCAACCGCGGCTTAGCCACCTCTGGTGACAAAGTAAGCTTCGGTACCTTCGCACTGAAAGCAGTTGAACGTGGTCAAATGACTTCACGTCAAATTGAATCTGCACGTCGTGCCATGACCCGCGCCGTAAAACGTGTTGGTAAAATCTGGATCCGTGTGTTCCCAGACAAGCCAATGACGCAAAAACCACTCGAAGTTCGTATGGGTAGTGGTAAAGGTAGCGTGGAGTACTGGGTATGCCAGATTAGACCTGGCAAAGTCCTGTACGAAATGGACGGTGTGTCGGAAGAACTGGCTCGTCATGCATTTGCATTGGCTTCTGCCAAACTTCCATTTAAGACAACCTTTGTAACGCGGACGGTATTGTGATGAAAGCCAGCGAACTGAAAGCAAAAAGCGTAGAAGAGTTAAACGCTGAATTACTGGGTCTTTTACGTGAGCAGTTCAACCTGCGCATGCAAGCGGCTACAGGTCAGTTAGCTCAAACTCATTTGCTGAAAACGGTGCGTCGCGATATCGCACGTGTAAAGACCATCTTAACTGAGAAGGCAGGTGCGTAATGAGCGAATTAAACACCCGTACTCTGCAAGGTAAAGTGATTAGCAACAAAATGGACAAGTCTATTGTTGTTGCTATCGAGCGCAACGTGAAACACCCGATCTACGGTAAGTTCATTACGCGCACTACCAAGCTGCACGTACATGACGAAGCTAACGTATGTAAAGAAGGCGATATCGTGACTATTCGCGAGTGCCGTCCTCTTTCTAAAACCAAGTCTTGGACTCTGGTTGCGGTAGTAGAGTCAGCATCTTAATTCCTTTTGGAATTTTGCCGAAAAAAAAAGCGGTCCTTTTATGGGCCGCTTTTATTTTGAGCTACCACTTTGCAGAAAGGGCTGTTATAATCTCGCGCCCTCATGTAGGGGTAGTAAATTGAAAAAACAGCGTTATCCGAAAGGGTAATAGTAGTGGAATAGCGGAGCACTAAGATGATCCAGATGCAATCTATGCTGGAAGTCGCAGACAACAGCGGCGCGCGCAGCGTAATGTGTATTAAGGTCTTAGGTGGTTCGCATCGCCGTTATGCAGCTATCGGTGACGTCATCAAGATCACTGTCAAGGAAGCAATTCCTCGCGGCAAGGTCAAAAAAGGTGACGTTCTGAATGCTGTGGTGGTGCGTACACGCAAAGGCGTACGCCGTCAGGACGGTTCATTGATCCGTTTTGATCGCAATGCAGCTGTGTTGTTAAACAACAAGCTGGAACCGATCGGCACACGTATTTTTGGACCGGTTACCCGCGAACTTCGTGGTGATAAATTCATGAAGATCGTTTCTCTGGCCCCAGAAGTACTGTAAGGAGTCACAATGGCTAGCAAAATCCGTCGTGATGATGAGGTAGTTGTTCTTACTGGTAAGGACAAAGGTAAACAAGGCAAAGTCACTAAAGTATTAGTTGATGAAGGTCGTGTTTATGTTTCAGGTGTGAACCTGGTTAAGAAACATCAGAAGCCGGTTCCGGCCCTGAATGTTCCAGGTGGCATCGTTGAAAAAGAAGCCTCAATTCACGTATCAAACGTAGCGATTGTTAACCCAGCAACGGGTAAAGCAGATCGCGTTGGTTTCCGCTTTGAAGATGGCAAGAAAGTTCGCTTCTTCAAATCGAATAATGAAAAAATCTAAATAGCTATTGGAGTAATACGATGGCGAAACTGCATGAAATTTATAAAGACACCGTAGTTCCGGAACTGTTTAAACAGTTCGGCTACACCAGCGTCATGCAAGTCCCTCGGATTGTCAAAATCACACTCAATATGGGTGTTGGTGAAGCTGTTGCTGATAAAAAAGTTTTAGAAAACGCTGTTGCTGATTTGACCGCTATCTCTGGTCAAAAGCCACTTGTTACTAAAGCCCGTAAATCAGTTGCTGGTTTCAAGATCCGTGAAGGCTACCCTATTGGTGCCAAAGTGACCCTGCGCGGCGAGCGTATGTGGGATTTCCTGGAACGTCTGGTATCGATCGCTATTCCGCGTATCCGTGACTTCCGTGGTGTAAACCCTAAATCGTTCGATGGCCGTGGTAACTATTCTATGGGCGTTCGTGAGCAAATCATTTTCCCAGAAATCGATTACGACAAAGTAGATGCGGTACGTGGTTTAGATATCACTATCACTACTACTGCTCGTACCGATGACGAAGGACGTGCATTACTTGCCGCGTTTAACTTCCCATTTAAGAAATAAGGTATAGGGTCATGGCAAAACAATCAATGAAAGCACGTGAATTAAAGCGTGCACAACTGGTAGCCAAATACGCTGAGCAACGTCATGCGCTGCGGGACGCTATTGCTAATCCAGCGACTTCTGACGAAGACCGTTGGGCTGCAGTTCTGAAGCTGCAAACGTTACCGCGTGATTCAAGCCCTGTGCGTCAACGTAACCGTTGCCGTATCACTGGCCGTCCACACGGGTACCTGCGTAAATTCGGCATGAGCCGGATCAAGGTCCGTGAAGCAGCAATGCGCGGTGAAATTCCTGGCCTTCGTAAGGCCAGCTGGTAAGAATCACGGGAGTAACAGCTATGAGTTTGCAAGATCCAGTAGCGGATATGTTTACTCGCATCCGTAACGGCCAAGCTGCCAAAAAAGTTGCGGTTAAGATGCCATCTTCAAAACTGAAGATTGCAATTGCGAAAGTATTAAAAGACGAAGGTTACATCGAAGATTTCGCTGTTTCTGCTGATGTAAAAGCAGAACTGGAAGTTACTTTAAAGTATTTCCAGGGCAAATCAGTTATTGAAACTATCGATCGTGTTAGCCGTCCAGGCCTGCGTATCTATAAGAAACGCGGCGAGTTACCAAAAGTAATGGGTGGTTTAGGTGTGGCTATCGTGTCTACATCTAAAGGGCTAATGACTGACCGTGCTGCACGCAAGGTTGGTATCGGTGGCGAAATCATCGGCTACGTAGCGTAACGGAGGTAGTAATCTATGTCTCGTGTAGCTAAAGCCCCCATCGCCCTGCCTACAGGTGTGTCAATCACACTGAATGGTCAGAACGTGGCGATCAAAGGCAAAAACGGCGAGTTGACGTTAAACGTTAACGCAGCAGTTGAAATCGTTGTTGATGGTAACGTTGTTCGTACCAATCCTCGCGACGGTTTTGAAGGCGCTAACGCTCAAGCGGGTACCGCTCGTGCGTTAATAAACAACCTGGTTGTTGGTGTTTCTGAAGGTTACACCCGCAAACTGGAATTAGTTGGTGTTGGTTATCGTGCGAAAGCTGAAGGCAAGGTTCTGAACCTGTCTCTGGGTTTCTCACATCCGGTTGCTTTTGAAGTTCCGGCTGGTATCACGATTGAAACTCCTTCTCAGACTGAAGTTCTGGTGAAAGGTGCTGACAAACAACTGGTTGGCCAAGTCGCTGCGAACATCCGGGCGTACCGTAAACCAGAGCCATATAAAGGCAAAGGTGTCCGTTACGCGAACGAAAACGTGCGTCGTAAAGAAGCCAAGAAAAAGTAAGGTAGAGCGATGGATAAGAAACTTGCTCGTCTGCGCCGCGCGAAACGCGTTCGCAGAAACATTATCGAACAAGGTGCGAACCGCTTGGTTGTACATCGTACACCACGCCACATTTACGCTCAGCTTATCGCACCAAATGCTGAAGTGATCGCTGCAGCTTCTACTGTTGAAGTTTCAATCCGCGAAGCACTGAAGTACACCGGTAACGTAGATGCTGCTAAAGCTGTAGGTAAAGCAATCGCTGAACGTGCACTGGCTAAAGGCGTGACTGCTGTTGCCTTTGACCGTAGCGGTTTCCAGTATCATGGTCGCGTTCAAGCTTTAGCGGACGCGGCGCGTGAAGCCGGTCTTCAATTCTAGGAGTAGATCATGGCTAACGTAGAAGCTAAACAACAATCTGATTTACAAGAGAAGCTGGTTGCTGTGAACCGTGTGTCTAAAGTAGTTAAGGGTGGCCGGATTTTTTCCTTCACTGCTCTGACTGTTGTGGGCGACGGTAACGGCCGTGTAGGCTTCGGTTACGGTAAAGCGCGCGAAGTACCAGCTGCTATTCAAAAAGCAATGGAAAAAGCACGTCGTAACATGACTCAAGTTGAGTTAAATGGTAACACTCTTCATCACCCGGTTAAGGGGGTACACGCTGGTTCAAACGTGTACATGCAACCGGCGTCTGAAGGTACCGGTATCATCGCCGGTGGTGCAATGCGCGCTGTGTTAGAAGTAGCTGGCGTACAGAACGTACTGTCAAAATGCTACGGCTCAACCAACCCAATCAACGTAGTTCGCGCTACTGTCAACGCCCTGTCTGCGATCAAATCGCCAGCTCAGGTTGCTGCGAAACGTGGCCTACGCGTTGACGACATTCTGGGGTAATTTGCCATGGCTCAAAAGACTATTAAAGTAACCCAAATCAAGTCAGGCATCGGCCGTCTGCCGAAGCACAGAGCGACTCTGGTTGGTTTAGGCTTACGCCGTATTGGTCACACTGTAACACTGGAAGATACTCCTTCAGTGCGCGGTATGATCAACGCAGTGTATTACATGGTTAAGGTTGAGGAGTAAGCGATGTTATTAAATACACTTTCTCCGGCTCCAGGTTCGAAAAAAGAGAAGCGCCGTTTAGGTCGTGGTATCGGCTCTGGCTTGGGTAAAACCGCTGGTCGTGGTCACAAAGGTCTGAAGTCTCGTTCAGGCGGTAAAGTACGTCCTGGTTTCGAAGGCGGTCAAATGCCTCTGAAACAGCGTCTGCCTAAGTTCGGTTTCACATCATTAAAAGGTCTGGTGTCTGCTGAAGTGCGTCTGCACGAGCTGGCTCTGGTTGCTGGTGATGTTGCTGATCTGAGCACTCTGACCGAAGCGAACGTAATTGCACGTAACATCAAGTTTGCAAAAGTAGTTCTGTCTGGTGAGCTGGCTCGTCCAATCACTGTGAAAGGTCTGCGTGTAACGAAGGGTGCTCGTGCTGCGATCGAAGCCGCTGGCGGTAAAGTCGAAGAATAATAAGGATAGTACGCGATGGCTAAACCAGGTCAGGACTTAAAAAGCGCCAAAGGCGGCCTCAGTGAACTGAAGGCTCGTCTGTTGGTGGTGCTTTTTGCCGTAGTCATTTTCCGACTAGGCTCATTTGTGCCAATTCCTGGAATTGACGCCACCGTGCTAGCTCAATTATTCGAGCAACAAAAAGGTACCATCGTTGAAATGTTTAACATGTTCAGCGGTGGTGCCCTTGAGCGTGCATCTGTGTTTGCACTCGGTATAATGCCTTACATCTCTGCTTCTATTATTGTTCAACTGTTGACGGTGATGCACCCGAAAATGGCTGAACTGAAGAAAGAGGGTGAGGCTGGCCGACGTAAAATTAATCAGTATACACGTTACGGTACCTTGGGACTGGCCACTGTTCAGGCGGCCAGTATTGCAACAGGTTTACCAAATATGATGCCTGGCCTGGTTATTAATCCAGGTTTTGGTTTCTATCTGATTGCTGTGATTAGTCTTGTCACTGGCACCATGTTTTTAATGTGGTTGGGTGAGCAGGTTACTGAACGCGGTATTGGCAATGGTATTTCGTTGTTGATCTTCACTGGTATTGTTGCTGGCTTCCCGTCTGCCGTAGGCCAGACGATTGAGATGGCACGTCAAGGCGATATGCACTTTTTGTTACTGTTGTTTATTGCGGTTATCGTAGTGGTTGTAACCTGGTTCGTAGTTTTCTTCGAACGTGGTCAGCGACGCATTGTGGTGAATTATGCGAAACGTCAGCAAGGCCGTCAGGTCTATGCTGCGCAAAGCAGTCATTTGCCGCTTAAAGTCAACATGGCTGGCGTTATTCCACCGATCTTCGCATCAAGCATCATCTTGTTCCCAGGAACAATTGCTACCTGGTTTGGTACAGGTGATGGTATGATAGCTAACTTTTTCCAAGAGCTGGCTTTGATGCTGTCTCAGGGACAACCGTTGTATATTATTTTATATGCTGCGGCTATCGTGTTCTTCTGTTTCTTTTACACAGCGTTGGTGTTTAATCCACGTGAAACGGCAGACAACCTGAAAAAATCTGGCGCCTTTATTCCGGGTATTCGCCCTGGTGAGCAGACGTCTAAATACATTGATAAAGTGATGACACGCCTGACCTTAGCTGGCGCGGCATACATTACCTTTATCTGTTTGGTTCCTGAGTTCATGATGGTTGCACTCGATGTGCAATTCTATTTCGGCGGTACATCTTTACTGATTATTGTCGTCGTGATTATGGACTTTATGGCACAGGTACAGACCCACTTGATGTCGCATCAATACGAGTCTGTGCTTAAAAAAGCAAACCTTAAGGGCTTCGGTCGTTAAGGTAATATTGCGGAGTTAAGTTATGAAAGTACGAGCTTCCGTTAAGAAGATCTGCCGTAACTGCAAAGTTATCAAGCGCAACAACGTTGTGCGGGTAATTTGTGTAGAGCCTAAGCACAAACAACGTCAAGGCTAACAGCAGAAACATTAGGTCAGGGCTGAACTATTTGGTTTGGCCCGGACTTATTGTTGCAATATGGCCGCCGTTTGAGTATCCTTACGGGCTTTTCAAATCGGCACCCTTAAACTCATTTATAGGAGAACGTTAGTGGCCCGTATCGCTGGCATTAACATCCCCGATAATAAACATGCGGTCATTTCTTTGACCTATGTTTTTGGTATCGGTAAGACCCGCTCAAAAGCCATCCTGGCAGCAGTGGGCATCGAAGAAAATCGTAAAATCTCTACGTTATCTGACGCAGAGCTCGATACTCTTCGTGACGAAGTTGCGAAGTACACCGTTGAAGGTGACTTACGCCGTGAAATCACGTTAAACATCAAACGTTTGATGGACCTTGGTTGCTACCGTGGCCTGCGTCATCGTCGTAGTCTGCCGGTTCGTGGTCAGCGCACTAAAACTAACGCGCGTACCCGCAAGGGCCCACGCAAAGCAATCAAGAAATAAAACGGGGTAAAACATGGCTAAAGCACCAGTTCGTACTCGTAAACGGGTAAAAAAGCAAGTTTCTGACGGTATGGCTCATATCCATGCGTCTTTCAACAATACCATCGTCACGATTACCGACCGTCAAGGCAATGCTCTGTGCTGGGCAACTGCAGGTGGTTCAGGTTACCGTGGTTCGCGTAAGTCTACGCCGTTTGCTGCACAGGTTGCTGCTGAGCGTGCTGGTACTGCCGCGTTAGAATATGGTCTGAAGAATCTTGAAGTGTTCGTTAACGGTCCTGGTCCAGGTCGCGAATCAGCCATTCGTGCGCTGAACGCCGCTGGCTACCGCATTACGAATATCACCGACGTGACGCCAATTCCACACAATGGTTGCCGTCCACCGAAAAAACGTCGCGTGTAACAAGCGCTTCTAAGATTATTGGAGAAAGAAGATGGCAAGATATTTGGGTCCTAAGCTCAAACTGAGTCGTCGCGAAGGAACAGACCTGTTCCTGAAAAGCGGCGTCAGAGCAATCGATTCAAAGTGTAATTTAACAACTGCTCCAGGTCAGCACGGCGCTCGTCGCGGTCGCTTATCGGACTACGGTTTACAATTACGCGAAAAACAAAAAGTACGTCGTATTTATGGCGTATTAGAGAAGCAGTTCCGTAACTATTACAAAGAAGCTGCTCGTTTGAAGGGTAACACCGGCGAAAACCTGCTCCAGTTGTTGGAATCACGTCTGGACAACGTAGTGTATCGCATGGGTCTGGCAAGCACGCGTGCAGAAGCACGTCAGTTAGTCAGCCACAAAGCTATCATGCTTGATGGCCGCGTTGTGAATATCCCATCTTACGCTGTGTCACCAGAACAAGTGATCGCTGTTCGCGAAAAAGCGAAGAAGCAAGCACGTATCGTTGCTGCTTTAGAAGTCGCTGAACAACGTGAAAAACCAACTTGGGTTGAAGTTGACACGAAAAAGATGGAAGGCACTTACAAGCGTCGTCCAGAGCGTTCAGATTTGTCTGCTGACATCAACGAACAGTTAATCGTCGAGCTTTACTCTAAGTAGTAAGGCATTTTCTTAAGAGAGGATACAATGCAGGGTTCTGTCACCGAATTCCTTAAGCCGAGATTAGTTGGTATCGAAAAAATCAACCCAACTCGTGCCAAAGTTACTTTGGAACCACTTGAGCGCGGTTTCGGGCATACCTTGGGCAACGCGTTACGTCGGATCCTTTTATCGTCTATGCCAGGTTGTGCTGTGACGGAAGTGGAAATCGACGGCGTGCTTCATGAGTACAGCGCCAAAGAAGGCGTACAAGAAGATATCATCGATATCCTTTTGAACCTGAAAGGCTTAGCCGTTCGTTTGGAAGACAAAGACGAAGTCACTCTGACTTTAACCAAAAAAGGTGCTGGCCCTGTAACTGCTGGAGACATCCAGCGTGGCGACGGTGTGGTTATCGTAAATCCGGAACACGTGATCTGTAACCTGACTGGCGAGACTGAGTTCAGTATGCGCCTGAAGGTACAACGTGGTCGCGGTTACGTGCCTGCATCAGCCCGAGTGTCCTCTGAAGATGACGAACGTCCAATCGGTCGTTTGTTACTCGATGCGTCTTTCAGCCCGGTTGAGCGTATTGCTTATTCGGTTGAAGCTGCACGGGTTGAACAGCGTACTGACCTGGACAAACTGGTAATCGACATGGAAACCAACGGCACTGTTGAGCCGGAGGAAGCAATTCGTCGTGCTGCGACTATTCTGGCTGAACAGCTGGAGTTCTTCGTAGAACTGCGCGACAAGAGCGAGCCAGAAAAACGTGAAGAGAAGCCGGAGTTTGATCCGATTCTGTTACGTCCTGTCGATGATCTGGAATTAACAGTTCGTTCTGCCAACTGTCTGAAGGCAGAGCAGATTCAGTACATTGGTGATCTGGTGCAACGTACCGAGGTTGAGCTTCTGAAGACGCCTAACCTGGGTAAAAAGTCACTTACCGAAATCAAAGACGTGTTGGCGTCACGTGGGTTATCTCTGGGCATGCGCCTGGAAAACTGGCCGCCAGCAAGTTTGGTAAATAAAGACTAACCAGATACCAGTTCCTGGTTTAGTGAGAAGGAATAGATCATGCGCCATCGCAAGAGTGGTCGTCAGTTAAACCGGAACAGCAGCCACCGTCAGGCAATGTTCCGCAATATGGCAAGCTCGCTGGTGAAGCACGAAATCATCAAAACGACTCTGCCAAAAGCAAAAGAGTTACGCCGTGTAATCGAACCTCTGATCACACTGGCTAAAAATGATAGCGTTGCAAACCGCCGTTTAGCTTTTGCCCGTACACGTGATAAAGAAGTTGTTGGTTTACTGTTCAACGTTTTAGGCCCGCGTTACAACGCGCGTCCAGGTGGTTACACTCGTATTCTGAAGTGTGGCTTCCGTACTGGTGACAATGCACCAATGGCATACATCGAGTTAGTTGACCGTCCAGAAGTGGGCGCTCTGCCAGTTGAAGAAACTGCTGCTGAGTAATCAGCTCGATATTAAAAAGCCGGCGTCAGCCGGCTTTTTTTTGCAAATTTTTGATGCAGTGACAAACTCGGTTCTGCTCCTTAGCTGCTGGTATTTTCAATAAGTTGTTTTGCCTGGCCAACATGTCCGCCACATCTCCCCGCTGTTGTAAGGCTGTAGACTTAGCAGCCAACTGTACGAGTTTTGCTGTAACCACCGAGCTGCTGAGTTGTCGAAGTGACAACCTACTGCCTCGTCAGCTTACAGCGCTAGTGCTGCCTGCCGGAGATCTCATTTACGCTTTGGTCTAATTTTCACACTCTACCCCGCACAAAGCCTAATTGGCTTGCCAGCTGGAGCATGGCTAACGACTTTACTCCGCTTCGTGTAGAACACTGGTTAAAATTGTCGGCATTTCCTCGACAAAGTGCTGCGCTGCACCAACACTGAAAGGCTGAGCTGGCTTGGTGTGAGCGTGATGGAATTGCTAAGAAACTGGTTATTACACAGACCCTATATCCAAAGTGTCGCACTGCTGCTGGTGTTGGGGAATAGCGTTTTTTTGCTGGCCAGCCAGAGCCTATGGTGGTTATTACAGCCGGCAGCATTGTGGTCGCTGCCAGTGCTCAGCGTGGTGCACCTGTTGCTGAGTGGACTACTGGTGTCAATGCATCGCTGGCTATTTGACCTCAGTGCTCAGGCGCACGCTCAGCAACAGTCAGAGTTAGAACTGACCAGTCGGGTGGACGAATTATTACAGGACGCTTATTTACCGCTCAGCCGCGACAGCAGTTTACCCGACCGCTTGGTGTTGTTGCGCCAGACGCTGCAGCATCAGCTGCGGCGTGAACAGGAGATCCGGCAACTGGTGCGGGTACAAGGTCTGGTCGATCACGAACTTGCCATCGGCAACCGGATCTATTTTGAAAGCAAACTCCAACACTACTTACTTGATCCGGCCGAACCACAATCCGGCGCGTTATTTTTGATCCAGCTCAGCCATCCGGAACTCAGTGTTGGCCCCAACGATGCTATACAACGGTTGGCCGGCAGTGCGGATTTAATTCAGCAACTGGTCAACCACCTTGCAATGTCTGTTCTGGCCCGTGTAGCCGACGCCGATTTGGCATTGCTGATCCCTGGGATGGAACAAAAAGACGCAGAGCAGCTTGGCGACCGATTGGCGATGGTATTGAGCCGAGCCAGCTTTTTTGCCGGCTATGAAGACTTTGATCTGGTGCATCTGGGTTACGTGATTTATCAGCAGGGGCAAACCAGCTATCAGGTGATGTCAGAAGCGGATATGGCGTTAAAAACCGCACAGTTGCAGGGACCCAATGCGGCTTTTGGGTTTTATCCGGAGCATAAACCCAAAATTAAGGGGTCAGTCTGGTGGCGAACTGAACTGGGCAACGCCCTCAGAGAGCACCGCTTTCTATTAAGTTTCCAGCCAGTTTTCTCCTGGCAGCAACATGACATTATTCAGCATGAGGTACTGGTCCGCTTACAAAGCAGTGATGGTGATAAATTAGCGGCAGCTGTATTTCTGCCGATGGCGGTGAACTGCGGGTTAACGGCAGCGCTAGACCAGTATGTACTGAGCAAAGCAGCAAAGCTTTGTCAGTTGGAACAAAAGATGGGGGTGCGCTGCAGTGTGAATATGACTGTGGAGTCCTTACTCAATCAGGATTTCATGCAATGGCTGCAGCATAGTCTGCAGACGGGCCAACTGGTGGCCTCCCAGCTCGCGCTTGAAATCGACGAATACCATCTGATTAAGCAATATAAGAAATTGAAGCCGAAGTTGGTTCGGCTGCAACAGCAGGGATTTAGTCTGATCATTGACCATGTCGGCTTAAACATCAGCCCTTGTCAGTATCTGACAGAATTGCCTGTGGAGGCCGTGAAGTTGCATGCATCTGTGGTTCGGCATATCGACAGCCAGCTGGAGCAACAGTTATTTATCCGCGGCTTGGTGGCCAGTCATCAGGCCCGTGGCGTCAAAGTGATCGCCACCGGCGTCGAATCACAAGCGGAATGGCAGATGTTGCAGAAGTTAGGTGTCAATGGCGCGCAGGGGTTCTACTTCAGTCAGCCGTTAGCCGAACTGATGCCACAGGCGCAGCTCAGCTGATTTAATCTGCTGATATTGTGCTGGCGTGATGCGGTTTTGGTGTAACAAACCATCGAGCCCCTGTAAGCCCCCACTATGGAAAAATACCAGCCGTTGGCCGGCTTGAATGCGCCGCTCGCTCAACGCAGTCAGCAGAGTGTGCAGTGCCTTGCCGGTATACACCGGCTCCAGTGGCAGATCCTGCTCACTGAGCTGCAAACAGAGCTGCAAAGTTTCGTCGTCAAATTGGCCATAACGCTGACCACTGCAATCTGGTATCAGTTGCCAATTGCGGTGATCCGGTGCCAAAGCGGCAATTTTTCCGGCGAGACTGGCGTCTTTCACCACAGTGATCCCCCAAACCGGTATTTGCGGGTGCCCCAGTGCCAGTCCGGCCACAGTGCCGCCACTGCCGGTGGCGCAACAGATGAGGTTCGCCGCGCCGGCCGGGGTGTGGTGTAGTAGCAATTCAGCGACCCCCTTTACCCCTAAAGTAGCGGTGCCACCTTCTGGCACCAACAGCCAATCCGCAAATTGTTGCTGCAATGTCGTCAGATAATCTGACTGCTGGCGTAGCCGGTACTGCTGCGGGCTGACAAAACTCAGCTGCATACCTTGTTCCTGACATGCAACCAAGGTTGGATTCAGCACAGCGCTATCGTGACGCACAATTGCATGCGTTTGAAAGCCAAAGGCTTTTCCCGCAGCAGCGACAGCAGCTAAGTGGTTGGAAAAGGCGCCGCCAAAGGTCAGAATTCCCGTTTTTTCATATTGTTGTATATGCTGAATATGGTACTTTAGTTTCAACCATTTATTGCCTGCGATCGCTGGCACACGGCACTGCAGATGACAAATCCACAACTCTGTCTGGTGTTGCGTCAAGATTGGCAAATGGATTTGTTGCCAGTGTTGTTGATAAAACGGTGTGTTCACAGATGCAGCCAGACCCGGCATAACCAGACCAACAAGATGTCAGAGTGTTTGCATGATACAGAAATTTGCCCGGATATTCCGCAGCCAGGCGGGGCGACTTCAAGTGCCTACGCATGTTGCTGCGATTTATTTGCAGCCTGAGCAGCTGAAACTGGTGTTACTGCAAAGTAGCGACCGCACGTTGGTCAAAGTTGAAACCGTCCGGCTGGCTGACGATGGCAAACTGGTCTCAGCCTGTCTACAGCTCGCTGCCGAACTGCCAAAAAATACCCCCCTGTGCCTCGTGCTGAGCTCGGATCGCTACCAATTATTACAGTTAGACAAACCCGCGGTGGCCGATGCAGAGATGTTACAGGCCCTGCCATGGCAAATTCGTGATCTGGTCAATTATGCGCCCGATGATTTAGTGCTCGACTATTGTGATGTCGCAGAGCAAACCAATCAAAATCAGTCTCGTATTCAGGTTGTTGCCACTCAGCGCAGTTTCCTGGCACCGATCTGCAAAGCGTTACAGCAGCAACAGGTATCGCTACAAAACATTCAGCCGGATGAATGGCTGGCGCGCAACCTGCTTCCGGTGCAGCCACAGGCCGTGTTAATACTCAGCCATCAGCCGGGTCAGGACGTCAATATTCAGATTGTGCGCGACGGCATGTTATACGTCAGCCGTAAATTGCGCGGTTTTCAGCGAATTGATCAGATGTCGTTTGGCGATCTTAGTCGTGGTTTGCTCGATAACCTGTTATTAGAAGTGCAGCGTTCGCTGGACTTCTTTGAAGGTCAAATGCGTCAGCCGCCGGTGAAAGAAATCTTGTTTTTGCTCGCGACGCCGGAGCTGTCGGCTATCGTGCAATATTTTGTGCAGAATGGTTTCACTCAGGTGCGGGCGATGGATTTATCAGCACGGATGCCAGGTATCAGCCTGGCTGAGCAAGGTGAGTACTGGTTACCGCTGGCTGGGGCGCTGGAATTGTTGCTGAGTGCGGAGAGTCCACTTGAAACAACGCATTAATTTATATCAGCCGTCATTACAACCGGTGCAGCATCGTTATGCACTGGCCGGGTTAGTGCGCAACTGTGTGATCATTGTGGTGCTATTTGCACTTGGTGTTGGTGGCCTGCAGTTTCAGTTGCAGCAGCAGCAGCGCCAACTTGCCAGCATGAACCAAGCGGTACAGCAGAAGACAGAAGAACTGACGAATCTGCAACAAGCGCTGGATAACCGGCAGCCGGAACAATCGTTGGTGTTGCAAGTGGAGCAGCTGAATACCGAAATTAGCCAAAAGCAGCAGCTGTTGCAGTACCTGACGACCGATCAGCAAGCCAGTAGGCCCGCTTTTGCCGCAGTCATGCAGCAACTGAGTGCGCAGGATTTGCCACAGTTTTGGTTGCGCAGTTTTCGCCTCGGCAAGCAGGGTATTGAATTTGATGGCGTGACACGGGACGCCGCGTTGGTACCGCGTTGGTTGCAACAATTAGGTCAAAGTGCGTATTTCAGTGGTCAGCATTTTTCCAGCGTCGGCTTACAACCATTGCAACAAGATTACCTGCAATTCCATGTCAGCAGTGTGGCGTCGTCACAAAGTGCGGAGATGCCGAAATGAGCCAATGGCAACAACTCAGTGAACAGTATTTACAGCTGCAACTGCGTGAGCGACGGCTGATTTATCTGGCTAGTCTGGTGCTGTTATTGTGGCTCGGGGCTTTGTATGCGGTTGAGCCATTATGGCAATCGCTACAGGCCAGCAAACAACAGCAGAAATTGGTGTTGCAACAAATGGCGCAACTACAGCAACAGGTCGACACTGTGCTGCAGGTTCTGAATACCGACCCAAATACGCAGATCCGTACCCAGATTAGTCAGAGTGAGCAAAAACGTGACGAGCTCAGTCAGCAAATTAAGCAGCTGACCGGCCGGTATGTCAGTCCGGAGCAGATGTTGCCGTTATTGCAGGATGTGCTGAAAAGCAGTCCTGGCGTGAAATTGCTGCGGATGCGCAGTCTGCAGGCGGAGCCGGTCAGTCTGGCACCCGCGCCACAGGTTGCCGCTCCGGCTACAGCGGTGGCTACGCCAGGTCAGAGCGTGCCTGCAGCACCTTTGTTGTATCTGCATAAAACTGAAATCAGTTTTAGTGGCCAATATGCGCAGCTGCAGCGGTTATTGCAGCAGCTGGAACAGCTGCCGTGGCAGCTGCACTGGCATCAGTTAGAGTACAAAGTATCAGAACACCCTCAGGCCGAACTGCGGCTGGAACTGGAGACTATCAGTGAACAAGCCGATTATCTGCGGATTTAGTCTGCTGCTGGCCAGCTTTGCCAACCTGGCAGCGGCTTCCAGCGATCCGACAGCGCCAGACGTCGTGCTGGCCGCCGATCCGTCTGTCACCGCAAGTGTGCAGGCAGTGCCCAAGCTGAGTCTGATCCGGCAGGAAGGTAAAGAACGGCTGGCGGTGCTTGATGGTCAGCAGCGACGGGTCGGCGCCATGCATGGTCAGTATAAAGTGCTGTCGATCGGAGCGGGTACCGTGATATTAGCGCAGGGGCAACGTCAGCTGACGTTGCAGTTATTTCCTCCAATGAAAAAGTAGCAGATGTTATGGCGAAACCTTTTCCACTGATCGCAGCGCTCATCTTGCTGCAGGGCTGCAGTCTCACGTCGGGCTCTGACGTGCTGACACGTTCGCAGGCTGAACTGAATAAAAATCAACAAACGCCGGCCAAGCCTAAACCGCTGCAGGTCCCACCTGCCGTCAGTGCCGATGTGTTAAGCGCCAGTGCGATGCCATTGCAGAATACACCGTTACTGCCGCGTTTTAATCTGGCAGCATCTGCGGTGCCGGCTGCGGAGTTTTTTGCCTCACTGGTCAGCGATTCCGATTTCAGTATCGTGGTGCATCCTGATGTCCGCGGTACCGTCAGTTTGCAGCTGAAACAGGTAACATTGCCGGAAGTGATGGCGGTGGTGCAACAGATCTACGGCTTTGATGTGCGCCAGCAGGGCTTGATTTATCAAGTCTACCCGGCCGGTTTACGCACTGAAACTATTGCAGTGAATTATCTGCTAATGCAACGCCATGGGCTGTCGTCGATCGCGGTAAATTCCGGCGGCGTGTCGCAGGACCAGCAAAACAACGGTCAAAACGGCAATAACCAGAACAATCAGAATAATCAACAAAATCAAAATGGTGACAGCCAAAACGGCCTTGGTAACGGCAATCAGCAGCAACAATTTAATGGCAGCATGATCCAGAGCACCAGTAAAACCGATTTCTGGAAAGATTTGCAGGAAGCGGTACAGGGTATTTTGGGTAATGCAGTGCAGCGCACCGTCGTGGTATCGCCACAAGCTGGTTTGGTCACAGTCCGCGGTATGCCGGACGAAATCGCAGCAGTGCGGGCCTTTTTGCAGCAGACAGAAACTCACCTGCAACGCCAGGTCATTCTTGAAGCCAAGATCATCGAAGTGACGCTGAATGACGATTACCAGCAAGGCATTAACTGGCAAAACGCCTTAGCGAACATCGATTCGACCAATCTGACCCTGAGTAATACCCGCGGCAGTTTTGGCAATAAAATTAGTGGCAGCATTGGTGGCTTAACGTCGATTGCATTTGAAAACGCCGATTTTGAAGGCGTGATCAGCCTGCTGTCGACGCAAGGCGATGCGCAGGTGCTGTCGAGCCCGCGGGTGACAGCGGTGAATAATCAAAAAGCGGTGATTAAAGTCGGTCAGGACGAATATTTTGTCACCGACGTGTCGAGCAACACCACAACGGCTAATAACGGCGTTCAAAACACTACGCCAAGTATCACGCTCCAGCCATTTTTTTCCGGTATTGCGCTGGATGTCACACCACAAATTGACGCCAATGGTCAGGTGATTTTGCATGTGCATCCGTCGGTCACTGAAACCGCCGAGCAGGTGAAAACTATCCGGCTGTCCAACGAAGACGTTATTTTACCGTTGGCACAAAGCAATATTCGCGAATCCGATACCATCATCAAAGCCAGCAACGGCGAAATTGTTGTCATTGGTGGCCTGATGCAAACCGTGATCAGCGATCAGGAAAGTGGTGTGCCGGGCCTGCGCTCGTTGCCGCTGCTGGGGAACTTGTTTAAGTCGACCAGTAAGTCGGAAAAGAAAAAAGAACTGGTGATCCTGCTTAAACCCACAGTCACCGGTGCTGAGGTGTGGCAGCAACAGATTCAGCAGTCCAGCCTGCAAATGCAGGACTGGCAACAGCGGCGCTGACGATGTATCTGGCCCATTTTGCTCTGCAGCAGTTACCGTTTGGTCTGACGCCGAATACCGGCTTTTACGTCGGTCTGAACGGCCATCAACAGGCGATGGAAGTACTGCAGACCGCATTGGGTCATGGGGAAGGTTTTATCAAAGTGACGGGCGAAGTGGGGACCGGCAAAACCTTGTTATGCCGCAAGCTGCTGAATGAAGCGCCGGCGCACTGGAGCCTGGCCTATATTCCCGACCCAAATCTGGACCCGCAGCAGTTACGCTGGGCCTTAGCGCTGGAACTCGGCCTGAAGCAATCTGACAATATCGACCAGCAGCAACTGGCGCACCTGCTGCAACGCCAGCTGTTATTGCTGGCGGGCGCCGGCCGGCAAGTGGTGTTGTTAGTGGATGAGGCACAGGCATTGCCGGATGAGACGCTTGAAGCGCTGCGGTTGATCACCAATCTGGAAACCGAACAACATAAACTGGTGCAGGTCGTGTTGTTTGGCCAACCCGAACTCGACAAACGTCTGGCGCAGTCCAAATTCCGTCAGCTGCGCCAGCGCATCAGTTTTTCTTACCAATTACCACAGTTACAGCGGGCCGAAGTTGCGGCCTATCTGCAGCAACGGCTGCTGTTTGCCGGCAGCCAGCAGATGTTATTCAGCAAGTTGGCCTTGTGGTTACTCAGTCATTACAGTCGGGGCATTCCGCGGTTGATTAATGTGCTGGCGCATAAAGCCCTGTTGTTAAGCTATGGTGCCGGTCTGAGCCGCGCTGGCTGGTGGCAAATCTATCAGGCCGCCGTGGATACCGAAGATGTGCAACAGTCTTCTCGTGGCTGGCTGACCACCGCTGCGATAGTCGCGATGCTGTCACTGCTGTTGTCCCTGTGGTTGCAACCTTCGGGCATGCTTGCACTCTGGAGTTTGCCATGAGTGTGATCAACCAGATGCTGCGCGATTTGGACAAACGTCAGGCCCGCCCAGCAACGTTGGCAGGACCGGCGTTGCATAACACCAGCTCAAGCCGGCGCTGGTTTTGGTGGCTGCTGCTGTTGCCAGTGCTGTGGTTTAGTGCGCAGTGGCTCAGTAAAGATGGGACTGCTGTGACGCCTGCAGCCGCGCCGGTACCCGCCACGCAGCCTGCAGCAGAAGCTACAACACCAGTCACTGCAGAAGTCACAACGGCAACATCACCGCTTGCGGTGCAGGCTACCGAGATCGTCGCGGCTAAGCCGGAGGTTCCAGCACAAGCCCAAGCGGTACCAGCAGCGCCTGCTGTGCACACAACCGATACGCAGCAAGCGGTGACACCCGCCCCGGTGGTGGAGATCACTGCACCTGCAGTCGCGACAATGACAGAAGCAGAATCTGACAGCGCCGACGCTTTTGCCTTGTCGGCAGAAACCGAAGCCTTTTTGCAGGACGCCGAAACCCTACCGGCCCCGGAACCTGTGAAAAAAGCCCAGATGAGCGTGACACGAACAGACCCGGCACAAGACGGCCCACAGCAGCTGCGAGCGCTGGCGATGCAAGCACAAGCTGCAGGCCGGTTTGCCGAAGCGGAAACAGCTTGGTTACAGCTGAGCCGGCAGCAACCACAACAGACAGAATCATATGAAGCGCTGGCACAGCTGTATCTGCAGCAACAGCAGCCACAAAGGCTGGCGTCATTGCTGCAACAAGCCCAACAGCAGCAGCTACAATCGCCGGCATTACAATGGGCACAAATCCAACTGCTGGCCAGCTCTGCACAATGGCAAGCACTGCTCGGCGCATTGACACCCGAACTGCAGCAACAATATCCACAACAGGCCCTGGCATTAGAAGCGCATGCGGCGCAGCAATTGGGCCAGACCGACCGTGCTTTACAGGTTTACCAGCGCTGGACCGAGCGATCACCGCAGGACAGTCGGGCCTGGCTCGGACTGGCGACGTCACTGGATCAATCCGGCCAATGGCCACAGGCACAACAGGCGTACCAGCAAGCGCTGCAGCTCGGTGGTTTGACCGACGCCAGCCGCCAGTTTATTCAACAGCGATTACAGCAGAACACACAGAGTTGATATGCAAAGACCCCGGTTAAAAATGCGGCTTGGCGACCTGCTGGTGCATGAAGGCATCATCACCGAGCAACAGCTGAATAACGCGCTGGCAGCGCAGCAACAAAACGGCCGCAAGCTCGGCGCGACGCTGATCGGGCTGGATTACCTCAGCGAAGATCAACTGCTGCAGTTTTTATCACAACAGCTGAACGTGCAGTTCCTCGATATTGCCCAGCGCCGCATTGAACCTCGCGTGGCGCAAATGCTGCCTGAAGTGCATGCGCGCCGGCTGCGGGCGCTGGTGCTGGAAGACCGCGGTGAGTCGGTGTTGCTCGGCATGAGTGATCCGGCGGATTTATCCAGTCTCGACCAAATCGCGCCATTGCTGGAACCCAAGCTGATTGAAATTGCTGTGGTGCGGGAAAGTCAGTTGATTGAAGCGTTCAACAACCTGTATCGCCGCACTCAGGAAATTCAGAGTTTTGCCCATCAGCTGCAGGAAGAATACGAAGAAACCGAAACCATTGACTTCGCGGCGCTCAACACCGAAGGCGATCAGGACAATACCATCGCCCGGTTGTTGCAGTCGTTATTTGAAGATGCGGTCCAGGTGCGCGCTTCGGATATTCACATTGAGCCGGACGAAAAAGTGCTGCGTATCCGGCAGCGTGTCGACGGCGTGCTGCAAGAAAGTGTGCTGCAGGAAACTGGTATTGCTCCGGCGCTGGTGCTGCGGCTGAAACTGATGGCCAGTTTGGATATTTCGGAAAAACGGCTGCCACAGGATGGCCGGTTCCAGATGAAAATTAAAGGCCGTACTATCGATGTGCGGATGTCGACGATGCCGGTGCAACACGGCGAATCGGTGGTGATGCGTTTGCTGGACCAAAGTGCCGGTTTGCTCAGTCTGGAAGAAACCGGTATGCCGGCGGCGATAGTCAGCCGGCTGCGCCGGATCATCCAAAGTCCGCATGGTATGGTGCTGGTGACAGGCCCAACCGGTTCCGGTAAAACCACCACGCTGTATGGCGTCTTGTCTGAGCTCAATCAGCCGGGTGTGAAAATCATCACGGTCGAAGATCCGGTGGAATACCGGCTGCCACGGATTAACCAGGTGCAAATCAACCATAAAATCGGTCTTGATTTCGCTGGCGTGCTGCGCACCAGTTTGCGGCAGGACCCCGATATCCTGATGGTCGGTGAGATGCGCGACCAGGAAACTGCCGAGATGGGCCTGCGCGGTGCATTAACCGGCCACCTGGTGTTGTCGACGCTGCACACCAATGATGCTGTGACCAGTACATTGCGGCTGATTGATATGGGGGCGGCGCCTTATCTGGTCGCCAGTGCGCTCAGGGCCATTCTGGCGCAGCGTCTGGTACGGCGCGTTTGCCAGCATTGTAAACAACCCTACCAGCCAGATGAGCTGGAACAGACCTGGCTGCGCCATTTCCGCGCGCCGGCTGGTCTGCAGTTCTGGCGTGGCAAGGGCTGTCAGTCTTGTCACTATACTGGATACAAAGGCCGGATCGGGGTGTTTGAGCTGCTGGTGATCGATAAACCGCTGGCGGATGCACTGCGCCGTGACGACAGCGAAGAATTTGCCCGCATCGCCTATAACTCGTCAACGTTCAGCACGCTCGGCACTATGGCGCTGGAGTATGCGCAACAAGGTATCACCAGCCTGGACGAAGTGATCCGGGTGTCTGAGTATGTTGATTTGGATACGATGGCAGGGGCGTCCTAATGGCGACATACCGCTACAGCGCACGAGATCCGCAAGGCCGGCTACAAAGCGGCGATATTGATGCGCCGAGCGAAAGTGCGGTGGCGGATCAACTGCAACGCCGTCAGCTGATCCCACTGCGGATTGATGCGGTGGCGCCAGCGCGTAACCTGAATATCGACCTGTCCGGCTGGTTTGGCCCTGTCGTCAAACTGCCTGAGCTGATTGTGTTTGCGCGGCAAATGTTTTCGCTGATGAAAGCCGGTATTCCAATCATCCGTGCTATTCGTGGCCTGGCAGAGAGCACCAGCTCCAAAGCGCTGAATCTGGTGTTACTGGATTTGGCAGAACAGTTGGAAAAAGGTCGCAGTTTGTCGGTGGCGATGGCCAGCCATGCCAAAGTCTTTAACCGGCTGATTGTCAGCATTGTGCATGTCGGTGAAAACACCGGCCGGCTCGATGACGCTTTTGCCCAGCTGTCGGATTATTTTGAGCAGGAAATGGAAACCCGCCGTCAGATTAAACAAGCGACGCGTTATCCGTCTTTTGTGCTGATGGCGATTGTGATTGCGATGGTGATCCTGAATATTTTTGTCATCCCGCAGTTTGCCGCCATGTTTGCCCGTTTTGATACTGAACTGCCTTGGACCACTCAGGTGCTGATTAATACCTCGGCATTTTTTGTCAATTATTGGCCTTGGTTATTGCTGGGACTGGCGTTGACCGGTTTTGCGTTATACCGCTATCTGCAGACCGACGATGGCCGCTATCGCTGGAGTCGCTATAAACTGCGGTTGCCGCTGATGGGCGACATTATCAACCGCGCCACGCTTGGCCGATATGCCCGTAGTTTTGCGCTGATGCTGCGCGCCGGCGTGCCGCTGACCACAGCGCTCAGTCTGGTGGCGGAAGCGGTCGACAACGATTTTATGGCGGACAAAATTCGCGAGATGCGGCGCAATATCGAACGTGGCGAAAGCCTGGTGCGCGTCTCGGCGCAAAGCGGCTTGTTTACGCCGCTGGTGATGCAAATGCTGGCGGTCGGGGAAGAAACCGGCCAGATGGATGACATGTTGCAGGAAGTGGCATTGTTTTATGAACGGGAAGTCGCGTTTGATTTAAAGTCGCTGACAGCGAAAATCGAGCCTATTCTGATCACTGTGGTCGCGGTGATGGTGCTGTTATTGGCCCTGGGGATCTTTACCCCAATGTGGGACATGCTCAGTGCTTATCAAAAAGGCAACTGAGCCAGCTTGGCAATCGACAGAAAAGCTGTCATTAATTAGTGTAATCAAAACTATAAACTGTTGATTTAAGCCCCGGAGAACTGCGTATGCGTACTATCTCAAGACAGCAACAAGGCTTTACCTTAATCGAATTAGTCATTGTTATTATCATTTTAGGTTTATTGGCGGCCACGGCGCTGCCGAGATTCCTGAATGTCACTGAGCGTGCTGAAGAAGTGTCAGTTGAAGGCGTAGCAGGCGGTTTTGCTTCGGCAGTGGGTCTTGTACGCGCTGGATGGGAAATCGCTGGGCGACCGAACAATAACGTCGCGACCAATCAGACCCGGGTTGAGTATGACAATGTATTTATTGGTGTTGATGGCACCATCGGCTATCCGTCTGGCGACCCAACCGCAGACACCCGAGCGACAGTGGTAGATGCAGCCGACTGTGTATTTCTGTTTAATAATCTGTTCCAGCAAGTTGGTCAAGCGACTGTCGATTCAGCCTTTGATGCGACAGACGATTTCTTTGCCCGTGCCGACAGTAATATCTGTGAATATCATCAGACTGTCGGTTTAGCTGCTGCGCCCGCAGCAGGAACTGGTGCGACGAACGGCTTTACCTATAATCCAGAAAACGGTAACGTATTGTCTTTCCTGAATAAACCTAACTAATCGAGTGATGTAAATGCAAAAAAGTAAAGGTTTTACCTTAGTTGAACTGGTGATTGTGATTGTGATCCTCGGCATCCTGGCCGTGACAGCCGCACCGAAGTTTTTAAACCTCGCAGGCGATGCAAAAGAAGGGACTTTGACTGCTGTTGAGGCCTCGTTAAAAAGTGCCAATGCAGTCATTTATAGTAAATCAATACTGCAAGGCGTCCAAAAAACACCTTCTGCCAACGTTAACGAAAGTGGGGAAAAAATTGCTGTTGTATATGGTTATGTAGCTGCAACACAGGCTGCGGTGGAGGATGTATTGGATTTAGACGGAAATTTCACGGTCCTACAAGGTGTTGCGAATAGCAATTCACTGTTTGAAGCGGCTGATGTTTTGATTTATCCGGCTACTTCAACAGCGCCAACTACGTCAACAACTGAAGCTGAAGCCTGCGTGTTGGTTTATACCGCAGCTGCGGACGCGACGTCTAAGCCGACTTATGTCATCAACGGTAATGGTTGCTAATTAAGGCATACCGATGACAACTACGTCTCGCAATGGTTTTACGCTTGTAGAGTTGGTTGTTGTCATTTTGATTATGGGGATTATGGCCATATCGGTGTATCCCCGTTTTATCTCTGCCGATAGTGAGACTGCCCAAAGCCAGCGCGACATGTTGCTGGCTTTGTCGCATCTGGTACAGCTGCAAAGTATGCAGGATACGGTCAACAGCAGCACGCTTTGCCCAACCATAGTGTTGTCGGCGACACAAGCCGGTATCGCAACCACAAATCCCTGCCTTGCCAGTGCCAGTTTTAGCGCTGATGTGAATGATCCGAATCAAATTCAATTTGGCAGCGAAGCCAGCCTTGCTGTCAGCGGTGCCACTTTGCCACTGTTATTAAGGTTTGACAGCTGGGGGCGCCCGACCGGCGCCTGCAGCAATGGCTGTACCTTTACACTGACACAAAGCAGCGCAACCTTTAAGGTTTGTCTGCATGCCAGCGGGTTTATTCAATCATGTTAGGCAACACGTCAGCTGCCCGGCAGCGTAACATTCCCGCCCGTGGCTTTAGCCTGATTGAGCTGATTATTGGCATCGTCGTGTTAGCGATTGCCATGTTGTTTATCAGTGCGATTTTAGGCCCGTTGTTTGTGCGAAGCATTGAACCCTGGCATCAGGTGCGGGCAGCGGAGCTGGGGAATAGTCTGATGAATGAAATTTTGGCGCGCAGTTTTGACGAAAACTCCAGCCGGGGTAGCACTTTGCTGCGCTGTGGCGATGCAGGTGCGCAGGCTTGTGTTGCAACCATTCCAAATTGTCCAGCCAGTGGGATGTCTGCCACAACAGAAGAAGCGAGCCGCGATTTATATGATGATGTCGATGATTTTCATTGCCTGAATGTCAATGGCAGCGCCGTTACAACCAATTTAAATCCGAGCCTGCAGGCCAGTTATAACCAATATCAGGTGCAAGTCGCGGTGAGTCACGCCGGGACTAGCGCCGGGCTGGCGGCAACGCAGGTCAAACGTATTGATGTGGCGGTCACCCTGCCAAACAGTGAAGTTATTACCTTTACCAGCTATAAAGGGAATTGGTAATGAACTGTCGCACGCTGCCAAAGTCCCAGCGCCACCAGCCTCAGGCTGCGTTTACGTTGCTCGAGTTTATTGTGGTGATTTTAATTCTTGGCATCATTACGACCAGTGTCACCAGCTATGTGCGGCTCGGCGCCGGTATGTATGTTGATTCAACAACCACTCAGCAAATTTTGTCGCAAAGCCGCTTTGCCTTAGAGCGTGTTGTGCGTGAAGTCCGTGGCGCAGTACCAGGCAGTATCAGAGTGCTGTCAAATGGCGATAACAGCATCAGCTGTGTTGAATTTACCCCATTGGCACTCAGTGGTTTGTACCGGGATTTGCCGTTATATCCGCAAACAAGAGACTGGATTGGCGTTACCACTGTCACAACCGGTTGGCCGGCAACGGCAGGGTATCGTGTTGTGGTCTATCCGACCGATAGCCGCCATGTCTATGATTTAAATCAGCGCCGCAGTGCTGTGGTTGCAACGTTGCAGAATGCGCCGCCCGATGCAGATGGCAATGCGAACACCGAGCGGATTCAACTGGATTTGATTAGCGGTGTGGCGCCGACATTTATTACGGAGTCGCCGCAGCAGCGCTTCTTTCTGGCGGCGCAGCCGGTTAGTTTCTGTGTAATTGGTCAACAACTGCGACGTTATCAAAACTATGGCTTTCAGGTTGGGCAAAGCTTGCCTCCGTCGTTGACGCAAAGTGAACTGATGGCGACTGGTTTGTTTAACCAAAGCACAGAGCCGGCTTTTGTGTTAAATACTGCGACGCTCAGCAGAAATGCGGTGTTGCAGATTTTCTGGCGATTTCAGCCGTCAACTGATCTGGGGCAGGATCTGTTCTTTAACCACGAGGTGCATATTCCCAATGTTCCCTAGCCTGATACGCCAGCGTGGTAGCTCGTTAGTTTTAGCGATATTCGTCATTATTTTGATGTCAGCATTGTTATTGGCGCTGGGGCGGCAGCTTATCAGCAGCAGTAAAGCCGTCAGCGTTGAGGTGCAGGGCAGTAGGGCTTTTAACGCGGCGCAATCCGGTCTGGAGTTGGGGTTGACGCAGCTGTTCCGCAATCCTGGCAATACCTGTTCCTCAGTCACGGCTAGTTTTAGCTTTAATGACGCCGGCTTGCGCGACTGTCAGGCGACGCTGGCCTGTTCTGAGGTACCTAACCCCGATAACGCGGATCGCCGGTTGTTTCGTCTGGTCAGTGTCGGTCAATGTGATGCGGGTGATTTCACTACCAGTCGGCGTGTAGTGATGGAGGCATATTAATGCGCTGGAGTTGGTTGCTGTTGAGCTTGGTCTGGTCTGCGGCGGTTTGGGCCATTGGCGAAAACTGCAGTCAGATTTGGACGCAGGCAATTCGCTCGAGTTCCACGGTTCCTGCCTGGGGTTATTGTTTTGGCAATAACCCGAGTTGCTATAACGTCACAGACGCCACAACTATCAGCAGTTTACCTGCCACTTTAGCGGCAGGGGATTATTTTTTAACCGGTTCTATCCCGTCAGATACAACTTTTAATACCAGTGGTGCGACGGTGCGGATCTTTGTGAAAGGTAGTCTCTCCATTGGCGATAATGTCCAGCTGAATTGGAATGGGCCAGCGCAAAACCTGTTGTTGGTGGTTAGTGGCTCGCTCTCCATCGGTTCCAACGTCAAAATCAGAGGATTTATTTTGGCAGGCGGTGCCGTCTCTATTGCCAATGGCACTAGTGGTACGCTGGATGGTGGTGTCACATCAAATGGCGCTTTTTCGGGGGCTGGCAATTTAATTGCAGCTTTCAATAGCAATGCATTATTAAAGTTACAAGGTGGTGTTGTTTGTGGCGGCAGCCTGAGTTGTTTAAATGACAATTTCCAAGCGGCGACATTATCATCCAATTGGGTGACGACACGGACGAATGGTAATTTTACTCCGTCGAATGTCAATGGCAGGCTTCGTATTACTGAGAGTACAGGTAACCAAGCGACTGCAGCTTCTTTTCAGCGGCTGTTTCCGGCACGGTCCAATTTGGTCGTTGTTGAGTTCGACCATTTTGCGTATGGCAGAACCAGCAGCGAAGGCGGTGATGGTATCGCTGTTGTGTTGTCAGATGCCTCTGTTACCCCGGTTTCTGGTGCGCTTGGTGGACCTTTAGGCTATGGAGCCCGCTCAAACGTCAATGGTTTTGCCGGGGGCTGGCTTGGTATTGGCATTGATGAGTATGGAAACTTTTCTGCAGAGGGTGGAGCAAATGGACCAGGCCGTCGCAGGCAGTCTGTAGCAATCCGGGGGTCGGGAAGCGGTACTGCGGGGTATCGATATCTGGCTGGTACTTGCAATAACGGCACGACAAGAACGAACACAAGTTGTTTGTCGCCGCAGGTTGATAATAATGACGTCAGTCCGCCACACCGCTATCGTGTTACTGTTGATTCGCAAATAGCTAATCAGTCGCTGGTTAAGATCGAGCGGAATAGTGGTAATGGCTTTGTCACGTTGATCAGTTCGTTTAACGCCGCCGCAGCGACTGGACAAGCCGCACTGCCCGCCAATTTTCTGTTGTCTCTAACCGGCGGAACAGGCGGCGCGAACAATCACCATGAAATCGATGATCTGGAAATTTGTGCGCTGCGCTCAGACCCGGTTCCGGCACAGATCGACCATTTTGAGTTTAGTTACAGTGGGCAAGCCTTAACATGTAAAGCTGAGACTTTTACTATTAAAGCCTGCCAAAATGCCGCCTGTACACAGCTGGTAACGGGGAATGTCAGTGCGACTCTTGTGCCGGCAACAGGCTGGATTGCCGGTACTGGCTTAACTGGCAATACCATTAACTTCTCGGGTGGGACCGCAACAGCAACGTTGTCGCAGACTACACCGGCAACTATTCGGGTTGGTACATCAGGTTCTAATCCTTCAACAAGACCATTTAGCACCACTTTGTGCCAAATAGGTGCGTCCATCACTGCGGCAAATTGTGATGTAGTTTTTTCCAGCAGCGGCTTGGTGTTTTCAGTGCCGGACAAAATTGCCGGTAAACCGGCAACTGGCATCTTAGTCAAAGCGGTGAAATCTAACGGCTCGCAACAATGTGTACCGAGTTTTGCCAACGTCAATCGTACAGTCCGGTTCTGGTCCGAATTTAACAATCCGGTTACGCCAAGTGCCAGCCCAGGGCGTGCCGTGTCAGTCTCTAACGGCGGCGCCTACACCAATATCGGTGCGACTTCTGGGACTTCCACCGCACTGGCGCTTAGTTTTAACAGCAGTGGCGAAGCCAGCATCGGCGTTAATTACAGCGATGCCGGACAAGTGACGCTCAAAGCCTTGTATAGCGGCTCTGTGGCGACCAATGATGCAAACCTATCAATGACTGGCACAGACCAATTTGTCAGCGCGCCGGCCGGATTGTGTATCACCCCGCAGCAATACTGCGCTGCCGCCGACGCGACTTGTCCCGGTTATGTCAAAGCCGGTGATACATTCCCGCTCGACATCAAAGCCGTGGCTTGGGAGTCTGATGCCGATAGCAACTTTTGTAACAACACCACGACGACGCCGTCATTTCAGCTCAATGGTATTAGTCTATCCAGTTCATTAGTGCAGCCCAGTGGGGGCGACAGCGGCAGTCTGACACCGTCCAGCTATAACCACAGTGCAGCGTCGACGGCGACGACGACTGTGAATCCCAGCCAAAGCGAGGTCGGGGTATTTAATTTGGCGGCGAGTTATAACGGTCCATATATCGGGATGCCGGTGAATTTGATCAGCACCATGACCTCGCCTTTGGGGCGAATTGTACCGCATCGGTTTTCGATGATGAGTTTTGACCTTGATCCCAGTTGCGATGCTGTTAGTTACTTTGAGCAGCCAGCCTCGTTGAGTTTCACCATACAGGCGCAAAACGCTTCAGGCGGAAGGGTGCTGAATTATCGCGGTACTTTTGCCAAAGCGACGGCAGCTCTGGTTGCGGAGAATAACAACGATGGGGTTGAACGCAGCAGCCGGCTCAACAATCAATCGAATCTGCTGAGCTGGGATAACGGCGAAGCACAGCTGATCAACAGTCCGGTATATGTAAAACGCGACACTGCGCCAGATGGCCCCTTTTCGCAACTACGGATTGGTTTAAAGCTGAACGACAATGATGATTTGGATGCGCAATTGCAGGCGTTAGATCAGCGGGTTGATAGTAGCGCAAACTGCAGTGTTGCTGGGGACTGCGACAGTAAAATGCTGACCACCAGCAATATGGACTGGCGCTACGGCCGCCTGCAAATCGTCAATGCAATAGGCTCAGAGCAAAGCAATTTACCGGTGCAACTGAAAGCGGAGTACTGGAATGGCAGCCAGTTTGTGCCCAATAGCCTCGATAGTTGCACGGCCACTACGCCGTCGAAATTGTTAATTACCACAGGTACAAATCCGGTCATTACGGCCAGTGGTAATCCGACCCAACTGAATCAAGGCAGCAGCGGTGCATTTGATTTAATGCTGTCTCCACCAGGGGTGGAAAGCCGCTACCCGTTACTGTACCAACTCAATGACCAGCCCTGGCTACAGTATGATTGGACACCTGGTGATGGAGTTTTATTAGAGGATCCGAAAGGTGAGGCGGTGTTTGGTGGATTCAGAGGGAATAACCGTCAGATTTTTTGGCAAGAAAACTAAACTGCAGTGGATTGTTTTCCGCATTACCACACGGGAAATGTCATCGGTGTGGGCGCCGTCGGCTTGGTTTAATCTGCTAAACGTGTAAGATAAGGCTATCCACCCAGCGCATTGTTACTTAAAATGTGCGCACATTTTTGTCGAGTAAGATCCGGTGCCCCAACTTCGCGAGGGCGGCCGGATTTTGCTGTTGTTGGCGCCCCATTCAGAAGGATTAACACTTTTCATGTTAAAAAAATTACGTGGTTTATTTTCCAACGATCTGTCGATTGACCTGGGCACGGCCAACACGCTTATTTATGTGAAAGACCAGGGCATAGTCCTGAATGAACCATCAGTGGTTGCGATCCGGCAGGAACGTGCCGGCGGACCAAAAAGTGTCGCTGCGGTTGGCCATGCTGCCAAACGTATGTTAGGTCGGACACCTGGCAATATCAAAGCCATTCGCCCAATGAAAGACGGCGTGATCGCCGATTTCTACGTCACTGAAAAAATGCTGCAGCATTTTATCAAACAAGCTCACAGCAACAGTTTCCTGCGTCCAAGCCCTCGCGTGCTGGTGTGTGTTCCTTGCGGCTCGACTCAAGTAGAACGCCGTGCGATCCGTGAATCGGCTCAGGGCGCTGGTGCCCGTGAAGTCTACCTGATCGACGAACCAATGGCCGCTGCGATTGGCGCAGGCCTGCCGGTGTCGGAAGCGACCGGTTCTATGGTGGTTGATATCGGTGGTGGTACTACTGAAGTGGCACTGATTTCGTTAAACGGCGTAGTGTATTCGTCTTCTGTCCGCATCGGCGGTGACAAATTTGACGACGCCATCATCAACTACATCCGCCGCAACTACGGCATCCTGATTGGTGAAGCCACCGCAGAGCGCATCAAGATGGAAATCGGTTCCGCTTATCCAAGCGATGAAATTCTGGAAATTGAAGTGCGCGGCCGCAATCTGGCGGAAGGCGTACCACGCAGTTTCACGATGACCAGCAACGAAATCCTCGAAGCCTTACAAGAACCATTGGCCGGTATCGTGTCGGCCGTGATGGTGGCGCTGGAACAATCACCACCAGAGCTGGCGTCGGACATTTCTGAGCGCGGCATGGTTCTGACTGGCGGTGGTGCTTTACTGCGTGACCTCGATCGCTTACTGATGGAAGAAACCGGTATTCCGGTAGTCGTGGCTGAAGATCCATTAACCTGCGTGGCACGCGGCGGTGGTAAAGCACTGGAAATGATCGACGTGCACGGCGGTGACGTGTTCAGTTACGACTAACTGAACCTGTCCGGCAGCCACGTCGATGAAGCCTATTTTTGATCGCGGACCCTCACTGCCGCTGCGCTTATTTTTTGCGTTGCTGGCAAGTGCGGGTCTGATTGTGCTGGATCACTACACCAGCAGCTCAGCCCAGTTGCGCAGTTATCTGACCGCAGCCGTCAGCCCATTGTTTTACCTCGCCAATTTGCCGCAAGACCTGATGTTTGGTGCCTCCGAACAGTTTAAATCGCAACAGAAAATCCTCGAAGAAAACCAAACACTGAAAGACACCTTGTTACTGCAAAACGGTCAGTTGCAACGTCTGCAGTTCCTGCAGCAGGAAAATGACAAACTGCGCGCGTTGCTTGGCGCCAGTCCGGTCACTGAAGGCAAACGCCTGATCGCTGAAGTGCTGGCGGTGTACAGTCATCCGTTCAGTCACCAAATCGTGCTGAACAAAGGCAGTAATGACGGCGTGACCATTGGCCAGCCGTTGATCGACGATTTAGGTGTACTGGGGCAAGTGGTCAGTGTTGGCCCCACCTCCAGCCGTGCCATTTTGATCGCCGATAATACTCACGCCATTTCTGGCCGGGTCGAGCGTACGGGTTTGAGTGTGGTGGCCGAAGGCATTGGCCAGGCGAACTCGCTGCGGCTGATCCATTTGCCGCACAGCACCGACGTGGTGGAAGGTGACCGCCTGTTAACCTCGGGACTTGATGGGGTGTTTCCGGAAGGCTATCCGATTGGCCGCGTGACCAAAGTGTACCGCGATGCCCGCCTGCCATTTCTGCAAGTCACGGCCGAACCTTACGCCATGCTAGACCGCATCCGTTATGTGCTGCTGGTGTGGCCGCATCAGGGCACTACAGTGGCCGATCCGGAAATTGTCGCGCCACCGGAAGCGACTACTACGGAGCGCAAATAATGCAGAATAACTGGCGCTTTTTATGGATCCATCTGACCCTGCTTTTGGCTTTATTGCTGGCGGTCATGCCGCTGCCGGCTGAGGTGAAACTGTTCCGGCCCGACTGGCCGTTATTGGTATTGTGTTATTGGGTGCTGGCATTGCCACACCGCGCCAGTATTGGTACGGCGTTTATCATTGGTTTTCTGGTCGATGTGATGGTGGGCACTGTGCTTGGCGTGAACGCGTTTGGCTATAGTGTGGTCACTTTTATTGTTGCGGCTAATTATCTGAAAATCAGGAACTTTTCTATCCTGCAACAAGCCTTATTAATCGGCATGTTGCTGGCCTTGTATCACTTGTTACTGTTTTGGCTCAGCCATTTCCTGACCGGTGTCTATTTCCGCGCCGCTTATTTGTGGCCGGTGCTGACCGGTATGTTAGTCTGGCCTTATGTTTTCCTGTTTTTGCGCCGGATGCGCCGTCAACTGAAGATCCAATAATATGACCGCTGTCGCTCTTGCTTCTGCCTCGCCCCGTCGCCGTGAACTTTTGGCGCAACTGGGTGTTGATTTTGTCGTGGTTCAGGCGCCGATAGATGAGTCGGTATTGCCCGGCGAAAACGCAGCTGATTATGTATTACGACTGGCCAAGGCCAAAGCACAGGCTGGTTTTGCTGTGCAGGCGCAACCGCTGCCAACGCTGGGCGCGGATACCATTGTGGTCGTTGATGGCGAGATCCTCGGTAAACCGCAGGACGAAGCTGATTTTCTGCGCATGATGCAGTTATTAAGCGGTCGTGGTCATCAGGTGTATACCGCTGTGGCGCTGTGTCTGGATGCGAGCAACGAGCCGCAGGCCGTGACAGTCGCGACCGATGTCTGGTTCGGTGCGCTGACACCAGCGCAGATGCAGGACTACTGGCACAGCGGTGAGCCGGCCGACAAAGCCGGTGGTTATGGTATTCAGGGGCTGGGCGGGCGTTTTATCGAAAAAATTCATGGCAGTTATTTTGCTGTGGTCGGTTTGCCGTTATATGAAACTGCCGCCTTATTGGCGACGTTGCCGGAGGCTTCATGAGTGCAGAACTGCTGATCAACGTCACCCCGAGTGAAACCCGCGTCGCGCTGATTGAAAACGGGGTATTGCAGGAAGTACATATCGAACGCCAGGCGCGTCATGGTCTGGTTGGCAATATTTACATCGGCAAAGTCAGCCGGGTATTACCTGGCATGCAGGCGGCGTTTGTTGATATTGGCTTGGATAAAGCGGCATTTTTGCATGCATCCGACATTGTGCAGCGCGATGCGCATGATCCTGAAGTCAAAGTTTCCGCGGTTAAAGATATCCGCCTGCTGGTGCATGAAGGCCAGTATCTGTTGGTCCAGGTGGTGAAAGATCCACTCGGCACGAAAGGAGCCCGGCTGACCACCGACATCACGCTGCCGTCGCGTTATCTGGTGTTTATGCCGGGTTCACCGCATGTCGGCGTGTCACAACGCATTGATTCCGATGCTGAGCGTCAGCGTTTAAAAGACATCGTCTCCACTTGCCTGGATGATGATAATGGCGGCTTTATTGTCCGGACAGCAGCGGACGGCGCCTGTGAACTTGAACTATTGCAAGATGCACGATTTCTGAAAAAACTCTGGGCCAAAATCCAGAAGCGTAAACAAAAACACCGCAAAGAAGCGATGTTGTATGAAGATTTAACGTTGGCTTTCCGTATCCTGCGCGACTTTGTCGGCAGTGATTTAGAGCGGGTGCGGGTTGATTCGAAAATGACCTGGCAGGCGCTGCACGCCTTCACCGAAGAGTTTATTCCGCAGATGACGGAAAAGCTTGAGTATTACCCCGGTGAGCGGCCGGTATTCGACCTGTTTGATGTCGAAAACGAAATTCAGCGTGCGCTCGACCGCAAAGTGCCACTGAAAAGCGGCGGTTATCTGATCATTGATCAAACCGAAGCGATGACAACAATTGACGTCAACACCGGCGCTTTTGTCGGCCACCGCAATCTGGAAGAAACCATCTTTAATACCAACACCGAAGCGACGCAGGCGATTGCCCGTCAGCTGCGATTACGCAATCTCGGTGGCATTATCATCATCGATTTTATCGACATGCAAAGCGAAGAACATCAACGCCGTGTGTTGCACAGTCTTGAAATCGCACTGTCGCGGGATAAAACCAAAACCAATATTCATGGCTTTTCCGCCTTAGGCCTGGTGGAAATGACGCGCAAACGTACCCGCGAGAGTCTGGAACATGTGCTGTGCACTGAATGTCCGGTCTGTGCTGGCCGTGGTTCACTGAAAACGGTCGAGACCGTGTGCTTTGAGATCATGCGGGAAATTGTCCGCGTCAACCGCGCTTACGCCACCGACAAGTTTATGGTGTATGCGTCACCAGCGGTTAAGGATGCTTTAATCAACGATGAATACCATAACCTGGCTGAGCTTGAAGTCTTTATCAGTAAGCAAATCAGCGTAGTGATTGAGCCGCAATATACCCAGGAACAATTTGACGTGGTGATGATGTAGTGGCGCGACTTCAGCGTGCCGGTTGGTTTTGTCTGCACAAACTCTGGCTGCTGTTTGCGGTCGGTTTGGTGCTGCTTGCGACTCTGGTTACGTTGCTGCGGGTAGGTTTGCCTTATGCCACTGGTTATAAAGCAGATATTGAGCAATTCATCGCTGCGCAATATGGCGCGCCGGTCCGGATAGGCCAGCTCAGCGCAGCCTGGCAATCCAGCGGTCCGGCCTTGTTACTGCAAGAAGTGGCCGTACAGACCCCAGCTGGCGATACGCTGCTGCAGGTGGCTGAACTGCGGGTTCGCCTCGATTTTTGGGCCAGCCTGACCAGCCTGCAACTGAAAGCGGACGATTTTGAGCTGTCGGGCTTGCACCTGACCATCGACAGCCAGCGGTTGTTACAACAAAACGCCGAAACGCCCGCGACGGACCCGGAACCACTGCTCAGCGCTGTTGAACAATTGCTGTTTCAGCAACTGAAAAACTTCACGCTGGTCGACAGTAAACTGACCTTACGCTCGCAATATACCCCACCCATTGAGATGCAGATCCGCCGGCTAGCCTGGCTGAATGCCGGCGAACGCCACCAAGGGTCTGGTGAAGTGGTGATTGCAGGCGTCACCGGCAATGCCATCGCTTTTATCCTCGATTTAACCGGCGACAGTCTGGCGAAAAGCCGCGGCCAGTTGTACCTGTCCAGCAATGATCTGAACGTACTGCCATGGTTCGAAACCTTGCTGCCGGAGACGCGCAAGCTGGCGCGCGCCGATATCAATTTTCAGGCCTGGGGCGAGATCGCGGGCGGCACTTTGCAACAAATTCAGATTGGTCTGGCCGAAAACCGCCTGATGTGGCGGCAAGACGATCAAACCCAACAACTGAGCCTCGGTAAAGGTCAGCTGCTATGGCAACCGACAGCAGATGGCTGGCAGCTGTTGTCGAGCCAGCTGACACTGACTTCAGGCGCGCAAAGCTGGCATGATTTCCAGCTGCAGTTAGTCAGTCAGCAAGGCGTGTATTCCGGCTCGTTACAGCAGCTGCAATTACAGGCGGCGGTGCCACTGGCCCAACTGTTTGCCGAAGATTCAACGGCGCTTAGGAAAATTCTGTCGTTTCAGACCGACGCCCGTATTACCCAGCTCGGCATGCAGCTGAACGACAAACAATGGTTTGTCAGCGGCGATTTCATTGATTTCAGTTCAGTCGCGGTCGACGACGTGCCAGGTTTAACCGGCCTTACCGGCCATTTCAGTGCCAGCCCGGACTATGTGCTGCTGGATTTGCAGGGCATGGATGGCGCCTTGAGCTGGGGCGAAGCGTTCAGCCGCGCCACGCCGTATCAGAGCCTGCAGACCCGGATTGAAGTGCTGCAGCAACAAGGCCAGTGGCGGGTACAAATTCCGCGACTTAGCTTACGTCATCCGCAAATCGAAGCAGATGCGCAGCTGGTATTGGAACTGGGTGACAAACCCGGCATGACCTTGCTCGGCGAACTGCGGAAAGTGCCGGTCGCCGACGCCCGGCATTATTTCCCGACCCGGCATATGCCGCAGTCGGTGATCAATTACCTGACACCGGCGCTGATAAGCGGCCAAATCCCGGTGGCTCGGGTGCTGTGGCACGGCGCTTTTAAAGATTTCCCCTACGACAAGCACAACGGCATTTTCCAGGCGCAGGCATTTATCGCTGATACCGAGTTTTCGTTTGACCCGCATTGGCCGGTGATTAAAGGCATGCAGGCCGAGTTGTTGTTTGAAAATGCCGGCATGCTGATCCAAAGTCAGGCCGGTCAGTTGTTTGACGTCGCGCTGGAAGATGGTGTGACGGCCCGGATCCCGGACCTGTTTCACGCCGAGACGTTACTGATCGATATCGGGCGCCAGACGCAAGCTGAAGCTGTGACGGGTCTGATGCTGGCATCGCCACTCAGCGAATCGGTCGGCGCCACGCTGGATTATCTCGGCGTCAGCGGTTTGGTAAACGCCAAAGTGCAGCTCCAGATTGGTTTGAAAAAAACCGGTGTGCGCGCTTTGGGTGACGTTGAGTTTTTTGCCAATCAGCTGAATATTCGCGCGCCAGCCGTCGCGGTGGAACAGCTGCAGGGCCATCTGCAGTTTGATAACGACAAAATCGACAGTGAGAAACTGATGTTTGTCAGTCATGGTGTGCCGCTGAATGCTACTTTGCATGGCGCGCAGCAGGCGGAGGGCTATCAGGTCCAGCTGAAAGCACATGGCGAACAAGATATCGATAAGCTGCTGGCGCTGGTGTCGGAAGATTGGCAGGTGCTGGGCAAAGGCCAGGCCAATTTCAACTGGGATTTAAATATTCAGCTGCCGCAAACTGGCTTTTCTTACGAATCAACGGCGCTGATGGATTTAGCCGCCGCTGAGCTGCAGTTACCGGCGCCTTTTGGCAAAACCGCGGCCGACGGCGCCACGGTGTTGCTGCAAAGTAAAGGCAACGAGCAAGGCTCTGCGATTGAGATGCGTTATGGCGATCAGGCGCAGTTGCAGGCACGTTTAGATCAGCAAAGCGGCAAAATCACCGGTGCGCTGTTAAGTCTCGGACTGCCCAGCAGTCAGTTGCAGGATGGCTTTTATATCGACGTCAATCTGGAACAGGCAGAACTGCTACCGTGGCTTAGTTTATTGCAAAACCAGCTGGCGGCTATAACGCCAAGTGAAGATGCGCTGTTTCCGGCCCTGACGGCGGTGAATGGCCGGATCGGCGAGTTGCAGCTGTTTGATGATGTATTTCTGCATCAATTGCGTTTTCACCTGACGCCTCAGCCTGACAGTTATCAGCTCAATCTCAATGCCGACGAAGCACAAGGCGACCTGTGGTTTTCCCGCCAATTGAAGGAAGAGGGCATCAAAGCTGACCTGACCCGGCTACAGCTGATTTTTGCCAATCAACAGGTAGCGAAACTGGCTGCGGCCGAGTTAAAAGCACAGCAACTTTTGGAAGCTGAAGCGGCGCAAAAACCAGATTATGCTGCGTTGGAAGCCGAAGCTTTTGCCAAATTAACGCCGATGCCGTGGCTGGCCGAGCTGCCGCCGATCCAGTTGCATTGTAAGGCCTGTATTGTCGGCGATTATGATCTCGGAGAAGTGCAGGCCAAAGCCCACAGCGACGGTAGCAGCTGGACGTTAAGTGAATTCTCCAGCCAGCGCGACGGCCATCGCTGGACTATGCAAGGTGACTGGCAAAAAGACGACGGCCTCGGTGAGACGCGGCTAAGCGGCACGCTGCAAAGCCCGGCCTTTGGCCAGTTGATGCAGGAATATGACTTAAGCCGCAGTATGAGCGGCAGCAAAGCCAAAATCACGTTGGACGCGTTGAGCTGGCAAGGGACGCCGTTTCAGTTTAACCGCCAGACCCTAAGCGGCGGTATCGGCTGGGATCTGGGCGAAGGCTCGCTGGTTGAAGTCAGTGATGGCGGCACGCGCATTTTCTCGTTATTCAGTCTCGACTCGCTGGTGCGTAAGTTACGGCTGGATTTTCGTGATGTGTTTGCCAAAGGATTTTTCTACAACAGCATGCGTGGTTCGATGCAGATCGATCACGGCGTTTCCACTACGACAGATACCAAAGTGGATGGGGTTGCCGGCGACATCGAAATGTCCGGAGCAGCTGATTTAAAAGCGCGGCAAATTGATTATCAAATGGCATTCAGCCCGAAAGTAACCTCCAGCTTGCCGGTGATCCTGGCCTGGATGGTCAATCCGGTGTCGGGTGTCGCGGCCTACGCGCTGGATGAAATGTTCCAGTCGGCGGAAGTGATCTCAAAAATTAATTTTAGTGTCACCGGCGATCTCGATAATCCGACCGTGACTGAGCTGGAGCGTAATAGCAAAAAAGTTACGATCCCGGCCGATGCGTTACCAAAACCGGTGAAACCACCGCTGGCGACAACACCAGCCATCGCTGAAGAGACTGCGCAACCGAGTCCGCTGTTGCCAGAAGCGCCGGTGGAAGGTGCTTTGGCGCCAGACCGGCCAATGCCAGAAGCCAAACCGGTTGATGATACCCCGGTGATAGACGCTGGCGGAGTACAACATGACTGATATCGGGACTGATCTCGAAACCTCAATTTGGCAACTGACGGCATTGCAGCTGTGTAGTAGCCCCGATCCGGCCGAGAATCTGCAGCAAATCGCCGCGCTATTGCAGCAAATCCCGGCTGACCGGCCACAGCTGGTCGCGCTGCCAGAAGGAGCTTTATGCTTTGCCGGCGCCGACGGTGCCAACCTGGCCATTGCTGAGCCGCTGGCTGAACAGCACAGTGTAGAAGGCCCGTTGCAACAACAGCTCAGTCAACTTGCGCGCCAGCATCAGGTCTATCTGTTAGTCGGTACTTTACCAACACAAAGCGCAGATCCGACCCGGTTCAGCGCCAGTACTCTGTTATTTGGACCGGATGGCGCTTTGCTGGCGGACTATCAGAAAATGCATCTGTTTGACGCCGATGTCAGTGACCAAACCGCCAGTTATCGTGAATCGTCAGCTACCATGCCTGGCAACAAAGTGACAGTGGCAGATTTGGGTCTGCTCAAAGCCGGCCTGGCGATTTGTTATGATGTGCGTTTTCCGGGACTGTTTCAGTTGTTGCGCCAGCAGGGCATGAATCTGTTATGCCTGCCGTCGGCATTCACCACAGTGACGGGGGCCGCGCACTGGCATACACTGCTGCGGGCGCGGGCAATTGAAACCCAGTGCTTTTTACTGGCGCCGGCACAAACCGGTACCCATGCCAATGGCCGCCAGACCTATGGCCACAGTCTGATTATTGACCCCTGGGGTCAGGTGTTGGCTGATGCCGGCACATTACCCGGGCTGATCTCAGTCCGGATCGATTTAAACGAGGTGACCGGCGTACGCAGTAAAATGCCGCTGGCGGCCCACAATCAATTTACGTGTGACCAAATTAAAAGTGAGAGGCTATGAGCAATATCGCGATGCTAAATGCAGTGGAACAGAATCTGATCGCCGCGAGCGACCTGACCGATCAGGATGTGGCGCACAGTCTCAGTTTCCTGTTTGCGCATCAGCTGGATTACGCGGATCTGTATTTTCAGTCCAGTGTGCATGAGTCCTGGGTACTGGAAGATGGCTTGGTCAAAGACGGCTCCTTTAATATCGAACGCGGGGTCGGTGTGCGGGCCGTGACCGGCGAAAAAGCCGGTTTTGCTTACGCTGACACGATATCGAAACAAGCTCTGCAAACCGCAGCAACGGCGGCGCGTGGTATCGCCGCACATGGCCAGCAAGGCCAGGTCAAAGCATTCAGCAAATCAGCCAACAGCGCCATCTATTTGCCTTGTGAGCCGCTGCAAAGTCTGACAAATACCGAAAAAGTGGCGATGCTGCACCAGATGGAAGCCTTTATCCGCACGCTAGACAGCCGTGCCGAACAGGTGATGGTGAGCCTCTCCGGTGTTTATGAAGAAATGCTGGTGGCTGCCAGCGATGGCACTTATGCCGCCGATATCCGGCCTTTAGTACGGCTGAACTGCTCAGTGCTGTTGCAGCAGGACGGCCGGCGTGAGCGCGGCAGTGCCGGTGGTGGCGCCCGTACCAGTTACGCCTATTTCAGCGAAGATCTGGACGGCGAGCCGCGCTGGATGAGCTACGCCCGTGAAGCAGTGCGTCAGGCGCAGGTCAATCTGACCGCCATCGATGCACCGGCCGGCATGATGCCAGTAGTGCTCGGCGCCGGCTGGCCGGGCGTGTTGTTACATGAGGCGGTTGGTCATGGTCTCGAAGGTGATTTTAACCGCAAAGGTGCCTCAACTTTCTCTGGCCGCATCGGTGAACAGGTGGCGTCCAAACACTGCACTATCGTCGACGACGGTACTTTAGCTGGCCGGCGTGGCTCGCTGAATATTGATGACGAAGGCACGCCGGGTCAATATAACGTGCTGATCGAAAACGGTATTCTGAAGGGGTACATTCAGGATAAACACAATGCCATGCTGATGAATGTGCCGGTGACTGGTAACGGTCGGCGTGAGTCTTTTGCCCACCTGCCGATGCCGCGGATGACCAACACTTATATGCTGGCCGGTGAGTATGCGCCGGAAGAAATCATCGCCTCAGTGAAAAAAGGTATTTATGCGCCGAATTTCGGTGGCGGTCAGGTCGACATCACGTCCGGTAAGTTTGTGTTCTCGGCCAGTGAAGCCTACCTGATTGAAGATGGCAAAATTACCGCGCCAATTAAAGGTGCCACGCTGATTGGTAATGGCCCGGAAGCGATGCAAAAAGTATCGATGGTCGGCCGCGATCTGAAGCTCGACGCCGGTGTCGGCGTCTGTGGCAAACAAGGCCAGAGCGTGCCGGTTGGCGTGGGGCAGCCTACATTGAAGCTGGACAGTATGACGGTCGGTGGCACGGCTTAATAAAAGCGTTGGGCATAACGCTGGCGGTTTCTGCCGGCCGTTTTGCCAGCGCTTGGACTTTGCCGCATAATAGCCCGGTTTTCTGAGCACAAGCTCAATGCCAGCCGGTCACAGAAGCCGGCGTTGCAACACCGACAACCGCAGGGATCTACGGACCTATGTTAGGACAGATGTTAAACAAACGCCGGCTGGCAGCATTGCCAGCGACGGCGTTTGAAGCGGCCGCAGTGGAAATACTGTGTCATGCCACTGAATACAAAGCCAAAGTACTGGAACTGATCGCAGGTGCCCGCCGCCGTATTGTGCTGACGGCGTTATATCTGCAGGCCGACGAAGCTGGTGAAGAAGTATTGCGGGCCTTGTATCAGGCCAAACAGCAAAATCCGCAGCTGGATATCCGCGTCTATGTCGATTTTCATCGCGCCCGCCGCGGTCTGATTGGCCAAGCCGGCATGAAAACCAATGCTGATTTTTATCGCGAAATTGGCGCGCAATACCCCGAACAAATCCAAATTCTCGGCGTGCCGGTGAAACGGCGTGAGCTGTTTGGCGTGCTGCATTTAAAAGGTTTTGTGTTTGATGACACCCTGCTGTACTCGGGCGCGTCACTGAACAATGTCTATATGGGCGTGCCGGTGCGTTATCGCGCGGACCGCTACATGCTGATCCACAACCAGCCATTGGCCGATGCCTTTGTGGCCGGTCATCAGCAGATCCTGGATCAGGCGCAAGTGGTGCAAAGCCTGTTATCGGACGACCCACTGCTGGCACAACATTACAAACCGCATCACCGTGGCTGGCTGAAACATGCCCGCGCCAACCGTTACCCACAACAAGGCCAATCGGACGCACCGTTGCGCGCCAGTTTATTGATGGGGATGGGGCGGTTAAAAAATCAGTTAAATCAAACGTTGCTGGCCATTTTGGCGCTGGCAGAAAAAGATGTGCTGATTTATACACCGTATTTTAACCCGCCACCGGTGTTGGCCAAGGCGCTGCGAAAATGTCTGAAACGCGGCGTGAAGGTCACTATTGTGGTCGGCGACAAAACCGCCAACGACTTTTATATCCCGCCGACACAACGCTTTAGCCGGATTGGCGGCCTGCCTTACCTGTATGAGACCATCCTGCGCAAGTTTGTGAAACGGAATCAGAGCTTTATCGATCACGGCCTGCTGGATATCCGGCTGTGGAAACACGAAGACAACAGTTATCACTTAAAAGGTGTCAGCGTCGACGGTCGCCGGCATTTGTTTACCGGCCACAACCTGAATCCACGCGCATTTGCGCTGGACTATGAAAATGGCATTCTGGTGAACGATGAGTTAGGCCAGTTGCAGGCACAGCTCAGTCATGAACAGCAGCAAATTTTCCTGAATACCAGCAAAATCAATCATTTCAGCGAGATTGAAATGATGCGGGACTATCCGGAGCCGGTACAAAAGCTGCTGGCAAAAATCAAAGGCGTCGGTGTGGATATGGTGCTCAAACGCTTGATTTAAGCTTATCCTGGCATTGAAAAGGAGTTCTGCGATGCGACATCTCAATACAAAGCCTTGGTACTGTCTGATCGCAGGACTTTTTTTGTTTGGCGCAGGCCCGTTACAGGCTGCGGTGCCAGCGTTGCAACTGGACCATGTCGCGCTGGATAAAGCAATGAAGCCGGCTGGGCCGCGTGCCCAGTTGCCTTTTAGCGGTATTGTGTTGGTGGCGCAGCAGGGCAAACTGCTGTGGAATTTCAGCAGTAAAACCACACCGCTGACCGCACAACGTCAGTTCATCATTGGATCGCAATCAAAGCAAATCACTGCCGCCCTGATCCTGCAGGCGGTTGACCAGCAACGGCTTACGCTGCAAGACCCTTTAGTGAAGTTCCTGCCAGAGCATCGCGAACGCTTTGGCGATGCCATCACCATTAAACATTTACTCGAGCACAGCTCAGGTTTGGGTCAGGGCGGGACTGCTCCAACCGGCACACCGGGCAGCACCTTTGCTTATAGCAATGCCGGCTATGATTTATTAGGTGAGGTACTGGAGCGGGTGTATGGTGAACCTTATGCGGCACAGACGGCACGGTTATTTCGTCATTGTGAGATGACCCACAGCTTCGCGCCATCAGCAAATCAGCTAACCTCACAAGCCCCTTTGCTGGTTGCCGGCCTAACCGAGCGCGCTGGCAAGTTAGTGGCTGCGCCGCTGGATGTAGCTTTCAGCAACAATCCTTCTGGCCGTCTGGTGAGTTCTGCCGGGGATTTAATTCGCTGGCAACAGTGTTTGCATCAGCAATCGCTGTTAAAACCGGCCAGCTATCAGCAAATGACCAGTCCACAAATGCTACGGCCGCACCGTTGGGGTGCGCTGGGTTATGGTTTTGGACTGCAAATCAGTAGCACCGAAGGCCTGACTGAATATAGCCACAGCGGTTTTGTCGATGGTTATATCAGTACCACTTTGTTTTATCCGCAATCAGCGACCGGGCTGGTACTGCTGGAGCCATTGTCGCTGGACCCGGCCGACATTCAACGCGCTTTTTATTTTCATGATCAGATCCGTCAGGCGCTGCGCGCGCAATTGCTGACGGCAGGAGCTGTGCAACTATGAAACTGGATATTTTCCAAGTCGACGCCTTTACCGACACGCTGTTTGCCGGCAATGCCGCTGCCGTGGTGCCATTGCCAGTAACGATGACCGATTGGCTGCCGGATGCGCTGATGCTGCAGATCGCCCAGGAAAACAATCTGTCGGAAACCGCATTCGTCAAACGGCTGGGCGATGGCCATTATCAAATCCGCTGGTTCTCGCCACTGTGTGAAATCGATTTTTGTGGTCATGCCACGCTGGCAGCGGCTTATGTGTTGTTGCAACGCGAACCTGTGGCCAGCCTGCGCTTCAGTACTTTAAAGGTCGGTGATCTGTCCGTGGTGCAGGGGCAGGATGGTTGGCTGGATATGAATTTCCCGGCGCGCCCGGCCACAGTGCAGGCGGAAGTGCCGGCCGCGCTGTTGCAGGCGCTGAATCATCAGCCGGTAGCAGTGCTGCGTAGTGAACAGGCTTGGTTTGTTGTCTATGACGAGGCCGCACAAGTCGCGACGCTACAACCTGATATGACTTTATTAAAAACCCTGTGGCCATTTGACGTGGTAGCCACGGCGCCAGGTCAAGGTTTCGCAGCAGGCCAATATGACTTTGTCAGCCGCTATTTCTGGCCGGCTAATGGTGGCGATGAAGATCCGGTGACTGGCTCAATCCACGCCGGTCTCGCACCCTATTGGGCGGCGCGGCTGGATAAAACTGAGTTGCTGGCCTATCAGGCGTCAAGCCGTGGCGGCGTGCTGCGCTGTGCACTGCAGGGCGAACGGGTCCAGGTCAGCGGTCAGGCGCGGTTGTACCTGCAGGGGCAGATTGATTTGCCGGTGTAAATCGTCCACCGGGGCTTAGAAGCATTGCGTGCTATGCTGGTTTGGAGCCGATAACGGTGACTGCAGTTCAGAGGAGACAGCAAATGAGCAAATATCTCAAACGGATTTGGTTGCTGGTGTTGGTGTTATGCGCCGCACCAGGTTGGTCGATGCCGGGGCAGGGTCAGGACAAAGCGCAGCATGGTGCAAATAAAAGCGGTAAACATGCAGAAAAAGCGCAGAAAGTGGCGGAGAAAGAGCACAAATTTCAGCAATCGAAGCCATCGCTAGCACAGCCGCAAAGCGGGCTGCAGCTGACGTTAAGTTCGGCCGGGATATCCGTGATAGATGCTCGTCAGCTTGTCCGGCAATATCAAATCAGTGGTGGCAGACAGTTACCACCAGGCATCCGTAAACAGCTGGCGCGTGGTAAACCGCTGCCACCCGGCATCGCAAAAAAAGTCACACAACCGGATTTGCTGGTGTCTTTACCGCAGCATAATGGCTACGAATGGCAGATTTGCGGCTCGGATTTAGTGTTAGTTGCAGTGGCGACCGCGGTCATTGCCGACGTGCTGTTTGATGTGTTTTAAAACAAACGCCAACTCAATAATAAAACAGGCCGCAATTGCGGCCTGTTTTATTCTCAGCATCAGCAACAAATTATTCGCCAATAATTGCCGGCTTAATCAGCTGAAACAATTCACGGTATGATTTACCTGGCTGTTGTTTTTCTTGTTCTTTTTTCGCGTTCCGGATCAAAGTTCGCAGTTGTTGCACTTCAACCTGTGGGTATTCCGCGATAAATTCAGTGACGGCTTCATTACTTGCTAACAATTTGTCACGCCAGTCTTCAATCAGGTGAAACTTGCGGGTCGCCGCCTGATTGGTATTGCGAACGACCGCTAACGCGCGTTCAATCGGTTCCAGATCAGTGCCACGCATCACTTTGCCGATGAACTGCATATGGCGGCGGTAGGCTTCGTGTTTCTTCACCAGCTTGTCGGCCAGTTTTAAGGCGTCGGCCAGCTCGTTGTCCATCGGGATCTTGGCACGGGCGGCCGGGCTTAATGCGACCAGCTCTTCGCCGAGTTCCTGCAATGCCAGCATCTCTTTTTTGATCTGCGTTTTGCTTTTGCCTTCCTCGCGGTCCCAGTCGTCGCCGTGGGTAAAATCAGTAATATCTGCCATAACTTCAGTTTTGTTGCCGGAAATCCCACCAGTATATCAAAGATGGCAACGAAAAGCCGCGCCAGTGCTATAACAGGCGCAGACTTCTGCGCTTTTTCGGTGGCTGTGGTAAGCTTGCCAGTCTGCAACCTTGAGGATTTTCAGCCCGTTATGAGTCAACCCATGCCGACTATTCAGCAAGAAATCGATGAAGTCAAAGCCGCCGTCAGCCAGGTGTTGGCGCATGCGCGTCAGCTCGGTGCCAGCAGCGCCGAAGCGTCGATGAACCGGACCCGCGGTCTGAGCGTCGAAACCCGCCACGGCGAAGTCGAGACATTGGAATTTAATCAGGACGGTGGTCTTGGCATAAGCGTTTACGTCGGCCAACGTAAAGGCTCAGCATCGACTGCGGATCTGAGCCCGGCGGCGTTAAAGCGCACTGTTGAAGCTGCCATTGATATCGCCCGTTATACCTCTGAAGATCCCTGTGCCGGCCTTGCCGAAGCGAGCTGGCTGGAACTGAGCCCGCCTGACTTAGATTTGTATCATCCGGCATCGGTCAGTACTGAACAGGCCACCGCCTGGTGTGCGGCGGCAGAAGAAGCCGCGTTTGCGGTGGATAAACGCATCACCAATTCAGACGGCGCGTCATTTTCCTCGCATCAGGGCCTGAAAGTATACGGCAACAGCCATGGTCAGCTGGTGGGTTATCCAAGCAGCCGTCATAGCATGAGCTGCTCGGTTATTGGTGAAGATGGCGAAGATATGCAACGCGATTACAGCTACACCGTTGGTCGCCGCTTAGAAGATTTAAAAGACGCAGCCGCGATTGGCCGTGAAGCCGCAGATGAAACCATCCAGCGCCTGAATAGCCGCACAATACCGACACAAAAAGTGCCGGTACTGTTTCGCGCTGACGTTGCCAGCAGCTTATTTGGCCATTTAGTGTCTGCGATCAGCGGTGGCAGTATTTACCGCAAATCGAGTTTTTTACTGGATAAACTGGGCCAGCAAGTGATGGCGTCCCGGGTCAATATCAGTGAGCGGCCGCATGTGCTGCAAGGTCTGGCATCCAGTCCTTTCGACGGCGAAGGCGTCAAAACCAGCGACCGTCAGATCATTACCGACGGCGTGTTACACAGCTGGTTAACCTCCAGTTATTCCGCGCGTAAACTCGGCATGGCCAGCACCGGCCACGCCGGTGGTATTCATAACTGGTATGTGCAACATGGGGATGCCAATTTGGCGCAGCTGCTGCGCGATATGGGCACCGGCTTGCTGGTGACTGAACTGATGGGGCAGGGCGTTAATGGCGTGACTGGCGATTACTCGCGTGGTGCGGCCGGTTTCTGGGTTGAAAACGGTCAGATCCAGTTCCCGGTCAGTGAAGTGACGATTGCCGGCAATCTGGCGCAGATGTTTATGGATATCGCCGCGATTGGTAATGATGTTGACCGTCGTGGCGGCGTGCTGACCGGCTCTGTGCTGCTGAATCAAATGCAAATCGCCGGGCATTAAGATTTGGCTAAACAGTTAAAAAGCCTGAATCTTCTGAGTTCAGGCTTTTTTTTGGTGGGAACTTAGCAATCAAAAACGATATTGCACGCCAACACCAATGCGGCTGATGTGATAGTCCATTTTGGTCTGGTCTAGTGTATCAGCCCCATTAAGCTCAGCAGCCGCATTCGTACTGAATGGTGCCAAATCTAAGTCTGCAGTCAATGCCAGCTTGTCACTGAAGTGGTACTGTGCAAATACACCGCCAAGAATATCGACGCCATTGTCGCTGCCGCTGTCAGCATATCTCTCGCCAAGCATAAAATTCAGCGTTGAGTGCGAGACTTGCTTAACTACCTGACTGAATGCCAGTTCGTGTTTCCAGAATGTTGCACCAAAACGCACGCCAAAAGACCAACTCTGGGGTTGTTGAATGGATTGATATTGACCCATCAGGCCAGTCCAACTAGCTTTTGATTCAAGTTTGGCGTCTACAAAAACCCTGGCATTTTGCAGATAAATAGTCACCGGTTCAGCAAAAGCTGTGAATTCGCCGGCATTCACATGCTGCAGGCGGATGGCCCACTGTGGGTCGATATGGTAGGTCAATGCAACGCCTGGAGCAAAATCCTGGCCGGATTCATTGTCGTCTTCAGAGCCGGCTCTGTGATGAGCATAACCAAAGTCGCCTTGTACTGATACGGCTGATAATGGTGCAGTGTCTTGTGCCACTGCTGCGGTGGCAGTTAGCAGCGTCATAGCTGCAACAGTCATTTTTAACATAGGAAATATCCCTGAATTCATGTGGATGCATCAATGCGGGGCCTACTCTAGCGAAAAAAGACAGTAAGTGAAAATGAAATGTAACTTAATGTAATCAATTGGTTGTTATTTCGACACGCCGACTTTCACCACCACATCAATAGGGCAGACCTGCACGCAGGTTGGCTCGGGATAAAACCCTTCGCATTCAGTGCAAAGCGTTGTGTCTATCTGGTAAATCTTCTTGCCGCTGGCGACGACCTGCATTGAGATAGCGCTGTTCGGACATTCAGGCCCGCACATGTCGCAGTTGATGCAGGCCTCGAGGATTTGCAGCGCCATCAGGCACAATCCCGGCTGCTGATTTCGGCCTGAGGTAACTCACGGATAATCAGCACATAATCTGCGGTCATACCTTCCGGCAGTTCGATTTGTACGCGGTGTCCGGCACCTGGTGCGCGTTGGATCTGTTCACCTGTTTTATTCCACAGCTGTTGCAGGCAAATCTGCCGGTTGCCTGATGGCGCCATCAGGACCAGCGTATCACCGACATTAAACTGGTTTTTCACTTCGACCCAGGCGCGGCCAGTGGCGGCATCGATACCGGTCACTTCGCCAACAAACTGCTGCTGATCGCTGCTTGATGCGCTTTTTTCATAGTTTTGTAGTTCATGGATTGGGATGTGCCGGCGCAGGAAGCCTTCGGTATAACCACGCGATGCCAGGCCATCCAGTTCAGTCAGCAGCTGCGGATTGAAAGGCCGGCCAGCCACCGCATCTTCAATGGCGCGGCGATAAATCTGCGCGGTACGGGCGGCATAATAAAACGATTTGGTGCGGCCTTCGATTTTAAGGCTGTGTACTTTGGCCCGCGTTAAACGGTCTACATGCTGGATCGCCCGTAAATCTTTGGAATTCATAATGTAAGTGCCGTGTTCATCTTCAAAGGCCGGCATTTGTTCGCCCGGCTTTTGCGGATCGGTCAGCAGGATAATATCGTTCACCGGCGCATGCTGATGCAGCGACAAAGCGGCTGCAGGCTGCTCTGCCGGCGCTGTAGCATCGACCGCCGGCACAAACTGACCCACGTCATTTTCGGTCGCGGTGGTGACCTGATACGGCCAGCGGCAGGCGTTGGTGCAGGTACCCTGGTTCGGGTCGCGTTTGTCCATATAACCTGACAGCAGGCAACGGCCGGAATAGGCCATACAGAGCGCGCCATGCACAAACACTTCCAGCTCCATCTGCGGCACCTTGCGGCGGATCTGTTCGATTTCATCCAGCGCCAGTTCGCGCGACAAAATCACCCGAGAAATGCCATTTTGCGCCCAAAACTGCACGGCGGCCCAGTTCACCGTATTGGCCTGCACCGATAAATGCAGCTCCACTTGTGGAAAATGCTGGCGGATCAGATGAATGACGCCCGGATCACTAACAATCAGCGCATCCGGGCCCAGCGCCACTACTTCAGCAATGTCGTCGACCAGCGTTTCCAGCTTGGCATTATGCGGCGCGCTGTTCAGTACGCAATACAACTTCTTGCCGAGTGCATGCGCTTCCTGGATCCCCAGTGCCAGCGTTGGCAAATCAAACTCGTTGTTGCGCACGCGCAAACTATAACGTGGCATGCCGGCATAGACCGCATCTGCACCATAGGCAAAAGCATACCGCATCGCTTTCAGCGTGCCGGCCGGTGACAACAGTTCGGGGCGGAAATGGGTTTGTACTGATTGGGGCTGAGATAGGGTGGAAGTCATGGCGCCGCTCCGGAAAAAATGGCGCGGATTATGACGCAAAGGGCACCTGGCTTTTTTGATCTGGCGCAAGGATCGAGGCGGGTCGCTGTGTTGGCTTTATAACAAAAAGAGGGAATCATGGTTTCTTATTTATATACCGAAAGGTACAAAAATGGTAAGCTATATGCATTATTCAGTCGGAGTCATATTGATGTCAGAAACTTTACGTTTATTATCATGGCGTTATGCCGCTAAAAAAATGGATGCCACTCAAGTCGTACCGGAAGAGAAGGTAGAGCGGATCCTGGAAGCTATTCGCCTGAGTGCCAGTTCCAGCGGTTTGCAGCCGTATCAGGTACTGGTGATCACAGACGCTGAAACCAAAGCGAAAATCCGCGCCCATGCCTGGAATCAAAGCCAGGTGACCGACGCGTCGCATCTGTTGGTATTCGCCGCATGGGACCACTACAGCGCAGAGCGTATCAATTTGATGTTTGACCTGGTCAACGAGCAACGTGGCATTCGTAACGAAGGCTGGGAAGCATACCGCCAGAAACTGTTGAACTTCTATCCGAACCGTACGCCGGAAGAAAACTTCCAGCATGCCGCGCGTCAGGCTTACATTGGCCTCGGCAGTGCATTGATTGCTGCAGCGGAAGAAGGCGTTGACAGCACACCGATGGAAGGTTTTGAGCCGGAAGTGGTCGACGAGATCCTGGGCCTGAAAGCGCTGGGCCTGCGCTCGGTATTGTTGTTGCCGCTGGGCTATCGTGCGACTGAAGGCGACTGGTTGGTCAACTTACAAAAGGTTCGCCGCAGTACTGCAGATTTTGTGATCCGGCGTTAACTTTTCTGCCGCCAGTGTCATGGTGTCAGGACGATTTTAAGCTCCAAAGCCCCCTGACGCTGGTTTTTTCCGATCTCCATCGCTGGTTTGCCGCTATACACCAACTAAGGTTCTGTCTACACTGGGTTTTTGTCGTACCGGAAGCCTAACTATGAGCCAGCTGAATCTAAACCGCCCTGACGAGTTACAACGCGACTGTGTCGATGATTTCTTTGAAGATTTTCGTGACGCCTACGAGCAATGTGAAGCCACCTTAATTGAGCTGGAACAGCATCCGCAACAGCCAGAACTACTGCATGGCATCTTCCGCGTGGTACACACCATCAAAGGTAATCTGGGGTTTATCGGTCTGTTTTCGCTGATCCCATTGCTGCAAAGTCTCGAAGATGTACTGGACGATATCCGCAAAGGCCACATGGCATATGACAGTTCTTTGTGCGACGTGATCCAGCTGACACTGGACCGCACCCAGCAATGGGTAGAAGCCAGCATCGCCGATGCGCCTAAACCGCTGACGCCAGGCGAGTTACAACAAATTTGTCAGCGTCTGACCGGCCTGACCAGCGCCGATGAACGCTCACGTGGGGTACGGATCCGTCAGGTGTTGGGTTTATTGGACTCAACGCATGTGCAGGCGCTGGCGATTAAAGATGAATTGCCTGATGTCGTCAACAGCACTGCCACTACTGAACCGAAAGCTTCCTCGGCGGTCGACGCCTGCCGTCGTTTGCTGCAGTACTACCGTATCCGGATGGATGCCGATTTAGAATTTTTTATCCAGCTGTTACCGGCTTTGGAACAGCGGCATCCACGCTGGCAAGGCCGTTCGGCCCGGCAGTTGTTTTTAGCGTTGGAAATGAACCGGCTGGCGGGCAATAAACTCGACCAAATCCAGTTGGCGGTCGCTGTGATGCTACATGACCTCGGCATGTCATTTTTACCGCTACAGATGCTGGATGCGCAGGGGCGTGCGGATCCGGAGCAACTCAGTGTTTGGCAGCGTCACGTTGAAATGGGCGCCTCGCTGGTCGCGAGTTCGCCGCGCTGGCAGGACGCGGCAGCAATGATTTGGCAACACCATGAACAGCAGGATGGCAGTGGTTTTCCTGACGGCCTCGACGCTGAAGATATCAGTGAAGGCGCGCGCTTGCTGCGGATTGTCGATGAGTTTGATTTACTGACCAATCAGCATGAACATCAGGAAGCCAGCAACCGGCAATTAATCACGGCGCTGGTCGAAATTAGTAAAGCCGCCGGCTCTAAGTTCGATCCGTTTTGGGTTGGTCTGCTAAACGAAGCGGTGAAGCTGCACAAACAGCATTTTCAGCGATGATTTTTGCGGTGTTGCACCGTGACTGTGCAGAAACGGCGGTTATATCGAGGTAGAGTAATTTAGCTGTGCATTGAATACGTATTCATGTTGTTCTTGCACCAGTACTGGTCAATTAATGTTCGTTGCATAACAACATTACGTGGCCAAGGATGCGCAGTTGATCCCGGACCATGTTCACTGACCGGGAAGACAACATGTTCAGAAGCAAACTCAGCGCGATCACGCTGGCGTTGGCTGCAGCCGGCTGTTGTGTTCTGCCTGTATGGGCAGCACAACAAACGCCGGAAGCCATCAGCAACGCCTCCGCAGCAGACCCAAAAACGCAAGCCTCCAGTTCAAAAAAACAGACCAAAGAAGATATCGAAGTGATTGAAGTCAAAAGCTATTCTGGCTCTTTGATTAAATCACTGAATCTCAAACGTTTTAATGACACCGTTTCCGAAACTATTTCAGCTGACGATTTAGGCGCTCTGCCGGATGTGTCGATGGCGGATGCATTAACGCGTTTGCCGGGGATCTCGGCGGTACGTACCGGTGGTCAGGCAGCGGAGATAAACATCCGCGGCATGTCCGGTGGTTTTGTCTTTTCAACCTTAAATGGCCGCGAGCAGGTCAGTACCAGCGGTAGCCGCAGTATTGAGTTTGACCAATATCCTTCCGAGCTGATCTCATCGGCTGCCGTTTACAAGTCACCAAAAGCCTCACTGATTGAAGGTGGCGTTGCCGGTACTGTTGAATTGCAAACGGCCAGCCCATTGCGCAACAGCGAACAACATACCTTTACCGTCAATGCACGTGGCATGTTTAACGACCGTGCCAGCGAAGTGCCGGACGGTCAGGAGATGGGCGACCGTTTGAGTTTCTCCTATCAGGGCAAGTTTGCCGATGACAAACTCGGTGTCGCCTTAGGTTATGCCCGCTTGTACCAGCCTTCAGTTGCAACACAGTTTATTGGCTTGGCGTACAACACCAGTATGGATGTCGACGGCATCAAAGAAACCGTGCCGAACGAATTCGTCAGCGAAGGTTTTGAAATGCAGCACAAAGGCGGTGAAGAAGTCCGTAACGGCTATATGGCTGCGCTGGAGTGGGTACCGCACGATGCCTTTACGTTAAAGGCGGATGCTTTTGTGTCCAAATTTGATTCTGAAGCCTTTGCCCGCGGTTTCCGCGCCAAATTAGGTGGAGCCAGCACTTCGGTGGCCAATCCAGTCTTGAATGGCAACTCAGTGATTGGCGGGACCTTTAACCGCACTTCAAAAAGCTTTACCCGGGTTGAGATCGTCAACGACGACAACCAGGATTTTGACGAAGTTCAGAGTTTTGGCGTGAACGCTGATTGGGACGTCACTGAGAACTTTAAGCTGAACCTGGATTTATCGCACTCAGCGGCACAAAGTGATTTCCGCAACGGTCTGCTTTGGTCGTTAGTGGCGAAAGACGCCAATGCCGCCACGCCGGTGTTTGACGATAACGTATCGATGTCTTACAAACTCAATGGCCTCAATCTGCCGGACTTAGGCTTTAACCAGGCCGCTGCTTTTTCTGACATCAACCGCGTGATGCTGAGTAAATACGGTATTTATCCGTATGAAAACGAAGACCGGGTCGATGCGGTGCGGTTAGACGCGACCTGGCGGCTGGATAATCCGGTGATTGCGTCACTGGAAGCCGGTTTACGTTATTCCGATCGTGAATACAGCAACGAACGTTCTGTCTATGAATACGGCAATGACGGCGCTTTCTCTGCCTCGCAAAAACCGCTGAAGCTGACCGCCGATATGGTGCAGGTAGTGAATTTTAAAGGGGATTTCAGTTATTTCCCCAGCTACCTGGCGATTGATCAGCAAAAAGCGCTGGCGGCCTGGTTCCCAAATGGTATTCCGCAGCCAGTGAAAACCTGGGGCACCGGCAACAGTGGTGTGCTGGCCAGCCAACGCGTGACCGGTGGTCCTGACACCGGTTGGTCGATGCTGCAAAGTGGTGAAGTGTACGAGAAAGTACTGTCGGCTTATCTGATGGCTAATATTGATACCGATCTGTGGAGCATTCCGCTGTCCGGTAACTTTGGCGTGCGGATGGTCGAAACCGACCAGTCGGCGACATCGCTGCAAAACGTCGGAGGTGACCCGAAACTCGGCGCGCAGAATATCGTTGACGATGCCGGCCTGGTGAATAACCAATATGCGCCGGCAGTACTGGGTGAAACCTACCGCGATTACCTGCCGCAAATGAACCTGAACTTCCGCGTGACGGATGATGACCAGCTGCGTTTTGCTGCGGCACGCGTGATGTCACGGCCACCGATTAACCGGCTGGCTTCGGACACCAGTACCAATATCAACAACGACGGGATTATTTCCGGTTCCAGCCAAAACAACCCGTATTTACGGCCGTTTTATGCCGACCAGTACGATATTTCCTGGGAACGTTATTTCAGTGAAACCGAAGGGGCGCTGGTCGGTGCGTTGTTCTACAAAAACATCAAATCCTTTATCAGTACTTTCACTATTGCCGAGTTTGATTTTAAAGGCGCCGGCTTTTTTGTGCCGGACGTGATTATCAATCCGGAAAGTGGCGTGCCGGTACCGGTGAAAAACGGTAACTACACCACGGCGGTTAACAACAGTAAAGGCGGTTATATCCGCGGTGCTGAACTGGCTTATACCCAGGTGTTTAAGTTCCTGCCAGGTGTATGGCAAGGCTTGGGTGTCAGCACCAGCTATTCCTTCACCGAAAGTGAGATCCAGCAGCAAACCAACCTCGGTGGTTCGACGGTCGATATCAGCCTGCCGGGTTTATCGGAAAACGTCTTTACCGGAACTGTGTTCTGGGAATACGAAGGTTTTGAAGCGCGCGTCAGTGCCCGTTACCGCGACCCGTTTGTGTCTGAACAAGTGGCCGTGAACGAGCAAATCGTCAATTTCGACGGTGAAACTGTGGTCGACATGCAGACCTCGTATCAGGTCAACGACCAGTGGAGTGTGCTGTTTCAGGTCAACAACGTCACCGACGAACCGACCAAAAGCTATTTCGGCGATGAGACGCAAACCGGCACTATCCAGTTCTTTGGCCGGCAGTATTTCCTGGGTGTGACTTACTCAATGTAAGGCGCTGCAGCTTCTATGGAGAATAAATTTATGTTGAATATCAAAACGATGCTGCAGACGGTGGCGACAGCCGCCCTGCTGCTGACGCTGTCCGCCTGTGGCGGCAGCGGCGGTGATTCAGTCTCAGCGGGCAAAACCTTGCTGACCTGTAATGTGCCGCAAGTGCCAAACGAAGCCGGTACCGCCTGTGTGGCGCCAAAGCCGATTAAATGTCCGGCGCCGACAGTGCCGGATGCACGCAATGAAAGTTGTGTGATTGGTGTCGATCCAACAGCGCCGGCGCCGGTGGTGATGGCTGGTGCTGGTCAGGCGGTGCTGTTCTATAAACGCGCGGACCGCAATTATGATGGTTACCGTTTACATACCTGGAACAATGAAACTTGTAGTGCCTATCAGGACAACTCGCTGGCGCCAAGCTGGGACAACGGTCTGCAAATTACCGGCGTTGATCCAAACTATGGTGCTTATTGGTTGCTGAACCTCAAAGCAGGCGTTGGCAGTAAGGCTACCGATTGCGGTAACTTTATTATCCACATTGGCACTGATGATGCGGGCAAAGAGCTGGGCGGCAGTGATATGCAACTGCCACTGGGCCCGAAAGACGTGGCCAAGTTCTCGCGGATGGGCTGGACATTCTCCGGTGTCGCTTCAGTCTTTGCATACCCTGTGGTGTCACTCGGCGTCCAAATCAGTGACAGCGCTGCGCATTGGCTGGACCGCAATACCCTGCTGTGGAACGCACCTGCAGGTGGCGTGGCCAAGTGGAAATTACACCATTCAGCTGCAGCCGATCTGGCGATTGATTCGGATACGCTGACCATTAATGGCGAAGCGGTAGAAGCCACACCAACCAGCTTAACCGACACGCAAAAAGCCAAAGTGCCTCACTTAGCCAGCTGGCCGGCGTACAAGCTGAACCTGACTGCTGAACAAGCCAAAACCATGGCGAAAAATCAGCTGGTGCTGGCGTCTTATGATTCAGCCAATAAGCTGATGGCCGCCTCGCATGTACAGGCCGGTAAAGTGCTGGATGACCTCTATACCACCGGAGCCAACGATGCCAACGAAGCGACGCTGGGCCTGAGCTATGACGGTAGCAATATCAAAACGTCGGTTTGGGCTCCAACCGCCCGCAGCGTCAAATTAAAAGTGTTTAACGCGGCCAAAGCGGTGACAGCCACCAATCCGATGACACTGGATGCAAATACCGGGATCTGGAGTTATAGCGGCGCCAAAGCTACTTTAGACCGTCAGTTCTACCGCTTTGAAGTGCAGGTGTATCACCCGCTGACGAAAAAAGTCGAGACCATCGAAGCCACAGATCCGTATTCACTGAATACGGCGACCAATGGCCGTTACAGTCAGTTCGTCAATCTGGCCGATGCTGACACTAAACCAGCCAACTGGGACAGCCATGAAGTGCCAGTGGTGGCCAATGCCGAAGATACGGTGATTTATGAAGGCCACATCCGTGATTTCTCGGTTCGTGATACCAGCGTCAGTGCCGCCAACCGTGGCAAGTATCTGGCCTTTACTGAAATGGAATCACAGCCGGTCAAGCATTTAAAAGCCTTAGCCGATGCTGGTTTAACGCACTTCCATTTGTTGCCGGCGACTGACATGGCCACCGTCAACGAAGATGCCAGCAAACGGGTTGATTTAACCAATACCGTGGCTGAGCTTTGTAAAGTAAATGCCAAAGCTTCTGTCTGTAACCAGAGCGCGTCTGCCAAGCTGGAAGATGTGATGAAAGGCTTCCAGAACTCTGGCGAAAATGCCCAGACTCTGGCCGGTGAAATGCGTGGCACCGACAGCTTCAACTGGGGCTACGACCCGCAGCACTTTAATGTGCCGGAAGGTTCTTACGCTTCGACCCCTGAAGGTGTGGCCCGCATCAAAGAAATGCGTGCGATGAATCAGGCGCTGCATACTATTGGCCTGCGCGTGGTGCTGGATGTGGTGTACAACCATACCTCTTCATCTGGCCTGTTTGATAACTCAGTATTCGACAAAATCGTGCCGGGCTATTACCACCGTTACAACCCAACCACCGGCAATATTGAGCGTTCAACCTGCTGTGAAAACACCGCAACTGAACATGCGATGTTTGACAAATTTGTCGCAGATTCGCTGGTGACTTTGGCCAAAGAATACAAGTTCGACGGCTTCCGGTTTGACATCATGGGTCACCATCCAAAAGCCTCGATCCTGGCCGCGCGCGATGCGGTGCGTAAAGTCGATGCGGACACTTACTTTTACGGTGAAGGCTGGAACTTCGGTGAAGTCGCTAACGATGCACGGTTTGTGCAGGCACGTCAGGCCAATATGGCCGGTACCGAGATTGGTACTTTTAACGACCGCGAACGCGATGCGGTGCGTAACGCAGCCTTGTTCAGCGGCGACAGCGATGTTGGTAAGTTAAAAGAACAAAACTTTATCGAAATCGGCCTGGCCGGCACGTTAAAAGACTTTGTGTTTAAAGATTATCAGGGCAATACCGGCAAAGCCTCTGGCGTGAACTGGAATGGTCAGCCGGCTGGTTACGCCACAGATCCGGCGGATATCATCAACTACGTGTCCAAACACGATAATGAATCGCTGTGGGACAAACTGCAGTTCGGTTTAAAAGCCTCAGTCAGCATCGACGACCGCGTGCGCATTCATAATATCGCACTGGGTATTCCGGTATTGTCACAAGGCATCCCATTCCTGCAGATGGGCGATGATTTATTGCGCTCGAAGTCGATGGATCGCAACAGCTATGACGCTGGTGACTGGTTCAACTTTGTTGATTTCAGTAAACAAAGCAACAACTGGAATGTTGGTCTGCCGCTGGCGCAGGATAACCAAGGCGCCTGGGACAGTATTAAAACCATCGCCAATAACCCGAACACCACTGCGTATCCGGAGCATATTGAACTGGCCGGTGCTGTGTTCCAGGATTTCCTGAAAATCCGCCACTCCAGCAAACTGTTCCGTTTAACCTCAGGCAAAGATGTAATGGACCGCGTTGGCTTCCACAACATCGGCAAAAACCTGACGCAAGGCTTGATTGTAATGAGCATTGACGACGGCATGGGCCTGACGGACATAGATCCGGCGCATGATGCTGTGGTGGTGGTGATCAACGGCACCAGCAGCGAAAAAACGCACAAAGTACCGACGGCGCAAGGCTTTAGCCTGCATCAGGTGCAGCAGGATTCAGACGATAGCCGCGTCAGCGAAGCACGTTTTATCGCGCAGGGCGCTGACGGCAGCTTCGTGGTGCCGGCTTTCACCATGGCGGTGTTTGTCAAAGCGCAGGCCGGTGCTCAGGGCACTGGTTTGAAAGCCGATGCAACCATGGGCGCTCCGGATATCGCGCCATATGGCCTGACTAAAGTCTTTGTCCGTGGTGGCATGAATGGCTGGGGTGAAGTCGACGCCTTTGAATATGTTGGTGCCGGGGTTTATCAGGCGAAAATTAACATTGGTAGCAGCGGCACGCAGGAATTCAAAGTCGCCTCAGGTGACTGGTCGACGGTAGATTTTGGTGCGAAGAGCGGTGAGCAGGATGTGAAGTTTGGCGTTGCGCAAACGCTGCAACGTTCAGGCGCCAATATGAAAGCCAACTTCAGTGCCGGCACTTATGTGTTCACATTGAATGCCGCAGTACCTACAGCGCCAGTGCTGACGGTGTCTGAGTTTGTGCCTTACGGCGCCACCAAAGTGTTCCTGCGCGGCAGCATGAACGGCTGGGGCGAAGCCAGTCAGTTCGTGTACACCGGTGGCCTGTATCAGTTCAGCATTCCGCTGACTGCGGGCGACTATGAGTTCAAGTTTGCCTCTGCCGACTGGTCGACCGTCAACTATGGCGCCGGCAGTGATGGTCAGGCCGTGACTGTGGGCCAGAACAAAACGCTGGCGCAGTCGAACGATAACCTGAAAATCAATATTGCAGCAGCCGGTACTTACCTGTTTACCGTGAATGCCGCAACGCCGACAGCGCCAGTGCTGAAGGTGGTCAAACAATAACTGCGGTGATTTAAAGCTGCTTCGCAGCCAGAAGAATCCAACGCCGGCTTTTGCCGGCGTTGTTGTTTTGCTGCATCTTGAATTCGGCGGGGTCGTTTATTTATTGAGCGTATTGCTGTCCATAATATTTACATATGTAAAATCACTAAAGATAACCAATTGTTTATTAATGTATTTATTGGTGGTGCGAATATTGCATTTTTGTTTCTTCGCGGCGTGCGGGTATCGAGCCTCACGCAAAAATTCCTTCATTCTGCACCGAGGATCTGCATGACATTCCGTTCTGTTTCCCCTTTATTGCGTATCAGTATTTTATGTGGTGGTTTGCTGGCTGGTTGGTCAGCTCAGGCCACAGTGGTCAGCCCTTCAGGCCTGGGTTTTCTGGACCTGGGAAAAACAACCGTTGATCAGACCACAGGCCTGGAATGGCTGGACCTGACCGAAACCCGTGGTCGTTCTTTACAGGACGTCATGACAGATTTAACAGACGCAGGTGGCCAGTTTAAAACACAAGACCGTTGGCGGGTGGCGACCAAACTGGATTTCCGTAGCCTGATGTCGAATTGGTTTGGCCTGAATTATCAGGGATATCATTATGATACCAAGGTCAGTACGGCACCTCTGATTCGATTATTGGGGGATGTCGCTGATGCGGAGCTGGATGCTGAGAATTTCTGGGCGGATTTCGCCGATGGTTCTGCAGGATTTGCCAGCGGAATATTGGCTGATGAGTTTAATTTCTGGGGTGTATCGACTCATCGTTCCCTTGCCATTGTTGTTGATTACCACGTTGTCTATCGGAAAAGCCGTAAATTTGTTGAAGACTACGTCGATTACATTGATGACTATGGTTGGGGCGATCTGAATAATGCCGATGCCAGGGCCGGAGTGTATTTATATCGTGAGTACCAGCCGGAACCAAATACTGTTGCAGCTCCTGCACCTTGGTTACTCGGAGTCTTTGGTTTAGGTCTGCTTTGCTGGTATCGCCGAGCGCAGCGCTAACCCAACAGCTTGCGGGCTTTCCTGGCATGGAATGGCTGTAAATCCATGTCCCGGTTCAGCCCGCGGTTCCCACCAGTCGTCCCAGCCGTAACAGACATGCCTACCGCAATGTTATGCTGTTTTAGCATCGCTATTGAGGTATCTATATGAAAAACAGTTGTATTTTTTTGCTGGCTTTGATGGCACTGATGACTAACGCCCATGCGGCTGAGTCGCAAACGCAGCAGCTGGAAACTGCAGTCAGCGGTCTGTGGCAGGCAATGTCGCATGCACCCGGTGTGGCCGCTGATATTGCGGCGTTGCAGCCTTTATTTCACCCGGACGCTGTGGTGGCAGGTGCGAGGCCCGGCGGGGCGCTCAGCCAGCAAAGTGGCGCTGCTTTTTTGCAAAGTCTTAGCCAAGTCAGTGCCAAAGGTTTTTATGAGTGTGAAATTGGCCGCGAAGTACGGCTGTATGGTCAGTTTGCTACAGTGCTGAGTCTGGTCGAGTCCAGAGGGGCGCCAACCCAAAAAGATGCGGATTTCACCGGTATCAACAGTCTGCAGTGGTATCACAATGGCGAAAAATGGCAGCTGCTTTCTCTGTATTATTATCTGGAGCAAAAGCCGGGTGAGCTAAAACTATGGCCGTTAGCTGCAGGTGCCCGTCGCGCCTCTGCCGGTGCATGCTTGTAATACTGCAGATGGCTTGATTAATCTGCCAAAGCACTGAAGAATGGGGCCATCCCGAGATCGTGGTTTGTTTGGCCGCGAGAGTATTTGCAGAGTGTTCCAATGGTCCTTGCCCAAGCCCGCCATCTGCTCGCGCAGGTGCTGCATCCTTTGAGTTATGAGCAGTTTTTCCAGGAAGTGGTCAGCCGCCGCCCACTGTTATTGGCGGCTGATGCGGCGTTGCCGGCGCGGCAGTTGTTGGGACCGGATCCGAAAGCGCTGTTGCTCAGTCAGTTCGCTGCATACGCCGCCACATTGACCTGCCATATTCGTCAGGCACAAGTTCCGGCACCAAAACCTCGTGCTGTGCCTGATGCGGCCGCTTTTGCCGGCTTGCTGGCCGAGTATCACTCGAATGACTACACAGTACGGTTTCCAGATGTGACCAATGCTACACCAGAACTGGCGGCGTTTAACCGTGCGCTGACGCTGCTGTTTGGCAATCCGGCCAGCACTGTATTGTTCTGGAGCCTGACCGGTGCCGAAGCGCCGGTGCATGATGATGAAGTCGATGTGATTGCGATCCAGCTGGTGGGCACCAAACGCTGGTTTATTTCCGACGAGCCGCCAAAACTACCGAATAAATGGAAAGCGCTGGGCGCCAGTGTGCCACCGCTTGGCACGCACCGTATCTATGACGTCAAACCCGGTGATTTATTGTATCTGCCGCGTGGTACCACGCACACGGTGCAATCGACCGGCGAATCGCTGCATATCTCCATCGGCTTTGTGCCGGTGACTATCCGGGAAGCTATTGGCAGCGCGCTCGACTATATGGCCGATTTTGAAAAACCGCTGCGGGCCAATGCCGCGGGCCGTGCCGATGCACTGGCCCATGGGCAGGAGCTGGATTTAGCCGGAGCCCAGATGCGGGCAGGGCTGGAACGGCTGCTGCAGCTATGCCAGCAACCCGGTTTTATCGAAGCAGCGCTAGCACACCGGCAGGCCCGCATGCTGCTGGAATTGCCGAAGCTGACAAAACCTGCCGCTGAGATGCCGCCGCTGAACCGCGAGACGCGGGTGCAACAAACGCCGCTGGCGATAGGGCAGGTCAATGTCCTGCCGCATATCCTCGATTTTCGTTTCCCCGGCGATCAGCTACTGGTGCATCCGGCGGTGGCGCCCAGCATGGAATTTGTCCGCCAGACACCGCAGTTCGCGGTCAAAGACATTCCCGGTCCAATTGGCGACGATGTCCGCTTAGTGCTGGTAGAAAAGCTACTGCACAGCGGGTTTTTGCAGTTGGTTTAGGCTTGGCAGGACCAACAACCCGTCAGGGTTTACAGCCAGCCCAGGCCTGAATGGCTGGCGTTAGTGCATCGATCACCGCTTTGCCTTCGACAAAACTACCGAGTGCACCTTCGCGAGCCAGCATCGCCAGATAGCTGTGCTGGTAGTCGATGAGCGGATAAGCACCATAGGCGCCGGGACTGGAGTGACGCTGCGCGCTGGCGCATTGCCCCGTATTGGATTGACCGGTGCTGCATTCCAGCCAATGACCCAGGCCATAAGGCCAGTCGGCGCCAAAACCACTGACGGCCGGTGAATTCAGCACCGTGGCATTACCACGTTGATTCGCCAGCATCTGTTGCTGCAGTGGTGCTGACAATAATTTCCCTTGCTGTAAGGCCCGCAAAAAATCCAGATATTGCTGCGCAGTCCAGTGCATGCCACCGGCGAGGCGCGGATTGCCGCTAGACGGCAAGTCATAACGCGCGGTGCTGAATAACCCTGTTTGCTGCACAAAGCTACGAAACAGACCTTGCCAGTCAGCAGCTCCGGCGGCGCGAATGGCCATCAGCCCTGCGACCTGCAAATGCAGGCCATTATAATCAAACACGGCGCCCGGCTGGCGGCCATTGGCGCTGTTATTGCTGACGCCCTGGCGCACACACTGGGCAAAATCGGCGCCGGGCAAATTCAGACATAAGGGTTCTTCGGTCAGGCCCGAGGTAAAACTCAGCAGCTGCTGCAAAGTCATTTGCGACAGCGGATGATTGGCGCTTAGAGGCCAGTCCGTTAGCCGGCTGGCTGCGGTGTCACTGAGTTTCAGCACGCCGCTGTCGACCAGTCGAAGAATAATCACGGCGCTGACCCATTTGGACGTTGATGCCGATTCGTAAGCCGTCACGGCGCTGGATGCCCCGCGCGAGTAGCTGAAGGCTCTGCCGTCGAAGCGCTCCAGCAACAAGGTAAAGTCAGTGTCGGTTTTCACTGCGCTGGCCTGCTGGCGCAGGCCTTGTTCCAGCGCACTGAGGTCGCAGCTAGCTTGCGGCGGTTGTGTGGGAGTTGCCGGCGTACTGGTGTCGCTGCCGCCGCCACAAGCCGCCAGACAAAGTGAAGTGAATAACGCACTGACGATCTGACGACGGATTGGCATAGTTGTACTTCCCTGTAGTGCCCTAACTCGTTTCAGTCTGGCACGACATGCTTGCAGCGCACAGTCAGCCTGAGGTAAAGGTCTGGTAAATCTGTCTGATCAGGGCTGGCTGACTCTGCAACGGATCAGCCGATTGCTGCTGGAGATGAGTTGAAGCTTATTCTGCCCGCGTCACTATCGGAAAGGTTGCCGGTGCTTTGTCAATCAAGCCGAAGAACCGCACCAGATCGATTTTGCTGCCCGTCACGGTTAAATCGTCACTGAAAATCGTGTCTTTGACGCCGGCTACACCAGCAATCATTTTCACCAAGATTTGGCTGGTCAGCGCCAAGGTTGCGTTGGCGTCCGCCTCTGGCGCTGCGGGTTTAAAATGCAGTACCGAATTTTCCAGCCACAGCACATATTGCTCGCCGCTGTCGGTCAGTACCAGATTGATTTTGTAGTCTTTTCCCTCTGCGGCAGGCCCGTTCAGTCCGGCGGCCATCGCCTCCAGAAATCGTTCGGTTGGTACCCGCTGTAACATCTCCAGCATCTGCGCTTTGGAAATGCCTTGCGCCGGAGGGCCCTGGCGTAATTCCTGGGCTGCGGTCAGATAGGCATTGCGCCAGGTCGCCGCTTCGCTTTGATAGCCGAGTTGGTCAAAGGTTTTTGCCAGTAACTGTTTTGCCTGTTGATTGCCGGCGTCTGCCATCACCAGATGGTTTAGGAGTTCAGCAGCCCAGCGGAAATCACCCTGGTCAAAGGCCGTCTGGGCAGCACTTAACGCCTTGTCGGCGCCAATCAGCGCCAGATAACGTTTGCCGGCTTCAGTGGGGGGCAGCGGATCGAGACGGGCCGGATTGCCATCGTAAAACCCCAGATAAAACTGATAAACCGCTTTGACGTTGTGGCGCAAATCACCGTAATAGCCGCGCGAATGCAGCTGCTTCGCCAGCGACTCAGGCAAGCTGATGCGGTCGGCAATTTCTGTGGCGGTCAGGCCCTGATTCATTAACCGCACCGTTTGGTCGTGAGTATATTTGTACATGTCGCGCTGCACCCTGATGAATTCGCGGATGCGGGCATTGCCCCACATCGGGTGATGGTGCTGTGCGATAAAGATCTCGGTGTCAGCCAGTAGATCAAGCGACTGTTGCAGGTACTTCGACCACTGCAGCGCATCACGTACTTTGGCGCCGCGGATCGGCAGCAGGTTGTGCATAGTCCGGCTCAGGTTCTCCGCGCCATTGAAGACCTTTTTATCCGGCAAGCTAAAGGTCATTTCTGCCGGTGACTCGGCGCCGGGTTGGTTGTAAAACACGAAGTTGACGCCGTCGATTTGCATCGGCTGTACCGGTTGGTCGATGACGATATTCGGCGGCAAAATCCCCATCGAACCGTACACCACCTCTTTGCCAAGCCCGGTATCGATATTGCCGGTGGCACTGCGCGGCAGATTTTTACCAAACTGATACATAGAGCGGCGCGCCATTGCGTTGCCGACCATGATGTTTTCGCTGGTCGCTTCGGCCATAAACCCCAAAGATGCCACCACCGGCACCTGACGCTGCTGCACTTCTTCGCTGCTGACCACACCCAGCGCACCGCCAAAGTGGTCGGCGTGGGCGTGCGTGAAGATCAAACCGCTCACGGGTTTATCGCCCAGATGTTGGCGGGCAAACGCCAGCGCAAAAGCGGCTGATTCTGTCGCGGTCAGCGGGTCAACCAGAATAAAGCCGTTGTTGCCTTCAATCAGCGTCATATTGGCAATATCAAAACCCCGTAGCTGATAGACGCCATCGGTGACTTTGAATAAGCCAACCTGCGCATTGAGTAGGGCGTGACGCCACAAAGCCGGATGAACACTCTGCGGTGCTGCGCCTTGCAAAAAATCATAAGCGGCAAAATCTTTTAGCACCGTACCTTCGGCATTGGTGATTTGGCCGGAGGGTTTGGCAATAAAACCGCGTGTGGCTTCCGCCATATCCAGCGGGTCGGCCAGATCCAGAGTTTTCGCCATATCATTATTGCGCTGCAGCACTGCGGGACTGACACCGCTTGCCGCAACCGGCGCGGTATTCTGCTCACAAGCCGACAAACTCAGCAGTGCGATCAGCCCGCTGCATCTAAGTATTTTTTGCATTATTTGCTCCTAGAAATTGGCGTCACCCTGGCGCAGTAAATCGGCCAGCTTTTCGCCGATCATGATGCAGGGTGCATTGGTATTCCCACCAATCAGCGTGGGCATGATGGAGGCGTCGGCCACGCGCAACCGCTTAATGCCCCGGACCCGCAACTGCGCATCGACAACGGCTAACGGGTCGTGATCGGGGCCCATTTTGCAAGTTCCAGCCGGGTGATATTGCGTATCAGCGCGGTTTCGAATGTCTTCAGCAATAGCGGCTGGATCGTTAGCCTGCACCGGATACAGCATGTCACCGCGAATGGCATCAAAAGCAGCGGATTCGATCAGTCGTTGCTGGAACTGCGCCCCTTTAACCAGCAGCGGCAGATCGCGCGGATCTGCTAAAAAGTTCGGGTCGATGTGCGGGGCGACATGCGGATCTGTGCTCGCCAGCCGCACGCTGCCGCGGCTGTATGGCCGCAATAAGTCAACATGACAGGAAATACCATGACCCAGATGCATCTTGCGGGCATGGTCATCGACAATGCCGAGCACAAACACCAGCTGGAAGTCCGGCACCTCCACCTCAGCGGATGAACGGAAAAACGCACCACAAGTCGCGATCGCGCTGCTGATCATGCCGGTCCGGTGCTGTTTCCATTCCAGCATGGCGGCAGCAATTTTCGCCGTGCCGCGCCATGACAGACCAAAAGTCGCGGTGTCGCTGGGTACCCGCCAGGCCTGGACATAGTCGATATGATCCTGCAAATTCTGGCCAACCCCGGGTAAATCACAGACGACCGGAATGCCGAGTTGTTGTAAGTCAGCGGCCGGACCTATGCCGGATAGTTGCAGCAATTGCGGCGAGCCAAAGGCGCCGGCGGAGATGATGACTTCGCGCCGGGCCAGCACTGTATGCAGTGTGCCATGTTGGTAATAGGCGACACCGGTCGCTTGCCGGCCGTCCAGAATGATCTTGGCCGCAACAGCAGCTGTGATGATGTGCAGATTGGGCCTGCTCCGATTGGGTGTCAGAAAGGCTTTGGCGGTGCTGCAGCGTTCGCCGTTTTTGTGGGTCACCTGATACTGAAAGGCGCCTTCCTGACCGGCTCCATTGTAGTCCGGGTTCAGCGCGAGGCCATTGGCCACCGCTGCCTGCAGAAACAAATCATTCACCGGGCTTTGAAATGCCTGGTAGGTCACATTCAGGCCGCCGCCCTGACCATGAAAGGCATCGCTGAACTGTTCGTTATGTTCGGAGCGTTTAAACAGCGGCAGCAGTTCGTCATAGCTCCAGCCGGGGTTGCCAAGTGCGGCCCAGTGGTCGTAGTCGCAGCGATTGCCCCGTACATACAACATGGCATTGATGGAACTGGAACCACCCAGTGTTTTGCCCCGTGGCTGATAGCCGCGGCGACCTTTTAAACCCGGTTGGGGCACAGTCTCAAACGCATAGTTATTGATTTTGGTCGGCACCATGGCCACAACACCAGCCGGCGCATGGATCAGCATGCTGTTATCCGGCCCCCCAGCCTCCAGCAGGCAAACGCTGACCGCAGAGTTCTCACTGAGGCGCGCGGCCAGCACAGCACCGCTGGAACCAGCACCGACAATGACGTAGTCAAACTGCTGTGGGCTCATCAAATCTCCTGCCGCTAGGGGCTGTTGAACTTTGGTGATTAATTCTTGTTCGTTTCGGCCACCGCGTGGTGGCGGCGTTTTCGGCGCGAAACGAGGCGCATGGCATAGTGATTCTATGTGAGCAACGAGTGACAAAGCCCAAAACGCCGCCAAACGAACCCGCAGGGCAGCGTTTGGCAGCTCTTTCTGCTGTGTTAGTACTCGTTTGTGTAGAATAACTACACGGCGCTCGCACTGCCTTGCATAAGCCGGCCACCGCGTGGTGACAAACTGCTGCAAAAACAAGCACCAAAGATCAACAGCCCCTAAAGCCTGTGCCATCACGCGATTGCTGAATCATCAGATGCTGGCTACTATTTGTCCAATGCATTTAAAACATTAAAACTATTACTGGAACTCATATATGGAGCTACGCCAACTGCGTCATCTGATGGCCGTGATTGAGCAGGGCAGTTTTAGCCGGGCGGCCGAAGTGGTCCATCTGACCCAGCCTGCATTGACGCGCAGTATTCAGGCGCTGGAAGCCAGTGTTGGATCGCCGGTACTGGAGCGAAATCGGGGGGCGTTGCTGCCGACTCAAATTGGTGAACTGTTGTTGCGACATGCGCGGGCGCTCGATTGCGCCACCCGCGATTTAGAGCGCGATATCGCCTTGACCAAAGGTCTGGAGTTGGGGGAGTTGCGCATTGGGGTCGGGCCTTATGGCGGTTCGGCATTGGTCGGCCCGGTGATTGGCCGGTTGCATCAGCTGCATCCGGGATTGCAATTAAAAACGGTATTAGCGCCGTGGCAGGAATTACCCGATCGTGCGCGGGCGCGTGAAGTTGACCTGATTGTGGTTGAACTGAGTCAGGTGCAGCAGATGGAGGATTTTGCTTTCAGTGCTTTACAGGAACATGCAGTGATCCCGGTCTGTCGCCCGCAGCATCCGCTGACGCAGCTGGCCCAGCCGTCCGCCACAGACATCTTCAGCTACCCGCTGGCGGGACCGAGCTTACTGCCGGGCATGCGGCAGGCGCTGGAGCAGCTGCGGCCGGCCGCTAAACAGCAAAAGACACCTTTGCTGGCGGTGGAATGTGATCTGGCGAGTATGCTCAAAGACGTATTGCGTCATTGTGACGCGGTGTCGCTGATGCCCGGATTTATGGTCGCTGCAGATCTGGCCGCCGGCTCCCTGGTCAGCGTGCCCGGCTTAGCGTTAGGCCTGAAGGCGCGCTTTGGCTGCGCCTGGCTGCAGGCCAGAACCGTCTCGACGGTAGCCGCCCGCTTTATGCAACTTCTGCAGGAGCATGACCAGCAGCTGTATCAGTTAAAACAGACAGAATAGCGGGGGGCACCGCTATTCTGTGATTGGCTCCGATGGTTCATTGCATTGAATTTACCACTCAATTGCAAAGCAAACTTACTAGTCGTGGTAAATCCATCGGACCACTCGCTGCAGCTAACTCAACACTTTAATCAAAATTCTACTCCGAGAGCAGTGCCTCAACCGTCAAAATCTCAAAGTTGGAAAACTACTTCAGAACGTGGCTTTGTGCCCAAAGCGGACATTCATAAAAAACATGGACGCGATTAGCCTCATGTAAACTGCACTAACTTAGAGATAACCCACTTTTGAAGTGGGTCATCGTTTGTCCTTGGGTGCCACGCGACAATAACATCAAAAGGTTCTGGCACTTCATCCAGCTTGATTTCTACCAAGCTACTTTCATTCACAGCTCTTGAAGGTAAGAATGCGAGCGAATCTGTCACGTTTAGATATAAGGGTACAACTGAGAAACAAGGTGCTGTAATCACAACATTTCTCGTTAAATCATGTTTTTCAAACCAATCATCAATAGAACCTTTAAAATTTGGGCGCGAAGGCGATGCTGAAATATTAGGATGCTCAGCGACTTGTTTTAATGTTGCACTTATTTTTGGAATGCTAGAAAAATTTGATGTTACACATACATGCTGTTCTTCAAAAAGTTTCATCGTCAGATACGACGAAGGAACACAGTCAGGAAATGAGATCGCAAGATTTACTTTTCCACTTTCCATATAGTCATTTATTGAATTCACCTCAAAATCTCTGATAATTATTTTCAATTGAGGCGATTGAGTTCTTAACGTTTGAATTAAATGCGGTAGCACTATTTGTTGCGCGTAATCTGTAGCGGCAATAACGAATGTTCCTTGGGCTCTTTCTGGGTCGAATACGCGGGGCGATAACAAAGTTTGAAACTCTCTAAGTAATCTATCTATATCAACAGATAAGTTCTCAGCCAGTGGTGTAGGGATAAATCCATTTGTTTTTCTGATAAATAATCTATCTTCGAATACATCTCTAAGCTTTTTCAGTTGCTCACTGACAGCTTGTTGCGTCAAACCTAACTGATTCGCGGCCTTAGAAGCGCTTTTTTCACGAATAAGCGCTTGAAACACCCGTAGTTGCTTAATGTCTAACCGATCTAACTTACTCATATATCGTCCGATATCACCAGAAATTGGTTGTTAATTTAGCATAACAATTTTAATTGGTATCAATCACCTAAGATCATTGTTTTCAATTGTTGAGTTCGGGCAGTAGCATGGCTCTAACGAAAACAACATTGGTGGTGAGGCTTATGAAAACTGTTATTCTGATTGGTGCTTTAGGAAAGATGGGAAAGGCAGCTTTAACTGGCTTAGCAAAACATAAAGTGATCACAGCTGGTCGCTCTGGTGATGTTGATCATATCGTCGATATAACCAACGTCGATTCGATCAAAGCCTTGTATGAAAAAGTCGGACACTTCGACGCAGTTGTAAACACAGTCGGGTACTGCGAGTATGCCCCATTTACTGAAATGTCAGAAGCTCAGTGGATGACGACAGTGATGAGCAAAATGATGGGCCAAATCAATCTTGTACGCATAGGACAGGATTACATCGCTGATAACGGCTCATTCACATTGATCAGCGGAATATTAAATGTCAAACCAATTCCTTATGCAATTGCAGATGCAACAACAAGTGGTGCAATTGATACCTTTGTAAAATGCGTTGCGTATGAGATGCCAAGAAATATCCGCATAAATGTCGTGAACCCAACGGTGTTGACAGAGGCATGGGATGTTTACGGTGATATGATGCCGGGTTTTGAACCTGTACCCGGCAGGCTTGTAGGGAAAGCATTCGAGCGATCAGTTGATGGTTTTATCACGGGCCAAGTACTATTTGTTGATGCTTGACCAGTAAGTCATAGAAATGAGCTTAACGAACTGCTCGTTAAGCTCTTGTTAACTGCATTTTCAATTCAGTATGTCTGCTTCTCGCTCTTTGCAGTCGGTCAAGTAACTGGATGATTACTGAAATTGGTAGTTACGTGAAAGTGCAACGGGTGGTAAGCCGCAAGTAATCGTGGCGGTAAATTGGGATGATGTTTTGCAGCTCCGAAACCGAAACCGGTTACCGCGAAGCCGTCAGGCCAGATAATCGCGACGCCGGCGAAAGCGGTCCTGCGGGACTTTTTCCGGTCCGCACCAATAAGCTTGATCAGCCATCAGCTGCGCGATGGCAGCGCTGTTATTGGCGACAAGTAAAGGCTGTATCCGCTCGCGGCTCGATGGTGTGTAATCGCCGCGATAACGCAAATCGACCACCAAATCGCGTACTTTGGCCGGCAGTGCGGCCCAGTCGGTCGCACCATACCGCGCCACCAAATCCGGCTTCTGGCAAATGCGCAGCACGTCGCCCACCATCTGTTGGTAGGTCAGCGCAAACAACAGTTTTTGCTGGCCGGGCGTGATCTCAAAGGTGCTCAGATTGTTCTGCACGATAAAAGATTTGCCAGCCGCCCCACTTAAACCGGCCGCTTTGGCAAACTGACTGGCGGCGGCCGGATCGAGGCCACAGGCAGTTAAATCCGCATTGATCCCGGCTGGCGTTTTATCGCGCATATCGTAACCACGGCCCAGCGTGACGCCGGAGCTGTCGGTGGGCACATGCGGATTGCGGCTAAAATAACGGCCGCGTTGTTCCATGCCTTCGGCATCAAAAGTCAGCTGGCCGGCGTCGACCTGAAAATCACCCTGACTGCCTTGTGCTGACGGTGGGAGCACGGGCACAGCTGTGGCTGCCGGCATGGGCGAAGACAACGCGATATAGGCTTTTGCGGCGTAGCCTTCCTGATTACCGGCCCGCACCCGATACCAGTCGCCGGCTTCCGCCAGTACCTGCACCGGCCGGTCTTTACTGAGTTTGGCGACAATAGCGCTTTGGCTGTCGGGCGCCTGGCGCAGATTTAACTGGCCAGACTGAATAGTGATAGTACCTTGTTGGTTCATGGCAAACCTCGGTGGATTCAGGCAAATAGCCAGACATTGGCAAATAACGGATGACGTTGCCGGCGGCGCAGTGGATCTGCCGGGCCAACCCCGTCCATGCTGTGACGGAGATCAAGATTGATGTCGCCGATCAGGTAATAACTGTGCTCCACCAGACCGTGCACCAGCTGACTGCAGTCGAGTTGTTGAATCTTTTGGTGCAGTGCTGCAGGCCTCGCGGCGCCGGCGGATCCGAGCCGATCCGGGTTGCCCTTGGTATAGTCTGAAATCACCAGCGCGTTGTCGCCTTTGTTGTGATACACAGTGACCTGGCGCGCCAGCTCATGAATTCTGCCCAATTTGGCCGGATCTTCCAGTGCGGTATCGTCGACATCGGGTGCACATAAAAATATCTGTTCAAACAACCGCGGCAAGGCATTACCGGGCGTAAAATCATCGATACGCCGTATAGTGTGTTGCAATAAATAGTTGCCCATCGAATGGCACAGCAGATGAATGCAGTGGCCACAGAGGGCTTGGCCTTGATTGCTCCGGTCGCGCAGATTGGCTAAGAAATCACGTAACTTCAGCAAACCACGACCAAAAGCAGCACCTGAGCCTTCGGCTTCTGCCCGGTCGCTGCGGTAAGAGGTAAATGGCAACGCCTGACCGTCGGATGGCCAGGTAAACAATAACACCAGCACTTTTTGCGTCGGATCGCCATATCCGGGCCGGTTTAACATCAATTGCAGCGCAGCAGCATTGGCGACGGCATCCTGCCACGACACATTAAAGCCATGAATAAACACCAGTACGTCCGAGCTTTGTAGCATTGCTTGCTGGATATCTTGGAACAGCGCGGCCGAGCCCAATTTTGCGCTCTGGCTGTCTTGATGAATGTCATTTTGCAGATCTTCGCGATATGCCTGAATCTGGGCGCGCGGCACCAGTTTACTCAGATATGCCATCAGACCCAGACCATCCCCCGCGCCGAGTTGATCCACTTGTCCCTGCAAATGTTTCTGCACTTTGGTATCGTCAATGTCCAGACTGACCCGGCCAAAGCGCAGGTTTTCCATGCCATCGTCGCTGAACTTTTTGCCATAACCGGACGGTTGCCAGCGATCTTTGCCGAGGTGACAGCGGTTGGTGGCGTAGTATAAATCGAGTTGACTCATCACTGGTTCCTTGTGCGTCTGCTACGGATGGAGCGAGGCTGGATCCAAGCCTAGTGGAAAGCTGAAAAACCGCCAACTTCCGCTTGACCTTGCCATCGTGTTAAGGTCCAGACTAGGGCTGAACCCTTTGATTATTTGGAGCCTGTCAGCATGGATAATGTTGAATATGTATTACCTGTCAGCGGTTTACGTTGCATGTCCTGTGTGGCGCGCTTAGAAAAAGTGTTGCATCAACTTCCTGATGTGGCGACCGCGCAAGTGGATTTAATGGCGAAACAAATGCATCTGCAGCTGAACAACGCTGAAGCGCTGAGCGGAGTGATTGCGGCTGTGGAAGCTGCTGGTTTTCAGGTGGTGCAGCCGATGGTTGAAACCGATGAGCCGGCTGCAACCGAAAAGCTGGCGGCAACGCCTCAGACCGCGGCCAGCCAGCCAACAACTATTCAGCCAGCAGCCATTCAAACCACAGCCATTCCGAGTGTAACCCGCCAGGGCGCAGCGCCTGTCGACGAAGAACCTTTCTGGCCGGTGTTATTGGCCTTGCTGCTCAGTCTGCCGCTGCTGTTGCCGATGCTGGTGATGCCGTTTGGCTTCGACTGGATGCTGAGTCCTCTATGGCAATGGCTGCTGGCCACGCCAGTGCAATTCTGGCTAGGCGCGCGCTTTTATCGCGGTGCGTTTTATGCACTAAAAAACCGCAGTGGCAATATGGATTTGTTGGTTGCGCTTGGCACCAGCGCGGCCTATGGCTTGTCGGTGTGGCATTGGCTGAGCGCGCCGGCGGGGCACAGCGGGCACGCCGAGCTGTATTTTGAATCGGCCGCGCTGGTGTTGAGTTTTGTGTTACTGGGCAAATACCTGGAACAGCGCGCCAAAACCCAGACCCGCTCGGCACTGCAGGCATTGGCAGAATTGCAACCGGCGCAGGCCAGAGTCTGGCAGGGCGACAGTGCTGGCTGGCAACTGCTGGCGCTGACGCAAGTTCGCGCCGGCATGCATCTGCAGGTTAAACCCGGTGAGCGGATCGCGTTGGATGGCGTGGTGCTTAGCGGCCGCAGTCAGGTTGACGAAGCCTTGGTCAGTGGTGAAAGTCTGCCATTGCTGAAAGAGGTTGGCAGCAAACTGCGCAGTGGTGCGCTGAATCTGGATGGCGTGCTGGAGTATCAGGCCAGTAGCGCCCTGCATGATTCGCAGCTACAGCAGTTGATCCGGCAGGTGGAACAGGCGCAGCTGCAAAAAGCGCCGGTGCAACAATGGGTCGACCGCATTGCCGCCGTGTTTGTGCCGGTGGTGCTGGTGATTGCACTGCTGACGCTGCTGGGGCACGGATTTTATAGCGGCGACTGGGCAGTGGCCATTTTAAACGCAGTCGCAGTGCTGGTGATCGCTTGCCCTTGTGCGCTCGGCCTTGCCACGCCCGCGGCCTTGGTGGTGGGGTTAGGCCAGGCGGCGCGACACGGCATTTTGCTGAAAAATGCAGCCGTGCTGGATCAAGCGAGTCAGTTACAGCTGCTGGCGTTTGATAAAACCGGCACGTTAACGCAAGGAATGCCGCAGATCAGCGCGCGTCAGATCTTTACCGCTCAAGCTGAAGCTGAGTTGTTCAGCATCGCCTGTGCGTTGCAGCAACACAGTGAACATCCGCTGGCAAAAGCGTTCCGGCTGGACGCCAGTGCGGCATTACCGGTTATTACTGGTTTTCAGGTAATCGCTGGCGTTGGCGTCGCGGCGACGCTCACTAGCAATGATCAGCGCTGGCAGCTGGGGAGTGCACAGCTGTTACAGGCGGCCGGGCTGACACTGCCGGCGGACTTACAATCGCATGACGGCAGTCAGGTGTTTTTAATACAGCTGGACCCGCAACCGCAGCTGGTCGCGGTATTTTGGCTACAAGACCAAATCCGCCCAGACAGCGCTGCGGCGGTGCAATTGCTGCAGGCACAAGGTTATCAGCTGGCACTGCTCAGTGGCGACAATGCCCGCACTGTGGCGCAGGTCGCAGATGCCTTGGGCATTGCCGACTATCACAGCGCGATGACACCGGCGGCAAAGCTGGAATACTTGCAACAGGCGCAGCAACGCGGCCGCAAAGTGGCGATGGTCGGTGATGGTATCAATGATGCGCCTGCCTTAGCGCAGGCCGATTTGGGCATCGCGCTGGCGAGTGGCACCGAAGTGGCAGCAGCGGTGGCCGGTATTCAGCTGCTGGACGGTGACTTACGCAAAGTTGCGGCCGCGCTGGATATCGCCCGCGCGACGCGCCGGGTCATTTGGCAAAATCTGGGCTGGGCTTTTGGTTTTAATCTGCTGGCCATTCCGGCGGCGGCTTTGGGCTATTTGTCGCCGGTGATTGCCGGCGGTGCCATGGCGCTGTCCAGCGTACTGGTGGTCAGTAATGCATTGCGGTTAAAGCGCTGGACGCCACAGCTTGCGCTGGCAAAGGGACAGCAATGAGAGAGGAAGGGCGATGATGGCGAAGGACTGGCTGACCATCGGTGAAGCAAGCAAACTGACTGGCCTTAGCGCCAAAATGCTGCGGCATTATGAAAGCCGGGGGTTGTTAAAACCGGGCCGCAGCCCCAGCGGCTATCGATTGTATCCGCAAAGTCAGCTGGCGCAGTTACAGCTGATTTATCAGGCGAAGCAGCTGGGCTTTTCTTTGGCTCAGGTGGAAGCCTTATTGGTACTATGGCAGCAACCCGACCGCGCCAGTCGTGATGTGCAGGCGCTGGCTCAAGAGCAGTTAGCATTGGTCAGCGCTAAAATCAGCCAGTTGCAACAATTGCAGCAGCAATTACAAAGTCTGGTAAATCATTGTGCCGGTGACGATTCATCTGACTGCAGTATTTTGCGCGAACTGAGCGGGCAGAAAGACTAAATGACCCGCCATTAGCGGGTCAGCGGCAAGGTCAGCCCCATGCCAATCGACTCTGGCGCTACGTCAGCAAAACCGAATTGTTGATACAGGTACTTGGCGTCGCCATCGGCGATCAGATTGACATAACAGCTGTCCGGTAACTGCGTTTGAACATAATGCATCAGCGCCTGCATGATTTGTTTACCGAGGCCTTTGCCCTGATGCTGCGGCAACACGGCGATATCACAAATCTGGCAGTGACAGCCACCATCGCCAACCAACCGGCCCATGCCAATCACCTTGCCGTCAAAACGGATCTGCACGGCAAACAACGTGGCTGCAAGACCAATCCGGGCGGCGGCTGGCGTTTTCGGACTGAGGCCGGTCGCGACGCGTAAATGACAATAATCTTCAACAGTGGGTGTTTGCGATTCCAGCACATAAGGCATGGTGATGTTCCTGTCAGTGAAAGCCGTTTAATGAAAGCCGTTTAATAAAAGTCATGATGTGGTTTTGCCGGTCATCTTTGATAAGCTGCTTGGCAGGTCCCGACCGTCAGACATAGTGCAAAATCACAGGAATAGGCGCAATGGAGAATATGCAAGCATTTGTATTAGATGTGTTTTGTAGCGGGAGTACGGCAGGGAACCCGGCCGCTGTCTGTGCGCTGACGGCTTGGCCTGCCGATCTGATGTTGCAGACGTTTGCAGCGGCGCAGTCGGCGCCTGTCACGGTATTTATTTTATTGCCGCCGGCACCAGCAACAGCGCAGCCGATACCGGTGCGTTGGTTTGCCGGTCGTCAGGAAATTAACTTATGTGGTCATGGCAGTCTGGCGGCAGCTGCTTTTGTACTGTCCCTGCGGCCACAGTGGCAGCAGGTCGTGCTCACCAGCATGTTTGGCAATATCAGCGTCGCGCGTAGCTCACTGTCAGTGGCGGGGTTGTCAGCTGGTCACAACAGTTTTGTCATGTGTTTACCGGCCTGGCCGGCACAACGCCCCGCGGAACTGAGGCAGTTGACCGAATCTTTGCGATTGTCGGCGCAGGGTCTAGTGCTGACCGACTATTTTGCCACACGGGACTTAGTTTTAGTGCTGGCAAGCGCCGCGCAGGTGCAGGCCTTTGAACCAGATTTTGCTGCGCTGCGGCAACTACAGCCTTACCACGCCACCATTCTGACTGCGCCGCTCTATGCAGACGATGGCCAGACTGTCATCGGCTACGTGCTGCGTTATTTTGCGCCCAACATCGGTATCAACGAAGATCTGGCGACTGGTTCGGCGCAATGTTCATTGGCACCTTATTGGCTGCGACACTTTGGTACCCAGCAGTTGCAGGTACAGCAACTCTCCAGTGCCGGTGGTTATTTTATCGTGGCTGCACATTCAGCGGATCAGATCGCTTTGCATGCGGTCGTGCGCGGCCTGCCGGAAGTTTCAGCTTGCGCTTGATGCGGCAGAACAGGCAAAAAATAGCCCGGGACAGAGACCGGGCAAAGTTACTCACAGGAAAACGAACCAGCTGATGGCGTGTGCGGGACACGCGGAAACACCAAATGTTCGGGTTAAGCCTAGGATAGAGTACGGTGGTATGGTTTGAGGCAGATCAAGTCTGTGGTGTTTTTGTCAGGCAGAAAAAAGGGGACCGAAGTCCCCTGATGATTGGCTCATGTTGCTGAGACAGTGAAACGCCGCTCAGCGCACGAACTTAGTTCACGGCAGCTTTCAGACCACGGCGGATCAGCAGACCATCGGTGGTCGGCTCTTTGCCACGGAAGGCTTTGTAAGCTTCCATCGGGTCTTTGGTGTTACCGACAGACAGGATGTTCTTACGGAAATTGGCACCGTTCTCCAGTTTCAGGCCACCTTGCTGCTGCACGAATGCAAAAGCGTCAGCCGCCAGAATTTCGGACCACATGTAAGCGTAGTAACCAGCTGAGTAACCGCCGCCCATTGAGTGACTGAAGTAAGTTGATTTGTAGCGTGGTGGCACTACCGCTAAATCAACACCGTGTTTTTTCAGCGCGTCGGCTTCAAATTTTTCCACGTCATCAATTTTGGTACCGGCTGGAATAGAGTGCCATTCCATATCCACTAACGCTGCTGCCATATATTCCAGAGTGTCGAAACCCTGGTTGAAGCTGCGTGATTTCATGATTTTCGCCAGCAGTTCGGCCGGGATCGCTTCGCCGGTTTTGTAGTGTTTGGCGTAGTTGCCAATCACGTCCGGGTGCGCAGCCCAGTCTTCCTGGAAGGTCGACGGGAATTCAACGAAATCGCGCGATACTGAAGTACCGGCCAGCGTCGGGTATTTCACTTTCGAGAAAATGCCGTGTAAGCCGTGGCCCAGTTCGTGGAAAATCGTTGTGACGTTGTCATAGCTCACCAGCGTCGGTTCGCCAGCCGGGCCTTTTGGAATGTTCATCACGTTGACTACGACTGGCTTGTCATTCAGCAGCTCGCTTTGTTCAACAAAAGAACTCATCCAGGCGCCACCTCGTTTACCTTCGCGGGCGAAGTAGTCGGCGTAGAAAATAGCCAGGCTGGTGCCATCGGCGTCAAATACTTCGTACGCTTCTACATCCGGGTGGTAAACCGGCAGATCTGGCCGTTTTTTGAAGCTGATACCAAACAGTTTGTTCATCGTATAGAACACGCCATCGTGTAATACGCGGTTGAATTCGAAGTATGGTTTCACTTCGTTTTCGTCTAAGTCGTATTTGGCTTTACGCACTTTCTCGGCGTAGAACTCCCAGTCCCATGGCTGCAGCTCGAAAGTGCCGCCGGTCTGTTTGATCATGTCCTGAATGGCTGCGGCTTCTTTTTTGGTGTTTTCCACCACAGTCGGCGCCATGCTGCCCAGCATGTCCATTACCGCTTTCGGATTTTTCGCCATGCTTTGGTCCAGCGAGAAATGCGCATGGGTGTCAAAGCCGAGTAACTTGGCACGCTCAGCGCGGATTTGCGCTAAACGGGCAACGATTGGCCGGTTGTCAGTTTCACCTTTGGTACCACGGTACGCCGAAGCTTCCCAGATTTGCTGACGCAGTTCACGGTTTTCCAGTTGTGCTAACGCTGGTTGACGTGTGGTGTTCGTGATTTCAATGATGTACTTGCCATCCTGACCTTTGGCTTTAGCGCCTTCAGCTGCTGCAGCGATCTCAGCATCAGAGAAACCGGCCAGTTTGGCTTTATCGTCAACAAAAATCGCGATGTCTTTGGTGATTTGCAGCAGATTCTGGCTGAACTTGGTGGTCAGTTTTGAGCTTTCTTCATTCAGTGCGCGGATTTGGGTTTTCTGCTCGTCGTTTAACTGAGCACCAGCGCGAACAAAACGCTCATAGGTCACTTCGGTCAGACGCAGCGATTCCGGGTCCAGATTCAGGCTGGCACGGTTGTCGTACACGGCTTTGACACGGGCGAACAGCGTTGGGTTCAGGTTGATATTGTCGCTGTGAGCGGCCAGTTTTGGCGAAATTTCGGCCTGGATTTTCAGGATCTCAGCATTGCTGTTGGAGCCTGACAGGTTGAAGAAGATACCGCTGGAACGGCCCAGCAGGTCACCGGTTTTTTCCATCGCCACGATAGTGTTGTCAAAAGTGGCGGGTTCAGCGTTATTGGCGATAGCTTCAATTTCTTTGGCGTGCTCTTCGATGCCTTGCAGCATTGCTGGCAGGAAATGCTCGGTTTTGATTTTGTCGAATTCAGGTGCTTGATACTGCAGAGCACTGCGTTTCAGCAATGGATTCTCTGCAGCCACTGCGGCTGTAGCTGGTTCAGCTTTTGCCGCTGCAGCATCTGCCGGAGCTGCTGCACTTTGCTCAGGCGCAGCCGGTTTATTGTCGGTACAGGCGCTTAATGCCAATACAGTAGCGACTGTGGTCGCAACGAGAGTTTTTTTCATCGTGGAGTCCTCTGGAACAGAAGTTTGACTATTGTTATCACTGGAATCAGTCGACCGAGTATGCCAAACATTGTGACAATATCACGAATTTTTTGCAGCCAACCGCTCGCTTTGTGCGCCGAATGGGGTTGGATACCGGTGCAACTTTCCTTTGCAGTCGATGTGGGGTGAATTTTGATACGACTGCTAACGATTGGATTATGTAGCCTGAGCCTGTTTTCAGCCTCGAGCCATGCAAAAACCGAGGTGATGCACATCGGCACACTCATAACAGCATCAGATCAAGGCCGCAACCGTAGCCATGACGTTGGAGCAAGCGCTGCAGTATGTAGCAAAAGGGCGGGTCGATGTGGCGGTATTGCCTAAAGCCGAAGCCGAATATGTATTGCAGCAAATGAAGGTACGGCAGGTACAGGCGGTACAACCTGCACTGGAACTATTACCGATGTATCACTACATTCATCAGAAGCATCAGGCGCTGGTTGGTCCGCTGACCGCGCAGTTGGAAAAACTCATAGCACCGGTCCAGGCCACCGGACATCAATAAGCGGAGCGCTTTATGTATCGAATGACCGAAGTGGAACTGACAGAACCGGCATTAATCACTTTGTTTGGCAAACTGGCCGATGCTTTGGGTAATAGTTTGGATGAGGAACCGGAAAAGCTCAGTTTTAACGAGGCGGGGCTACTGTTGGCAGTGGTTGCCTGGCACGATGGGCATGCCGTCGGATGTGGCCTGTTGCGCAAAGAAGATGTCAATCGCGTCGAAATCAAACGTATGTATTCAAGTCAGCCGGGTGTTGGCTCAGCCGTGTTACAATATTTGGAACAAAAGGCCCGCAGTCATGGTTTCAAGACCTTGCTGGCAACGGCACGCATCATTAACAGCAAAGCGCTGAATTTTTATCTGCATAAAGGCTTTAAAAAATGTCCCTCTTATGGCAAATATCGTTACAGTTCTCAAACCTTCTGCATGGAAAAGCCGCTGGATTAACTGGCCGGCAGGGGCCTGACGCTTGAAAGTTGCTTTTGGATTACCCAAAGTTTTATTGATTTGCAGCGCGGTATTAATAGCTGTGGTCAGTCTTTGTTTATATCTGGCATTGGGGGGAAGCCGTGACAACCCGGCTCATCAACCCGTGCAGGTGTGGTTGTTGCAGGACGAAGCAGTGCAAAGTCCACAACAAGCCAGGCAGATCCCGGCTAAACATTGGCAGTTGTTAGCCGATCCGACCCGGCAACTTGGTTATGGCTTGGGAACTCTTTGGTTCCGGCTGGTGTTCGAGCCCCGCGATGGCTATGTTCTGGCGCTTGATGCGCCATTCCTCGATGAAGTCGATTTTTACCTGCTGACCCCGGATGACCAGTTGCTACAACAGATGCAGACTGGTGATCAACGGCCTTTTGCGCAACGACGCCTTCCCGCCAGTAGCATGATGTTCCCGGTGCAAGCCAGTTGGCAAAGCGCGCAGGCTGAGGTGTATGTTCGGATGCGAAATGTGGGTCTGAGTTATCTGCCAATTCGCTACGTAGAGCAGGAGGCAGCGCTGAAACAAGCCACACGCCAGCAAATGCTGCATAGCTTTTTCCTCGGCATTTTACTGTTTGCAGCTTTATTGGCGGTGTTATTGGCCACGGTCACCCGGCAACATAGCTTGCATTTGTTCAGTGGTTTGTTGTTGTGCATCGCCGCCGTGCAGGCCGAACTGAATGGCTTGCCATTTCAATGGTTATGGCCGGGATCGCCTGGTTGGAACCGGTTGACCGAATGGTGTCTGCCGCTGGCTGTGTTAAGTTGCGCCGGCTTTGTCAGCAGCTATTTCAACTTATCCACCGGATGGCTGCGCCAGCTGTTTCGGCTGCTAATGTTCCTGAGCGTAGTGCTGCTGTGCGCGACGCAAATCAGCGTGTTGTTAGAGTCTTATCACTGGCAAAGTCAGCTGAAACAGCTGGCGGTTTTTCTGATGCAGGCTTGTGTGCTGGCGACTTTAAGCACCGGGCTCTGGATGCTGAAAAGTCAGCGCCGTAAGGCCGTGTTATTTTTGTTGCCGATGTCGGTGTTGATGCTCAGCGTGGTATTGGCTGCATTGCGGGCTTTAGGCATTTTGCCGGAATCTGCCTTTGCCCGTTCAGTGCTGGAACTGGGCACAACATTGGCGGCCGTCCTGATGACCAGCAGTCTGGTGCTGGGCATCTATCTGGAAAAAGCCTGGCAGGCACAAGTACAGCAAGCGTTGCTTGAGCGTAACGAGCAGCTGAGTAAGTTGCAGCAACAAGAGCTGAACCGCTCGAAAATTGCGCCTTTTTATGGCCTCGGTTCGCGGCTGGCGCTGGTTGAATTGCTCAATTATGAGCTGCAACAGCACAGATCCCGCTATCGTTTGTTATTGCTGGAGTTTCAGCAATATAGCCGCATCGAGGCGGTGCTGGGCCGTCGGCAGAGTACGGCTATCGTCAATGCTTACGTCGATTCGTTATTGGTGTTATGCCAGCGTCATGGTACTGCTGTGGTGAGTTTAGGTGCCGAGCGGCACCAGACGCTATTTTCGCTGGCGACCGACCGGTTTGCATTGTTGGTCCAACAAAGTGATTTTGTGCCGGTGTTAACCGGTATCCGCAAGTTGTTGCATCAGAAATTCACGGTAGACGGTTTTACGCCGGACTTAAAACCACATTATGCCTCGGTGACAGTCAGCAGCGAATATGGTCAGGACGCGGAAGAGCTGATTGCGCATGCCGCGCTTGCCATCACCTATGTACAAAAAACCGCCGGCCACCTGAGTTATCAGCATCAGTTAGGTGCGGACAGCCGGCAGCGTTTGGCGATGGTTGCCGGTCTGGCGCATGCGGCAAATGCCGGGCAATTCAGTTTGCTATTCCAGCCATTATTGCAAATCAGCACACAGCAACCCTGTGGCGCAGAGGCATTTATCCGCTGGCAGCATCCACAGCTGGGACCGGTGTCGCCGGCGGTGTTTATTCCGTTGGCCGAAGAAGCCGGTTTGATGAGCAGTATTACGGCCTGGGTCTATAAAGAAGTGCGTAAAATCCAAAACCAGTTGCTGGAACAGCAGATCATGTTGCCAATTTCAATGAACCTGTCAGCACAGGATTTAGAGAATCCGGCTTTAATCAACAGCATCCTGCAGCATGAACAGAAGTATGCATCGGCGCAGCGGGTTAAGTTCGAGCTGGCAGAAAGCGCGCTGGCACCGGACGCGCCGGCTGTACAAAAATCACTGCAGTTGCTGAAACAGGCGGGGAGCACGCTGGTGATGGACGATTTCGGCGCCGGGCAGTCGATGCTGACCAAGCTGGGCAATCTACCAGTGTCAGAACTGAAAATTGATATGGCGTTGTTGACCATGCTGGATACGCATCGCGAACAGTTGCTGGCCGGCGCAATTAAACTGGGTAAAGCGCTCGATATGACGGTGATTTGTGAAGGCGTTGAGCACCAGCATCAGCTGGATTTCCTGATCTTAAATGGTATTGACGCAGTGCAGGGTTATCTCATTGCCAGACCGATGCCTGCAGCTGAACTGCCACGCTGGCTGGCAAAGCATCAAACGTCAGCAACGACCTCCGCCTTGTCACAACCCGCCTGAGACTGGCGATGCGCCGTAGCAGATTAAGCCTCAGGCCTTGAGAAGGTCGCGGGTCTGCCCCATTATATGCCTATCTCCGGCCCGCTTGACGGGCGCTTCGACTCTGCAGGTCCGTTATGAACAATATCCTTTTAGAATTTACCGGCTTACCACCATTTAGCCAGATCACTGCCGACGCGGTAAAACCCGCCGTTGAGCAGGCCTTGGCCCGTTGCCGCAGCGCGATCGAACAAGCAGTGGCCACCACGCCGGTCAGTTGGCACAGCCTGATCACGGCGACCGAAGACAGCGCCGACCATTTAAGCCGGCTCTGGTCGCCGGTGTCCCATTTAAATTCAGTATTGTCTTCGCCGGAACTGCGTGATGCTTACGAAAGTTGCCTGCCGCTGTTATCCGATTTCAGTACCTGGGTCGGTCAGCATGAAGGCTTGTATCAGGCCTATTTACAGCTGTCGCAAAGCAGTGAATATGCCACGCTCAGCGCGGCGCAGCAGAAGGTCATTCAAAATGCGCTGCGTGACTTTAAGTTATCCGGCATTGGTTTAGCCGATGATAAAAAGCTGCGTTACGGCGAAATTCAGAGCCGCAGTTCTGATCTGGCTTCAACCTTTTCCAATCATTGTCTCGATGCGACCCAGGCCTGGTTTAAGCAAGTTACTGATGTCGCTGAATTGACCGGTCTGCCGGAAGATGCGCTGCTGGCGGCGCAGGAAGCGGCGGCTGCGCGTGAAGTCGATGGTTATGTCTTTACGCTGGAGTTCCCGAGCTATATCGCCGTGCTGACCTATGCCGACAACGCTGCGCTACGCGAAGAGATGTACAGCGCCTATTGCACCCGGGCTTCCGATCAGGGCCCAACCGCCGGTCAGTTTGATAACAGCCCGCTGATTGAAGAAACACTGGCGCTGCGTCATGAACTGGCCCAATTACTCGATTTTAACAACGCCGCCGAAGAGTCGCTGGCCACCAAAATGGCGGAGCATCCACAGCAAGTACTGGATTTCCTTGCTGATTTAGCCCGTCGCGCCCGGCCACAGGCGCAGCAGGATTTAGCCGAGCTGACCGCTTTTGCCAAAGCAGAGTTTGGTGTCGAGCAGCTGAACGCCTGGGATGTGACCTATTACGCGGAAAAACTGAAGATGGCCAAATACGCCATCAACGACGAACTGCTACGGCCGTATTTCCCGCAACCCAAAGTGCTGGCCGGTTTGTTTACCGTACTCAATAAATTATTTGGTGTCACAGTGACCGAGCGCGCCGGGGTCGATGTCTGGCACCCGGATGTGCAGTTCTTTGATATTCATGATGAAACTGGCGCACTGCGTGGTAGTTTCTACCTCGATTTATATGCGCGGGCGAAAAAACGCGGTGGCGCCTGGATGGACGACTGTCAGGGTCGCCGTCATCGTGCCGACGGCACCTTACAACATCCAATCGCCTATCTGACCTGTAATTTCAATAAACCTATCGGCGGCAAACCGGCGTTGTTCACGCATGACGAAGTGGTGACCTTGTTCCACGAGTTTGGCCATGGTCTGCACCATATGCTGACGCAGGTGGATGCCAGTGCGGTCGCCGGTATCAGTGGGGTGCCTTGGGATGCGGTGGAATTACCGAGCCAGTTCCTGGAAAACTGGTGCTGGTCGCCGGAAGCACTGAGCATTATTTCCGGCCATTATGAAACGGGTGAGCCGTTGCCACAGGCGCTGCTGGATAAAATGCTGGCGGCGAAAAACTTCCAGAGCGCGATGTTTTTAGTGCGTCAGCTGGAGTTCGCGCTGTTCGATTTCCGCTTACATGCCGAATATGACCCGGCACAAGGCGGCCGCGTGCAGCAGTTGCTTGATGATGTCCGCAGTCAGGTCTCGGTGATAGTGCCGCCGCGGTTTAACCGCTTCCAGCACAGTTTTAGCCACATTTTTGCCGGTGGTTATGGTGCCGGTTATTACAGCTACCTGTGGGCGGAAGTGTTGTCAGCCGATGCCTTCAGCCGCTTTGAAGAAGAAGGTATTTTTAACGCCGTCACCGGTCGCGATTTCCTGCATTGTATTCTGGAACGTGGTGGCAGTGCCGAGCCGATGGAACTGTTTAAAGCGTTCCGTGGCCGGGAGCCGTCCAATGCCGCTTTATTACGGCATATGGGCATTGCGGCATGATAACCCATCGCCTGTCCGCAGCAGTGACTGCCGCAGTTGTGGCGTTGCTGCTTTCGGGTTGCGGGCCTGCATCCACTGAGCAAATCGCAGTACAGGAGCCGACCATGAGCCAACCGCCCGCTAAAACTACGGCAGCACCAGTGGCTGATGATCCGGCGGCTTTGTATGCCGAGATTAAGGCGATGGTGGGCACAGCGGCGGCAACAGAGCCGCTACAGTGCAAAAAAACCGGTCTTGGCCATAAACCTTGCGGCGGGCCAGCGTCGTATCTGATCTATTCGACCCAAGGTCTTGATGAGGCACGGCTGCTGCAAAAAGTATCGCGGTATAACCAGCTGGTGCAGGCGGAGCAGGAGCGGCTCGGGCTGGTGTCTGATTGCGCTATCGTGCCGGAACCGGGCGTCGCGCTGGTCGGCGGTTTTTGTGTCGCTAGCGGTCAGGGCGACACCTTTTAACCAGTCTGGCGTTGAGACCGCGCAAAGCGGGACAGAGGATTTACATGGTTGAACAATTCAGCAGTATTTATCAGCGGGCTGCCGATCGCAAAGGCGGTACCGCGGCATTAGAAGCCTTATCCGGCAAGCCACTGAGCCCGTCGCAGCTGAAAAGTTACAGCAATGCAGACTGGCTCAGTGCTTTTAGCAAAAAAGTGTTTCAGAGTGGTTTTGTCTGGCGGGTGGTTGAGCAAAAGTGGCCGGGTTTTCGCGAAGTGTTTTTTGATTTTGCGCCGGAAAAAATCCTGTTGTTGTCTGACGAAATGCTGGCCGCAAAAGCCACAGATCCCCGCATTATCCGCAACGCCGGCAAAGTGCTGAGTATTCAGGCCAATGCCCAGATGATTTATGAGCTTGAACTGGAATATGGTCCGTTCAGTGCGCTGATCGCCGACTGGCCCGGTGAGCGCATCATTGAATTGTGGGCGCTGCTGAAAAAACGCGGTGCCCGGCTCGGTGGCAACACTGGTGCGTACAGTTTGCGCGCCATGGGCAAAGATACTTTTTTGCTCAGTCAGGATGTCGAAGCCTATCTGCGTGCTTATCAGGTGATTGACGGCGGGTTGACCAGCCAAAGCAGTCTGAAAAAAATTCAGGCGCAGTTCAATGACTGGCAACAACAATCCGGCCGGTCGTTACAACAAATCAGTCAGATCGTATCGATGAGTGTCGGCGATAACAGAGTCGGTTTTGCCACAGGAACCACGGATTGATGCAGCAGGCTCTATTGTACCGCGCTGGCCTCGCCGGACCGCTGGAAGCAGAACTGCTGGCGTTGCTGGCACCATTCGCGCTAACCGAAACGGACACCGCACAGGGCTGGTACCTGACGCTGCAAGACAGCGCATTGGTGCTGCGTAATGCGGACTTACCTAAACAAGGGGACATTCTGGTCGATTTTGCCAGTGGCGCAGCCACGCACCGGCGTAAATTCGGCGGCGGCAAAGCAGAAGGCATCGCCAAAGCGGTCGGCTTAAACAAAAAACCGGGCCTGAGCGTGATTGATGCCACCGCCGGTCTTGGCCGCGATGCCTTTGTGCTGGCGAGTCTGGGCGCTATGGTGACGCTGGTGGAACGAAATCCGCTGGTTGCGGCTTTGCTGGCGGATGGTTTGCGCCGCGGTGCACGGGATCCGCAGACGGCTGACTGGTTGCCACAGCGCATGCAACTGGTGCATCTGCCCGCGCTGGAAGCACTGCACAGCCTGCCGGCACCTGATGTGGTGTTTCTTGACCCGATGTTCCCACCGCGTGAGAAATCAGCGCTGGTGAAAAAAGAAATGCGCGCTTTTCATGATGTCGTGGGCGCCGATGACGACGCGGATGCGCTGTTGGCGCCGGCGCTGGCATTGGCCAAACATCGGGTAGTGGTTAAGCGGCCTGGATATGCTGAGTTTCTGGCTGGTAAAAAGCCGACCATGAGCATCGAAGGCAAAAATAACAGATTTGATGTGTATGTGAATGCCGGATTTTGAGTCCGGCCCTGGAGCAAGAAACATGAGTGACAATCGTATCGCCGTTGGTCAATCGTTACCGGCAGTAAGCTTTCAGCGCCTGACCGACAATGGTCTGGTGACTTTAACTACCGAACAGCTATTCGCTGGTGAACGGGTCGTGCTGTTTGCCTTGCCGGGCGCTTTTACCCCGACCTGCAGCGCGGCGCATTTGCCGGGTTTTATCAGCCTTGCCGAACAGTTTTTCCAGGCAGGCGTTGATCGTATTCTGTGTACCGCGGTCAATGATGCTTATGTGCTGGATGCCTGGGGGCAGCAACAGCAGGCCGGCGACGTGCAATTTATCGCGGATGGCGCCGGCTCATTTGCCAAAGCCATCGGCATGGCCACGGACAGTGGCGAATTTGGCGGCATCCGATCGCTACGCTACAGCATGTTGCTGGAAGACGGCGTGGTGCAGCTGCTGAATCTGGATTTACCGAAGACATTTGAAGTCAGTAAAGCGGAAGTGTTACTGGCGCAAATCCGCCAACGTTGATCCGGTTTTTTTGAGACGATTCAGGGACAAAGCCAATTGTCAGCATTGTCCCGATCGGGCTTTTAGCTATACTGAGTGCTCCTCCAGTACTTGCCGGGATCATACTCAGTGCCGTTGTTGCCGCCCATTCCTGCCTTATCCTGGTTTAATCAACACCGTTTGCTGACTATGGTGTTGGTTTGTCTGTTTCATCTGTTGCTAAGCTGGCTTGGTTTACAGGTACCGTTTTTTAATGAACATATCAGTCTGATTTGGCCTGCCACCGGGTTTACCATCGCGGTGATCTGGCGCCTCGGCTACAGCTACAGTATTTCGATCGCCGTCAGTGTGATTTTGCTGACATCGTTGCAGGGGTTGCCACTGGCCAGCAGTATTGCTCTGGGGCTTGGTAACGCGCTGGGACCGGCACTGGCGGTGCGGTTATTTGCGGTGAAAAAGTTGCGCTATCAGTTGGATAACGCACGGGATTTGATTTGGTTTTTAGTCTTTTCGATTGGCGTTGGCACGTTCATCACCTCAGTGAATGGTGCCAGTCAGTTATGGATCAGTGGGTACGTCAGCGATGCCCTGTGGTTTTCAACGATGCTGGCCTGGTGGTTCGGCGATAGTTTCGGGGTGCTGGTGTTTGGTATTCCGTTGCTGTGTTTTCAACGCCGGCAGTGGCGGTTGTTATCCGGCTGGCGGTTTTGGAGCGTTTTAAGTCTGTCCGGGCTCACTTCTTTGCTGGTGTTCTGGATCCCCGGTGCGCATTTGTGGTCACCGACCTTGTTGTTTGTGCCTTTGCTGGTGTTGTTATGGATAGTGCTGCGGCAGGGCTTATGGGCGTCGTCGGTCAATGTGGCGTTGATCACCAGTCTGGCGGTGATTGGCACCGTCCAGGGGCGCGGCATGTTTGTCGACCCGGAGCCGCTGCAATCGTTATTCAGTATCAGCAGCTACATTCTGGTGATCAGTCTGTTCAGTTATTTGCTGGCATTTTTACATCAGTCCAGCGAACGGACCCGCGACAATGTCAACAGCGCCTTGCAGGGATCAGGTCTTGGGATTTGGCAACTTGATTTGCAGCAGGATCAGGTGCAGTTTTTCGGCCAAGCGGAAGTGATGCTGGGTTATCAGGCCGGTGAACTGGGCCGGGGGTTTCAGCACTGGACTAACCTGTTACACCCGGATGATGCGGCGCCGACCCGGTTGGCGCTGACACAACATCTCAAAGGGATCACGCCGCTATACCAAATTGAGTTCCGCTTGCGACATAAAGCCGGCCACTGGGTCTGGATGCTGAGTCAGGGCCGGGTCGTCGAACGGGACGCCCAAGGCCGCGCCAGCCGGATGGTCGGCAGCAATACCGACATCAGTGCGCTGAAGCAGGCCGATTTGGCCGTCAGTCAGTTAAAAGATTTTTATGCCACTGTGCTCAGTAAAGTGGTGACCGGTGTCTGGGTTGGTGACGCGCGCCACCGGCTGATTTATGTCAACCAAGGGCTAAGCCGGCTGATGTCGATGGCAGAGACGGATTTGTTAAATAAACAAATTCTGACTGACTTCCCGGAGCAGACACTGCAACATTTTCGGCCGTTTTATTACCGCGCTATGCATGGTCTGACACCGGTGCGGTTTGAAGCGCTGCCAATCCAGACGCCTGGCGGTCGTCAGTTGTTTCTCAGTGGCTGGCTGGTGCCATTGCTCAAAGATGGCAGTTTTGATGGCATGATCGGCACCGTGGATGACATGACACAGCAGCGCCAGTATGAGCAACAAATTCTGCAACTGGCATTTGTTGATCAGTTAACCGGTTTACCAAATCGCGCCGCGTTGCAGGACAAAGCCCGCGATCTGCTGGCGGGCGCATTGCAGCAACAGCAGCAATTGGCGGTGTATCACATCGATTTAGATCACTTTCAGCACATCAATGACTCAATGGGGCACGACACCGGCGATATGCTGCTGAAAATGGTGGCGGAGCGGCTGAAAATGCTGACGACAGCACAAGACCTGCTGAGCCGGCCAGGTGGTGATGAATTTTTCCTGATCCGTGCCTGTCGCACTGAGCATGATGTATTGCAAACGGCACATCAGTTGATTTTGTTGATGTCCGAGGCATTTGCGGTGGAAGAACGCATGCTGCAGGTCAGCTGCAGTATCGGTATTGCGTTGTTTCCGCAGCACGGTCTCAGTTTTGCTGAGTTGCAGCGAATGGCAGACATAGCGCTGTATGCCGCCAAAGCTGCCGGCCGTAACCGCTATAGCTTGTACAACCCGCAAATGTCAGAGATTTTGCACGAGCGACTGCAACTGGAACATGGCATGCGCAGTGGTTTATATGCCGGTCAGTTCAGTTTGCATTATCAGCCGGTACAGACATTGGCAGATCGGCAAATTGTCAGCGTTGAAGCATTATTGCGCTGGCAGCATCCGCAGTTAGGTAATGTCAGCCCGGTGCGTTTTATCCCGCTGGCAGAACATTCCGGTTTTATCGTTGAGCTTGGCGAATGGGTATTGCAACAGGCACTGAAACAGCTGGCGCGCTGGCGGACGCAAGGGGTGATCTTGCGGGTCGCCGTGAATATTTCTACAGTCCAACTGCGGCATCCGGACTTCCTGCGACAGCTGCAACAAGCGCTGACCCAACATGGTGTCGCCGGCAACCAGCTTGAGCTTGAACTGACTGAATCAGTGCTGGCAGAGCAGGTTGAGCAAAGCCGGCATTTGCTGCAACAGATCCGGGCGCTTGGCGTCACTTTAGCACTGGATGATTTTGGCACCGGTTATTCCAGTCTGGCCTACCTGAAAAGCTTTCCGCTGGATAAGTTAAAAATAGACCGCTCATTTGTCCGTGATTTGCTGACCGATCCGGATGATCGCGCCATCGTGCATTCGGTCGTCGTGCTCGGGCATAGCCTCGGCATGCGGGTCGTGGCAGAAGGCGTGGAAGATGCCGGTCAACTGCATCAGTTGCAGCAGATGGATGTCGATGAAGTCCAGGGCTATCTGCTCAGTAAACCTTTACCGCCAGAAGAACTGGAAAACTGGCTGCGCCGGGTGCACAGCCTAGGGCTACCACATCTGCAGTAGCTGCCCCGCCGGCAACAAAGCTGCAGCGGCAAGGACGAAGGGTATAGTTTTGTAAAGCTGATGCCGGGCCGGGCACCCTTTTCGCTAAACTGAGTCATAGCAGGCAGTTTTCTGCGAAATTGGGTGAAGATGTGGCGCAATTATTGTTAATCGACGATGACAAAGCACTGACAGCGATGCTGGCAACTTATCTGCAGCGCGAGAGCTTTCAGGTGACAGTGGCCAATGACGGTTTAACCGGCCTGCAATTGGCGTTGGGGCAGCAATATGACCTGTTGGTGCTGGACGTGATGATGCCGCAGCTGGATGGTATTGCCTTGCTGAAACGTCTGCGTCAGGTCAGCGACAAACCGGTATTGATGCTGACCGCCCGCGGTGACGATATTGACCGGGTCGTCGGTTTGGAACTGGGGGCGGACGATTATGTGCCCAAACCTTGTTTGCCGCGTGAACTGGTGGCGCGGATCCGAGCCATTCTGCGCCGGGTGCAGTTGCAGCAACAACCAGATTTACAATTGCATGAAGGCCCGTTATTGCTGACCCCTGCTAACCGCAGTGCCTCGGTCTATGGTCGGGCGCTGGAGCTGACCGGTGCTGAATTCAGCCTGTTGTGGTTGCTGGTCAGTCAGGCGGGCCGCATCGTCAGTAAAGCGGATTTATCCGCGCAGGGGCTTGGTAAAACACTGTCGCAATATGACCGCAGTATCGATGTGCATATCTCCAACATCCGCGCCAAACTGGGCCCACGCCCGGATAATCAGCCCTGGATCGAAGCCGTGCGTGGCAAAGGCTACCAGTGGCTGAAATACAGTTCACAAGGGTAATACTGCATGGGACAACTGTTCTGGAAGTTTTTACTGGCGTTCTGGTTGGCGTTGATCCTGGCTTTTGGTGCCGTATTTACGCTGAATCAGCTCAGCCAGTCGCCAGAACAGAACCGCGCGCTGTTCAGTCCGCAAGGTCGCTTTTTTCTGCAAAATGCCCAACAGCTGATCGATAGCGGTGGCGTGCCATTGCTGCTGACACTGGTGAAAAACTGGCAGGACGATCCAATGGCCCGCGAACAGTTGCTGGTACTCAATGCTGCTGGCACTGACTTGTTGGGACGGCCGGTGCCGGCGGAGGTGCAAGCCAGTCCGCGGGCAAAAACGCTGACGGTACAGGCAAACGGGCAACCGCTGCAGCTGGTATTGGCTGACAAAGATAACTTCTGGCAAATACGCGCGTTAGCAATACGCGAACGGGTCAGCCCGCGCGATGCGACTGGTCAGGCGAGACCCGATCTGGCGAGACCCGGCCAACCTCCGCTACGGCCACCGTTCTGGTTTCATCCGTTGTTTTTGCTGGTCGCGGTGATCGTCACCAGTATGGCGGCCAGTTTAGGCCTGGCCTGGTATTTTGCAGCACCGGTGCGCCAGTTAAAGGCCGCGCTCAGTGAACTGCCGCAGCAGCAATGGCAAACGCAGCTCAGCAGCGATATGACGGGCCGGCGCGATGAATTTGGCGCCTTAGCCCGCAGTTTTAATCAAATGGCGCAGCAGGTTTATCAGGCCATTGTGTCGCAGCGCCGGCTGCTGCACGACGTCTCACATGAACTGCGTTCGCCGCTGGCACGCCTGCAATTACTGACGGGGCTGGTGCGGCAGCATCCGGCGGATTTGGATCTGGCGCTGGAAAAAATCGACGCCGAAGCGGTACGGCTTGATCAGCTCGTCGGCGAGATCCTGACGTTTTCCCGGCTGGAAAGCGGCGAAGTACAACCGCAAATTGTGGCGGTGCCGGTGCATGAATTACTCGAATCGATCTGTGACGACGCGACGCTGGAAGCGCACAATCGCCAACAACAGTTAGTGCTGGAACAAAACCCGCTGGCGTGGGTGCAGGCGGATGCGGAGTTATTGTTTCGCGCCTTGGAAAATGTGGTGCGCAATGCCATCAAATATGCCGGCAGTGGCGCGACTATTCGGATCAGCAGCTGCCTTTTGCCAACTGAATTACTGATCAGTATTGCCGACAACGGCCCCGGTGTAGCGCCTGAATTGCTGCCGCTGTTATTTAATCCGTTTTTTCGTGCCGACAAACAAACCGATGGCGTTGGCCTGGGGCTGAGTATTGCGCTACGAGCAGTGGCGACCTGTGGCGGCCAGATCAATGCGGAAAACCTGTGGCATGCCGACGGTAGCCGCCGGGCAGGCCTGCAGGTGCAGATCCGCTTGCCATGCCAGGCTGGCAGCTAATTGCCGCTATGGCGTTGCTGTACGGTGTATTTGCCGGCTGAACACTGCATTTTCGCCAAATAAACGCTGTTCGTGGCGCTTTTTACCTCGTTTTCCTGCACAAACTTTACTGTCCGGCTACCGTTCTGAACACGGCGGGGACATGTTATTGCATGCCTATTCAGTGCGACGGACCGCGGGTCCGTGCTGAAACAGGAGCAATGCAAATGCAAATTCAAAGTCAGAATCATTGGGTCAACCGGCAGCTGACGCAGCGACCGCCAGTCAGTCAGGACCAAATTAAAGCCGATGCCAGTGCTGTTTTTCAGAAACTGGACAGTAAACAACAAGGGTATTTAGATCAGGCTGATTTTAGTGCCGCCCTGAGCGCATTGGGCACACAAGGCCAGGTGCAGCAGTCAGCGCCAGATGATGAGCAGCAGGCGGCATGGTTCAGCCAACTGGACGCTGATCAGGACGGTAAGCTGACCAGCGATGAGTTCAGTACGTCTGTTGCGCAGCAGTTATACAATGCGCAGGGGCAGACCGGCATGGCACGCGGGCCGCATGGTTTGCCGCCGGAAGATACCGGTAAAACGATCGATGAGCTGACCGCAATGGCTGACGAAATTGGCAACAGCGATAGCAACGCGGCGGCGGGCCTGCAGGCTATTATCGACCAGTTTGACAGTGCAGATGTCGATAAAGACGGTAAAGTGACGATGCAGGAAGCGATGGCACTGAAGCAGCAAAGTGCCAGTGCCACCGGCTCGGACAGCAGTACTACCAGCAGTACAGCCACCAATCAAAACAGTGCTGACAGCGGTCAATTACGGTTACAACAGACGCTGATGCAATTGATGAAAACCTATGGCGCAGCTGCTGGTCAGCCCGCAGATGACAGTCGCATGTCATTCAGCGTGTGACTCTTTACAGCAACTGAGCATGTTAACCTGATGTTTGCCAGTTGCTGTAAATTTCTGAATTTTGAGGGTTTTTCCGGCAATCGCACGCGAAAATTCAGAAAATCTGCTGGTCAGGCTTGCCAATATGCATAAACCACCAATACTTTGGACAAAGCATTGTGTTGGATGCTTCGATCCCCGAATGGATGTTGACTAGAGGTTGTTATGCAGAAGAAAATTTTAACCGCCGCTTTACTCTTATCTGTGGCTGCTTTTACCGCCCCGATGGCTCAAGCTCAGGAACAATGGGGTGTCTCACTGTGTGAATACACCAAAGCTGACGACAAAAACCGCATCCGTAAGCTGTTGTCGGATAATAAAATCAACCTACGTAAAGTCTATGATGCCGTGCAGTGCAATAAAGAATCACTGATTAAGTTCGCTATGCGCAGTGACGCTTATGAAGTCGGTTCATTTTTTGTGAAGCAGATGCCGGCAAAATCACTGCAGGCAGAAGACCTGGAAAATTGGGCTAATACCAATGGGTTGGGCCAGTCTCCACTGATTAACGATATCAAAGCCCGCATCGGCGCGGACTAGTTCAGGCATACCCATGTTCTCCAACATGAAATAACCACGCCGGCATTTGCCGGCGTTTTTATTTCTGTCGCTATTATCTTTTATGTCTCTATTGCCGCATGCTAATTTTCCAGCTATTGCTATGGTTGTGTGTATAAAACAAGCCGGAGGTCATGATGCAAGGTGTCGTTTACACAGCGTTGGCAGATATGGTGATTGAACAGCTCGGGTTACCGGTCTGGGAGCAAATACTTGATGCTGCAGCACTACCCAGTCAGGGCGCTTATACTGCTGGCGCCCGTTATGATGATGCGGAGCTGTTGCAGTTGGTGACTTTGCTGAGTCAGCATACCGGCATTGCAGCACCAGATTTAGTGCGTAGTTTTGGCACATACCTGTTTAGTCAGTTGTATGCGACTTTGCCGCCACAACTGCAATCCTGCCAAAATTTGCGCGAATTCCTGTTAAAAATCGATTCGACAATTCACAAAGAAGTGAAACGTGTTTATCCGGATTCGTATTTACCGAGCTTTAAATACGATGACAGTAAACCGAGTGAACTGATTATGTATTATCAGTCCCGGCGGAAAATGTGTTTTGCGGCCGAAGGGTTAATTCAGGGCGCAGCCCGCCAGTTTAATACCGACATTCAGTTGAGCCACCCGGTTTGTATGCACCAGGGGGCTGACTGCTGTACTTTAATTGTGCACTTTCCGGAACAGAAATGAGCGAACCTTACGACTATTCGCGAGCCTGGCAACGGGAGAAACTGGCGCGCCAGCAGGCTGAGTTATTGTTACAAGACAAAACCCGGGCCTTGTACGAAAAAGTACTGGAACTGGAAGCCAGCAAACACGAGTTAGAGCAGGCGCAGGAACAGTTGCTGCAAACGCAGAAGTTACAGGCGATCGGCCAGCTGACGGCAGGCCTGGCGCATGAAATTAATAATCCATTGGCGTTTTGCATGGCAGATGTCCGGACTTTGGCTGCATATCAGCAGCAATTGTCGGCGATGTTAGGGGAAGTGGTGCAACAGTATCCGGACGCAGCCACTCTGCTACAGCGGGCCAATACGGACTGGTTGCTGGCAGATTCAGCCGATATCGTCGCGCAGCTGGAAGCAGGAATGGGGCGGATCCAACAGATTGTCGGCCAACTGCATCATTTTAGTGTTTTGGGGCAATCTGCAGCTGTCAGAATGTCTTTGCTGCAGTTGTGGAGTAATGTCTGGATGAATATTGCGCCATCGAGACTGAGTGAGATTGAAGTCCAACAACAGCTTTGTGATGTCCAGGTTGAGGTGCACTGCACCGAAATGGTCACGGCACTGACCCATATTCTGGATAATGCGCTTAAAGCACAGCCAACTAGCATCCGCTTGCATTGCGAGCGCCAGACTAAGGAGCGGGTGATGGTGGTGATTGAAGACAACGGACATGGCATGTCAACAGAGGTGCTATCACGGATCTTTGACCCGTTTTTTACCACCCGTGACGTTGGGGATGGTCGAGGTCTTGGGCTGACCGTCAGTTATGCCATAGTCCGACAGCACGGCGGTCAGATTGAATTTCAAAGTAGCCCAGGCAAGGGCACCGTCTGCACTATCACGTTACCTTGCCTCGATAACTGATGAAGAACAACAACGCCGGCAATTGCCGGCGTGTCAAGCCTGAGCCCTGTGTTAGTAGCCCGCCGCCTGGCCGTCTTTGCGCGATTCTGAGGCGCCATAATAGACGCCGCTGACCGGGTCTTTTTTGATGGCCTGATAACCACCATAACCCCCCAGGCCATAGCGGATATCGTGACCTTTTTGCAGCAACTGCTGCACGGTTTGCCAAGGGATACCACGTTCTACCTCGGTATAGCCGCCATTCTCCAGATACATACCGGTATTGTCAGTGGGTTCGGTATTGCCAAGATGCTGCCAGCGTGCGGCATCTCCGGCTTCCTGCAGATTCATGCCGTAGTCGATCATATTGACCACAATTTGCACATGTCCCTGCGGCTGCATCGCACCACCCATCACGCCAAAACTCATAAACGGCTTGTTATCCTTGGTGATAAAGGCCGGAATGATAGTGTTAAATGGCCGTTTGCCCGGTGCATAAGCATTGTGGTGTTTCGGGTCGAGCGAAAACATCTGGCCACGGTCCTGGAAGCCAAAGCCAAGGCCTGGTACGACCACACCTGAGCCCATGCCCCGATAGTTACTCTGGATCAATGACACCATGTTGCCGTCTTTGTCGGCAGTGGTCATGTAGATGGTATCGCCGGTATACAGATGCGGATTGCCGGCATCGACCCGTTGCGCCGCTTTAGGACCAATCAGTTTCGCGCGCTCCTTGCCGTAGGCTTCGGAGATCAACTCTTTGACCGGCACTTTGGCAAAATCCATATCGGCATAAAACTTGGCTCTGTCTTCAAATGCCAGCTTCTTCGCTTCGATCAACGTATGCAGACTTTCCGGGCTATTAAATCCCATACTTTTGAGGTCAAAGTTTTTCAGGATCTGCAGCATCTGTAGTGCGGCGATACCCTGGCCATTCGGCGGCAGCTCCCACACATCATAACCACGATAGTTTACCGACACCGGCTCTACCCAGGTCGAGCTGTGGCTGGCGAAATCGTCATAACGCAGATAACCGCCTTCCTTTTGCATAAAAGCATCGATTTTTTTCGCGATATCGCCTTTATAAAACGCATCGCGGCCGCCACTAGCGAGTTGTTTATAGGTAGATGCCAGCGCCGGGTTTTTAAAGATGTCGCCGGTTTTTGGGCCTTGGCCATTAATAGTGAACGTGCCTTTAAAATCACCGGGTTGGGTCGACAAGCGTGGCACTGAATTCTGCCAGTAATAGGCGATCAGCTCAGTGACCGGGAAACCGTTTTCGGCATAGCTGATAGCCGGTGCCAATACTTTTTTCATCGGCAGCTGGCCGAATTTGTCATGCAGGCTGAACCAGCCATCGACCGCGCCTGGCACACTGATCGGCAGCATACCCAGTGGCGGAATATCAGTGCGGCCCAGCTTTTTTACTTCGGCCTGCAGCTGTTCCAGTGTCAGGCCTTTGGGCGAGCGGCCCGAAGCATTGAGACCAAACAGCTTTTTGTCTTTGGCGGACCAAACGATGGCGTACAAATCACCACCGATACCACTGCCGGTGGGTTCCATCAGGCCTAAAGCGGCGTTGGCGGCAATGGCAGCATCGATGGCGTTGCCGCCTTGCTTCATCACATCCAGCGCAATTTGCGTGGCCAATGGCTGACTGGTGGCCGCCATCGCCTGGGTGGCGATGACTTCAGAGCGACTGGCAAATTCCTGGCCCGTCACACGGTCATAAGCCAGACTTTGCGCTGCTGGCAACAACAGCAAAGGGATCATCAGGGACAAAGGGGTCAAACGCATCGAAGCATACTCCGTGAGTTGTTCAGCTGATAAATTAGTTTAGTGATTTTGAAACTACTGCCTGTACGCGTCGATTACCAGACCACCGCGACCAAAGCCCCGACACCGGAGACAGGCCGCAGCCGGGCGCATTGGTCATTCCGTCAGCAACTGGCATTATGGATGACAACCTCTGCATAAGTGTCCCGAAGGAACTGATTTCAATGAAAAAGCTGCGCCGCCCTGATTTTCGTGTTGCCGCACTGAGCCTGGCTCTGGCGGGCCTGACTGCCTGCCAATCGACGGTAACTCCACTGGACCCACTGATTGGCGATACCGGCCAGCCGCTGTCAGCAGTGTCACAAGCCGCCGATGTTAAAACCTATGATTTAGCATTGGACATTGACCCGGCAAGCCAAAGTATCAGCGGCGTTGGCCGCACTGGTTTTGTACTAGTGCAGGCTACCGCGCAGGTGGAATTGAAACTCGATAGCCGCTTTACCATCGACAAAATTGAAGTCGGCGGAAAAGCCGCGATTTATAAGCGTAGTGGCGGCGTGCTGACCATTGCATTAGGCGCGGAACAACCGGCCGGCAGTGCCGTGGATGTCGCGGTGTTTTATCATGGTCAGCCGCATGTGGCGAAAAATGCGCCTTGGGCCGGTGGCACGGTCTGGGCAAAAACGCCGGATGGTAAACCCTGGATCGCCACTGCGGTACAGGGCGAGGGCTGCGATTTGTTCTGGCCTTGTAAAGACCACTTTGCTGACAAAGCTGATTCGATGCGTATTCGTCTGACCGTGCCGAATGGTTTGTCAGCGGTCACCAACGGCGTGTTGCAGCAAGTCACACCGGTTGGCAAAGACAAACAGCAGTTTGACTGGTTATTGTCAGTGCCGGCCAGCGATTACAACATTGCTTTGAATATCGGGCCTTATCAGCGTATTCAGGACAGCTACACCAGCGTCAACGGCAGTAAAGTCGCAGTGGAATTCTGGGCGTTGCCGGAAAATGCCGACAAAGCCAAAACCTTATGGCAACAGGATTTGCTGCAGCAAGTGCAATGGTATGAGCGCGTGCTCGGGCCATATCCATGGGGCAATCAGAAGCTGGGTTTTGTCGAAACGCCGCATCTTGGCATGGAACACCAGACGGTGAACGCTTATGGCAAAGGCTACAAGCGCGACGATAATGGCTACGACTGGCTGGCGCAACACGAAATGGCGCATGAATGGTTTGGTAATTTAATTACACACAAAACGCTGAATCATGCCTGGCTGCATGAAGGATTTGGTCTATACATGCAGCCGGCTTACGCCAAAGATAAGCTGGGCATCGCGGCTTATCACTACCAGCTATATAAATCCTATTTAGGGCTGTTGAACTGTGATCCGGTGGTGCGAACCGGCACTGTCACGTCCGACGAAGCATTTAACCCGGATATTTACGGTAAAGGTGGCTGGACCTTACATACCTTGCGTTATCTGGTCGGTGAACCAGTGTTCTGGCAAGCGACCCGGGAGTTGCTGTATGGCACTGCCGACACTGCGACTATTCCTTTCCCAATCACGCCGAAATACCGTACCACAGAAGACTTTATTGCCATTGTAAACCGGTTAACCGGCA
>NZ_JBHLXP010000001.1:104444-107603 GCF_042432165.1 Rheinheimera tilapiae
GGGCCCGGTGCTGCTCAAAGCGTCGGATCAGCTGCAAATCGACCCAGAGATGCAGATCTTGCGGCAGTTGCCGTTGATTGGTCTTTGTGAAGAAAATCAGCTGAAAGTGAAGAATAAACGCAAAGGCTAATCAGCATGGGCAGTGCGCGGGGTTCATCTGCCTGCGCACTGTTTTGCTATTGCGTCAGGATCACCAACACGCCGCTCCAGTCCAGGCCATAGCTTGTGCCTTGCAGTGGCGCGATTTCGACGCCGGTATAAATGGCTAAAAACGGAATGCCGGCGGCGGTGCACAAATCGCGCACGATTTCGGCTTCTTCGCCATCACTGCCGCTAATAGCCGACATGCGACCACCACAGTCGAAGTACAGCGCCAGCTTGCCATGCTGACCAGCCTCTTTAATCTGCGCCAGTAGCCGTTTGGTGTTGTCTTGCGCCGATTGCATCATCAGAACCGGGTCGCGGCGCATTAACATCACTTGTTGGCCTTTGCTTAAATCGGCCTCAAATAACATCACTGCAGTATCGTCCGGTAACACACCAGTCATTAATCGCGTGACCAGCTGTTGTTCGTCCGGATCAGAACCCAATGGCCGCGCCAATGCCAGACTGGTGACCGGCAACGGCCTGCCGGTTGGACCGTGTTGTAAATGCCGCCATTGCTGGCCACCGGTCAATTGATCAAACAACGGCACGATAGGCTGTTGATCCAACTTGTACAGATAGGGGCCGAACACATCACTGACTGTGAAGTGGCGGTCCGATAAAGGAACACAACCGTGCATGATGCAGCTAGCCAGTTGGAATTGGCCAGCGAGCTGCAGTGCGCTGGCACTGTGCCGGCTGACACCATCACCACAGAATTGCCAGGTTAAATTAAAATTGCCATCGCCTAGCAAACCCGCGCCAAATAGCGGTATGTGTTTTAAACGCGGGTGATGGGTGCCGGCTATGATTGGGCCTGCAGGGATTAAAATCGGTGGCTGTTGTGGCGTTGCAGCAAACCGGACCGAATCAAAAAACAACAGCAGGCAGCGGCTGTCGGGCAGGCTGGGCAATTGTCCAGCCAAAACTTCGCCCGATAAATGCGGGTCGCGATAAATGTCCTGGCTGGTCGCGAGCTGCCATTCCCAGTCGTCGCCCGCCATAATCACCACCGCAGCGCATGGGCCATGCGTTACACACTGATCGGCCCAGCATAGTCCCATCGCTGAACCGCCGACAATCGGCACCCAATCACCGAGTAAATGCCGCATACCGGCATAAAATTCATGGGCGTCGAGATCGCCGCTGCAAAATGCCAGCGCCAGCCGCGGTGTCAGTTGAGCGGGGAGGTCGTTTAACGCTGTGGTGACGGCCTGAACTCCGGCCTGAAATGCCTGTACTGCTGTACTGTTCCCTATTACAACGTGCATCGGATCCCTGATGATTAGCTGAGTCGTGGTTTATTGTACCTAGTTTTGTTTAGAAATCAGCCTGATTTGTCACGTTTAATCGTTTAATGGTCGTTGTTTGAAGTTATAAGGTGGGATTGTGCCAGTTGCTGACATTCATTGACCTGATGATCTTTGGTTGTGAGCATCATTTTTGCCTTTGCGGCGAGCTCGCTTAGCAAAGATTTCACCTGACGGTGAGGTACTTTCTTTTGTTTCGGCAAAAGAAAGTACCCAAAGAAAACCCGAACCCGGTTCCGCTCGAAAGCCCGCTAAAAAATACCGATTTGAGGCGAAAACGTAACTCGCGATTCGCGAACGTCGAATCGCTCAGACACCCGTTTTCTTAAAACCTCAAATCGCCATTTTTCAACGGCTCGCTCCAACGGGTGTTTGGCTTTGTAGTTGTTTTCATTGTTTTTTCGAGTAATTGAAAAGCAAATCTAACTACTGCAGCAGGCGGCCCGTTGGAGCGAGCCAGCTGAAAATCGTTGGCCAAGGTTTTAAGAAAATGGGTGTCTGAGCACGGCGACGCTAGCGCCGTGCGAGTTACATTTTCGCCTTGGGCGGCGACTTTTCAGGTGTGCTTTCGAGCGGAACCGGGCGAGCGCTTTTTGGTTACTTTTTATCGCGATAAAAAGTAACTCGCCCATCGGGCGAAACAGCCGAACGCAGGGCAAAGAGCTAGCGTTAGCACAACGCCATCCGCAGGATAAATTTCTGCAATTTGCCCAAAGCTGCAGTATTTACAGCACTCCGGCGCTACGGTGGTTATAAATCCGGATGGTCATGATAATCAGGATGGTGGCGATCAGGGCCGACACTGCATGATGCAGCACCAAATGGCCGAGCAGGAAAGCCGGCACGTCTTGCCAGCCATCGATCAGCGTGAGTTTAGTCAGTAACATCGCATAAGTTGCGAGGTGCAGATATAAACCGGTGCGGAAAATCTGACCGATCCGCTGTTGCAGTGGTTGGCTTAAGCCTGAACCAAACAAACGCAAGCCGATTAATGCAGCGATACAGAGGCCGAGCGTTAACAATCCCAGCCCTAACAATGATGTTTTTGCCACAACGGCGCTCGCGATATACCAAGGTGTCATCAAGCATTACTCCAGATAAAACTACAATCACTCAGTGATTTGCCACACATCAGCCAGCGAGTCCCAGACCAGATCGGCACTTTGCAGATCTTCATCGCTCAGCGGGTTGCCGCTGCGAACCAAAAACTTGCGCGCAACGCCTGCCGCAGTAGCGGCTTGCATATCGGCAGCTTTGTCGCCGACCATCAGGCTTTGTGCCGGATCGATGCCGTATTCGCGGATAGCCTGCAACAACATGCCTGGATTGGGTTTACGGCAGTCACAGTCGATATTGTACGGCACCTGACCTTTTTCAAGGTGATGCGGGCAATAATAGACGCCGTCAATTTTGACGCCGTGCGCGGCAAACTGCTGTTTCATCCAGCTGGTCAGCACGGCGAAGTCCTGTTCGTCGTAATAACCGCGCGCGATACCGGATTGATTGGTCACCACAATCAGTAAATAACCGAGGCTTTGCAGATGACGGCAGGCGTCAAAGACACCGTCAATAAAATCAAAGTGTTCGGGTTTGTAGGTGTAGCCGTGATCGATATTGATCACGCCGTCACGGTCGAGAAATGCTGCCTTGCGCAATGTCGTCAAAGTGCTTGAGTTCATCAGAGTCCTTCCTGGCGGATCAGTTT
>NZ_JBHLXP010000001.1:107732-631410 GCF_042432165.1 Rheinheimera tilapiae
CCACATACTGACGATACAAGTAAGGTCCGGTGCGGCCCGGATTGCTGTGACCATACAGGCCAATCACCGGCGTACCGACTGTCACCGCCATATGCGCGGGTCCGGTATCCGGCGCCAGCACCACAGAGGCTTGCTCCAGTAACGCCAGCAGTTGCTTCAGATTGGTTTTGCCAACCAAATCGATGATGTCGGTTTGTGCCTGCGCTTTAATTTCCTGCGCTAATTGCTGTTCCATCGCGGTTGGCCCACCACACAGATAAACACTAAAACCCTGAGTAGCGGCATAGTCAGCGATCGCGGCATAACGCACTGGTAGCCAATTACGTTCGGCTTTGGAGGCGGCCGGACAAATCACCAGATGGCGTGTCGTGGCAGTATTCAGCTGTGTTTTGGCCCAGTCACGGTGCTCATCGGTGATGGGCATTTGCCATTGCGGTTTATCCTGCGGATTTTGTAAAAACGGCACGCCGAGATGACGGGCAAAGCCGGCAAAACCATCCAGCACGTGCGGCTCTTGCTGCGGCGCGATGCGTTCGCGCATAAAGAGAGCATGCAGTTCTTTGGCACGTGACCAGTCAAAACCAATTTTGCGCCGCGCCGGAATAAACAGCGATGCGACATTAGCCCGCAGCGCCACCTGCATATGCAACAGCACGTCAAACTGCTGGCCTCTGAGTTTGTTGCGTAAATCCGTATAGGCGCCAAGACCGAGCTTTTTATCAAACACAATCAGCTCAACGCCGGGCAGGTCTTTTAGCAGCATCGCTTCGACTTTACCGATGATCCAGCTGATTTTGGCTTGCGGATAATACTGCTGGATCGCCTGTACGACCGAGACGGCATGGCAGACATCGCCAATCGCGGACAAGCGCAAAATACAAATCGATTGCAACTGCTGCGGTGCCTGCAGCGGGAATGCTGGAGCGGACATCAGGCTCTACCCTTTGATTTTTTTGATAATGGCGCTGGTAGAACAACCATCGACAAACTGCAGCACTTTGACTTCGCCACCGGCTGCCAGCACTTCACGCGCGCCGACAATAGTCTCAACAGTGTAATCGCCGCCTTTAACCAGCACGTCCGGTTTCACCTGTAGGATCAATTCAAGCGGTGTGTCCTGTTCGCTGGGGTTATCGCCAAACGGCAGCACCCAGTCGACCGACGCCAGACTGGCCAGCACAGTGGCGCGTTCTTCCAACGGATTTACCGGTCTGCTGTCACCTTTTAGACGTTTGATGGAAGCATCTGAATTTAACCCCACCACTAAGCGATCGCCCTGGGCTTTGGCTTGCGCCAGATAACGCACATGGCCGGCATGCAAAATATCAAAACAGCCATTGGTAAACACAATGCGCTCACCATTTTGTTTGGCAAATTCAATATGTTGCAGCGCTTTATCAAACGGCGTCAGGTAAACATCGCCTTGCGAGAACAAATGCGAGTTTAGTTTCGCTGCCAGTTCTTGTGGCGACACGGTCGCAGCGCCTAATTTGGCAACGACCAGACCTGCCGCCAGATTGGCGACTTCCACCGCTTGCGGCAGCGCCATCCCAGCGCCCAGCATCACAGCCAAAGTAGCAATTACGGTATCACCGGCACCGGTGACGTCACTGACCTCCAGTACCTGCGCCGGGAAATGATGGTGCTCACTGGCGGTGATCAGCGTCATGCCCTGTTCAGAGCGGGTCAGCAGCATCGCCGCGACCCCGCAGCGTTCCAGCATGGCACGGGCGGAGCTGAACATGGCAGCTTCTGAGCTGGTGTCGCCACCGGCTAAACGGAATTCTGACAGATTGGGCGTGATGATATCGGCGCCGCGGTACACCGCTAAATCCGCTTGTTTTGGGTCGACCAGTACAAACTTGCCGGCCGCTTTGGCGGTCGCGATGATGCGCCCGACCGCAGCCAAAGAGCCTTTGGCGTAATCGGACACCAGCACAAAATCATAGTCCGGCAGCAGGGCTGCCACTTTGTCGGCGAGGGCTTCTGCCTGATTGCGGCTGAAGTTTTGTTCGATATCCAGTCGTACCACTTGCTGGTGGCGTGAAATAACGCGCATTTTGGCAATCGTCGGATGCTCGTCCTGCGCCAGTAATTCAGAGCGAATGCCGTCGGCAGCCAGAATTTGCGTCAGACTGTCACCGTTGTCATCGCGGCCGACCAAGCCAAGTAAGCCGACATGCGCATCCAGATGTGCGATGTTGCGGGCCACGTTGGCTGCACCACCGGCCTTGTCTTCAATTTTGCTGACGCGAACCACTGGCACCGGTGCTTCCGGCGAAATACGCTGCGTATCGCCCTGATAATAACGGTCCAGCATCACGTCGCCGACTACCAGCACCCGCGCTTCTGACAAATGATTTAAACGACTGATATCAATCATAAAATGCTACTCAATCCGCCAGAACCAGGTCCAGCGCTTCACAAAGCCAGTGACCAATAAACATATGCATTTCCTGAATGCGTGCGGTTTCGTCGTAGTTGACGATGATGGGGAGTTGCGCAATGTCTTTGACTTTACCGCCATCGCGGCCGGTCAGCGCCACAGTAAAGGCGCCCAGTTCATTGGCGGCAGCCAGCGCCAGATTGATATTCGGGCTTTTGCCGGAAGTGGTGAGCCCGATGACGACATCGCCGGCGCGGACCAGACCACGCACCTGACGTTCAAACACGCTGTCAAAGTGATAGTCGTTGGCGTGCGCGGTCAGGATCGAAGTGTCTGTGGTCAGGGCAATCGAAGCCAGTGGACCCCGTTCCGCTTTGTAGCGCACCATAAATTCGGCGGCCAGATGCTGACTGTCGGCAGCACTGCCACCATTCCCCATCCACACCACTTTGCCACCGGCTTTAAGACAGGCTACGACGGCATCCAGCAACTGCTGGCTTTGCGCGGCATATTGTTCGGCAACAGCAAAAACTTCGCGGTGACGGGCCAGCGCAGCGAGAAAACTTGGGGTCTGACTCATGCAATATGTCCTTCAGAAATTGGTTCAGAACGGCCTAACAGGCGGAAAATGTCTTTAAGCACTAACTGCAGCCCGGGTTCAAACTGTTGCGCCGGCTGCAGCGGCTTTTTTAATGCTTTATGGCATTGTGCCACGATGTCGGCTTTGGCTAAAGTCGCGGGATAAATCAAACCTTCAGCAGCGCAGGCTAACACGCGGTCGGGCTGATCGCCGGCCACCGGCACTGCGACAATATTTTTACCCAGTACTATGGCCTGTCCCATCATATCGCCGCCGCCACTGACAATCAGTGTGGCCTGATTTAATAAGGTCATCAGCTGTTGGTTTTGCATTGATTTGACCACGGTGACGCAGTCAGTGGATGCCAGCTCACCGCTGAAGTTGCCACCGGCAACCAGTAACGCCGGTTGCTCCGGTGTCGCAACAGCCAGCGCCGCCTGATAAAACTCTTCGGTGGCGCTACGGCCCTGTACCTGATGCCCGCCGCCGCCGGCCGCCCAGACGCTGTAGGCTTTGCCATGCAATTGACTGAATTCGTCTGGTAATCCGGCTTGCGGCGCGCTGAATACCGGGCCGGTGAAAATCGGTTCATCCTTGTGCAGCAGCCGCAGTTTGAAGCGCTCCAGCGCGGTCAGATCACCATCGACAAACTTAAACTGCACTATCCAGTGTGCATCCAGCGCACTTAAACGCCGTAGTGCAAAACCTTTGGCGCGCTTTTTCTTATGTTGTGAGACAAACACCACTTTGGCGCCGGCTTTTTTTGCCGCGCGGGCCTGGGAGGCTCGGCCTGAGCAGTCAAAAATCACCATGTCCGGTTTCAACTGCTGCAGCAACGCATTCACGGCCGCTTTTTCTTTGGTGGCAGAGTTATTCAGCAGATGGGTTTTAAACGGACAGCTGGCAGCGATGGGGGCATGCCGGTTCAGTACAAACTGAATATCCAGCGTTGGATCCTGCTTGATTAAAGCTTCGGCAATGATCAGCGAACGCATATATTCGCCGATGCCTTTAGGGCTGGAGACGGGCAAAAACACAATTCGGGGAGCAGCAGTTGTCATACTTGTCTGACCTTAGGCAAAGTTGACGTCAGTATAACGGAAAGGCGGTCCATCAAAACAGCAGCAAATGACCATCACGCTGCACGTTGATATGCAGGTCCTGTTGAATACGTTGTTGCCATAACAGCGCAATTTGTTCCAGTTCGCCGCGTTGTTGCAGGATTTTAGCCGCTTGCTGCCAGCGTTGTAGCAGCTGAGGGTCTGCCGCTTTGGGCATGATCAGATAAACATTACTGCTGCGCAGCGTCATCGCCAGTTTCGGAGCAGCTTTCTGTTCGGTTTGTTGACGCAGGGCATAGGCCAGTTCGAGACTATCAGCAACGATGGCCTGCACCCGGCCATTATGCAGCATCTGTAAATTCTGTTGATGGCCAGTGACCGCCACCAGATTGGTAAAACCGAGTTGAACCAGATAACTTTCCCGCACATCCCCACGTACGACACCAATGGCATTGAGTTTGCGCAGATCAGGCAGGCTTTTCAGCTGTAACTGACTTTGCGCCGGAACATACACCTGCCAGCGTTTTTGCAAAACAGGCAAGACCCAATGGTATAGATGTTCGCGTTCTGCAGTGCGGGAAAAACTAAACAACAACACATTGTTTTCCTGTTGTGCTGTCAGCATCGCGCGGCCTTCCGGCATGATCTCGAGTGGACTTTGGTCTTTCAGCTCTGCTTGCAGCGCCTGGACCACGTCGACCACAAAGCCATCAGGTTGACCGCCGGGGCCAATAAAACTGGCCGGCGGTTCATCAACGGTAATAATCCTTAGCGGAGACTCAGCAGCCCAACTAGGGCTGGTCGCCAGTACATACAGCAACCACAACCAGCGACCAAACTTTTGCATAGACTGAATGGACTGATATGAAGACTTATCAGCAGTCTAGTCAGCATTTTTGGCTTCGGCAAAGTCAGCGGTTGTTTACTCCTGCACTGATTTGCTGGCGGGCAACGAAGTCCAGCACTGTGGCGTTGATACAATAACGGGGCAAACCGCCGGGTCCGTCCGGAAAGACGTGGCCCAGATGAATACCACTGACTTTGGCGCGAATTTCAGTTCGTTCCATGCCGTAGCTGCGGTCCGGCAATTCCACCACACTGCCGGCCACCGGTCGGGTGAACGACAACCAGCCGCTGCCGGAATCAAAACGATCGCGGGTGTCAAACAACGGCAGGCCGCTCAGTTTGTCGATAAACACCCCGTCCGGGGTATTCTTGAAAATTTCATATTGTTTGCAAAACCGGCTGTCGGTGCCTTTATCAAAAGCGACGTTGAAGGCCTCCGAGTCACCGAGCTGAAATGCGCCCAGCGCCTGATAAAATTCTTTTGGATTCAGATAACCCTGATGGCCAAACACTTCTTTGCCATCCTGCAAAAAATACAGGGTTGGCGTAGCAAAGGTTGGCGTGGTCAGCGTCAGGCCCTGTAACTGCGCACTGGTGCGAGTCGTCACCGGAATAGTGCCGCGATACTGTTCCAGCACGTCTTTACGGAATTTCTCGCAATAAGGGCAATAACCTTCCGCCTCCAGCACCAGCAGCTGCTTGCCTTTGAGCAAAGCACTATTGTCGGTTGCAGCCACTGCAGTGGGCGCAAAGCGCACGCCGGTGCTGTGATCCGGACAATATCCATCCGGATTCTTCACTAAATAATCCTGGTGATAGTCTTCGGCCGGAAAGAACTCGCTGAGCAGTTTAATTTGTGTGGTGATGGCGCCAAAACCGGCGGCACTCAGTAACTGCTGATACTGCGCTTTGACCGCCTCAGCGAGTGCTTGCTGACTGGCGTTTTGCACCAGAATAATCGAGCGGTATTGAGTCCCCACATCATTGCCCTGACGATTCAGCTGTGTGGGATCGTGCTGCTCAAAATAGACCTGCAGGATCTGGCGTAACGACACTTTAGCCGGGTCAAAACTGACTTTGACCACTTCGGCATGATTATTCGGGTCCATCCGCCGCGCCGTTGCCGTGATAGCGCGGTAGGTGGGTTCCACGCCTTTACCGTCGGCATAACCGGATACCGCATTGAGTACTCCGGGGATGGCGGCATAACGTTTTTCCGCGCCCCAGAAACAGCCAGCCCCCAGCACTATGCTGTCTTTTTGCATACTGGCCTGCGCCGGGACGGCTTCAGCCGCGAGTGCAGCAGGGGAGCACAACAAAGTTAAACCGCAACAAGCGGCAACGAACATAGAAACGACAGTGCTACGCATCACAAATCTCCGGCCAACGCCATTCGGTAGATACCTATACGTGTAGACCGGCTGAATAGTGCAATCTGTGCAACGGACAGAAAAGAAAAGCCCGGCAATGGCGCCGGGCTTTTGGAGTTACGAGTGATTTACTGTCGGACTACAGCGGTCAGAACTTATAACTGACGCCTAACCGGGCAGCACGCGGCGATGCCGGCGTGATATTGTTATTGCTATGCGCGGAAGCGTAATAGGTTTTATCGGTCAGGTTTTCCAGATTCAGCTGTAAGCGCAGTTCAGGCATTGGCGTGTAAAACACTGCCGCATCGACACGGGTGAAACCCGGTAAAGTCACCAGATTATCAACCGCAACAAAAGCCGAAGATTGGCTGACGACACCCAGACCTGCACCCCATTGTTCGTTGATCTGATAACGGTTCCACAATGAGAAACTATGCTCAGGCACCTGGCTCAGCTGTTTGCCTTTTTGTGCGGCTGGCGCCAGGATCTCGCTGTCCTGAAATGCATAACCGGCAACAAAATCCCAGTGCGCACTGAGTTGGCCATTCACTTCAAACTCAACACCGTTAACCTGCTGGCCATCGACCAGAATCGACAGCGTCGGATTGACCGGATCTGTCACAGCCACATTGGTGCGGTCGAGCTGATACAGCGCGGTCGCTACCGACAAGCTGTCGCTGATATCCCATTTCACACCGAATTCGTGGTTGATAAATGACTCCGGATCCAGAGCGGCGTTGCTGATAGTCAGCGATGCCATTTGCTCACCGGCGCGCGGGACATAGGCTTTGCTGTAATTCAGATAAATCGACACATCTTCGACCGGTTTATAAATCAGACCGGCGCGTGGCGACAGCAAATCATCTTCGCTTTCGATCACGCTGCCATTGCGATGGTTTTCCAGTTCGACCTGGTAGTCGTCATATCGCAGACCCAATACGGCCTGCCACTGTGGCGTGATTTCAATTTGGTCCTGTACATACACCGCTTTGGCTTTGGCATCGCTGGTGTTGTCTGCATCTGTCGCCGAGGCGCGGAACACGATGTTACCGCGATAAACCGGATTGGCCAGCGTGACAAAAGCTGCAGTGGCAGTGGCGCTGACATCAGTGAAATAACCGGTCAGCCGCACGTTATCGGTGTCTTGCTGATTCAGCTCAGCACCGACCAGCATTTTGTGGGTGACAGAGCCGGCTTTCGCTTCGAAAGTCAGATCGGTTTGATTCATCAGGTTTTTGCGATCGGTACCACTGGTATAAGCAGATACCGCAACACGACCATTGGCCGGCGTGTAAGCCCCCGGAAACACATTGCCATAAAACTTGTCGTAGTCGGCGTAGCGCGTCTGGTTGACCAGCAGAGCACCGCTTAAAAACTCGTGGCTGAGTGTGGCAGAGACTGCATCTACTGTAGCGGTTGAATCGCTCAGATCCGGGTTACCGATAAAAGTCGCGCGGTTGATTTGCAGCGGTTTATTGGTCGCCGGGTCAAACGGGATGCCGCGATCCGTAATACGCTCATCGTCAAAATGTTCATAGCTAAGTGCCAACGTGGTGCGATCAGCCAGGCGATAGGTCAGGGTCGGGTTCACTGCCGACCGTTCCAGCCGGTAAAAATCACGATAGCCTTCAGAATCTTCGTACATGCCGGTCAGTCGCACTGCCAGTTCGTCGTTGACGGCATAGTTGTAATCGCCACTGACACGGGCTTGCTGCCACGAACCGATAGACGCATCGATGCCGCCGGTATCTGACCAGTTGGCCTGTTTGGTCACACGGTTAATCAGACCACCAGCGCTGCCACGGCCGAAAATCATACCACTCGGGCCTTTTAACACTTCGATGCGCTGTACGTTGTATAAATCGCGCAGGTATTGCACGTCATCGCGCATGCCGTTGATGTAGAAGTCGGCGGTCGAAGTATTGCCGCGGAAGATCGGTGCATCGCGGTGGCCTTCGCCTTGCGCCATTTGCACACCCGGCACATACCGCACCACATCGGCCATATTCTGCATGGCCTGGTCGTCGATTTGCTCTTCGGTCAGAACCGTAATGGCCTGCGGAATATCGCGCAGCGGCGTATTGGTTTTAGTCGCTGTGCTAATGGCTTCGACTTTGTAACTCTGAGCTTCACCTTTGACTTCAATATGTTCGATTTTCTTCGATTCATCATCAAGGATATCTGCGGCGAAAGCGCTGCATGGCAAAGCGGCAGCAATCAACGCAACACGGATTGCTTGGCTAACAGGAGATAAGGACATTGAGAACAAGGCTGACATCTGAGAACTCCGGCGGATTAACCTTTCTTTACTGCGTAATATAACACGAACCATTCTTATTTAGAATGGCATTGTGTTTTACGCGAAGCACGAGCCTTGCGATCAGCGCTTTGGTGGGAAAAAGTCAGCTCACTGGCAAAGCCAAGACACAGCCAGTATGATCGGGTTCTCCATTGCAAATAGACGGAAGCCGTTTTGTCCCGACTGGCCTTAGTGTGTTACAGCCTGCTGATGTATCTGCTGCGTCCTGTGTTGTTGCTGCTGTTTGTCTGGCGTAGCCGCGCTGATGCTGCTTACCGGCAGCGTTTTCTTGAGCGCTTTGCGTTACAACCAATCCCGGTACAGCTTCAGGGCGGATTGCTGGTGCATGCGGTGTCGATGGGTGAGGTGGTGGCCGCTATTCCGTTAATTGAAGCTTTGTTACGGGATTATCCGGCGTTACCGCTGACGGTAACCTGCACCACGCCGACCGGCTCTGCACGTATTCGCCAGCATTTTGCTTCTTATCTTCAAACTGGTCGGGTTTATCACTGTTATCTGCCGTTTGATACGCCGGGCGCAAACCGACGCTTACTGCAAAAACTGGCGCCACAACTAATCCTGTTGCTGGAAACCGAGTTATGGCCGAATTTACTGCGCACAGCCAGCAGGCATCAGGTCCCGGTTTTGCTGGTCAATGCGCGTTTGTCGCGACGTTCAGCCCGGGGTTATCGCCGGTTTGCCTGGTTGGTCAAACCGATGCTGCAACAGCTAACGGCGATTCTGGCTCAGGATGATGCTACTGCGATCCGTTTTAATGTGCTGGCGGGCTGTCAGCATTCTGCTGTACCGCTTGCCAGTCGTGCCGGCAATTTGAAATATGATATGCGTATCGCGCCGGATCTGGTAACGAGAGCCGAGGCGCTTCGTGCGGATTGGGGCGCGCGGCCGGTATTGGTCGCTGGCAGCACTCATGCCGGTGAAGATGAAATCATCCTCAGTGCTTTTGCCCAGATAAGGCAACATCAGCCAGACTTATTGCTGATCTTAGTGCCGCGACATCCGGACCGGTTTGACAGCGTCGCGCGGCTCATTGAAGCACAAGGCTTGAATTATGTGCGGCGTAGCCGTGATAGCCAGATTGTGGCTGACACTGCGGTGTTGCTCGGCGACAGTATGGGCGAACTGATGTTGTGGTATCAGGTCGCGGATTTGGTGTTTATCGGTGGCTCGCTGATCCCGCATGGCGGGCATAATCCGCTTGAAGCCATGTGTCTGGCGAAACCTGTGTTATCTGGCCCCCATGTGTTTAATTTTGCCCAGGCCTATCAGCTGTTGTCGCAACAAGATGCGGTGCGTTGGGCGGCGGATGCTGAAGCGTTGAGCCAGCAAGTGCTGCAGCTTCTGGCTGCGCCAGCTGAATGTCAGCAACTGGCGGCGGCTGGTCTGCAGTTGTATCTGCAACAGGGCGGCGCGACAGCACGAATTCTGGCGCAGGTTGCGCAATTGGCGATGGCCACGCCGGCGGTATTGCCTGGCGAATTGCGTTGGTCTGCGCCGCAGTTACCGGCTGAACTGCAGACGGCTTCGGTGTTTAACTCCACTTATTGGCAAGCGCAGCAGGCTGTCACCGGTCATTCTGTCGGCCGCAATACGGTGTATTTTGTCCGCGCTGCCGGGGCTGAGACTGACTGGGTACTGCGGCATTATTACCGCGGTGGTTTGATCGGCAAACTAAACCGCGACTGGTTTGCACCTGTGCCGGTGGCGACGAGCCGCGGTCTTGCTGAATTCCGCTTATTGTTGTGGATGCGTCAGGCCGGGCTGCCGGTGCCGGCGCCGGTGGCTGCCCGTTATCAGCAACGCGGCTTTGGCTACAGTGCTGATATTCTGCTGGAGCGGATCCCACAGAGTCAGGACTTGTATCATTATTTACAGCAGCAGGCTTTGACTGCCGCACAGTGGCAGCAGCTTGGCGCGCTGGTAGCGCAGTTGCATCAGGCTGGTGTTTATCACTCAGATTTGAACTGTCACAACATTCTGCTTGATGCTGCCGGACAATTTTGGCTGATTGATTTTGATAAATGTGCACGGCGTAAAGGCCAGCACTGGTGGCCTGAACCGCTGGCGCGATTGCAGCGCAGTTTGCAAAAAGAGCTGGGTCTTAGAACCGTGTTCCATTTTACCCCCGAACACTGGCAGGCGTTTGTCGCCGGCTATCAGCAAAACATCGGTATAAATGCCCGAATCCATTGATTACATTGCTCAACCACCAATAAAAAAGCCGCAACAAACATGCGGCTTTTTTAATCCTAGCTGACTGGTTACTGATGGCTGGTTGTCAGTGTCAGACCTGCGACTGCGGCATAACCGTACAAACCGATATGGTAAGTCCCTGCGGTTGGGTTGGTGAAGCTGCAGCTCTCGGTACTACCGGTTTTGTATGGACGGCAGGTATAGCTGCTCAACGTTGGCTGTGAACCCAGACGAACATAGAGGTCAACATCACCGGTGCCACCGGCAGTATTAATAGTCAGCGTGGTGCGGCCTGCCGGCACTGTCAGGGTGTAATATTTCCAGGCGCTTTTCGCCACCGAGATATTCGGTGTGGTTGAAGTGACTGGTGTAGTTCCACCGCTGGTACCACCAGCTGCTTTAGTCACAGCAGCCGCAGCATCAACAATACCGCTACCGCAGTTACTGCAGGTTGCCGGAAAGGCGCGGGTAGTGGTTTTCAGGATAGATTCGATTTCATCCGGTGTTGCCGTTGGTTTTTTCTGTTTGATCAGAGCTGCAACGCCGGCTACATGCGGGGCTGCCATTGAAGTGCCTTGTGAGTAGCCATAGCTGTCTGAACCCGGCGTTGTTGTGCCTGTGTTGTAGGTTGAGAGAACGCCGTTGCTATCGTTCGCTGAGTTCATGGCGCCACCTGGTGCTGCCACGTCAACCGAAGTACCGTAGTTAGAGTAATAAGCCCGACCACCATTACGGTTGGTCGAAGCGACGTTCACCACGCCACTACAGTTGCCCGGGTTATAGTTGTTGGCGTTGTCGTTGTCATTACCGGCAGCAATAACAACCACAGTACCGCGTGAGCGTGCGGAGTTAATCGCAGCCTGAGTTGTTGAGTCGCAAGCGCCTGAACCGCCTAAGCTCATATTGATGACCTTAGCAGGGTTCGCGTTGGCCGGAACACCGGCGACTGTTCCGCCTGATGCCCAGATAATCCCGTCAGCGATATCCGAGGTGTAACCACCACATTTACCTAAAACACGAACGGGCACTACTTTGGCTTTATATGCGACACCAGCGACGCCGCTGTTGTTATTGGTCACTGCAGCGATAGTGCCAGCAACATGGGTACCATGCCAGCTGGAATCTTGCGCTTGTGTCGGCTCACCGCCACCACAGGCGCCAACAGCCACCCAGTCACCAGGATCTTTCGGATCGCTGTCACGGCCACTGCCATCGTTGCCGATGAATGAATCGGAGATCATGTCATAACCTGGCAGAATGTTGGCATTCAGATCCGCGTGTGGGCGATAGCCGGTATCGAGTACGGCTACAACTACGCCGGAACCATCTGCCTGATCCCATGCCGCTGGCGCGCGCAAGCCACCGGTATTTTCGTAGTAGTGCCACTGGTTGTTGTATTGCGTGTCGTTTGGCGTAGCCATGATTTGTAACAGCCGATCTTCCTCAACCTCGCCAACGCTTGGGTCATTTTTCAGCGCTTTGATCATGTCAGCCTTTTCTTTTGCGCTGAGGCGACGCTCGGCGCGGACAATATGCCGGCCATTCACCGCACTGGCGCGGACATAATCCAGCTCAGAACCGGCCAGCACGGACAGTTCCTCTTCAATGTGTTGCTGCACATTGATTTGTTCATCGGCGAAACTCTGTGACATCAGATCCGACTTGGCTGAGCCTGTGGCATTGCCGGTCTGTTTGTAGGTCAGGATAAATTGGGTATTGGCTTCAGAGGCTTGTTTGGTATCCGCCAGAATGATTTCTTGAGCGGCGACTGGGGGCAGCATCAATGCTGTCAGGGTTCCAATGGCGATTTTATGTAATTTGAATTGTTGCATTGTAAGTTCTCAATAACGACATGTTGTAATTGCCTGGACAGTACCCGCTATAGTTTTTTGCTGTTGTAACGGACGTACAACGCTGTGCTGCGGGCAGGGCAATAATTCATCAATGCATTAGTGCTGTAAAGATAACTAAATTAACATTTGGTTATATAAATGGGACTCGAAGAAAATCAGAATGCACTGAAATGGTGCAATTCATTGGCAAGGATCGCGCTACAACCGGCATGACAGCTACGAATTATTACAAATAGTTACAACTGTAAAATTATAGCTGTCGGGAATAAGTTAGATTTAAAAGGTATAAAAAACACGAATGTTTCTGGCGTTTTTGTCATGTTTGGCTGTTAAAGCCTGTCTGGAGTTTGCCTTTCGGGGCAATCCACCGGACAATAGCCGGCTTTTAGCGCGATACTGCCTGTAGTGGCGCTGAACCTTCCATTCAGAGGTAAAAACCAGATGCAGCAGTGGGATGTGATTGTGATTGGCGCCGGGGCCGCCGGCTTGTTTGCAGCGATTGAAGCCGGTAAACGCGGTCGGCGGGTGCTGGTGTTGGATAACGGTAAAAAGATCGGTCGGAAAATTCTGATGTCCGGCGGCGGGCGTTGTAATTTTACCAACATCTATGCCAGTCACCAAAATTACCTGTCGCAAAACCCGCATTTCTGTAAGTCTGCTTTGAGCCGCTATACCCAATGGGATTTCATTAGCCTGGTGCAGCAATATCAAATTCCTTACCACGAAAAAACACTGGGTCAGCTGTTTTGTGACGACAGTGCCAAAGACATTGTCGAGCTGTTAAGTAGCGAATGCCGCAAGGCCGGCGTACAGATTGCGCTGCAGCAGCAGATTAGTAGTGTTTCGTACAGTAATGGCTTGTTTCAGCTGGTGACGCCGGAGTTGACGCGGACTTGCCAGAGTCTGGTGGTCGCGTGTGGTGGCCTGAGTTTGCCGAATTTAGGTGCCACCGCTTTTGGTTATCAGCTGGCAGAGCAATTTGGCCTGAACGTTTTACCAGTGCGCGCGGCGCTGGTACCACTGACTTGGCAACCGGCCGACAAAGCGGTATTTGAAGAGATCAGTGGCGTCGCACTGCCAGTCACTGCTGAAGCGAACGACGTGGTGTTTCCGGAAGATATGCTGTTTACCCACCGGGGTCTGAGCGGCCCGGCGATTCTGCAAATTTCGTCGTTCTGGCAACCTGGCGATGAATTGTTGATCAATTTACTCCCTCAGCTCGATTTGTCGGCGTTTTTGCAGGAACAACAGCAAAAACATCCGGATCAGGAACTGAAAACTGCGCTGGGAAAAGTGTTACCGAAGCGTTTGGTTGAGAAGTTGTTAGAAATTAAAGTGATCAACAATCAGCCACTGAAAGCGCTGCAGCATAAATCCATCGCAAATATCAGCCAGACTTTGCATCACTATGTATTCAAACCCAACGGCACCGAAGGCTATCGGACTGCCGAAGTGACGCTGGGTGGTGTTGACACCAACGAGCTATCGTCTAAAACGATGGAAGCGAAAAAGCAGCCGGGTCTGTATTTTGTCGGCGAAGTGATGGACGTCACCGGCTGGCTGGGTGGGTATAACTTCCAGTGGGCCTGGAGCTCGGGCTGGGTTGCCGGGCAGTATTGCTGATGGCCACTGTGAAAGCCGGCCCTGACTGGCTCAGTCGCAAATTGTCGGCTCGTTGCCAGCAGCAAGAGCAGAAACTACGTGAAGTGCTTCAAGCGCTGTGGCCACTGTGGCAAGCACAAGGCTGCAGCGGTTTTGCTTATCAGCTGCAGTTTGAACATTTTCCGCAAAGCTTGTTGGTTCATCTGGTGGCGCCGGCAACGCAACGTGAGCTGTTGCTTGGCCTCTTACCCGGCTGGCAATTACAGCTGCAGCAAGCCCTGTTAAAAAAGGGCATTCTGCTGAAGCCGCCATTGCGTCAAATCAGCGTCTGCAGCGAATTGCCGGTAGTCGATCGCCGAAGTATGCACCTGTTCTGCACCGATCAATAGGGTAGCACGCTACCATCCCAATGCAGCAATGCACCGGTTTGCGCCGGTGTCAGGTCTGCCACAGTCGCTGCCAGTCGTCGTGCGGTATCCGCAGGATGTTGTAACTGTCCGGCTGGCAGATTGCGCTGAAACGGCTTCGACATCGAGGTATCTGTGGTGCCCGGATGCAGCGCCACCAGCGTCGCCTGCGGCAGTGAACGCTTCAGTTCAATCGACGCACAACGCACCAGCATATTCAACGCCGCTTTACTGGCACGGTAGCTATGCCAGCCGCCGGCCTGATTGTCGGTGATACTGCCAACCTTCGCTGACAACCAGCATAACTTCACTTGTGGCGACTTGCTCAGCCATGGCCAGACTGCCTGCAGCCACAACGCTGGTAATACCGTATTCACTTCGAATGCTTGACGTAAACCAGCCGCGCTGAGCTGACGGATACTTTTTTCCGGCTGCAGCTGGTCCTGATGCAGCAGACCCAGGCAGCAAAACACCAGATCTACCGGTTGGCTGAAGACGGTTTTCAGCGCTTCATGCAGCGGCGACTGTGGTTGCTCCAGCATCTCGGGCTGATATAAAAAATGCTGTAACCCCGGCAGAGACGTATCTGCCAGAGCTGCACGGCTGAATACCGACACCTGTGCCTGTAGATGCAAATAATGAGCGGTTAGCGCTGCACCGATCCCGCCGTTACCACCCAAAATAACTATGTGCATTTGCTGCCTCCGTTTGCTGCCTTTACACAGTTACGTAGCAGCACTCGCTTCGATCAGGGCTTCGGCGTCAGTAAAAATTGCAACGGAATGTCGAGGCGTTTGGCCCAGGCCTGCTCCGAGTGATCTGTGCCTGGGAAAAACCGGCTTTGCCATAGCGCCGGTGGATATTTCAACTGCTGCATTAGCTGGTCGACTTGTCGTTGCAATGGTGGGTAGAGCGCATCCAGCGTTTGGTCACCATGATCAAAATACACTTTATGCTGGCCAGCTTTTGGCAGGTTGTGTTGCATGTAGCTGAGAAAGGCAGCTGGTACCGGATTTTCTTTATCCGGGAACACACCTGGCCAATGTGTCGATAAACATCCTGCGCCACCAAATACCTGCGGATATTCACTGATGGCATACATCGAAATCAGGCCGCCCATGCTGGAACCCATCACAAATGTATTAGATTGGTCGGTTAGTACCGGGAAATGGCTATCGATATAGGGCTTTAGCTCTGTGACCAGAAACTTTAAATATGCATCTGAATACACCTCGCGCTGAAACAGTTTTTGACCGGGCTGACGATCTAACTGGTAGAAATTTTGCCGAGTCTGTGGTGTTAAACTCTGGAAGGGGCGCTGCGGGAAATATTCAGCATGCCGGTTCAGATCAGCATTATGCACACCGACCACAATAAAAGGCCGGGTTTTGCCGCTGTTGATCAGAGCCTGAGCGGTTTCATCAACCTGCCATTCCTGTTTGTTCCAGGTACTGTTGGCGTCAAACAACATCTGGCCATCGTGCATGTATAACACAGCGTACTTTTTGGTTGCGCTAAATCCGGCCGGTAGCCAGATATCGATATGGCGCTGTGGAACCAGTTGTGATGGGAAGTTTTCCAGCCGTTGCAGACTGCCCTGACTGACTTGCGGCAGTGCCTGCGAAAAAAAACTAAAAAGAGTAAACAGCACCAGCAGAGACCTACGCATAAAACCCTTCCCGCACAAAAACTATCATTGTCAGCAATATAGGGGATCTTACTGCCAGATAAAGCTGCATACGAATGCATCGCCTGTAAAGCTGACGTGGCGCAGAACGCCGGTGTTTTAACAATATCGCTTGGCGAATTGGCAGCCTTGACTATAGTAAAAAGGTTCAGGCAAACACCGCAGGAGGGATGCTATGGCAACAATCTCGGAAAATGCATATCGGATGATTCGTTCGCACGCGATTGATCCGGTCGAGGCAGAACAGTTTTATCAGCAAGGTCTGGCCTATTTCGGCTCTGATGCATTGTTTGCGCAGTGGCTGACTAATGCCAATGCTTATACGATGGGACAGGCACCTATTAATGCTTTATCAGCAGAAAATGGCATCGCATACCTGACCAGCCTGATGGATCGGATGCAGGATGACTACTAATCCGGTTACTCCGGAACGGGTCATCAAAAACAATAAAGGCGGCCGAAGCCGCCTTTATTGTCCTAACCACACCGGCCCCAACAGCCGGTTCCCAACCTGGTTTGTGTAACCCGACGCTTAAAACGTTAGGCGTACAGCCGGTCGAAGATATTCAGGAACGTTGGTTGCCGTTCAATATCCAGCGGCGGTAAATGTAAGCGGCTGGCAATATCACGTGCACTGATCACACCGCGGATCTGATGGTTTTCCAAATCGATGACGACGCAATATGACTCACCATTGTGTTGCAGTGTATTCAGCACATCGCCGACTGTGCAGTATTGGATCTGCTGATAAGACAATGCGATCAGATTTTCGCGTGACCGCATTAAATCAACCACTTGCAGCTCGCTGGCTTTAAGATCTTTGCTGACATGCTGCATGATGTTTTGGGTCGATAGCTGTTCAGTGCTAATCAGACCAATCATCTCTTTGTGCGCATCAACCACCAATTTAAAGGTGCAATGTTCATGCGTCATCATATCCAGCGCTTCCAATGCATTGGTTTCAGCATCGAGGATGGCCGGTGCGCTGTGACGGAAGTCATTAAAGATCTGCAACGCAGGTGATTTTAACGTGGTGTCAGCGAATTCAGTTGGTTGGATCAAGTGGTCGATATGATCAACGGTATAAACGTTTAACTTTCTCATACATGCCTCACATGGACCCGCGCCGGCAGGTCCTATCTAAACTGGAAAAAAAGAATGCGGTGCTGTGTCTACAGCGGACAAAAACCAGATCAGGCGATAGCAGGTGGCGCGCGTGGAGCTGCTGTTAGCAGAGCTGAGCGCTGTGGCAGCTGCTCAGGGGCAAAGTGGGCAATGGCATTAGAGTACAACGCAGTGGCGGCAGTTTTGCTCTGCAACAGCACTGGATGTTTGATTTCGGGATCTTTTGGCGTTTCAGCGTCGGCAATTTTTGATGATTGCTGGCTGATCAGGGACTGACTGTGACTGAATTGCGCTTCAGTGTTATCCACCCAAGCCTGAGATGCAGATCGGGTTTCCCCCGACAACAGGACGCTCAGATAAAGGATGGCTAAAAACACATTCAGCAGACGCATAGAATTTCATCTCAGGCAGGTTCAACGGCAGAACCATAATCCGACTATAGCAGCGGCTGTTTTGAAAAGACAATGAAAAAAAATCTACAGCCTGACTGGGAAAGTCAATCAGGCTGTGTTTGAAAACCCTGATCCACGTCAAGATTTACTGCAGTTTTTTCTGTAGGAGATTGTTTGAAAACCCAGTGATTACAGCATTTTTATACCAAATTTCAATAAGCTGGCGATCGCCATGATGCACAGTAGCCCCCCCAGATACAGCAGAAAAAACCAGTGATTACCCGGGCGTTGTAACCGCTGCCATTTGCGACGAATGGTAGTTGTAAGAGAAAAAATTTCAGCTGTTTGCGGCTGTTTGTCCATCATTAATCCCCTCAATAACCTTCGGTGAAGTCTTCTACTTTGCCGGCAAAAATGCGGTAGCCCCAACAGGTATACGCCAGAATTAAGGGCACAAAAATCAGCACACCCGGCAGCATAAATTGCAGGCTGGCCTGCGGTGCTGCTGCTTCGATATAACTCAGCTTACCTGGCATGATGGCTGGGAACAGGCTGACCAGCAGGCCGGCAAAGCCCAGTGCAAATAAACTCACGGCCAGCCAGAACGGACGGTCTTCATGGCGGCTGTGGGGGAGTGCGCCGGCTTTTAGCTGGCGTTGTACCCGGCCCAAATCACGATAGAGCAGGCGGGCAGCCAGCACTGACAAAAGCGGCAGTGGCCATAACCACAGGAAGTGCCAGCCACCAAACCAGCGTTGCCAGATCTCTTCACTGCCAACGGCCGTGGAGATACTGACCACCAGCATCGCGCCCATCAGCACCCACACCAGCCGCCGGCCATAACGGGCTGCGCGCTGCTGGCGATCATCACGGCATTTCATCACCAGATAAGTACATCCGAGTAATGCATAACCCGCTAACAAAGCAAAACCAGTAAACAACGTAAACGGCGTCAGTAAATCCAGCGGCGATGCCGAGACCAGCGGAGTACCGCCAATCAGAACTCCCAACATCAGGCCCTGGCAGAACGCGGCGACAGTCGAGCCAATGGCAAAAGCCCGGTTCCACCAGCGTTTGGACGTGGTGGATTTAAAACGGTATTCAAAAGCGACTCCGCGGAAAATCAATCCAATCAGCATCAGCATAATGGGTGCGTACAATGCCGATGTCAGGCCGGCGTACGCGGCCGGAAAAGCGCCGAACAGAATGACCCCGCCAAATACCAGCCAGGTTTCGTTGCCGTCCCAGACGTGTGAGATGGACCGCATCAGCTGGTCTTTGTCGGCTTCGTCCCGAAACCATGGGTACAAAATGCCGATCCCTAAGTCAAAGCCATCCAGCAGGACGTACATCAGAATGGCAAAGCCGAGTAACAGGAAATAAAACAGTGGCAAATCCATTATTTCGCTCCTTCGTTGTGACGGTCGGTGTCGGTGCGGTGTTCAGCCGGGTGCAGCGTTTTGGTCAGCGCCAGCGCATAACCTGAGGCTTCCACGCCAATCAGATGTTGTTGTAACGACTCCAGCGGCGGTGGGCCTTTTTTAATCAACTTGCGGAAGAAATACAGGTAGACCGCAAATAACAGGCTGTAAGTCAGCACAAATAAAGTCAGCGACAACGCGACGCGCTCCGGTGGCAGTGGCGATACCACATCACTGGTACGGACCAGACCATAGACAATCCAGGGTTGCCGGCCTATTTCGACCACATACCAGCCAGCCAGCACGGCAATTACGCCAGTGGGAGCCAGCATACTGCACAGCCACAAGAACAACGGTTGCTGATACAAAGCTTCCCGTCGGCGCAGCCAAAGCCCCCAAAGTGCGACAACAATCATCAGCACGCCCAGCCCAACCATGATGCGGAACGAGAAAAACACCAGCGGCACATTAGGTCTGTCGGCTTTAGGTACTGATTGCAGACCGGTCAATTCACCTTGCCAGTCATGCGTCAGGATCAAACTTGCCATGCCGGGGATCGCCACTTCAAAGTGGTTTTTCTCCTGTACCGGGTCTGGGATCGCAAACAATAATAGCGGCACGTTCTGTTCGCGCGCTGGCCAGATCCCTTCCATCGCCGCCAGTTTCACCGGCTGATGTTCTTTCACATTCAAACCATGCAAATCACCGACAAAAGCCTGCAGCGGCGCAAAAATCAATAACCACCATAGTGAAAACGACAGGCCTTTGCGGGCGAATGCGATATGTTCTTTGCGGCGCAGATACCAGGCCGAAGTGGCCAGTACGACCAGGCCTGCGGTCAGCATGGTGGCGAGTAGCATATGGCTTAGCCGGTAAGGCATCGATGGGTTAAAAATGACTTCCAGCCAGCTTTCCACCACAAATTTGCCGTCGACGATGGCGTGACCGGCCGGTGTTTGCATCCAGCTATTGGCGGCGATGATCCAAAATGCCGAGATCCAGGTGCCGACCGCCACGGTACATGTGGCGAAGAAATGCAGACGGGCGCTGACGCGTTGCCAGCCAAACAACATGACGCCGAGGAAACCGGCTTCGAGGAAAAAGGCAGTCAGCACTTCGTAAGCCATCAGAGGCCCGATCACTGCACCTGTCAGCTCGGAAAACTTCGAGAAGTTCGTGCCGAATTCGTATGACAGCACGATGCCGGACACTACGCCCATGCCAAAAGTGATGGCAAAAGGTTTGATCCAGAATTTAGCCAGTTGCAGATACAGCGGGTTACGGGTTTTCAGCCACAGGCCTTCCCAAATCGCGATCAGTGTCGCAAGACCAATAGTGATAGACGGGAAAATAATGTGAAAGCTGACAGTAAACGCAAACTGCAGCCGGGACAATATCGCGGAATCTAATTCCATCATGCAGCTCCCCGGCGATTTTCAGCCCAATACAGCAGCGGGGCCAGCAAGGCGGCAATGCCCAACAGGAAACAGAACTCAGTGAAAAACACAGACCATAACATCAGGTAACTCCTCTCACGGCGAACCAATCAGTCAAAAGCGATGCCAGCTCAATGCGATTGTTGGGCCAGTGTTTTGATTTCTGACAAAACATTGATCTGTATCAATAAATTGAAAGCTGCTTGAGGTGGCTGACAAGCTGGTTTACGCTGTACATCTTTGCATCTGTCAACAGCGTTGACATGCAGAACTCTGGAACCGGGAGATCCAATGGATTTAGCAATGTTATTTGAGACCATGCTGGGGCTGACCAGTCTCAGTGCCCTCTGGACCGGGCTCTGGTTGTGGTGGCATGCCCGTTTTCAGCCGGTACTGAAACCACTGGCCGGCTTTTGCGCCATGATGGCTGTCTGGTGTGGTGGTCATCTGGCGCTGCAACATGATTTGTTGTTACCGGGTAAAGCGCTCATTCTGGCCAATCCGTTAATGCCGGCCTTTTTCCTGCAATTCGCTTTGGCTTATGTCACAGCGCAGCCGCAACAGCCACAGCTGCGCTGGATTGAATGGTTGCGGCAATACCAGTCCTGGTTTTTGCTGGCGTCTGTGCTGGTGGTGTTACTGAGCTGGTCGCAGCCGTCGGCCCGGGTGCAGGCGCTGTACGGCATGCCGGTTTTTTTCCTGTTTGACGGTTTTGGCTGGTTCAATCTGGCGTACACAGTGCTGCTGGGCATGCTGGCGCATTGGGTGCTGTGGCGTGGCCGTCATGCCTATCACGGCAATAAACATCATTCGGTGGTAGCCATTTCGATGACGGCTGGTCTTGGTTTGTTGCTGGCCACCAGTTTTGTCTTCCCGTCGCTTGGTTTGAACTGGTATCCCTATCCGATGCTGGTATTGCCGTTGTATCTGGTGTTGCTGGTGTACAGCGTGGTGCGGTATCAGATGCTGGCGGTGAATGCCTTTGCCAGCCGTGCCCTGGTCTATCTGGTGATGGGCTTGTTGCTGCTACTGCTGATGGCGCTGATGAGCTCGCTGTTTGGTCAGTTTGGCATGCCTGCGCTGGCCGCAGTGCCGGGCTGGCAGCTGTGGTTATATTCCAGTTTATTGCTGTTATTGGCAGCTGCGGCCTACAGACCCGCCAGTCGCCTGGCTGAGAGGCTGATTTTTCCCGGCGTGCAGCTCAGTGAAGCCATGGTTAGTCGCTGGCAACAACAGCTGTCTCTGGCGGCGGACTGGCAGCAACTGGCGGAGCAGTCGGCTTTGCTGATCCGACAGCCACTGAAACAACCGGTGCAGATTTGCCTGCTGCAGGGGGCTGAACTGCTGGCACAAAGTGCTGAGGTGTCGGCTTTAAAGCTGATGGTCATCGCCACTGACAGCGACGACCAAAGCGGCAAGCACTGGCAGTTCAGTATTCCGGGTGAGCAGGGCCTGACACCGACGTTAAAGTTGACCGCCGAAGTGTTTGGCTCGTTGCTGGTCAGCAGCTGTGGACGCTTGCAGTCGGCGCTGGCGCTGGCCGAAGCACAAAAACAGCAGCTGGCGCAGCAACACCTGGTTGAGCTGGGCGCGCTGGCAGCATCGATGGCGCATGAGCTGCGCAATCCGCTGAATATTATTTCGATGGCGTCTGCTGCCGTGGATGCTGAACTGCGCGGTCATATTCAAACTCAGTTAAAACGGGCGGACCGGCTGATCGCCGACATGCTGGTGTATGCCGGCCGGCTGCAGCTGCAACCGACGTTGTTCCCGCTGCAGCCCTTAGTGCAGTCGTTATTGCTACAGGCGCCAGATGGCGTGCGCACTGAGCTTGCGATGCCGGCCGATTTGCAGTTGTACGCCGACCCTTATCGGATTCAGCAAGTGCTGCAAAACCTGTTCGACAACGCCTTTGCTTTTTTACGCAATCAGCCCGGCGCTTGTTTGCGCGTTGAGGCTAGTACTTCAGATACAGAAGTGCAGATCCGGGTGCTGAATAACGGTCCGGCGCTGGACCCTGCGTTATTGGATGGTCAGCTGTTCCGGCCTTTTGTCAGCAAAAGAGCCGGTGGCAGTGGCTTGGGTCTTGCCATCGTGGCCCGCATCATTTTGGCCCATCAGGGCCGTATTCAGCATGATACCGACCCTGACTGGCCGGTCTGCTTCACCCTCTATTTGCCTGTTGTTTCCGGAGAGATACGCTGATGAGCGCTGCTTTTTCTTTAGATAGTTTCCGCACCGCCAAAGTGTTGCTGGTGGATGACGAACCGGCATTCCGGCTGCTGGCCGAGCGCTTTTTGCAACAGCAGGGTCATCAAGTGTTACTGGCTGCTGATTTGGCACAGGCCAAAGCCATTCTGGTGCAGCAACAGGTTGATTTAGTCTTGCTGGATTTATCCCTGCCGCCAGTTTTTGACCCGCAGGCGACGCTGAATGCGCTGCCGGAACTGGCTGGGCAGCCAGTGATCATTCTGACCGGTCACGCCGAGCGTGAACTGGCGCTGCAGGCGATTAGCCTTGGCGCCTGGGATTTCCTCGCCAAGCCGATAGATCCCGATTTGCTGGCGGTGGTGGTGAAACGCGCCGTCAGCAAGCACTTGCTGGAACAGGAACTGAATAGTCTGAAGCGCGGCGTCAGCGCCGCACAAGGCTTATTGCCGCTGGTTGGGGTGTCGCCGGCACTGCGTAATATCCGTACGCTGATTGAACGAATAGCACCGACGGACGTGCGGGTATTGGTGACCGGGCCGTCTGGTACCGGCAAAGAAGTGGTGTCTAAAGCTTTGCATCAACTCAGTTTGCGCGCGGCCGGGCCTTTTGTGTCGGTGCATTGCGGTGCTATCCCGGCTGAATTACTGGAAAGCGAGTTATTCGGCTATGTACGTGGTGCTTTTACCGGCGCCGACAAAGACCGCCAGGGCTTACTCAATATGGCTGACGGCGGTACGTTGTTTCTCGATGAAATTGGCGAAATGCCGCTACCGATGCAGGTGAAACTGCTGCGCGTGTTGCAGGAAGGCACTTTTTATCCGGTCGGTGGCCGCGAGCAAAAGAAAATTGATATCCGGCTGGTGTCGGCAACCAATGCGCAGTTACCGGAGCTGGTGAAACAAGGCCGGTTTCGCGAAGACCTGTATTACCGCATCAAAGGCATCACGCTGGAAACGCCGGCGCTGGATGAACGTCGCGAAGATATTCCATTGCTAATTCAGCATTTTTTACAGCAAATCGCCGCAAAATCAGCACAAAGTGTCCAGTTATCGGCACCGGCGCTGCAATGGTTTTTACAACGGCCCTGGCCCGGCAATGTGCGTGAACTGCGCAATACGCTGGAAAGTGTCGTGGCGATTGCGCGCCATGGCGTGGTACAGCTGGCCGATATTCAGCTCTTGCATCTGGACGTGCAGGAAGTGTCTTTTCCTGACGTACAGCTACCGCCTGGCAGTTCGCTGGACGAACAGGTGCGCCAGCTGGAAATTCGCCTGTTGAGCGAAGCACTGACTGCGCATCAGGGCAATCGCAGTCAGGCGGCGCGCCAACTCGGGTTATCGCGCCAGGGTTTACTGAAAAAAATTGAGCGCTATGGTTTGCAGCAAATGGGCTTGAGCGACTGACGCAGTGCGACCAGAGCACCGCACGAGTCCGGTTTAGCCGGCAAACACCGGCTCCAGCAGCTGCAGAGTGCCGGCGGTGGCGTCGAGCCGCACCTTGGCGCCGACCGGTAAAATAAACTGTCGTTTCAGATGACCAATCATGGCGCCGCGATAGGCCGGGATCTGCAGCGGCAATACATAGTCCTGCAGGATCTGGTCGAGGGTCAGATTGCCATAGCCATGTTCCGGTTCACAGTCCGTACACTCACCAAAAACCAAGCCTTTGATTTGCTTGAGTGTGCCGTTTAACGCCAGCGTGCTGAGCATCCGGTCGATGCGGTAAGGGGCTTCGGCAATGTCTTCAATAAACAGAATTTTGTCGCGGCAATCCGGAAAATAAGGCGTGCCTGATAAAGCGGTTAATACGGTCAGGTTGCCACCAACCAGCCGGCCCTCCGCAATACCGCTGCGAATGGTCAATGTCTGACTGTTGCGTGGCACCAGTTCATCGTTGATTTCTGCTTCGTTTTTATACAGTGGCAATACTTTGGCAAAAAATAGCTGTTGAAATTGCTGCACATTAAAGGCCGGCCAGCCATCGGTGCCGTTTGGGCCGTGAAAGCTAATCAGGCCGGTTTTCGCCTGCAGCGCACAGTGCAGCGCTGTGATGTCCGAATAGCCGAGTAGAGGTTTTGGATTGGTCGCGATCAGCGCGTAATCGAGCAGCGGCAAAATACGGGCGGCACCGGAACCACCGCGCAGACAAATCACCGCTTTGACTTCAGGATCAGCAAACATCGCATTGAGATCCGCGGCGCGTTCCGCATCGGTACCGGCCAGATGACCACGCCGGTTGGCGATAAAGTTGCCGTTTTTCACTTTGAAGCCAAGCGCCTGCATCGCCTGTTGCACCAGCTGAAAATCCATCGCGTCTGCGGTGGCAGCAGAGGGGCTAACGAGTCCGACCGTATCGCCCGGCTGCAGCGGCCGCGGTTTGATCATCGGCAGAGGCGCCGCCGCCATCGCGGCGGGCGCGGCGAGACTGAATAAAGTCCCTGTTGCCGCCAGACCGAGTATATTTTTCGCGAGCTGGCGACGGGGTAAGTTGGCTTCTGACATCTGCATCTGCAACCCTGTGGTGGAATTTTCACCACAGTTATATCGCGTTGGTGACGCAGCGGCCAGAGTTTGTTGATAATTTATTCTTGAAAAAGATATTCCAAGGAATAAATTACGGTAATTTCATCAAATCCAACACTGGCGCTACGGTCGCATCGCGACTGAATTTGCTGCCAAATGTGGTGAAATCATCAAAAAAACCACCATTTTTTAAGTAAAAACGGCCATTCTTCACGCCACCCTGATAGTCCCAGCGCGATTGTCGCCGGGCCGTATCGTCATAGCTGAAGCTGGCGTGTTGCAGCGGCAGCCACTCGCCAGAGGCGGTACGGACCCAGCCATTGCCATAGTGGGCTTCCCGGCTGAATTGACCGGCTTCAGGGATAAAATTTTCCAGAAAAGCATGCTGATTGGTCAGCCAGGTTTGCGTTTTAGGCCGGCGGAAACTGGCGATCAGGCGCCACTGTGCCTGTTCTGGTGCATAGAACCAGGCACTGTAATCGGTGCTGTTGTTGTCCACCGGTTTGGCTTTGAGTAAGAATTTATAGGTGGTAGCCGCTTGCCACGGATAAATCAGGTAACTTTGCCCGCCGGAGCCTTCGTTACCAAATTCACCGGCTTGTACGTCCGGACCTTTGCGCAATAACTGTACCCGGTCTTCCGGCGGGATTTTACTCGGATCATCGGTTTCATAAGGGCTCCAGACCGAAAACAAGACGCGGCGTTCGCTGGCGGAATTCACCTGAATGCCAAAATAGCCCTGACCAAAACCATTGGCCATGTAGTAAGAGCCAATCACATCCTGACCGGCAGGGACTGTCAGTTCAGAGTAGAAATATTCCAGCGGCGCGCTGGTTGGGCTTTGATAGTTCAGGTGCACTGATGGTCCACGCCGGCCCCAGTAAAACTCGTCTTTGATAAAGTAGGTGTCACTGCCGACTGCGCTGCCGCCGATCAGGATGTCATCGATATCGGCAAAAACGTCGGCACTGGCGCTGACGCCCTGCAATACAATTTTCTGATAACCGGGCTGGCTGACCGCAAATTTGCCGACATAGACCTGCTGCAGCGTGGTGTTGTTCAGTTCAATTTTTTTACTCAGTCCGCCGACACTGACTTCGATCGCCGACGTGCCGGACAGCACTTTAGCATTCAGTGCCAGCTCCAGTTCACCAGCTTTGCCAAGGCGCAGGTAAGTGACAATTTTGTCAGAGCTACGACGCCAGTTGCGGATGCCATTGGCCTGAATGATGGTTTCAGTTTCTTTCGGATTGCCTTCGACCCAGCTATTGGCTGCAGTGGGGACTTTCAGGCTCAGTTGCGGTGCCTGTGGCTGAGTAGGCGTTTGCTGCACCGGCTGCGGCGCGGCAGCCGTTTCTTTACCACCACTGCTACCGCAGCCTGCGCTTAATAACGAAATGAAAAGTAAAGCCGGACCTGCCAGCAATCTATTGAACATGACAACACTCCTGCGACATTGCTGAAATAGTGAGAAATATTTGTAAACAATCTGGCAGGATGCTAGCTTTTGCTTAAAAAGAAAGCAAATGAAACTTACGAATATATTTATTGTAGTGGAAAATATTGCATCAGGTCGGCATGGATCAGGGCATAATCCGAGGCACTGAAAAACTCGCGATGGTAACGGACTAAATCTGCCTGATATTGCCGGTCCTGCATTTTCTGGTCGAGCAGGCGAATCAGCTGTAAGCCGAGCGGGCTTTTGTTGCAGACGATAAAGCCGCGCGACAAGGCCACTCCTTGCAGTTGCTGACCGATGATGGTTTGGTTCAGCCCTTGTTTTTTCAGGCTGGCCCGCACAATAGCGGCAAATTCAATCACCGCATCCAAGCGATTTTTTCCAAGCATTAATGCGAGGTTTTCCGCGGCATCGTCGCCGCTACGCTGATAGAACTGCTGCGGATATTGTTTGATCAGGGCGTCGATGCGGGCATTGTAGCTGCGACCACTGACTACGCCGATTTTTAACTCAGGTTGTTGTTTTAATAAGACTTCGAGGTCGATGGGATGATCGGATAAAGGCCGGGTACTGAGCAGCTGCAGTGGTGGATAGACGCTGGTTGGCAGTTTGGCAAAATACAAAAAGGTAGCGCGCTCAGGGGTATGGACTTTATTCAGCGCGCAATAATGGCCGGGTTGACGCAGCATCTCCCAGGCGCGGGCATTGCTGAGTAATTGGGGTTCGATTTGAATTTCAGGTAAGGCGATTTGTTGTAGCTTCGGCAAGATCCGCGTTTCAACATTGATCCTTTTGTCGGCACTGAGTGGCATGTGGTTTTCCAGCAATACCATTTGCAGCGGCGCTGCCACAGCCGCAGTGCCGGTTAAAAACCAGAGAGCAGTAAAAATGCGTCGTATCAAAGTCGTTCCCATCATTGGGGCTTTGCTCAGACTGTAACGCAGCGACCGGTATTTTCGACGGGGTTCAATCGAAAAATACCGGCGTTTCGACGCAATTTAGGCAAAATCGTCGCTATTGCGCGCTGATCAGATGTAGTTGCTGTTGTCTGCCATCGAGATAATGGAACTTGGTGCCGTCAAAATAGCCATCTTCTTCCAACATGATGCGGATCTCGTTACCCCAAGCCGGGATGTCCACTGCGACGTTTAGTTCAATCGAGTAAGCCGTGTTGGCGTGCAGCGGATAATCGCCGCTGCCAGGCGTGCCATGCTGATTGTCCCACATGCCGATGGTTGGACCGGCCGCATGGCCGTGGTGCCCAATTGGATGGCTGTAGATTGTCGCTTTCAGGCCTTTGTTTTTTGCGTCATTCAGGCTTTTTGCCAGTAACGCATTGCCGGTTAAACCTGTTTTAAAGTTGCCGGTCAGGATGTCCTGCGCCTGATTACCCAGTTTCAGCGCCTGTTTTAAATCATCCGGCGCATCAGTTTCGCCGGGCCGTAACACATATGCATGTTGTTGCTGATCCGAATTCAGCCTCAAATAGGTCAGGCCAAAATCGACGTGCAGCAGGTCGCCCGGCTGAATGATACTTTCTGCTGCGGTGTCGGCTTTCGCCGCATTCTTTGCCGACGAGAAGGCTTTAATCTGGTCGAATTTGCCGGAGCTCGGCCGCTGAATGGAGACAGTGGGATGGAACCAAACCGGTAAGCCAAGCTTGGTGCTTTGCTGACGTAACCACCAGACCACATCTTCAGTGCTGGTTTTACCCGGTGTCACCACCTCGTTAGAAAAAGCCCGCGCAATCAGTTGATGGCCAATCGCGGTCAAATTTTTATATTGCTCGATCTCGGCCGGCAAGCGCGTTTCCAGCCAACCCACCGCGAGTTTCTCCGCACTGACCAGTTTGCTGGATTGCTCAGCACCGAGTGCCTGCTTGAGCAGATCAAGTTCAGTCGCGACCATGCCATCGGCATGGCCATAACTGGCCGACTGATTAATGCCAATGCGTTTCGGCTTTTTACTGCGGATAAGATCTGCCAGAGCCTGCCATTGGTCTGGTTGTTTTTCCACATCCCAGGCTTTTTTAAACGCAGTGCCGACGTCATAACGCGCTACGGCGTAGAGCTCTGGCGCTTTGCCGGCGCCCGGATTAAAGATCACCAACATGGTGCGCCGGCGCGCCGACAGCCAGGTAGCCGGCAACATCGTTTTCAGCACCGGGTCTTCGTTGTATTCGCGGGAAATAAGCAGCCACATATCGATGTTTTCGCGCTGCATCAGCGGCGGCAAAATCTGTGTCAGCCGTTGCTGCAATAACTCATCAATCAGCTGCGCCTGCTCACGCTCCGGCAGTACATTTGTGTTGATTGCAGATTCATTGGCAAAAACCACCGGGCTGAAAGCCAGCAGCAGAGCAAGATAAAGTGGTTTCATAGGTAATTTCCTTTGGATGCGCCTGACTGATGTGCGGACAATTGGCTGAAATTTATCCTAAAAGAATTTTCTGGCTACCAACAGGGGATTGAACCGGGATCGGTGGGGTTTGGTCTTGTTCGTTGATTTTTATCAGTAATGGCGGGTATGTATAGGTGAGGGGATTTGAGTGGCGCCGGACAGGCACAGATGTCGTTCGCCCTGTGACTGTCCGGTAAGGATCAATTTGTCCGGGTTTCAATCTTCACTTCAGACTTCTGCGCCAGATCCATAATCTCCTGATAGGTCAAACCATTGATTTTGGTTGCGAGGTAGGCGTAGTTGGTAGATTGCAGAGACTTGTTATTGAGCAGGTCGATTACACTGTTCATGTCAGACAGTTGGATCCGCATCAGCGCCACCGCAAACTCGAGCCGCTGCCGCTCGTTCAGTGCCCGATTGATTTTCACGACGCTTTTTTCGGTCGACGTTGCACTCGAGCCATCGACTCTGAAGTCAGCCTTGGTGTTGGCGCAAGCGGCTAAAGTGGCGACGAGCAAAAAGGGGATTAACTTCTTCATTGCTTATACTTCCTGTGGCAAATAATTTTATCCGTACGCAGCTAAGTTGCTGACAAATATTATTTTTTCACAGGTAGTCCAAGGTGGCAACCAATTTTCTGTTGCATCCAGACCTGTACCGCAGTGGCCGAATTTGGTTGTTGGATCTGACTGCTGCTATTGAACCCTCAGGCCATTGCAATTGAAAAACACCATCACACAGTCTGCGGTGTGATGGTGCTTGTGGCAGATGCCGGCGACTTAATTATTCGATTTCTTGGTCCAGCTTATTAATTTCAACCTGTATTTTTCTGGCCGCATTGAGGTTCATGGCGAAGACAACGAGGAAAGGAACAATCACGACTGACGTGATCTGCCAGGGAAAATCCGCTGGATTTGGTTGCGCCATGCCCCAGAAAAATACACTGATCCCCGGCAGCACCGGGCCAAACTGATAAAGCCAGATGCTCTGCAGCATATTGCGTTGCCGTACCAGCTCGGCACGGTAATAACTGATCATAGGCAGCCCGAGTTGTTCAGCGGGCAGTTCTTGTAATGCTGCCCGATATTGCAGTTGGTACAGGATCACAGCACTGCCTAACACGATTAAACCGCTGCCGACACGCATGAGAAACTCTGGTAATGCCCAGCAGTAATAGCCGAAAATCAACATGACTATCACTGCACAAATGCTTTCCTGCTGATTACGACTGGCAATTTTATGGCGAAAACTGCGGATATCTTGCTGAATGTTTTGCTCAAATGCATGACTCAGGCTTTGTGTATTGCTGATGGGTTGCGACTGCCATAACGACTGCAGGTTTTCGTCATTCATGGTGGTTTACTCCTGACTTGAATATATTGCTTAACAGATGTTTAATCCGGTGAATTTTCGTGGCGATGTTTCGAACGGACAGTCCGGTGATATCACTGGTGGTGGCTGCATCCACGCCCTCCAGATACAGCAACATGATTTCCCGGTCTATCGGGCCAAGCGAGTGAATGAATTGCATGACGCGCGCTAAGTCCAGATTGCGGTCTGTTAAAACTACATCTGTGCTTTCATCAATATGCAGAGCAAGTGCAGCCAAATCGGCGTGATTTTGCTCAGCCGGCCGCATGTTGCGTTGCACATGGGTAGCGCCGACATTGTGCGCAACCCGATAAACCCAGGTGCGTAAAGAACACTGTTCCTTAAATACAGCCATGCTGCGCCAAATCGCAAAATGGATTTCCTGCAGCAGATCCGCGCGTTTTGCCGGGTCGCGTTCGTAGCCGGCGACAAATCGGATCAACTCAGACTCATGCGCTGCCAGCGCTTGTTGGTACAAGAGATCTTGCGGAAGATTTAAATTTTGTGGCTTCATTGCGTGATTGCTGACTACTTTTTTCAGACATAACAAGGTAGTCGGTTTAACAGCAACTTTCTTACATGACTGATTGGCAAAAACTGCTGCAAACACTGGTTGATTTTTCAGCGGACGCCGGACGCCGTGGCGCAGCGGCCCGTTGCTGTTCTAGCTGGATAGGCAGCTAAAAACTGAGTAACTCTTTTAATTCAATCGCATTACGCCGAGAGATCTCCAATTCCTTGCCATCGCTCATCGTCACGACAAAGCCGTCACTGATGGACTCTTCGATCCGGCGGATCTCTTGCAGGTTGACTACATATTGCCGGTTGGCGCGGAAAAAAATACTGTTTGGTAAGCGTGCTTCGATACTGTTCAGCGATTTTTTCACAAAAGCTTTATTGTTTTCAAAGAAAAGCTGGACGTAGTTTTTCTGACTTTCGATATAGCGGATAGTATCGAGCCGGATTAAAAAGCAGTGGTCGCCGTCTTTGACTAATAATGTGCTATGTTCTTCTAATGGATCTTTAACTGTTTGATTTTTATCATTGTCTGACTGAGTTTCATCCTCAGTGTCGATGTCATTGTTATTGGTGTTTGTGCGGGCCAGTAACTTATTAACCGAAATGGTTAAGCGTTCTTTGCTGATGGGTTTCAGTAAATAATCAATGGTATTGAAATCAAACGAGCGGATCGCATGTTCTGAATAAGCCGTTGTAAAAATGATCTGCGGCAAATAACTGAGTTTTTCCAACAGGTCAAAGCCAGTGCCACCCGGCATATGGATATCGAGGAAAATCACATCCGGGTGTGTCTCATTAACCAAAGTTAAAGCGCTGCCGGCATGATCTGCTTGCCCGACCACCGTCAGCTCTGGATAGTCTTTGAGCATCCGCACCAGGCCTTCGCGGGCCAGTCGTGAGTCTTCCACTACTATTGCTTTCATCGGGTACGCTCCTTCGGGATCGTCAGCGTCACGACAAACTGATACATAGCGGCTGCAGTCTGTTGATTGGTGATGTGCAAACTGGCCTGCTGACTATACAACAGTAGTAACCGCTGTCTGATATTGTCTAAGCCGATGCCCATGTTTTCCGTGGCATTTGTCGTCTTGCTTGCGCTGGTTGTGTGCGCTGAGTCGGCACGGATTGCGGCAAAATCATTGCTGATGGTGAAAACTAATGTTGCTTCATGTTCTTCGGCCGTCAGCTCGAGCCGGCCGCCGCCTGCGATATTGTCCACGCCATGTTTAATCGCGTTTTCTATCAACATTTGTAACATCATCGGCGGCAACAAATAGTGCTGTAGTGTCGCCTCGACACGCTGTGAATACTGTAGCCGCGCTTCCATCTGAATGCTGACGATAGAAATATAACGCCCGATGATGTCCAGCTCCTGGCTCAGCGTGACCTTGGCATGTTCACTGCTCGCCAGCGAATAACGCAGAATGTCTGACAAAGCGATCAGCATATTCTCCGCATGAGCTGTATTTTCGTGCATCATAAAACGGATATTATTCAATGCGTTAAATAGAAAGTGGGGGTTCAGTTGATTCGCCAGGTTGGTTAGCTGTGCTTCTTTGAGGCTATGTTGCAAACGCAGATTGTTGATTTCGGTCGCTCTGGTTCTGCGGCTATTGCTGATATATGCATAGACAAAAATCCACGAACAAATAAATAGTTGAGTATTCAGGCTGCCGCCGATCAAATTGCGGAAAATGAAACTGCTGGTATCAAAATGAGCCTGACTTTGGCTCAAAATGGTCCAGAAAAATGGCAGCGTCAGCAATAAAACGCTGGCTACCACCAATACACCAGCCACAGTGCTGTAGAGGATGATCATGGTGATCAGCGCTGTGATGGATTTTTGCTGCCACTGACGTTGTTTATAGATAAAGCGCAGCAGCAAGACGGCATAAGTATAGGGCAGGGCCCAAACCACAGATGCCGTGATGTTAAAGCCAGAAAAATCGCCCAGAAAGAAAATACTGAGCAGCGTGATCCCGCAAACAAACAACAAAGCGCCACTATGGAATAACCAGAACTGCCGGTCCCGTGGGTAGAAATACAATGCAGGCATAATGCGATATGACCTCAGTTGCTGTGCAGGTGCCAGAAAAATGCGCCGTCAGATTTGCCCATCTGACGGCGTTCATCAGTGTTGACTGATCACCGGCTGGACCTTACCAAATCCGCAGCCGGTTTGCTTGGCTGTTAAACATGCCATCACCAGGTTGGGTGTGAAATGCCTGATGGAAGCCATCGATATTAATCACCACGCCATTGATACGAAACACATCAGGCGCGTGTGGATCTGTGACCAGCCATTGTGCCGCTAGCTCAGGGCGAAATTTACTGCGCCGGCTTTGGGCGTAACTGTAGAAGAATCTTTGTTCACCGGTCAGGCCGTTGATCAGCGGCGACTTTTTTCCTTTTAATGTGTTGATGTACGCATCATAAGCGATTTGTAAGCCGGCTAAATCTGCCATGTTCTCAGACAAGGTCAGCTGCCCGTTCACATGTTTGCCCGGAAACAGTTGGTAAGCGCTGAATTGTTGCACCAGCTTGTCGCCCATCGCTTGAAATGCAGCTTTGTCTGCCGTTGCCCACCAGTTGCGAAAATTGCCGTCGCCATCAAACTGACTGCCCATATTGTCAAAGCCGTGGCTGATTTCGTGACCAATAACCGCGCCGATCGCGCCATAGTTGCTGGCATCATCAGCACTCATATCGAAGTAGGGCGCTTGCAGGTGCGCCGCCGGAAATTCGATATCATTGCGCAGCGGATTGTATTGCGCATTGACCATTTGCGGCAGCATATCCCAATCGCGTTTGTCGGCTTTTTTGCCGGCTTTAGCGGCTTTAAATTCCCAGTCAAACCGGGCGGCACGATGCTGATTGCCGAGCGCATCACCGGCAACAATATTTAGGCTGCTGTAATCACGCCAGACATCAGGGTAACCAATTTTCGTGCCGTATTTGGCGATTTTATCCAGCGCCTGCTGTTTGGTCGCAGGGGTCATCCAAGTCAGTCTGCTGATAGCGTCGCGGTACGCGGTCAGTAAGTTTTTTACCAGTTCCTGCATACGCGCTTTGTGGTCGGCGGGGAAGTGACGCGCCACATAGAGTTGGCCAAGCGCTTCGCCCATCGCGCTATTTAACCTGGCCACTGCTTTTGTGCTCTGCGGCTCTGGCTCGGTCTGACCATTTAAAGTGGTACCGTAAAAGTCAAAATGGGCGGCACGAAATTCGGCCGACAGCAGCGGTGCCGCTTCATTCAGGCTTTGTAGTTTGCTGTAGGCTTTCCAGTGCGCCAATGGGATCTTGGCATACAGCTGAGTGATTGCCAGCACGGCTCCCGGCTGCAGATTACTTAGTGTGGTTTGCCCCTTTAAGTTCGCGCCGTCTAAAAACGCCAGCCAGTCAAAGCCTGGCGCAGCTTTGATCAGCTCTGCGATTTGCATTGTCGCGATGTTGCCAGGATCCCGGCTCTTCGCCAGTTCCCATTGTGCCTGTGCGATTTGGCTTTCAACACTGAGTGCCTGCTCGACCAGTGCTTGAGCCTGTGGCAGTTGTGCTAGCTTGGCTAATTTCAATAAATAGATACGATAAGCCGTGAAGATGTTGGCAGATTGCGCGTCGTTGCCCGGCAGATAATAACTGCGATCCGGTAAGCCTAAGCCGCCTTGTGCCAGCATGGCCTGATTGGTGGTTGGGTCCTGCAAGCCAGGCATTACAAACGGAAAATGGACCGGCGTCTCCATACGGCCTTGTGCTTTGCCCTGCCAATGCGCCAACTCGCTGGTGCTGGCCAGTGCATCGATTTCGGTCAGAATTGCGTTAAGCGGTGTCCGGCCAAGCTGGTCTAACCGAGCTGTATCGAGGTATGTGGCATAAAAAGTGCCCACTTTTTCCGCTACGCTGCCAGCAGGATTTTTGCTACCGGCCAGCTCTACGATGATTTTATGGAGTCGTTTTGACGTGATGCCGGACAAATCTGCACCAAAAACAAACGACGCATCGGCGGGGATCTGCGCGCTATTTAGCCAGTCGCCGTTCACCGCCAAATAAAAATCATCCTGCATACGCGGCTTTGCCGCCGTTGAGTGTTGCATTGCCGGTGTCGGGTTGAGCGGTGCTGCCGGGGTTGCCGCCATCGCGCAGCTGCAACTGAACAGGGTGGTGCAAATAAGGCGCTTGTTCATCTGATTTCCTTTTAACTAAACCGTGATCTGCGAAGTGGACGCAGCCGGCTGTATGGGTCTGGTCGGTATTATCAATCAGCGAAAATCAGCAGAGGAAATTAGGTGCCAGACGGAGATTTGCGGGTTTAAGCGGTAAAAAGCGGCAAGATTTGTTGCGAGCAGTGGATTTGATTGCATAGTGATTTTTCCCTGTTACCGGCAGCACAATCCGGGGCAGACACCATCTTGTTCTGTTGGAGCCATTCAGCTCTTTGCATGCGGATGACAGACAGCGCTAATGAGGCTTGTAGATGATTCCACACCGCATTTTCAGCATGGCGTGTGCCAAATTTTATCCCATGTATGGGCAAATAATCCTGAGGCAATAGGGGGGGCGGTACTGAATGGAATTTCTCAATGCTCGCTAGAGACTTTCATCGAAAATGAGTTGGACATTGTTATAGTAAAATCATAATCTACAGGCGTTATGTTAATTTTTTGTTTTTCAGCATTAATGCGGACCGCAGGACCGCCAAGATTTACTAAAGACACTGTTTAGTGGAGTCGTAGGTACACATGGAATTTTTAAAAGGACTTTTACATTGAACACAAAAATGTTGAAGAAGCTTTTCATACTGCCACTGAGTTGCTTTTTTATTGGTTGTGGTGGTGCTTCTTCAGATAAGCAAGAAATCCCAACGGAACCTGCCAAACTCAGTTATGAAGTTTCAGCAATCACTTCCATAGGTGGCAATATCACCCCCAAAAGCCAGTTAATTTTGACTGGCAACACAGCGACTTTGAATGTTGCTGCTGATAATGAATATGAAATTGAGAGCATCGTTGGCTGTAATGGACAGCTCAGCGGAAATATCTACACAACCGGCCGCATTACCTCCGCTTGTGAAATATCCGCAAAATTCAAATTAAAATCACATTCAGTCACAGCGACGGCCTCGCAAGGCGGCGCCGTCACCCCGGTCAGCCAATTAATCCAGCATGGTGGCGTGGCGGTGGTAAATATTGCAGCTGCCGCGGGCTTTGACATTGATAAAGTCGAGGGCTGTAATGGACAACTCAATGGCAATCTCTACACAACCGGCAGCATTACCGCTGCGTGTGAAGTGTCTGCAAAATTCAAATTAAAATCCTATACAGTTACAGCGACGGCCTCAGAAGGCGGTACCGTCACCCCGGTCAGTCAATTAATCCAACATGGTGGTGTGGCGGTGGTAAATATTGCAGCTGCCGCGGGCTTTGACATTGATAAAGTCGAGGGCTGTAATGGACAACTTAGTGGCAATATCTACACTACCGGCAGCATTACCGCTGCGTGTGAAGTATCGGCAAAATTCAAAATAAAAATACATACTGTGACAGCCAGCATACCAGACACAGCTGTAAGTATTACTCCGATGGCGCAAACGGTTGGACATGGTGGTCGTTTAATATTTTATACTGCTCAGAATACAGGTGTTGGGCAATACAAAATATCAGGTTGTGGCGGTTATCTTAAGGATAGTATTTATATTATTGACTCAGTGACAGCCGATTGCCAGATTGTTGCAGAGTTCACTGAAGGTATTTTAAATTTAGATTTATATCCATATCATGAAGATAGTTCTATTGTTGTTTCTATGGATTTGAGTCAAGTGAATGTTCCAAACACTGATTTAGGCTACCTTATTTACAAGGAGAATGGTGTTGTTCATTCCTCTACTGAGGAAGTAAATATAAACTATAGTACTTCGATTCGAATGCCGATAGCCAGAAATGTGTATAAAAAAGTTATTTCCAATCTCAAGCCCGACTCAGAATATGAAGTATGTATGCGTGGTGTAAACGATTTTAAAACCACTGGCTTCTTTGGCTGTAAAAAAATTAAGACGGCACCAAAACTTCATGAAAAAGCAATAATCATTGTTAATCATGATGTTGAACCAGAGGCTGTCGTGCTTATTGAAAAGTGGATGGCGGCAGTTAAGCGTAATAATCAACATATACAGGCTGATTTGCGCAAACTCCAGCCAGGTACTTCTGCTGCAGTTCTCAAGCAGTCTTTAAAAGATAGCTATAATTCTTCGAATCTTAAGCATGTTGTGTTTATTGGCTACGACGTTCCTGCATTAGCAGATAATAATACTGGTACTAAATATCTAGGGATGTACTCCTCTTTGTCAAATATAGTCAAAGGGGATTGGCATAATGAACATGAGATGGGCTCAGGTGAAGTCACCGTAGCTGTTATCAAACCAAGGGACACAACTGTTTCCCAATACTTCAAACGCTTGAACGACCATTATGATGGTATAAATATTTATCCGCGTAGAGTTTTATTGGCTGATGCTCAGATAGATTCAGAGAAAACCTTTTTCCGAAAGGATTTTGAGAAATTTAACTTCGAAATAGATATGGTGACCGGAATTAAGGACTATAACGACCTATCAGAAGCAATCCGCTGGCAAGATGAATACTCCAGAAATCTTCTGGAAAACAAATACGAAATATTATTTATTGGTGCTCACGGTTCTACAGAACTTCATTACCCGTGTGCTTATGAATGTATAGACTATAACTTCATTGAAAAAGCAGAGCCTAAGACAAAATTTGTAATTGCCATCAGTTGCAATATAGGCCATGTGCTTACATATGGTTCGCCCATTATTTCTTATATATTCGGGAAAAATTCAGGGTCACTCAGTGGTCTCGCCAGTGAAGTTCTTTATTTTGATGTGAATGGTTCTTCTGGTCGGCGGATTATAAATGAATTAAAGATTCAAAAAAAATCTATTGGTGACGTGAGCAGGTCGTTTGGCTTTTTAGTTGTAGGTGACCCATTCTTAACTTTGATTTGAGGTCGACTATAGATATGAGACCAAGTCATCGAGTGTTTTCAGGGAGCAGGTGTGAGTCTCTTTCGGTTGCTATACAAGCAGCTGACGGTGGCCGTCAGAGTTATGTGGGATCACCTTTACTTGCCCAAAGCTGCCGCCGGCCTTAAACTTTGCGCACTTTTTTCCCGCCACAGGACTGCCACTTTGACCGACGCGACTTCGTTATTCCGGCTTAACAAATTTATCAGTGACACCGGCTTTTGCTCGCGGCGTGAAGCGGACAAGCTGATTGAATCCGGACAGGTTAAAGTGAATGGGCAGGTGGCGGTGGTTGGCACCAAAGTGTCGGCCGACGACCGCGTCGAAGTGGCCGGCAAGCCGCTGAAAAACAAACCGCGCCGGGTTTATCTGGCTTACCATAAACCGGTGGGTATCACTTGCACCACCGAGCTGCATGTCAAAGGCAATATTGTTGATGCGGTGCAATATCCGGAGCGGATCTTCCCGATAGGCCGGCTGGATAAAGAATCCGAAGGTTTGATTTTTCTGACCAACGATGGCGATATCGTCAATAAAATCCTGCGTGCCGGCAATGCACACGACAAAGAGTATGTCGTCACGGTCGACAAACCTATCCACGACCATTTCTTGAAAAAAATGGCCGCTGGCGTGCCCATTCTTGAGACTGTGACTTTGCCTTGTCAGGTCACGCAGAAATCGCGGCAGACCTTTAACATCGTGTTGCGCCAGGGCCTGAACCGGCAGATCCGGCGCATGACGGAATATCTGGGTTTTAACGTGACTAAGCTCAAACGGGTACGCATCATGAACGTCCGCCTCGCCGGCCTCGCACCGGGTCAATGGCGCGAACTGACGCCGGCCGAGATGGCCGAGCTGGAAGCCATGTTGCTGACGTCCAGCAAGACTGAAGAAGCGTCCAAGCTTGGCGGCGGAGCTTATCAATACGAAGAGTGACGGGGAGATTTTTACCCTGCGGGCGGCTGTTGTATTTTTCGTTTTTACTTGAAGCCGCAAGTCCGTCTAGCAAAGATTTCACCTGTCGGTGAGTTACTTTCTTTTGTTTCAGCAAAAGAAAGTAACCAAAGAAAAACCGACCCCGGTTACGCTCGAAAGCCCGATGAAAATCAACAGTTTGAGGCGCCGGGGCAACTCGCGCGGCACTACCGTCGCCGCACTCAAACACTCCCCAGCTTAAAACCTCAAACTATTGATTTGCATCGGCTCACTTCAACGGGGGATTGGTTTTCTTAGTTGTTGCTGTTTTTAGCATAAGAGAATTGAAAGCAAGGACCACTACTGAGGCCAGCTGCCCGTTGGAGCGAGCCGGCTGAAAATCGTTGGCCAAGGTTTTAAGAAAATGGGTGTCTGAGCACGGCGACGCTAGCGCCGTGCGAGTTACATTTTCGCCTTGGACGGCGACTTTTCAGACGGGCTTTCGAGTGGAATCGGGCGAGCGCTTTTTGGTTACTTTTTATCGCGATAAAAAGTAACTCGCCTGCAGGGCGAAACAGCCGAACGCCAGTTCAAAGACAATATGAGTCTTTGCTAAGCAATCTTACCGCAAAAGATAAATTGAAAGGTAAACCAAAGCCGCCCACCGGGCAAAACCAATCTTACTCAGCGTCCGCTAGACCTAAATAATACTGCTCAAACAGCACTTTTTGCAGCGCCTGTTCCATCGCTTCGTTGATTGGGAAATTCATCCCGCCCAGTTCGTAGTCGATTTGGCGGATTTGTTCTTTGCCGTTGCGGATCATCGGTGGTGGGTCGGATTCCAGCGCGATTAAGCTGTCCTGATAGGCTTGCGGATAATCGGCTTTGATATTTTTGCAGACACTGAGCTGCACTTCGCCTTCGCGGCCATTATAGCCGGCGGCGCCGAACAGACGGCAGATGCCAGGGCGTTTCATGTAGACACTGCACTGGCCTTGTTTGCCGTCTTCCGAATGGCGGCTGTAGAAGAAACAACCGGGTTTGTCGTGTGCAGCTAAGGCGTCGAGCGTGCTTTCCGCTTTGCCTTCTTTGATCAGTTCAAATGCCAGCGGCAGCATTTCCAGCACTGTGGCTTCAATGCCCGGATGCAAACAACATTCACCACAACCGCTGCGGCAAAATAGCCCGCGGTCGCGCTGATATTGCGCATAACGCTGGCCAATGTCGCTGAATACCAGCTCAACCTGATCGGATAATTGTTGTAAACGTTGCATAGCGGCACCTCAGAATGGGCGCGTATTGTACTGAGCGGCAGCCCAGCGCGGCAAGCGCTGTCTGCAGCTACCAGCGTTTATCAGCTCTGAATATCTGCCAGTGGCCGCGGTTTGGCGATGCCGTAGCCTTGCGCGTAATTGACGCCCATCCGTTTCAGTTCCAGCATAATGTCCTGATTTTCAACAAATTCGGCGATGGTCTGGATACCCATGGCGGTCGCTACATCGTGTATCGAATTAACGATGGCGCGGTCGTATTTATCTTCCAGCAAGTCGCGGACGAAATTGCCGTCAATTTTGACAAAATCGACCGGGAAGTTTTTCAGATAGCCATAAGACGAGAAACCGCTACCGAAATCGTCCAGCGAAAAATGGCAGCCTAATCCTCTGAAATGATGAATAAATTCCAGTGTATTCTGCAGGTTCAGAATGGCCATACTTTCAGTGATCTCAAAACAGATATGTCGCGCCGGGATCTGATATTCATCCAGCAAGCCCTGCACATAAGCTTTAAACAGCGGGTCGACCAGAGACGCGCCGGACAGGTTGATGCTGGCAAGGCCAAGCGTGGTCAGATGCTGGGGATGTTGCGCCAGCCAGCGGAAATAATTACGCAGTACCCAACGGTCAATCTGCGGCATCAGACCATAACGTTCGGCTGAACTTAAGAAGTTACCCGGTGCGATAATGGTTTCGTCTTCACCGACCAGCCGTAGCAGCAGTTCATAGTGCGCCACGCTATCGCGCTGCTGAATGGCCTGGATAGGCTGCATATACAGTACAAATTTATCGTGTTCCAGGGCATGACGCAGCACCTGCAGCCATTGCACTTCGGACTGATGTTTTTGTAATTCCTGATCGTCGGCATTAAACAGATGGATACGATTGCGGCCTTTTTCTTTGGCAACAAAACAGGCGGAATCGGCTTTTTTCAGCGTTTGTTCGGCGGATAAATCATCCAGCGTGATCTCGGTCAGGCCAATACTGACACTGATACTGAACAGGCTGTCCTGCCAGAAAAAGCGGAATTCTTTCACCACATCCAGCAATGAATAGGCAATGCTGAACGCTTCCTGCGCGGTTTTACCTGGCAATAATACACCGAATTCGTCACCGCCAATCCGCGCCAGCGAGCCGGTCTGACCGAGCGCGCGTTTCAGTTGATCGCTGATTTGCTTCAACAATGCATCGCCGGCCGCATGGTCGCAGGTGGTGTTAACCAGCTTAAACTGGTCGATATCGATAAACAGCACTGCACTGGTTTGTTGTTCCAGTTGGCGGCGTTGCCAGGCTTGTTGCGCCAGCACCAGGAAATGGTGGCGGTTATACAAGCCGGTCAGCGGGTCATGTGAGGCCAGATACGCCAGCTGTTCATGCGCAACTTTTTGTTCGGTGATATCGACCAGCGAGCCGTGGATAAAGGCTTCACCTTGTGCGTTGCGGCTAAGCCGCGCCGACATCAGCGCCCAGAAGGGTGCACCGTCGGCGCGCAGGCCACGCAATTCAAAACTCTGATTACTGATATGTTGCAGCTGACGCACCATCTGCAGCCGGTCGTCCGGGTTGGCGTAATAACGACCCATGCCGTGTTTTTGCACGTCGACTTCCATCTGACTCAGTTCCTGATAACCGAGAATATTCAGCAGGGCACGGTTGGCAGACAATAAATGGCCGTCCAGCGTCGTGCTGAACAGGCCTTCCACGGCGTTGTGATAGATGTCGTAATATTGCTGCAGGGAGCGGATGGTCTGCTGATGGGCTTCGGCACTCTGAATGCTGGCACTTTGCAGCCGTTGCGCCAGGCTATAGCTCATCAGCAGCATGCTGCAAATCACCGATAACACCAACAGCCATTGCCACAGGTGCAAGTGATCGAGATAGCCAAATTCAGTCAGTAACAACACCGCACTGGCGACAAAAAACAACAGCCAGCCGATAGCAAAAGTGCGCGCCAGCGGCAGTCCGCTGAAACCATATCGCACCGCCTGCAACAAATTGGTCAGCATCACCTGACAGACCACAATCAGCAATAAATCCAGCTGGATACTGCGCGGCGCATACAAAGGCGTGAACAACAGTGCTGCGCTGGAAGCCAGATTCAACCATAACAACCAGCGTTGCTGGTTTTGCACTATGGCGTTGGTGAGCAGGGTTAAAAACAGCATGCAGGCGCCGCCGGCGACATAAAACACTGACGGGTTCAGCTCTGGATATTCCGGCCAGACCATGGCAAAACCAGCACCGTTTAAAATAGACACCATCAGGCTGAAACTGAAAAAGAAGCCGGAGAAATGGCAATACAGCGGTTCGCGCACGTTCAGATACAACATGGCGTTGTACAGCGCCATCACTAGTAAAATACCGAGGATCAGGCCATCAGAAATTTGCCGCTGCAGCAGCTGTAAGCCAAATTCTTCTGCGCTGAACAGCTGCAGGTTGGATGGGATCACTGCGCCATCCTGCACTTTGACCAATAAATCCAGTTCCTGATCAGCTTTAAAATTCAGGGTTACGGCGAAACTGCGTGCCTGCAGCATCCGTTCGCTAAAAGGGAACTCAGTGCCGGAGCGGTTGATTAGGCTTAGTTCGTGGCTTTGTCGGTCATACAGATAAAACTCGACCCGGTCGGCATTGATGGATTCGTAATTCAGCACCACAGTGCCTGGCTGCTGGCCGCTGTAATGCAGGCGGGCCAAAAACCAGACCGCCTCCGGATAACTGCGCAGCGCCTGATTTGGCTGATCCAGCGGCACAAAAGCATGCAGACGCGCTGGTTCAAACACGATGTCTTCGACGCCAACGTTGGGGTCGACCTGTTGATAATATAAGTTCGGGAACAGACTTTGCTGTTTCAGCGCAGGGTCAATGCGAATAGTTTCGGCATGGAAGGCCAGAGCAGCCGGACTAAACCAGCCTGACAACAGCAGCCAGCAAAACAAAAAAAAGCGCTGTCTCATGTTTTTCTTCCCGATCTGGACTTAAGTGAATGAATTCTAAACAAGATCTTGCGCAAGTAGCGCATGGAGTTCCGACAGTAGCATATCTGCCTGCGCACTGTCAGTATCAATCCAGCAGGCCTCAGTATAGTGTTCCAGATGCAGATAAAACGGCTGGTCGCAGAAACTGAACCGGATCAACAGTAAGTCCATACTGATCTCGGTTTGCAGTCGGCACAGCGGTGCAAATTGCTGTAGCCATTGTTGCAACAGTGGCGCGTCGCTGACCGGGTCCAGCGGCTGGCAAAACACCAGTTGCAATTGTGGTGCAGGCTCAGCAGAAGCGTTGATCTGTTGCAGACGGAGCATAGGCGGCAGTCCTGTTGCTGAAGATATAAAAGCCGATTTTAGCAATTTTCTTGTGTAATCAGGACCTTTTGCTTTACTCAAACCAGTTATCACAATCAGGAGCGGCGTATGCGAACATTGATGTTATTGATCCTGCTAGCTTTTTCGGTATCGGTATCGGCAGGATCAGCCGATATCAGCCGCGGTCAGAGCAAAGCGGCAATGTGCACGGCTTGTCATGGCGCCAACGGCATTTCAGTACTGCCGGATTACCCGAATCTGGCCGGACAAAAAGCCGGTTACCTGGAGCAGGCATTAAAAGCCTACCGCGACGGGCAACGCCAACACCAGATTATGGCGCCGATGGCGCAGGGCCTGACGGATCAGGAAATCACCGATGTCGCGGCGTTTTATGCATCGCAGCAACAAGCCCCTACCGCAGCGGCAGCGACTGTTGCCTCACAATAGTCAGCCGGATTAACGACCGTCTTCAAACCGCAGCGATGCGTTCAGATTTTCATAGGTTCCATCGGTGTACAGCACCAGCACTGACGCTGAATATTCTACAAAGGAATAAGCGGTGAAGGCGCAGCTGGCAGTGGTTTTACTTTTACACACTGAAGGTGATTGCCAAATGTACTGGCTCACCGCTTTGGTGGTGTTTTCTACTTTAAACGATGCTGGCGCTGTACGTTTGCCCCAAATCATCGTGTCGCAGTAGCCAATTTGGCTATCGCCCCCGACTGTGCAGCGCAAATCTGCGGCAAAGGCGGAGGAACTCAGTAAAAGTGCGGATAACATCAGTAATTTTTTCATCGAGATGTCCTGTATCTTTTTGTGGCTTTTGGTTGGATGTTTCCGGCAAAGGAAACGATCCCAGCATGCAAAAAGCACAGTTGCTGGCCTAGAGCCTGCAGTGCGATATCAAAAATTTATGCAGGCTTTATCAGCTGTCCATCAGAAGCTTGGCGCAGGTTTGGTTTTCTGCCCTGACGGGCGGCGGTTTTCTGTTTTCATTATAAATTTTTTTGCATCAAGACCGCATAGAAAAGAATTCATTTTGTCTTTGAACTTGCGTTCGGCTGTTTCGCCCCTTGGGCGAGTTACTTTTTATCGCGATAAAAAGTAACCAAAAAGCGCTTGCCCGATTTCGCTCGAAAGCCCGGCTGAAAATTTGCCGTCCAAGGCGAAAACGTCACTCGCGCGTCGCACGATTAAAACCTTGGCCAACAATTTTCAGTCGGCTCGCTCCTACGGGCAGCTGGCCTCAGTAGTTGGCTTTGCTCTTAAATTTCTTTCGTTCAAAACAAAAACAACGAAAAAGACCAATCCCCCGTTGAAGCGAGCCGATGCAAATCAGCGGTTTGAGGTCTTAAGCTGGGGAGTGTTTGAGTGCGGCGACGGTAGCGCCGCGCGAGTTGCCCCAGCGCCTCAAATTGTTGATTTTCATCGGTCTTTCGAGCGTAACCGGGGTCGGTTTTTCTTTGGTTACTTTCTTTTGCTGAAACAAAAGAAAGTGACTCACCGTCAGGTGAAATCTTTGCTAGACGGTCTAACCGTGAAGGTAAAAACGAAAAATAAGCCAAGTGCCGCCCGCAGGGCAAAAGCCAGCGCCAGCATACAACCTATTGGTCCAAATACTCGCTAATCAAATCGAGGAATTCATCGCCGTAGCGGGTGAGTTTGGTCTGGCCGACGCCGCTGATGGCGAGGAAGTCGCTGCGGCTGGTGGGCATTTGCTGGGCCATTTCTATTAAGGAGGCGTCGCTGAACACAACAAAAGGCGCGACGTCGCTGCGTTCGGCGATTTGTTTGCGTAAGGCTCTGAGTTTACTGAATAAGATCCGGTCGTAATCTTGTTTTTGCTGCACTTTGCCGGCTTTGGGTGATGTCGGTGCATTTAAGCGTGGAATCGCCAGCTGCAGGCTGGTTTCGCCTTTGAGCACAGGTCTTGCCGCCGGCAATAATTGCAATACGGAGTGGCGCGTGATGTCCTGTTGCAATAAACCGTAATGGATGAGCTGACGCAGCACCGACAGCCAATAATCATGGCTTTTGTCTTTGCCGATGCCGTAGGTGGATAGTTTGTCGTGGCCAAGTTCGGTGATCTTCTGGCCCTGACTGCCTCGCAGCACGTCGATAACATGGTGCATGCCAAAACTCTGGCCAACGCGCCAGACGCAAGACAGCGCTTTTTGCGCCAGTTCAGTGCCGTCAAAACGCTGCGGCGGATCGAGACAAATATCGCAGTTGCCACAGGCTTGCTGACTGGCTTCGCCAAAATAATTCAGCAGCACCTGACGCCGGCAAGTCTGGGCTTCGGCAAAAGCGGCCATCGCATTAAACCGTTGCAGAGTGACTTCAATCCGGCTTTGGTTTTCGTCGGTTTCAATCCATTTGCGTGTGCGCGCCGTGTCAGCCGGGTCAAATAACATGATGGCTTCAGCGGCGACGCCATCGCGGCCGGCGCGGCCGGTTTCCTGATAATAAGCTTCGATGGTGCGTGGCAAATCAAAATGCACGACAAACCGGATATTGGGTTTATTGACGCCCATGCCAAAGGCAACAGTGGCGACAATCAGCTGCAACTGGTCGCGTTTGAACTGGTCCTGCACCAACGCGCGCTGTTCGTTACTAAGGCCGGCATGATAAGCACCAACGGCAAAACCTTTGCCTTTAAGCTGCTCGGCTAACTCGTCGACTTTTTTCCGTGACGAACAATAAACAATACCGCTTTGATTTTCCTGACTTTTCAGCAATGTGACCAGCTGCTCCAGCGGGCGGAATTTTTCCAGCACTGTGTAGCGGATATTGGGGCGGTCAAAACTGCTGATGCTGATAAACGGCTGATACAAGCCGAGTTGCTGGCGGATATCCTGCTGTGTGGCCGGATCGGCGGTCGCGGTCAGCGCCAATAACGGCACTTGCGGGAATTGTTGTTTCAGCCGAGATAGCGCTATGTAATCCGGGCGGAAATCGTGACCCCATTGCGATACACAATGCGCTTCGTCGATGGCAAACAGGCTGACACCAACATCGCCAAGGCGCTGCAGAAACTGCTCTTGCAGCAGGCGTTCGGGCGCCACGTACAGTAATTTGATCTGGCCGTCACGCAGGCGGCGGAATACATCTAATACCTGGTCGCGCGTCAGGCTGCTGTTGACGAAATCAGCGGCGATGCCCATCGCCTGCAGGCCGTCGACCTGATCTTTCATCAGCGACATCAGCGGCGACACGACTACCGTGAGCCCCGGCAATAACAGCGCCGGTAGCTGATAACACATCGATTTGCCACCGCCAGTCGGCATCAGCACAAAGCTATCGCGGCCGGCCAACACCTGCTCAATGATCTCGACCTGACCAAAACGAAATTCGCTGTAACCGAAGGTTTGTTTCAGTGTCTGGTGCAAGAGGTCAGGGGTGGAGAGAGCTGGCTGCAAAGCGGCGGTCACGTTGTTACTGAGAGAGGCCGCTATTCTACTGTGTTCAGCGGGAGAGGCAAAGCGGTTCCTGCCCCGTCGGACAGGAACTGTGTAGCGCAGCGATTCAGTTGGCGCTGCGTGACGCCACCGAATCCCGCTCAATCAGTTGGGATAAAAACAGGTGGGTGCGGTGCGCTGGTTCTGCCGTTGAGTTGCTCGACAGCTCGATAGCAAGGCGGGCAGCGTAGCTGGCCATTTCTTCGACCGGATAATGCATAGTGGTGAGCTGTGGCCGGCAAGCGCGTGCGACAATCAAGTCGTCAAAGCCGACCACAGACACATCTTCCGGCACGCGCAGGCCGGCGGCAAACAGCGCATGGATCGCGCCGACCGCCATCAAATCGTTGTAAGCGAGCAGCGCGGTGAACCTTACTTTGCGCGCGAGCAACGCTTCGACCGCCTGCATGCCACCTTCGATGTTGGCGGTCGATTCTTCAATCGCTTCATCTTTTAATGGAATTTGTGCACCGGCCAGCGTCTGACGGATGCCCTGCAGGCGCGCGCCAGGGTCACGGTTTTGATAAATACTGGTGATCACGGCGAAGTCGCGGTGGTTCTTGTCCAGCAGCATCTGGGTGGCATGGGCAGCGCCAGCAATGTTATCGAGCCAGACACAACGATGGGCGATAGCCGGAATATAGCGGTTGATCAGCACCAGGCCGGGGATTTCTTCGGCGAGTTTAATCAGAGTTTTTTCGTCGGAATATTCACTGTGTAGCACGATGGCCTGGCAGTTGTGGTCGCGCAGCGAATTGATCGCATCGAGTTCCGACTGCGTTTCATACATCGAGTTTGCCATCAGCAGTTTGTAGCTTTGTTCGCGGGCGGTTTTCTCTACGCCGGCAGCCAGAGTGCCGAAAAAGGTCATTGCCAGTTTTGGTGTGACCAGACCAATGGTACTTTTGGTTTTACTGACTAAGGCCTGCGCATTACTGTTTGGCCGATAGCCCAGCTCTTTAATGACTTTTTGTACCCGGGCGCGGCAGGCGTCACCGACCTTGTGGTTGCCATTGATGACGCGCGATACGGTCGCAATCGACACGCCGGCGACGCGGGCGACGTCCTTGATATTGGCCATCAGGGGTGTTCCTCCAAAAACTGCAGCCGCTGATACCGCCAGAGGGCAGCCAGAGCTAAAAGACTACAAAGCACAGTGCCGCCACTGAGTAAGGCGCGCATCTGGTCCAGCACGCCGGCGGCTTGCGCGGCACCGGCTGCTGCGGCGAAGCCAAGACCATTTAAAGCAAGGCCGGACAATAACATAGACAGCGCCGCACTGACACTGACCACCCAGTGGTGCAGCGCAGAAATGGCACCATACTGCGTTCCTTGTGACGGGGCGGTACTGGCCGGCTCCGTCTGCGCCAGCAGGGGAGGGATCAACATCGCCATACCGGTCCAGGCCGCGCTGCAAAGGATAGCATCGAGCAACAGCCAATAAGTCGGATCACCCTGATACAACCACCATTTCGCCGCACCACCGAGTGTATTCAGCACAAAAACCCACAGCAAAGTGCGTACCGCGCCAAAGCGGGCACTGCTCCAGGCCAGCACCGGAACAAATGCCAATCCAGCCAGGGCATAGCCACTGGATAGCAGTGCTTTCCACCAGGAACCGGCGACTAAATCGGCCTGGTTCATCGCATAAACCAACAGGTAATAATCCATCGTCGCGACAAAAGCGCAGCCGCACAGCTGCAGCAGGCATAACAACAGTAGCCAGCGTAACGCCGGTCTGCGACGTAGCAGGTCCAGGCTGGTCTGTGCGACCGGCGGCGGCTTGGCGTGAACGGTGTCAGGAGTCGCGCGGCTGCTTTCGTGGCCAATGCTTTCACGGCTACACAGTGCCAGCCATAGGCCGGGTAGGGCGATAAGCACGGTGCCAATCAGTGCGCCGACCCAGCGCACGCCTTGCTGAAAACTACTGAACAGCGCCAGCTGCGACAACGGCACCAGCCATTGATAGCCCAAAGACCCCAGCTTTTGCACGGCGCTGGCTAGACCAAACACCGCTGTGCGTTGCCGTGGCTCTGGTGTCTGTTCAAACACCAGGCTTGATAAAGGCACGGCCAGCAGCGGTAATGCCAGAAAGAACAATAACGATAGCCCGGCGAAATAACCCAGTTGCCACAGTGGCGGCCAGTCAGCCGGTACTTGCCACATCAGCACAAAACTCAGGCTTAAGCCTAATACACCTGCCAGTAAAAACGGCCGGCGCCGGCCAAAGCGGCTTTGGCAGCGGTCTGAAGCGCGGCCGACATAACCGCTGATGCTGCTACCCAGCAGCATAGGTACTGCGATGGCGAGACTGAGCCAGACCGGGTCCAGCGCCAGCGTCATTTGATAAAACGGCACCGCCAGCACCAGCACACTTTGGTTGGCAAAAAACAATGCCAAAAAGCCAGCGGCTAACAGGTAGCGCTGGACTTTGGATGCGGCGGCAGCGTTTGTCGGCAAATTGGCTCCAAAGTGGTTGAATGTTTATCGTTATGCGATATCACGTTACGCGGTAACCGTTACGCGGTAACCGATGGGTTTCGCTTTGCTCAACCCACCCTACGGTCATCCTGCGAATTGCACCACGGCGGTTTTACCGCATTAAACTCACTTCGGCAATTTCTAACGCATTATTGCCATCGCTCGGTGCTAGTAGCTGCCACTGGGTACCCTGTAGCTGCGACAAATCACCGAGGCTCTGGCCCTGATGCGAAAGCTGTGCTGGCATAAAAGTCGGGTACGCCTGTGTCAGCAGGGTTGGCTTGGCTTGCAGGGCAGACAGCGGCACCAGTTGATAACGCCATTCACTGCTGGCTTCAAGGTCAATACCAAAAGCCAGACCATCTTTGTTCAGCAGCGCGAAACGTACCGGCAACTTATCTTTAACAGCCCGCATTTTGATGGCGACCTTCGTGTAACCGGATAAATCACGTGGCGTGAGCCCCATCACCGCATGGGTTTCGGTGCGCAGCAAAGGCAAAGGTGGTTGTTGCCAATCCGGCGTTTTTGCTGGCCGCAGCCGAAGTGTCAGGCCTTGCTGACGTTCACCGGCCAGCCATTGCTGGGTCACCTGCGCGTCTTTTGGATAGAGCAGGGTGGTCTGGTCGACCCGCGCATCAAACAACGGCACTGCCGCACCTGGTTGCTGCAGCAAAGTAGTGAAACTATGAGCGCTGCTCTGCGGGAAATCCCAGTCCGACGGCAGCGCAGCAACCGGGCCCGGGAAACTCAACGCTGTAGCGCCGACGGTCGCAACCAGCTGATACTGCAGCATGCCGCTATTAGCCGGCAGCTTCAGCTTAGTGCAATAACGGCTCAAATCTTCCGCTTGCAGCGCTTGTTGTTGCACCTGGCCTTCCCCGCTGAGCCGGTAAAACAGGCTGACTTTGATGCTGCTAAAATTGCCTGTCAGCTGTGTTGCTGATAGCTGGCCACACACCGGCAGCAGCTGGTCAATCGGCCATTGCCGCAGCGGCTGATGCACTAACAGCGGCTGTTGGGCAGCGATTTCCGGTAACAGGAAAGGCCGGGCCTGCGTTTTGGCTTTGGCCAGCAAGGTGGTGTTTTTCGCCACGACATAACGGCCCGGTTGCACTGACACAGTGCCGTTTTGTGCCTGAGCCTGCTGGCCATCGGCGCGCTGTAATACAAAACTTTGCCCCAAGTCGGCCAGCTTCAGCCGGATATCGCGCTGACTAACCGACAGCCGTACCGCTTCGCGTTTTAAGCTGGAATTCTGGTGCGGGTCGTCAAGCTGAGTCGCATCCGGATAGACTTCCAGCTGCCACAGACCGTCTTGTTGTTTATCGAGAAAATAAGCGCCACTGCCCTGATACTGCACCAGCGGAGAGCTGCCGACGCCAGCGATATGGCTCAGTGTTGCCGCATCCACCGGCACGACGTTCGTGCTGTTGCTGTGATAATAGCGACTGCCGTTATTCAGCAGCGCGAGGCCTGTTGCCGGGTCTAACGTGGTATTCAGTGCTGCGCCACCAAACTGATTCGACGCCGGATAGACACCGGTATCCGCGCCGCGCGGCAGGTTGCGAAACACTTCTCCGGCGATCAAAAAGCTGATCGCTTTGGCCGGCGTGTACAACAAATTTAGATAATGCGTGTTGTACTCGGCGTTGCTGGCGGCCAAAGCGGCCGGGTCGTAGGCAAACTGGGTTGCCCACTGAAAACCCGCGCGGCGGAAGCTGCGCGCCATTGCCGGATAGAGCACCGGTGCCGTCACATCGGCCGCATCAAATTCGTAAATCATCCGCGCTTTACCGGCGCAGGCTGCCACATTTTCAAATGGATTGTGATACTGCGCCACAGAGCCCAGCACGTTGCTTTGCAGGCTGCTGAATTTCAACAGGCCAGTCGGGTACCATTGGAACGACACGCCGTCGATATTGCTTTCACACAGTGCTTTGGCAAATTCCGGCCAGTTGCCTTGTTCACTGCTGTTGTAAAACAGCGGTTTAGTCACACCGGCGTCGCGCATCACTTTAATCAGGCCGTTGACGTAACCGGTAACTGCACCGGCGTCCGCGTGTTTCGGCTCGTTAAATAGCTCAAAAGCCAGGATATTCGGATCTTTGGCGTACGGCACACCATCGAGATTTTTGTGTGCCATCAGCTGGGCTAAATAGCGCTTTTGTGCGCTGATTGCATCAGCTTTTTCGTTCATCTGATTTTTGCTGTACAGCACCGAAAAGCCGGGTTCGATCGGGTCCGGCGCCGGATAGCCGCTGCCCCACCAGCCAATCGGCGTCACCACGGCTTTGATGTTGTACCGCTTCAGTTCTGAGAGCAGAAAATCAAATAGCTTGAGATGTTCGTTGTTCAGCAGATTGCCGTCGCGATCACTGATCAGGCGGTCCCACAAATGGATGCGGTACGCCGTCACGCCTAAACGCGCCAGGTGGGCCACATCCATCCGGATCGCGTCCTGATGCGACAAGCCCATGGCTTTGACCGAGCGATAACCAAAGGCAAACGGCAGGCTGTAGTTAGCGCCAAACAGCGCCACTTCTTCTGCCTTACCATCAGCCCCGGTCTGATACCAGACGCCGTCTTTGACATAGGATCCGCTGGCCGCTACCGGCAGCACCGTTGCCCCCAGCAGGCTTACCGTCAGGGTGGTTGTGATCGCGGTTTTTAATCTGCTTTGCATCATCACCACCAAACGCTGTAGAACACGATCAGTACCAGTACCACCAGTAGCAGCGACAGGCTGAAGCCTTTGCTGGTGTCGAAACTGATGTCATTCAGCTCGACGGCACCGGCCTGAGCCTTATTGCCTTGCAGCAGAGACACCACAATAGCCAGGCCAAGACACAGCAGGAACACCAGACCGACCCGGTCCATAAACGGCAGCGCCGGCCAGAACTGATAAAACAGGAAGCTGAATACAGCAGAACCGACCGCCGCCAGCAGCGCAGCGTCTGCGGTGGTTTTTTTCCAGAACATGCCCATAAAAAACAACACAACAATACCCGGTGTAAAGAAACCGGTGAATTCCTGAATATATTGGAATGCCTGGTCAAAATCGCCCAGCAGCGGCTTGGCAGTAAGGAGCGCGATAACCAACGACAACAAGCTGGCGCTGCGGCCGACCAGCACATAATGTTGCTGGCTTTCCGCCGGTTTGACCTGCGCATACAAGTCCATGGTAAACAGCGTGGCGACTGAGTTGGTCATCGACGCCAGGCTCGACAAAATCGCGGCGACCAGCGCAGCAAAAATCAACCCTTTCAGGCCAGACGGCATCAGCGCCATCAGTTGCGGATAGGCTTGGTCCGGTTTGGCTAAATCCGGCAGGATCAGCACAGCAGCAATACCCGGCAGCACCACGATAATTGGCATCAACAGCTTCAGGAAGGCCGCAAAAGCGATACCTTTTTGCGCTTCACGTAGGCTTGGTGCAGCTAAGGCGCGCTGGATAATATATTGGTTAAAACCCCAGTAGCTTAAGTTCATCACCCACATACCACCGACCAGCACTGAAATCCCCGGCAGACTGACGTAATGCGGGTTATCCGGGCTTAAAATCATGTCGAATTTTTCCGGCGCTTTGGCCAGCAAAGTATCAAAACCAGCCAGCACACCAGCGCCTGCACCAATCATGTCGAGCGCCAGATACGACATAAACAGGCCGCCGAACACCAGCAGCACCACTTGCAGAATGTCGGTAAAAGCGACGGCTTTGAGGCCGCCGTACAGCGAATAGCTGACCGAGAACAATGCCAGCAGCGCCATACTCCAGAACAGATCAATACCGGTCAGCGCATTGACGGCAAGAGCACCGAGCCACAACACTGCGGTTAAATTGACAAACACATACACAGCCAGCCAGAAAATGGCGAGGGTAGTCCGCACGCGGTTGTCGAAGCGCTGCTGCAGGAACTGCGGCATCGTATAGATTTGTTTTTTCAGGAAAATCGGCAGGAAGTATTTACCAACCAGCATCAGCGTCAACGCCGCCATCCATTCATAAGACGCGATGGCAAGGCCAATGGCATAACCGGAGCCAGACATACCGATGATTTGCTCGGCCGAGATATTGGCCGCGATCAGCGATGCGCCAATGGCCCACCACGGCAGGCTGTTGCCAGCCAGAAAGTACTCATTGGTGTTTTTCTGGTGGCCTTTTTCTTCGCGCGACACCCAATAGGCGACGAACAGCAAGCCTAGGATGTAAGCGACAAAAATCGTGATGTCGAGATTGGATAGAGTCATAGCCAGTCCTGGATTTTCCTGTTAACTCCCGTTGCACGGGTGCTGTTGTTATCTCCCTTTTCATGGGAGCTGTTGTTAACTCCCTGAAATGGGAGTTTGTTGTTATTCGCTTCAGCTGAAACGGTAAAAAATCTGCTGTTGATACAGCTCGCCCGGCAGCAGCCGCGCTGACGGGAAATCATTGCGGTTTGGTGCATCCGGGAAATTTTGCGCTTCCAGGCAAATGCCCTGAAATGGCGCAAAAGGTGAACCCAAATAAGTACCGACATAGACCTGCACGCCCGGCTGTGTGCTGCGTAGCTCCAGTGTCCGCGTGCTGTCGACACTGCTGTAACGCAGCCGTGCCCGCAGCGGGACGGGGTCTTGTGCTGGCGACTTGGCAACGACTGGATAGACAAAGCAGTGGTCCAATCCGTGTGGCAAATCTGCCGTTTGCCGGCACACAGAGCCCACCGCTTTTGCGCTGCGAAAATCAAACTCATGCCCGGTCACAGGTCGGAACGCGTCCGGCAGCGGGATGCCGCTTGGATCCACCGCCAGATATTGTTCGGCCATTAACTCTAACTGATGCGCTGCAAGCGCTTCCACTGTTTGTTGTGGTGCCAGATTAAAGTAACAGTGGTTGGTCAGATTGACGACCGTTTCAGCGTCCGTCGTGGCCGTGAAACAAAGCTGTAACTCGCCGGCCGGCTGGCCTGTGGCATCTGTCGTATCGACGACCCGCAGCTGCTGGCGTACCGTTAAAGTGCCGGGAAAACCCTGGTCACCATTCAGGCTGACTAATTCCAGCAACAACGCGTCGGCACTATGTTCCAGCACAGTCCAGACCTGCTTCGCAAAACCTTGCTCGCCGCCATGCAGGCAATGTGGCGGCTGACTGGCGTTTAACGGCCACTCTGTACCCGCAGTGTCGGTATAGGCTGCGTTGGCGATGCGGTTGGCATAACGGCCAACGCTGGCGCCGAGAGCGGCGCTGTCGGTCAGATAAAATGCCGGATCCGCCTGCGACAGGGTCAGTTCCTGACCATGCAGTTTGATGCTCTGAATACGGCCGCCATAGGGCAGCACCGTCACGGTCAGACCGTTGCTGCAGGCAATGGCGCGAGGCACCAATGCGTCTGCCGGTGGCGTGATCTGGCCGACCAAGCCCGTGTTCATAGCGCCCGGACTCATAATGCGCGCGCTCCGGCACTGGCCTGACACAGATAAAAGGTCGGTTCCAGTTGATGCGCTGCCGGGTAGACTTTGCTTAAGTGCAAACACACTGGCTCGACCAAATCTGCTGGTAACAGCGCGACAATACAACCACCAAAACCACCGCCGGTCATCCGCACACCACCGCGTTCACCACATATCGCGGCAACTTCTGCCACCAGGAAATCAATGGCTGGGACCGTGATGGCAAAATCGTCGCGCATGGACTGGTGCGACTGCGCCATCAGTGCGCTTAAGGTTTTGATATCACCGCTTTTCAGTGCGACAGCTGCGGCTTCTGTGCGGTTGTTTTCACTGATCACATGGCGGGCGCGGGCATAAATCAACGGGGCGAGCTGCGCTTGTGCGGCTTCGAGTTGAGCGAGTGTCACGTCGCGCAGTGCTTTGACGCCAAAAAATGCAGCGGCGGCTTCGCACTGTTCACGGCGTTCGTTATAGGCGCTATCGACCAGACCGCGTTTGACGTTGGAGTGAATGATCAGTACCTGTAAAGACGCTGGCATTGGCACTGTCTGGTAATCCAGGCTGCGGCAATCGAGCAGCAACGCCTGACCCGCCTGACCTGCGGCGCTGACCAGCTGGTCCATAATGCCGCATTGGCAACCGGCAAACTGATGTTCCGCCTGCTGGCCGTTCAGCGCATTGTCGCGCGGGGATAATGGGCTACCTGCGAGCGTACTCAGACCTAAACCCAACACCATTTCTAATGACGCAGACGAGCTTAAACCGGCGCCTTGCGGCACGTTACCGCCCACCACCAGATCGCAGCCTGGCAATACCAGACCGCGTTGCTGTAATCCTGCGACGACGCCGCGGACATAATTGGCCCAGCGTGGCGTGGCAACTGGTGTCACAGTTTCAGTTAAATCAATGATATGCAGTTCCTGATAATCCGCAGCGAAGATGCGGATCTGGTTCGAACCCGGCACCAGAGCGCTCGCCAGTACGGTTTCAAACTGAATCGCACAAGGCAGCACAAAGCCGTCGTTGTAGTCGGTGTGCTCGCCAATCAGGTTGACGCGACCCGGTGCGCTGAACAGTTGTGTCGGCGCGCTGCCAAATTCGCGGTGGAATACTGCGGTGATCATATCCTGAAGATTGCCGGCCAGACTCATGCCTTCACTCCTGTTGCTGCTTGCTTGTAATGCGTAGAAGGCAGGTCGCGTAAGCGGGCTGCGGCTTGTTCCGGGGTCATATCGCGCTGCGTTTCGGCCAGCATTTCATACCCTACCATAAACTTTTTCACGCTGGCGCTGCGCAGCAGCGGCGGATAAAAATGCGCATGCAGTTGCCAGTGCGCTGTGTCGCTGGCAGCGCCATAAGGCGCACAGTGCCAACCCATCGAATATGGGAAAGAACACTGGAACAGATTGTCGTAACGGATGGTCAGCGCCTGCAGAATTTCAGCCAGGCTCTGTTGTTCTGCATCGGTTAATTGTTCCAGATGCTGTACCACGCGTTTGGGTAGCAGCAGCGTTTCAAAAGGCCAGCTGGCCCAATACGGCACCACCACCAGCCAGTCGGCATTTTCCAGCACCAGTCGTGAGCGGTCGGCCAGCTCCAGTTCGCTGTAGCGTTGCAGTAAATTCTTCCCATGCTTGGCGAAGTAAGCCGCTTGCTGGGCATCTTCGCGTGCCGGCAGCGTCGGAATGCCTTTACTTGCCCAAATCTGGCCATGCGGATGCGGATTGGAGCAGCCGTTAATGGCGCCTTTGTTTTCAAATACCTGTACCCAGCCATGGTCGCGTGACAAATCCTGATACTGGTGGATCCAGCACTGGATCACTGCCTGGATTTCGCTGATCGACAGCTCCGGCAGCGTCTTGCTGTGATCCGGTGAATAGCAGATCACCCGGCTACAGCCTTGTTCGGACTGCAATTGCAGTAAATCTTCCTGATTAAAACTGGCATCCGGGGTCTGGGTATTCAGCGCAGCAAAGTCGTTCTGAAACACAAAAGGGCCCTGATAAGCCGGGTTGTGTGCGCCGTTGATGCGCACATTACCCGGGCACAGGTAACAAGTTTCGTCATAAGACGGTTGTACGCTGTTGTCGGCCGCTTCGACCTGACCTTGCCATGGCCGTTTGGCGCGGTGCGGCGACACCAGCACCCAGTCACCGGTCAGCGCATTGAGGCGACGGTGGGGATGCTCGACCGGATCAAAAGCAGTGTGCACAGGCGCAACATTTAAATCAGACATCAGCGTTTTCCTCCGGCGTCCGCAATCGGCGTATTCGTGTGATAGCCCTGCGGGTTCAGTTGTTGCCAGCGCCAGGTGTCGCTGACCATATCGGTTAAATTCAGTTGAGCCTGCCAGCCCAGTTGTTGCAGTGCTTTGCCGGCATCGGCGTAACAGGCGCTGACATCGCCAGGGCGACGCGGTGCAAAGGTCAGCGGCACCGGGTGACCAGACACCTGGCGAAAAGCATCAACCATCTGCAGCACCGAGTAGCCCTGACCAGTGCCGAGGTTAAACAGATGCTGGCCAGGCTGGTTGTGCAGCTGCTCCAGCGCGCGGACATGGCCGTCGGCCAAATCCAGCACATGGATGTAATCACGTACACCGGTGCCATCAACGGTCGGGTAGTCATTGCCAAACACGGTGAGCTGGTCGCGCCGGCCGACAGCTACCTGGCTGATAAAAGGCAGCAGATTGTTCGGAATGCCTTGCGGATCTTCACCGAGCAGGCCTGAAGGATGCGCACCGACCGGGTTGAAATAGCGCAGCGCCACCGCGGAAAACGCCGGGTTGGCAGTGCAATAATCCGCCAGAATTTGTTCCACCATAAACTTACTGCGGCCATAAACACTTTGCGGGCCGGTTGGTGACTGTTCGGTCAATGGCAGGCTTTGTGGGTCGCCGTAGACGGTCGCCGATGAGCTGAATACCAGACAGTTCACCTGGTACTGCTGCATCAGTTGCAGCAAGGTCACAGTGCCGGCGACATTATGTTGATAGTATTTCAGCGGTTCCCGTGCCGATTCGCCGACAGCTTTTAAGCCGGCAAAGTGGATCACCGCGTCAAAGCTCTGGCCGCTTTGGCTATGCTCTGCAAACACGGCGCCAAGCGCTGCGGCGTCACAGATATCCAGTTGTTGGAAGCTAAAGGCTGCAGCGTTTTCGCTACCACTTTCACCACTGAGATGGGCCAGCCGCTTTAAAACTTCCGGTTGGCTGTTACTGAAATTGTCCACCAGCACCAGCTCGTGGCCGCGCGCCAGCAACGCCAGCGCCGTATGGGAACCGATATAACCGGCGCCGCCGGTCAGCAGGATTTTCATCCGTTTCTCTCCGTTAGAATGCAATAGATGCGGCCGGCAGCCCGGCTGCAGTGACCGTCAGGCGGCCTTTGAGACCCGCGGCGCCGGTTTTGACCAGCACCACGCCGACGCCGCGCTCGGTGACCACCGGCTGCGGATTGACGATATCGAGCTCGTTACTGTGGAAATTCAGCGTGACACCGCTTGAACGCAGCGGGTTGCCTTTGCTGTCGACCAGTTGCGCTTTGACAAAAACTTCATCAAAGGCCGCCGGCGCCGGGCCTGTGTTGTCGAGCTGAATTTGGATGGCTGCCGCCGGGCCCGGGGTGTGGACCTGATGTTCTGCCACCACTTTGCCGTTGATTAAGGCTTTGGCTTCGAGAGTGCCCGGCACAAAGGCCGGCAGACTGAACTCCACCGGTGGCTGCGCCATCCGGTCAGTCATTGAGTTTTGTCCTGCCGCACGCTGCGCTTTACGGGTGTCGATTAGCTTGCCATTTAAATACAGCGCTACTTGTTCGGCATTGTTGAACACCCGTACCTTGGCGGTTTGTCCTGCAACGACGCCTTCACCAGTCCAGTCGCTGGCGATAAACACCATCGGGCCGGATGCATACAAGGCGGACTGTTCGCTGGCCGGACGCTGGCTTTGGAACAGGTAATAGCTGTATTTCGGCTGCCGGTAGATGCTCATCAGCCCCGAGGCTTCCAGGTCATCGGCGTAGCCGCGGTTGTAGTCAAACATCACCCAATAACCGTCGGCAAAGGCCGGCGTACGCAGGTTGTCGTTATGCGCTTCCTGCAGATTGGTGGCTTGTTGCAGCAGGCGGGTTTCACCGGCTGACAGCAACTGACGCGACGTGCGTGCTTCCGGTTTTAAGCCCTGCCACTGGTGCTGGGCAAAACCGGCGTCCTGCGCGTAATACTCCCAGTCGCCGTATTCCGACACTACATACGGCTGAGTTGGCGGCGTGTAATGTTGTAACCGGTGCTGGCGGGCCTGCAGATATAAATCAAAACCTGGCATCCAACCGGCAGAAATGCCCCAGGGCGCTTCCTGTTTGACGGTCTGGTGCAGGCGCTCGATTAACGCCGGCGACATCGCGGTTTCATTCAGCGAACACTCAAACGCCAGAATACTCGGGTGATTGCGGCTGCGGCGGATCAAATCGCGGCAGTTCTGCTCCATCAAATCGGCAAATGCCGGGTCCAGCGACTGATACTGCCAGCCCGGAATGGCGTCGAGCAGCAGCAAGCCTAAGCGGTCGGCCGCGTCCATAAAGGCTTTGGACTGCGGATAATGCGACAGCCGGACATAATCAAAACCGGCAGCTTTGATGCGGATAGCGTCGCGCTCGTCGGCCAAAGGCCCAACGGCATAACCTAAATGTGGGAATTCCTGATGGCGATTAACACCGCGTAAAAAGGTTTTTTGCCCGTTTAATAGCAGCTGATGCTGTCCGTCAAACGCGATAGTGCGCAGGCCGATATTACGCTGTTGCCGCTCCAGCAGCTGCTCGCCTTGCCACAGTTCAGTCACCAGCTGATACAGCGCTGGTTGTTGCGGGCTCCAAAGCTTTGGCGTGTCGATAGTCAGCTGTTGCTGCAAAGTCTGAGTTTTGCCGGCAGCCAGGCTGAGTTGCGCCTGTGTCTGACTAATAAGCTTGCCGTTGTGCAAAATCTGTTGTTTTAACCGGGCGGGTTGCGCGGCTGTCGCTGCAGATTGCAGTTCAGTGGCCACCGCGACAGTCGCTGTGGTACTGCTGATCTGCGGATAACTGACCGCCACGCCACCACCGGCGACAGTGTCGCTTAACTGCTCGGAACTGATATGCAGCGCCGGGCGCAGCGCCAGAACCACAGGCCGGTACAGGCCACCATAAGGGTTAAAGTCGAGTTGTTTCAGTGGTTTGAGACCCGTCAACGCATGGTCGCGGTTATCCAGCCGCACCAAAATCTCGATCTTTTCTGGCCGTTTGCTTTGCAGTGCCAGATAAGGCGTTAAATCGACGCTAAAGGGCAGATAACCACCCAGGTGCTGGCGCAGATGCAGGCCGTCGACATAGACATCGGCCACATTCATTGCGCCGCCAAACTGCAGCCACAGCTGCTGGTCGTTCCGGTTGGTTGGTAGCTGCAGCGTGGTTTTGTACCACATAGTGCCTTGCCATTGGTCGTTGACCACCATTGGCTCGCGTTTGGGTGTATGCGGCAACCGCACCAGTTCCCAAGCGGCGTCTGCAGCAGGCAGCTGGCCGGCGCCATGTTGGTCTTTGCTGAACAGCCAGTGATGCACGGTCAGGTCGCAGGCTGTGGTCTGGATCTGGGTCGGACAAGCAGCAATCTGAGCAGGCACGGCCGGCGCAGTTGCTGGTTGCGCGGCAGCGACCTGGCCGCACAGGAGAAGCAGGCTCAACGCTGAGGAGGGAACGAAAAAACGCGTCATGAAAAATCCTTGCACAAAAAAATAGTGATTCAGTAGGGCCACGGCTACGCCCAGTTGCGTTCCACCGGCGGCCGCACGACGACTTCGTGCCAATGCGCAGCGGCCGGGGCCTGCAACATGGCAAGTGCTGCGCTGGCAACCGCCTCAGGCGCCAAATATTCAGGCCGTGCTGTGGCGCGAAAACCAGTGTCGACGCCACCGGGGATCAAATGCAGCACGCGCACGCCGCTGTCCTGCAGCTCCCGTCTGAGCACTTTGCTATAACTTTCCAGCGCACTTTTACTGGCGCTGTAAGCGGCAACTCCGGGATTGGCGAAACTGACGCAAGTGCTCAGCACCTGCAAAATAGTGCCGTGACCACGCGCCAGCATGCCGGGCAACAGGCATTCCTGCAGCAGCAGCGGTACGCGGAAATTCAGTGCCAGCATCTGTTCCAGCGCTGGCCAATCCGGGTTTTGCGCTGGGGCCCGGCTTAAGTTGGCACCGGCACAGTTAATCAGCCCATCAACCGGGCAAGCCGCTTCCGCCTGCTGACAAAAAGCAATCACTGCAGCCGGATCGGTTAAATCAAAACTAGCGCTGTGCACCAGCTGTGACGCCGGAGCGACAGCCAGTACTTGCGCACAGGTGGCCGCCAGTTTGGCCGCATCGCGGCCCTGCAAACTCAGACGATAACCGGCTTTGGCCAGTTGCAGCGCTAAGGCGCGGCCAATGCCGCCCGATGCGCCGGTCAACACCAGATGTTCAGCCGGCTGCGGTTGCGCGGACGGGTGCTGGGCAAAAGCATATTCAGCCATGGCTTGCTCCGGATCTGAGGTTGGCGCCTGACAGCGCAGTTGAAAGGTCTGTAACCGGCTACCCGTTGGTGGTAGCCGGCGTAGTGGCCTGCTGGCTTACATCGAGTACGAGAAACCGATCAGGAAACGGCGGCCCCAGTCGAGGTAGCTGCCAATCCGGCTCGGGTCGTTGTCGAAGTAAGAGGTTGAAGCTTCGTTGGTCAGGTTCTGGCCCTGCAACATCAGCTTCAGCTGGCTGTTCACTTCATAGGACACACTGGCATCCAGCGTGGTTTCTGCGTCTATGCTGTTGATTTCAGACGGTGTCCAGCTGCCGACGCGGGTAAAACCACTGCGGTAGTTGTAAGACACTTTGGCGTCGAAACCGGCTTTGTAGTACCACAGCGTCAGGTTGGCGACGTCTTTAGACAGGCCACCCAGCGGCAGCGGATTGTCTTTTGGCACAAACTCATAGACGTTGCTGTCGGTGTAGGAATAGTTGGCGTAGAAACCCAGACCATCGAACGGCGCCGGCAGGTTTTTAAACGCCTGCTGATACATCATTTCGAAGCCTTTGATCTGACCGCCATCGCCATTGACCGGGCCGGTGAAGTCATAAGTCACGCCATTGAGCGTCAGCTTGTCGGTGCTGCTGCCGATGTGGCTTTCTAAGTCTTTAAAGAAGGTCGATACGGTCAGCGCCTGATCTTCAGACAGATAGTATTCCACACCGATATCCAGCTGATTCGCCACAAATGGGTCTAACAGCGGGTTACCGCCAGAACCGGTTTTGACCGGGCTTTGTGAATCCAGCTGGAAGCCGGTACGCATTTCGACTAGTGGTGGCCGTGCTAAAGCACGCGACAGACCGACCCGCAGTTGGGTTTCATCGGTCAGCGCAAAGTTCAGGTTCAGCGATGGCAACACTTCGGTGTAGCTGTGGTCGACACTGACCGCTGAATACTTGTTGTCTTTAAACTGGTAACCACTTGATTCAGAGTCTGTTTTGACCAGGCGAATACCGGCGTTACCGGTGTAGCTGAAACCAAACAGTTCAGAATTCAACCGAACCATGCCGTATACCGCCTGGTTTTTCTCGCTGACAAACCAGCTGTTGATGCGGTCCTGGTCGGTTTTGCTGTAAGCCGAACGATTGTCGATGCCGCCAAAAGCCTGTTGCACTAAATCGCCCCAGTTGTTAAAGCCGTACATGTCCGGCGACTGTAAGCCGCCACCTAAGGCATAACGGCGGCCGTAGTTAGCTACGTTCGGGTTCTTCACCGCCTGCCACCAGCTCTGCACGTCGTTGTCTTTTTCGCGGTCGGAGAAACGGCCTCCGAAGGAGACACTTTCAATCAGCGCATGATCAATCCGGCGCTCAAAGTCCAGTTTCAGGCTGCTCATTTCGTCGGTCAGGTCGCGATCGCTGTCGACCGTCATGCCATTCACTTTGTAGTATTCCGGCTTGCTGATGTCCTCGTTGACCACCACACCTAAACGGCCACCGGCAGTCGACCACTGCACGTCGAGCGGCGTTGGGCCTGAGTAGCTGGATGTCACATTGACCCAACGGGATTTAATGCTGGCTTCGGAATAACCAAGGTCAGAACTGATAGTCCAGACGTCGCCTTCCCACACTGATTTCAGGCCGGTGCTCAACAATTCGTTGGCCTGGAACCAGGTGGCGTTATTGGCTGAGTGTGCGCCCCACAGCATGCCGCCGCCGGTCAGCTGCTGGCTGCCATCGGCTTTGGTGATGATTTGTGGTTTGGCTGCCGAATTGTTGTAATTCCAGTTACCGCCGCCGCCCCAGTTACCCCAGCCGTCAAACCAGAACTGGTCTTCCAGCTCTTCAATATCAAATTCAGAATAGAACAGGTCGTATTTCAGGTTCAGCTGTTCAGAAGCCTGCCATTCCAGAATGGTCATAGCGCCGGTACGCTGGTTGTCACCGAGTTTAGTCGCGGTTTTGCCGCCCCAAGGTGCTGCTTCGCGGATGCCGTCGCCGTTCACATCGCCTTGATCGGCTGTGTTTTTGTTGTAAGCCCAGCTGCTGGTTTCACGTTGCAGCGATGGCTGGTCCTGATAAGTCAGGCCAAGTACCACACCAAAAGTCTCGCTCCACTGGTCGACATAACTGAAGCTGCCTTTCTGGCCGCTGGCTTCGGCACCGTCGATGTCATGACCCAGCTGATAATCCATCAGGTGGCCGGTCACGTTGATGATACGTTTGTCTTTGGCCAGCGGGCTGACAAAGTTCATATTCACCAGGCCTGAGATGCCGCCTTCGACCTGACTGGCCAGCGGGCTTTTATAGACTTCAACCGAGTTGATCAGTTCGGCCGGGAATTGCTCATAGCGCACTTCGCGGCTTGGCTCGGCGCTGACAATCTCGCGGCCCTGCATCGTCGCCATATTCAGGCGCGGGCCCATACCACGAATAGAGATACTGCTGGCGTTACCGCGGTCACGTTCTGCTGCCACGCCCGGCAAGCGGCCTAAGGCGTCGGCGATAGTCACGTCTGGCAGCGAACCCAGGTCATCTGTGGAAACGATTTCCACAACAGAGTCCGCTACTTTTTTCTGTAATAAGGATTTGCCAAGGGTGGCACCAAAGCCACGGACTTCGATTTTTTCAATTGCGACTTCGTCTTTTTTGGCTTTATCGGCGGCAGTATCTGCCGTGGTCTGCGCCTGGCTGTAAGCGCTGAAAATAGCTGAACTGACGGCTAGCGCCAGCAATGATTTCTGACATTTGTTCTGCCACATTGTCTTCATATTCCACCCTTGTCTGAAACGGTATTTGTTGTGTTGCCTGCCTGTTACCCGACAGTGCGCAGTCGTACCCGGAACTCCTTGTCGTTTTTTTCAACAGCAGTTCCCCGGCGGATTTATAGCATGAAAGGGAAAACGTTTTCCAATGGATTTTCGCGATGTTTTCACAGGTGAATCTAAATAGCTGAATTTATTTAATTTAAAGTGTGGAAACGCTTGCTTTGGAGGTAGGGTATTTGGAAAGTACCGGTAAACATCGGCAAGGCACCGGGTAGGTATCGGCCAGCAAAGCCCGCTGGGCGTCACACGCCGTACAATAGCCTCGCCGGTAAAATCTCTCGGTCAAAATGGGCGAATTTAGCCCAACATCAGCCAATATCGGCAAAATGTGGTGATTTGTAGTGAATTGTTACCTTGCCTGCCGGCGGCGATCTCAAGCTGCTAGCATGCGCCGGTTTTTCTATTGTCTGCGGTGTTGTTGCCGCCAGACCTGACTTTTCCGGATGAGGTGTTGATGAAATCCTGCAGAATGCTGCTACCGATGTTAGTAAGCCTGCTATTGGCGGGTTGTGGTAAGGATGGCCCGGCGCCATCACCGATTGATTATCTGCAACCCGGCGCGCCGATCCAAAGTGGCAGCGCAGCCAGCCGCCAGGCCAGCGGTGTGGCACAAATCGCTGGGCTTGGCAGCCAATGTACAGGATTCATTATTAATCATGGGGTTGCGAATGCGCCGGCCTACCTGATGACCAACGGCCATTGCGTCGAATTGTTTGATTCCGCCACTGTTCAGTACCAAATCCCCGCCGAAGGGGAAGCGCGTTTTAACCTGTTTAAAGACAACCTAGCGGGCGCCGTCAGCGTCAATATCAGCGAGATCAGCTGGGCCAGCATGCGTGGCACCGATATCGCCATCCTGAAAACCGACCAGACTTTGGCGCAGCTGCAACAACAGGGCTTACGCGCTTATACGCTGGCGCCGCTGCCAAAACCCGGCACAGCCCTGACGATTGCCGGCGTGCCGGTCAAAGATTTACCACAGGAAGAATGGGCGCTGCGCCAGGTGCAATGTAAAGCCGGCCAGACCACGCGGCTGTTTGAGTTTGTCTGGATCTGGGACCGCGCGCAGGCCGGGGACTGTGGTGGTATTCTGCCGGGCCATTCCGGCTCGCCGGTGTTTGACCCAGCCGGCCAAGTGGTTGGCATTATCAATACCAGCACCATCGGCGCCGAAGCGGGCGGCAACTGTTACCTCGGCAAACCTTGTGAACTGCGTAAAACCGGCGTAGTCGCCGCGCCGAACACCAGTTATTGGCTGGCGGTCGACGGCGTGCGCGGCTGTTTCACGGCCAACGGCGAGTTTTCGCTGCAGCAGGCCGCTTGCCAGTTAGAGCAGCCTGAGCCATTCGTGGCACGCAACGCTGCACGCGTGCAAAAAGCACCGGCCGGCTGGCAGGCTGAATTAGAGGGCCCGCGCACCATCAGTTTAAAAAGTGGCCCGTTACACAGCACGGATTGTCGCGATCCGGTCGGCTACAGCGGCAGTTATTTTGCCGGCGAGCAGTATGAACAGGCGATCAGTAGCCGCCAGGATGGTCATTGGCTGCTATGTGCGGCCGGTTATGGCGAAGATGGTAAAATCCAGACCCGCAGCGCCGGTTTCACCACGCTGGAAATTGACAATACAGCCCCGGTTCGGCCGATGAAGCTGCACGTGGTCCGTTTTGACGACGCCATGCAATACCAGCCGCTGTTTTCGCCACCGGAACTGTCGTCGTATCGCTGGAAAGTCGGCAAACCGGTTGAAACCGATTGTGCCGACAGCGCCGGTTACCGCACCTTTATCCGCATCCCACGCTTTGCCGATTTGACCGAGTTGCCGCTGAAAGTCTGTCTGATCGGCAGCGACGAAGCCGGTAATGAAAGCAAACCACAAACGGAAATGCTGGAAAAATAACACCAGGCGCAGGTCGCAACGTCGCTGCCATTAACCAAAAGCCCAGCCATCGCGCCGGGCTTTTTCGCTGGGGCAGCAGATATTTCACCGCATTTCAGCGAGCAGGGCGCAGCAGGTTGCTGCAGCGCCAGCAGTTAGGAAGTCTTTGGCGCCAGGCTTAGCGATGCGCAAATTTTCGGCATTTTTTCCACTGTCATGCCCTCATGCAAAAATCCATCGCTCGAGCTAATCGCGGCGCGGCTTTGCTCGTCGGCGGCGACGACCTGATCAATCCAGTCGGCATGGCTCGATACCCGGGTGTACAGTTCTTTGACGCCATATTCACCGACGCCTTTAAACCAGGATTCGACCCGCGAGCTGACGCCCAGCAGGTAAAAATCGTCCGCTTTTTTCAGGAAAGCGGGGCCGCCGCTGTCGCCGTTACCGGACACGCCTTCGAGTGCTTGCGCCTCGTCGCCGGACTCAAATACAAACCGCAGGTCAGATTTGGTCACCGCAGTGACCTGATTTTGCGCCTTGCGCAGCACGCCATTATTGGCTTTGTAGTCCACCGTTTCGCCGGTTAAGCCCGTGCCGGTGCCGCCGGCGCCAATAAACCACAGCACCTGATCCGTCTCGTCAGACTGGCGGTAAAGTTGCGCTGGTTTGACGGTTAATACCGGTTTTTCCAGCTGGATCAGCGCCAAATCGTGTTGCTTGCCCATTTTATAGGCGGGATGGCTATAGCGGCCCTGCACTTTGACGAACTCATCACCCACCTGAATCGTTTGGCCTTTATCGAGGCAAAATACCGTATGCGCGGCGGTTAACACCCACTGCGGCGCAATCAGCGTGCCATGCACACCAATATTGTAAAAAGTCGCCAGCGGCGGAAAGTCGGCTTTGCTTGCCAGATATTGCGCCGCTGGTTTGTCGTGGCGGACCACGATGGCGGACGCCGAAAAGGCCTGTAAGCTCAGTGCGATCAGGCAGCTTGTGGTCAGCAGGCGCGAACGAAAAGGGATTGGCATCAGAGGGCTCCGGGTGGCTGTGGTTAAATTTCGGTTAAATTTCAGCCTGCCATAAGCCAGCCCCAACACTCAGCAATTAAGTGTAAGCAGTTGATACAACGCATAACTTTGCGTGATGGCGGCAAAGTAAAAGGACGTGAAAACGCCTGGTTTACATGAAATCTGCTAGCCGGCGCATCAACTGGCACAACGCAGTTTTAAGCGACCGCTCTACGTTTTAACCTGTCCCCGGTTCAGCGAAAACGAAAAAATATAGTTTTGATCTCAACAGCAATCAGTCGCGTTTAGTCTGAGGATTTTTTGTGCAACCTCAAAGGAAACGAAGATGAAGCTCTCTGTCCTGTTCAAATCTGCCGTGATCTCTGCAACTCTGTTAGTCGCTGGTGCTGTTCATGCGGGTAGTGCCAAATCTGATATCGTCGACACCGCTGTTGCGGCCGGTAGTTTTAATACGCTGGTGACGGCCGTCAAAGCCGCCGAGCTGGTGGACACGTTAAAAGGCGCAGGCCCATTTACTGTATTCGCGCCGAATGATGCCGCGTTTGCCAAAGTACCGGCAGACACCTTAAAAGGCCTGCTGGCCGACAAAGCCGCACTGGCGAAAGTGCTGACTTACCACGTCGTTCCGGGCAAAGTGATGGCTGCCGATGTCGTCAAGCTGTCAACCGCCACCACAGTGCAAGGCCAGGCACTGAAAATTGAAGTCAAAGACGGCAAAGTGTTCGTCGACGGCGCGCAAGTGATCAGCACCGACATCGAAACCAGCAACGGCGTGATCCACGTGATCGACAGCGTGGTGCTGCCAAAAGGCTAATTGTTAGTTTGAATAGAAAAAGCCCGCCGGCAGCTTTGCGACCCGCGGGCTTTTTGTTTTGGCAAACAATGTTGTACTCACCTATCGCCTCACCGAAATGCCAACAAAACCCGAGATAGCGGCAAGCAAGATGTTGGACGTCACACGTTGCGCGTCACACGCTGCAAAATGTGCATTCAAAGTGTAGGTACGGTCAGCGCAGCCCGGTGGGCGCAGCGCCACCGTACATAGTGCTTATCATGCTCAATTATTACGGTATTTTTACGAAAAATGCCGAGAAAAGTCAGGAAGTAGCTGCTTTGTGCACTGATTGCATTTATCGTTAATCACGTTTACCTTAAATACCTACATAACGATTGGGTCAGTGATGAACGCATGCCACTCTGATGCAGATAGTCCGACGGGTCTTCAGGCCGGTTGTACAAAAGATTGTGCTAAAGACTGTACTGTTGATTGTTCTGCTCTGCAGGAAAAGCACAACAGCTATCAGGCGATCAGCACCATTCTCAATAGTCTGGATGCATTGGTATATGTGTCGGACCTGCAGACTTACGACTTAATCTATCTGAATGATTATGGTACTAAGGCATGGGGGCAAATCGGCGGCCGCAAGTGTTATCAGGTGCTGCAGGCCGGCCAGAATGCGCCTTGTCAGTTCTGTACTAACCACCTGTTGGTTGATGCTGCAGGAAAGCCCACCGGGACTCATGTCTGGGAATTTCAAAACACCATCAATGGCCGCTGGTATCAGTGCCGGGATCAGGCCGTGGTCTGGGTCGATGGCCGGCTGGTGCGGATTGAAATCGCCACTGATATCACTGAACGCAAAGTGATGGAGCAGCAGCTGGCAGCAGCCAAGGCGCTTGCCGAGCGCCAGGCCAGTACTGATGAACTAACCCAGCTGTATAACCGCAGAGCGTTTTTTGCGCTGAGCCGGCATCTGTTTCATCAAGGTCACAGAGCAGGGCAGAAACTTGCTGTGGTGATGGTCGATTTAGATCACTTCAAAAGAATCAATGACGAGTGGAATCATGCGGCCGGGGATGCAGTGCTGGTGAAAATCTCAGCGCTGGCGCGCAATCTGTTGCGTGGCTCCGATGTTCTGGCCCGGATTGGTGGTGAAGAATTCGCAATTTTACTGCCAGATACCAATGAAGCAGAGGCCTGGCAGCTGGTAGAGCGGCTGCGCGCGGGGTTTGAACATGGCACTGCCAATGACGAGATCCACTGTACCGCCAGTTTTGGCATCACGTACGTGAACCTGCAGGACTTCCAGTCTGAGCTTGAACCGGAAAGCCTGTTGGGCACCTTGCTGCATCAGGCCGACGTCGCCATGATGCAGGCCAAAGCGACAGGCCGGAACCGCGTCTGTGTTTTTGCGCAGTGACAAGCCCGCAGCTTTGTTGCTGCCTGGCCCTTACGGATAACCCTCGCTGCCAATCCGGTTAGCCCAATGATTGTGTTGCAAAGCAAATAAACCGCCAAAGCCTTACCCAGTAGCGCTATCGCGTAATGCGGTTCTCTAGCCGAAATTAACGTGTCACTTGCTGAATTTATCGGTGCAGCTATCGGTGCAAGTATCGATGCATTAATTGGTGCAAAAAATGAGTTAAACCTTCTCAAGTCCATGTAAATAATGGCTTTTAAATCAGACTATCGGTTCATTTATCGATGCAATCATTGCCGCTTTTCGCCAACACCGGCATTTCAACAAAACAGTAGGTATCGGCAAGCGAAAGCCCGCTGGGCGTCACACGCCGTACTCTGCCGAATCCCGGAAATATTCAAGCGAGGTTGAAGTTGTTCTGTGAGCGAATACCGGTAGTTTAAACGCCTTTTACGATAGGCCTAAGTTTGGCTACAAACGGCACAGACGATTACAATAGACTGGGCGTCACACGCACGCCGTGAATACTCCTGGGTCTCACAGACTTGCAAGCTCCTGTGCGGCATCCTTACCGCACAGGTTCTGCTTTAGTAATCGCCTGGCCGATTTGAGAGTTCATTTGAATCGTCATTTTGTGCCAGCAGCGGACTTTGGTGCCCCCCCTTGTGCGACAACCGTTGTGCGACAACCGGTGGGTTTCGCTGCGCTCTACCCACCCTACCAGCCAGCGGCCCGATCGTAGGGTGCAATGAGCAAAGCGAATTGCACCTTTGACACCTGTCGCAGCATCAAACAGCCTGAACGGAATGTCTGCAAATCGCTCAAAGCTGCTATCTCCAAACCCCAACAAACCCAGCACCGGCAGCCACGGAGTGAGCGGTTAAGAGTGAGCGCGGGAGGCGCGAACGGGCGAACGCAGTGGTGGCGGTGTTGGGTTTGCGACGATAGACAATCCGTTTGTACGGCTTGATTCGATGCCTAAATTTGTCTTTGGAGTATATTTATTTGATGGTTGTATAACGGTTTTTATATATTTCACTTTCTCAGCATGCTTCATTTTTTCTCAAATATAGTATTTTATTTCGTATGTTACGATTAGTTAGTGGGCGGTCTTTTCCTATTTTAAAGTAGCGAAATAATTAAAAGAGAACAGGGTTATGATAGTTGTTCCCAAAAAGCCTTGTGAATATCGTGCTCTGATTTTTATCAGGAGTCTTCCAGTATCTCTGCAGGTTTTCATCGTTTTGATATTGCTGATAATGGCGTGGAATTTTCGTTATTTCGAATCAGGTGTAGATGCAAGTCGCCTCAAAAAGGTGTCAGGGATACTGTATGAAGTGTCGTGTATGGCTAGTATTAAAGGTAGCGATACAATAAAAATGAGAACATCACTGCAACCAGAAATAATCACTTTTTCAGGTTGGCAAAAATGCGACAAAATCAATTGGAATTTGATCTCGCCTGATAATGAAAATACAGCTGTGTTTTACACCGAGATTCGTAAGGCTCCATTGAATAAGGATTCCAAAGGGTCGTTGTGGGTACACGCTGTCGACTTGGTTTCACCGTATGAATATAAATTTATTTATCCAAGGAACGGCTTAGTGATTGAAAATGACCCGAATATATTTGGCATATTCTTTTTGTTTATGGCTGTTCTGATAACTCATGGGATCTGGACTGATTTCTCTGAAAAGAGACAGAAATCCAAAGATATAGCTGGTCCTGACAAATAACCCAATTAGGCAACTGCCACATCTTACCTTTTGGTAAAGCTTCATATGAATTGCGTCATTTTAAAATTAATGTTGTTGGAACAAGCCCCAACAAACCCAGCAGCGGCATCCACGGAGTGAGCGGTTAAGAGTGAGCGCGGGAGGCGCGAACGGGCGAACGCAGTGGTGGCGGTGTTGGGTTTGCCACTGTGTCAGGTGTTTGTGGTTTGAGGTTTTTGCTGTGTATCGGGTAGGGACGATCGTGCGACGACCGGCCACCCCCTACAATCCCCGACCGGCCACCCCTACCAAGCCCCAACATGACAACTTTGTCATCTTGCCGTCAGGTCGCTGTTGGGCGGGCTTTGGCACACTGCCAGTCTCGGAAATGTTCTGGACTGGGGTTTTATGAAAGTTTGGGGTTTGGTCAGGTCTTTGGCGCTGACAATTTGTTTGATATCTGCACCGCTGCAGGTATTCGCCCACGGCGGTGAAGATCACGGAGAAGCAGACAAAGCGGCGTTAACGCTGCCGGCCGAAGGGCAAAGCCGGCGGGCTTATGCCAGTTCGGAGTTGTTTGAACTGGTGCTGGTGGCGCCGGAATCTGCAAACGCCAATAACAACACCAGCCTGCAAATCTACCTCGATCATTATGCCGACAACAGCCCGGTCAAAGACGCAGTGATTGAACTGAGCAGTTCAGCCTTTAGCGGCACCGCGAAAATGCTGCAGCCTGGCTTGTATCAGCTTGACGTTAAAACATTACCAGCCACGACCCACGCTATCGCGCTGACCATCGAAGCGGGCGACGACATTGACCTCCTCAATACCAAACTCGACCTGACCCCGCAAAGCAACACGGTAGAACATCAACACAGCTGGACTGAATACAGCACGCAGTATGTGATTGGCGTGGGTGCTGTTTTAGTCGGCTTGCTGCTGTGGCGTTTGGCCCGTCAACGCAAAGCCGCAGGCAAAACTCCCGGCAAAAAAATGGGGGCAGCAGTATGACCCTGCGAAACATCCTCAGCACGCTGGTGCTGTTAGCACTCAGTCAGCAACTCCTGACCCAACCAGCCCACGCCCACGGCGGCGAAGATCATTCGCATGACCCGGCGCCGTTGGCGCAGGCGACCGGCGAACAGCCGCGCCGGTTAAGTGACGGCAGCTTATACATTCCTAAATCTGCCCAGCATTTATGGCAGCTGCGCACCAGTTTGGTCAAAGCAGCACAGCTGCCGCAACAAATTGAATTACAAGGTAAAGTGATCGTAGACCCAGCCTTCGCCGGCTTAGTGGAAGCAGCACAGCTTGGCGTGTTAAGCGCGGGGCCGGACGGTTGGCCGACGCTGGGTCAACTTGTCAAAACCGGCCAGGTACTGGCTTATTTGCAGCCGGTGGATACCACGCTGGATCGCAGTAATCAGCAGGCGTTATTGGCCGAACTGGATGCGCAAATTGCACTGGCGAAAGATCGGGTACAGCGCTTTAGCACGCTCGGCGCGCTGGTGCCGCGCAACGAACTGACCACCGCGCAGATTGAATTAAAAGGCCTGCAGGCGCGCAAAAATTTTGCCGCCAAAGGCACAGGTGGCGGAATTGCCGTGGTTGCGCCGGTCAGCGGTGTGGTCAGCACCGTGTTTAAACAAAGTGGTCAGGTGGTGGATAGCCGCGACGCGTTGTTCCAAATCATTGCACCAGATCAGCTGCTGGTTGAAGCGCTGGCCTATCCGGCGCTGCCGGCGCATGCCGGGCTGAGTCTGACGGCTAACAGCCACGCCAGTGCGCGCTTTCCGGCTGCGGCCGAATCTCAGGACAGCCATGCTTATCAGCTGAGCTTCCGTGGCCAGAGCCTGCAGCTGCAACAACAGGCACAACCTCTTTGGTTTGATTTGCAAGAGCAGGGGCCAGAAACCAGCACCGACTTAAACGTCGGCCAGCCGCTGTTGGTGGAAGTCGCCACTGGCCGCCAAATCAACGGCATGGCGGTGCCGCGCAGCGCGCTGCAAAAACTCGATAACGGTGAAACCGCGGTCTGGGTGCATCAGGCACCGGAGCGGTTTATCGCGCAAAAAGTGCGGGTCGAACCGTTCAGCGCCAGCGAAGTGGTGGTGGTCAGTGGTTTACATGACGGCGACCGCGTCGTCGTGCAGGCCGCGTCGTTACTGGCACAGGTGAGGTAAGCATGTTTAACGCGCTGATCCGGCTCTGTTTACAGCAACGGCTGTTTGTCCTTGGGGCGGCTTTATTGCTGCTGATTTACGGCAGCTTCAGCCTGCGCCAGCTGCCGGTGGATGTGTTTCCAGACTTAAATAAACCGACCGTGACGCTGCTGACCGAAGCGGGTGGCATGGCGCCGGAAGAAGTCGAGCAGCTGGTCAGTTTGCCGCTGGAAACCAGTATGAGCGGCATGCCGGGCGTCAGCCGCGTGCGCTCGGTGTCCGGTGTTGGCCTGTCGGTGCTTTATATCGAATTTGACTGGGGCTCGGACATTTACCGCAACCGGCAGCAGGTGGCCGAACGCTTAAGCCTGGCGGCGGAACAACTGCCACAAGGCGTGGTGCCGCAGCTGGGGCCAGTGTCATCCATCATGGGTGAAATTCTGCTGCTGGCCATTCCGGCCGATCCGGACAAAGTCAGCCCGATGTTGGTGCGCGAGTTCGCCGACTGGGTGGTGCGGCCGCGGCTGTTGAGTATTCCCGGCGTGGCGCAGGTCATTCCGATCGGCGGCGAAGTGCGGCAGTATCGGGTTGAACCTATCGCCGCACAAATGGCGGCGCTGGGTGTCAGCCTGAATCAAATCGAACAGGCGCTGACCGGTTTTGGTGCCAACAGCAGCGGTGGTTTTTTAGAAGCGCAGGGCCGCGAGTGGCTGATCCGTAATATTGGCCGCACCACAGATCTGCAGGATTTACAGCAGCTGGTGGTGACTGTTAGCAACGGCCAGCCAGTGTTGCTTAGTCAGCTGGCCAACGTCGAAGTGGTGGCTGCCACCAAACGTGGTGATGGCGGTTACAAAGGCAAACCGGCGGTGATTTTGTCGGTACAAAAACAACCGCAGGCCGACAGCGTCGCGCTGACCAAACAAATCGAAACCGCGGTGGCAGAGCTGAGCAAAGGCTTGCCGGCCGGTGTCGAAGCGCCGACTTTTTTGTTTAAACAGGCTGATTTTATTAATAATTCGATTGATAACGTCATCGAAGCGCTACGCGACGGCGCAGTGATGGTCGCGATCATTCTGTTTATGTTTCTGCTCAATAGCCGCACCACGGCGATTTCGCTGCTGGCCATTCCGCTCAGTTTATTAACGGCGGTACTAGTGTTCCGCTATTTTGGCTTGTCGATTAATACGATGACGCTCGGCGGCCTTGCCATTGCGCTCGGTGAACTGGTCGACGATGCCGTGGTGGATGTGGAAAACGTGCTGCGCCGCTTAAAAGAAAATGCGCAAAAAGCCGTGCCGCAGCCGGTGTTAAAGGTGATTGCTGATGCGTCCGGTGAAGTGCGCAGCGGCGTGGTCTATGCGACGCTGATTGTGGTGTTGGTGTTTGTGCCGCTGTTTGCCTTATCCGGTATTGAAGGGCGGCTGTTCAGCCCCTTGGGTATCGCTTATATCACCTCGATTCTGGCCAGTATGTTGGTGGCGATTACGGTGACGCCGGTGCTGTGTTATTACCTGCTGCCCGGCCTCACGCAAAAACAACATGGCGACAGCGCGCTGGTGCGGGTGCTGAAAAAACGTGACGAAACGCTGCTGCGCTGGTCGTTCCGTCATGCCCGCACGCTGCTGGCGGCGGCGCTGATTGCAGTGGTTGCAGCGGCCAGTACAGTACCGCTGTTTGCCCGCAGTTTCCTGCCGGCCTTTAACGAAGGCACGCTGACCATCAACCTGTTATTGCAGCCGGGTACCGCGCTCAGTGAATCCAACAAAATCGGCGCGCTGGCTGAGCAGTTATTGCTGCAGGTGCCGGAAGTGACGCAAGTGGGCCGGCGCACTGGCCGCGCCGAACTGGACGAACATGCCGAAGGCGTGCATTACGGCGAAATTGATGTCGATTTAAAACCGTCCGAGCGGCCACGCGAGGAAGTACTGGCGGAGATCCGCCGTGTGTTATCGGTGTTGCCGGGGAGTGTCAGTGTCGGCCAACCCATTTCCCACCGGCTCGACCATTTGTTATCCGGCGTGCGGGCGCAAATTGCCATCAAAGTATTTGGTGATGACATCGCCACCTTGCGCGCGCTCGGCGCCAGTCTGCAGGCCGAGCTTGGCAAAGTGGCCGGCGTGACTGACCTGACGCTGGAGAAACAAGTGCTGATCCCGCAGCTGAAAGTGCGCGTCGATTATCAAAAAGCCGCCGCTTATGGTGTCGCGCCTGGTGAATTGCTGCATAGCTTGCAGCAACAAATCGACGGCGTGAAGCTCAGCCAACTGGTCAGCAATGAGCGTCGCTTTGACTTGCTGCTGCGCTTGCCGGACAGTGCGCGCGAACCCCAGGCGTTGGGTGCTTTGCTGATCCAAACCCCGAAAGGCGCAGTGCCGCTATCGCTGTTGGCTGAAGTGCTGGAATCGGACGGGCCCAATCAAATCAGCCGTGAAAATGGCCGGCGTCGGATTGTGTTATCAGCTAATGTCGAAGGCCGTGATTTAAGCCATGCGGTGACCGATATCCGTGCTGTGCTCGCCGCCACCAAGTTGCCGGAAGGTTATTTCACTGTGCTGGAAGGCCAGTTCCAGGCGCAGGAAGAAGCGTCTTCGCTGATTGCGATGCTGTCATTAGGTTCGCTGCTCGCGATGTTGCTGGTGCTGTATAGCCGTTATCAGTCGCTGCGCCTGACGTTGATCATCATGGCGAATATTCCGCTGGCGCTGATTGGCAGTGTGCTGGCGCTGTGGCTCAGCGGTTCGCCGCTGTCGGTGGCAACCTTAGTCGGCTTTATCACGCTGGCCGGTATTGCCACTCGCAACGGCATCTTAAAAATCAGCCATTACATCAACTTATGCCGTTTTGAAGGCGAAGTGTTTAGTCAGGCGATGATTATCCGCGGATCCCTGGAGCGCTTAACGCCGGTGCTGATGACCGCCCTGGTTGCCGCCTTTGCGTTATTACCTTTGTTATTTTCTGCCGACGCGCCGGGCAAAGAAATTCTGCATCCGGTGGCGGTGGTGATTTTTGGTGGGCTCATCAGTTCGACGTTGCTGGATACAGTACTGACGCCGCTGATGTTTTGGTTATGGGGCCGCGAGCCGCTCGAGCGCTTGTTGGCCAATGCTGATAAAACTGAAGTTTATTGATAAGGAAGGAATTTATGCTGTTCAAGTCACTTTTTAAAACAGGATTAACCACGCTGGTCGTTGCTGCCGGATTGCTCAGCAGCGCTGCGTTTGCCCACACGGACGAGTACTTAGATACCGTTGTCGGCCCGAACGGCGGTCAGCTGCGGATGGCCGGTGCTTATCACTTTGAGCTGCTGCTGGTGAAAGACGCCAAGGCCGGTGCGGCCAGTGCAGTGAAGCTGTACTTGCTGGACCATGCCAATAATCCGCAGCCGGCCAAAGAAGCCAAAGCCACGGTGCTGATTGTATCCGGCAAACAAAAAGCCAAAGCTGATTTAACTCTGGCGCAAGCCAACCTGTTAAGCGGCAGCGCGGATTACACTGCGGCAGAAGACTTAAAAGCGGTGGTGAATGTCACGATTAAAACTGAGCATGGTGAAGTGACCGAACAAGCGAAGTTCACGCCGTTTAAGCCGGTGCCAGCTAAAGCAGAACACGAGCATGAGCATGGCGACGCGCATGAGCATGGCCACGAGCATGCAGAAGACAGCAAACACACACATGAAGACGGCCACGAAAAAGGTCATCAGCACTAAAAACGGCTCGGCAGCGCTGATCGGCAAAATTGTTAACAGGATGTCTTTGCCAGCCACGCGCTTTATGCCTTATGCTGAACGCTGAATTTTTCAGCAGAGGCTGCCGATGCCGGTTGCAAAACTGTGGGGCAAATTGTTGTTATGGCTGGTGTTTATCACACCAGCTTTTGTGTTTGCTGCAGCACAAAAGCCCGGGGCTGAACACAACAAGCTGCCGGTGCGGATCGCCGCTGAAAATAACTGGCCGCCATTTTCGGACGAAAAAGGCAAAGGCTTGTCGGCGCAGTTAGTCAGTGCCGCCTTCGCCCGCAGCGGTTATAAAATAGAAACTGTGGTGGTGCCATACGCCCGCGCCTTGTATTACACCGCCAAAGGTAAAACCGACGCTTGCTGGAATGTGACGCGCCAGGCCAACACCGAACGCGATTACCTGCTGCATCAACAGCCGCTGTTTCAGGCGCCTTCTTCGTTTTATTATCACAAACTGGCGAAAAGCTACCGCTCTGTGACTGAGATCCCGGACGGTACTGTGGTCGGTGTGATCCTCGGTTATGAATATGGCGACTTATTTGAGCAGCATAAAAAACGTTTTCAGCTGGTGGAAGTGTCGACGCATCCGCAGCTGATTTCTTTGCTGCAGCATGACAAAGTGGAATTGGCGATCTTCTTTGATGACGTGCTGGATTATTATCTGGCGCAGCAAGCGTTTCGTCAGGTCAGGCTGCAAAAAGGCCAGCTCAATCATGTCAGCGATATTTACGTCGCTTTCAGCCGCGCCACACCCAGAAGTGCAGAGCTGGCCAACGCGCTGGATGCTGGCCTGACTGAATTGCAGCGCAGCGGTGATTATCTGCGTATGCTCAAGCAATTCAAACAAAACCAAAGTAGCGGCGCCGCGAATACGCCGAGCCGCATCGACTAGCGCTGCAGCAGCTGGCGGATACGCTGCAAATCCGGTTGGCGGTGTTGTGGCAATAAAGCCAGATCAACCTGCGCAAACAACTGTTGCGCTTCAGCATGGCGCTGCAAACGCCATAAAGCCTCGGAGCGGTATAACAAACTTTCGGTTTGAGCTATCGGGTCTTCCGCCTGACGGTAATCATCAAACGCTGCGACAAAATTGCGTTCAGCGTCCTGCCACAATGCTTTAAATGTGCTGACCCGAGCCAGATTAAAATGTGCTTCGGCACGTAAAGCCGGATGGCCGATTTTTTCAGCCCAACCCAGTGCCTGCTGGCGGTGCAGCAACGCCTTATCCTGCTGCTGTAAATAGCCGGCGTAGTGGCCGAGATTGTTCTGCAGTTCATAGTGCAACCGCGCGTCCTGGCTGGTCAGGAAGCGTTTTTCCAGCATGGTCAATTGGTTATAACTGTGCTGATAGTTGCCACCGGCATACAGTTGCACGTTATAAAGCCGGATATAACTCATTGGATCGGCGGTACTTTGCTGCCAGTCGCTCATCAGCGCCACAGCTTTATCCAGATAGAACTTGCTCTGCGGCTTTTGATCTTGCGCGTACAGCAACTTAGCGTGGTAGATGTAGATCCGCGCCAGAAAAGCGGTGGGGGCGGATTTGTCTTTGACAAATTCTGAGGTTAAGGCGAACAACGGAGCGGCTGATTGCTGGCTGAACATCGCATCCAGTTTCAGCAACTGCACTTCGTACCAGAGCCGGCTTTGTGGCTGGATTTGTGGCAGTGCTGCATCACTGGCTGCCACACAACGCGGGTACGATTGCAGGCAAATTTGCTGCAACTGGCTGAGGTCAATGGCCGGACGCGCCTGCAACGGCTGAATAGCGCAGGTCAGGATCACCAGACTGATCAATTGCCAAAATTGTTTCAAGGCGCTGTTTGCCCCGTTGCTGCAGTGCTGGCCTCAGTATATCTGGCAGAGTTGTGGCTGTCCTGTATTGGCTTGCCGGAAACCTCATCTGGATCAAAGTTTCATCGACTGGACTGAGCAGTGTCGTTCAGTTGCGATAAAGCTATTAACTTGTTTACTGGCTGTTATCATTTGCCCTGCAATCTTGCAGCCGCTAAACCCGGAGCCCGTTCCATGAAGCTGAAACTGTTGTCCACCGCGTTAGTCACCACTGTGGCGCTATCTGCCTGTAAATCCACCCCCGAAGAAGATATGTCGTTGCCGGTTGGTTTTGAGCAACAGGCGCAGCTGATGCCACTGAAACGCCCGGTGCTCACTTTGACCGATGAAGCCTGGCATCAGGCGATTGGCCCGTTTCAGCTGACCAACATGGATTTATCCAGCAAAAGCACCGAAAAAGTCAGTACCAGCACTGGCTGGCAAACCACCGCCCGCGGTGGTTTGTTGTTTCAGCTGATGTTTCATGATGAGGTGAATTTATCCGGCGACGTGGTCAACAAATTTAATACCCGCGCCGAGCAAAGCTTCAGTTTTGATTTACAGGCGCAGGGGGCTGCTGCGGTACATGCTGAGTGTCAGATCCTGGTGTTTGGTCAGGGTGAAGAGACGCTCGACAACGGCGTCAACAGTTACAACTGGCAGACTTCGGAACAACAGTTAAGTTACCTCGGCTGCAAGCTGACGCAAGATGGCCAGGTGTCGACCTTGGTAGTGGAAGACAAAGCCGGCACGGCGCCGGTATATAAACTGAATCAGGGCAGCACAGCCCTGACGGTTTCGCCGGTGCAGGAAGTACCGGAACTGGCGAAATACAATTCGTTTTTTCAGGGCGGCGAATACGGTTATCTGGTTGGCGACGGCCAAAACACCAACGCGGCGTTACAGCTAAGCCTGGATCAGTCGCGGTTATGGGTTAGTAAAGACTTACCGGCGGCCACACAGCAATGGTATGTTGCGGCATTATTCAGCCTGCAGATGTACGACTGGCAAAACCGGCAGTGGCCAGTGAGCAGCCCAACGCATTAAGCTTTCACCAGCGTTCCCCAGTGCCAGAGCTGGCGCAGATAACGCGCCAGCACATAACCACATACCGCCATGGCCACGGTAAATTCAAGTTGCGCCAGCCCGAGTTGCCACTGTGCCAGCTGCTGTAGCATCGGGTCGGCCTGCTGGGCCAGATATCCTGACAGTTTCAACAGTGCGGTGGCGCTAATCACCAGCGGGAAAGTACAGGCGGCAAACGCCGGGTTAAAGCTGCCACTGAGCAGCTTTGGCAGTTGCCACCAGACGCGTAACGTCAGCAGCAGTGCAACTGCACTTAACAACAGTAATGCTGCGGTTGGAGTAGCAGTCAGCGGCAGACAAAGCAGGCCACTTAAAGTCAGGCTGCCCGGCGCGGCCAAAATGGCCAGCAGCGGCCGTTGCGGTGCCGGTAGCGGACTGCCGCGGCGTAAGCGGTACAGCATCAGCGGTAACATCAGTAAATACACCAGTAAGCCGACACCTGCTAAGGTCTGCAGCAGCCACAGCGGCGCGCTGGCCGGTGCACTCAGCACCGCCACAACAAAACCAATCGGTGGAATAAACCAGGCCGGCACTAAATCCGTCAGCACAAAATGCGCCAGCCGGTGGCGGATGAATCCAGCCAGCAAACTCAGATGTGCAATAAGCGCCAGCCACCACAGCGCTGTGGCAGGGGCTGCTGCGATCTGCTGCAGAGCGGCGCTTTGCACTAAAGTCGCCATACAAATCACCGGTAACAGGCTGCCGGCCACCGGGTGCGCCAGCTCTTGCTGCAATAACCGTGGTGCGCTCAGAAACTTCAGCACGACCGCTAACAATAACGGTAGCGCCAGCAGCGCTGCAGCCAGTTGTACTTTGCCTTGTTGCTGGAACAGTTGGTCGGCACACCAACCGAGGCTGGCAAGACCCAATGCCAGACCCGCAGCTGCAGTCGGCACCGTGGATAGGCGTGCAGTCAGATGTGCGGCCAGATGTGGAAATACGAGCTTGCTCATGGGTTCACCTCTTTCATTGCGAACGGTCAGAGCTAGCTTAGAGCCGCCTTATCATTTAGCATATCTGTATATATTGAATGCAGCGTATAGAAAAACTATATGAATATCAGTTTTCGTCAGCTCAAAGCTTTTGTTGCCGTGGCGCGGCTCGGTAATTTAGGCGCTGCGGCCGACCAGCTGTGCCTGACGCGTGGCGCCATTTCCCAAGCGCTGAAAGAGCTGGAACTGCAGCTCGGTACGCCGTTATTTGACCGCGCCCATCCACATCTGCTGCTGAACAGCGAAGGCGCGTTGTTACTGCCAATGGCGGATGAAATGCTGACGCGGCTGGATGATATCGGCGCGCTGTTTCAGCAGAGCGGTGAAACAGGCGGCAGCGGCAAAGCCGTGCTGCGCATCGGTGCCAGTCAGACCATCGGCAATTATCTGTTGCCGTCTTTGTTGGCGCAGCTCGGGCCCGAGTGGCGGCTTAGTGTGTTTATCGCCAACAGTCAGCAACTGGCCGAACGGTTGCTGGCATTTGAGCTCGATTTGGCGCTGATTGAAGGTGAAGTGACGCATCCGCAGCTGCACAGCGAAGCCTGGCAGCAGGACCAAATGCTGCTGGTGACCAGCCCAATGCATCCGCTGGCGCAGCGCACGGCAGCCAGCGACGCAGTGCTGAGCGCCGCCGATTTGGCTGGCCAATATTGGGTGCTGCGGGAAGCGCAGTCCGGCAGCCGCGAGCAGTTTGATAAATACCTGCGGCCGCAGCTATCAGCGCCAGGTACTGTGCTGGAACTGAATACGTTAGAAGCGGTGCTGAATACCGTGCAACAAGGCCTTGGTCTGACACTGGTGTCTGAACTCGCGGTGCAGGACCGCTTGCGCAGCGGCGCTTTAGTCGTATTGCCGTTCAGCCAGCTGATGCCGCGGCAGTTACACTTATGCTGGCATCAGGATAAATACCTGTCTGCGGCCAGTCAGCGCTTTATCCGCTTTTGCCGGGAGGGTGACTGATGGCTTTATTACCCTTGACGGCGCAGCGACCTTCTCCATATAATTCGGGAAAGTCCGAAGTGTTGTGCCATGGTGTTATGCAATGACTATCCCTGCTGATCTGAACAAATTCCTGCATGCGCTGGCCAATGATAACCGGCAACGGATCATGCTGCTGTTTGCCGAAACCCATGTGATGACAGTCGGTGTGGTGGCGGAGCGCACTAATCTGGGCATGTCGACGGTCTCTGAGCATCTGAAGCAGTTAAAAGAAGCTGGCTTGCTGCGCAGTGAAAAATTTGGCAAAGAAGTGGAATACCGACCGAACGTGGAGCAAATTCAGGCCACCCTCGATTTGTTGGGGCAGTTCCTGAAAAAATGTTGCTGATACATTTATTTTATAATTCGTTATTTCCCGAAATCAAGAAGTTTTAATGATGTTAGATGTCATTGTGATAGGTGCAGGACAGGCTGGGCTTGCAGCGGCGCATGCGCTGACTCAGGCCGGTCTGAGTTTTAAAATTCTGGAAGCCGGCAACCGCGCCGCCGGGTCCTGGCCGCACTATTACGACAGCCTGACGCTGTTTTCGCCGGCCCGGTTCAGTAGTCTGCCGGAATTGCCATTTGCGGGCGATCCAGAGCGCTATCCGCTGCGGGATGAGGTGATTAGTTATCTGGAAAACTATGCTCGGCACTTTGATTTTCCACTGGTTTACCAAGCGCGGGTTCGCCAGATTGTGCGCGAAGGCGAGGGATTTCTGCTCAGCACCGAAGCCGGCCAGACCTTTCAGGCGCGCGCAGTTATTGCAGCCAGCGGGCCTTTTAATCAACCAAATATACCGGCATTTGCCGGCCTGCAGCAGTTTGGCGGCCGCCTGCTGCATTCGTCGGCCTACCTGCGTCCGGCTAATGTCGCTGGCTCGAGGGTCGCCATCGTCGGTTCGGGTAACTCTGCCGTACAAATCGCCTATGAACTGGCCCACACTCATCAGGTGATGCTGACGGCACGTCAGGCACCTCGTTTTATGGCGCAGCGCCCGTTTGGTCTGGATCTGCATGTTTGGCTGACCCGAAGTGGCCTGGATCGGTTGCCACTGGGCGACTGGTTTCAGCTAAATCCGACCACGCCGGTACTGGACCATGGTCTGTACCGCCAGGCCTTTGCCAGCGGCGCGCTGAATTTCCGGCCCTTGTTTGACCGCGTGACCCGCGATGGCCTGCAGTGGGGCGACAGCGTCGAACCTGTCGATACGCTGATCATGGCGACCGGGTTTATCAATAGTCCGGCTTATCTGGCCGGGTTGGATGGTCTGGGCGCCGCAGCGGCGGCAGAACAGCGCGGTGGTGTGGCTAGTCAGGTGCCCGGATTGTTTTTTGTCGGTACCGCCTGGCAACGTTCGCACGCCTCCGCCACGTTACGTGGTGTTGGGCCCGATGCGGTGCACGTGGTCAAACAGCTGCAGCGTTATTTGCGGGCAAAAGTTACCGCAGTGCCGGTGGTACGGGCCTGTTGCCGATGAATGGCTGGCTCGACAGCTGGGCCATGCTGAATAGCATTCTGATTATGCTTGCGCTCGGACTGGCATGGCGACAAGGCGATGCACGCCAGCAAACAAGCGTGCTGCTGCGGGCGACTCTGGGTTATAACCTGTTGATCCCGGCGCTGGGGCTGTCGATTCTGGCGAGTCAAACCAGCTGGTTCCAGCACGATACTTTGCTCGCGATGGCACTGTGCATCGCCGCTGGTGGTGGCACTTCGGTCGGTGCCTTTGTGCAGAAAACCGGTGCCGCACCGGCATTGACGGCAACGCTGATTATCCTGTTGCAGGGGCTGAGTCTCGCGGTGATTGCAGGTCTTACCTGGTTCGGTGTATTTGCGTTCGGAGCTGTGTCTTTGGCCGATTTGGCTGGTTATTTACTGCTGATCACAGCCGCACCCTGGCTGGCCGGTATCGCGGTCACCCGGCACTGGCCAAAATTGAGCTTGCGCTGGCAACCGCGGCTTGAGCGGACAGGGAGCGCGCTGGTGCTGATGCTGGTGCTCGCGCTGCTGCTGCGGCATGGCGCTGAGGTGCTCGGTGGACCAGCTGAACCGCTATGGGCTGCTACGACACTGGTACTGCTGCTGGTTCTGCCGCCGTTGTTATTGGAGCGCCAACGCGTACTGAGAAAAACGCTGGTGCTGGTCAACCTGGTGCGCAATCTGACGCTGACGCTCGCATTGCTGGCGCTGATGCCACAGGCCAGCGCGCTATTGCCGACCGTGTTGGCATTTGGCTTAGCCATGTATCTGCTGTGTGGCTGGTTGTTATGGCGCTGGCGGGCGCTGCGCTGAACGCCGGACCCGCTTGCTATGTACCCTCAACGTTTTTTGCGCTGACGCAGGTTCTTTGCCTTGCAGGCGGCAGGTTTTTCTTTAACTTTTTGTTTTCACTTTAACTGTGAGACCGCTTAGCAAAGATTTCACCTGACGGTGAGTTCCTTTCTTTTGTCTTGCCAAAAGAAAGGAACCAAAGAAAATGCGCTACCCGGTTCCGCTCGAAAGCCCGCTGAAAATCAACGATTTGAGGCGCCGGCGTAACTCGCGGGCTGCTAGCGTCAGCCCGCTCAGACACCCGCCGTCTTAAAACCTCAAACCGCTGATTGTCAACGGCTCGCTCCAACGGGTATTTGGCTTTCTTAGTTGTTTCTGTTGTTAACGCATACCAAATAAAAATTGGGGTACTGCAGTAAGCGGCCAATCGGGCGAAACTGCGTGCCAGCAATAAAGTTAATCGCACCAAAATAATAACTAGCCGTCAGTACGAATCTCTTATATGCGCTTCCACACTAGGCGAAAAATGATTAATAGAACAAAACGCTACGCTAAAACCTGTTACTGACGTTGAGTTCAATCTCCCAGCTGTCGACGCCGGGGGCTGAGGTCATTGGCGTTGACAGGTCGATGTGCACCACGTGGTTGTTGCTGGATTTGGATGAATAAATCCGCATACCGACGCCCACGCTGCCGAGCCAGCGATCGGTCAGGTTTTGCCGTAATAAGTCGCTGTTACTGCGGTAGATCTGGTCTGTCGGTGGTAGCGGCGCCATCGGCGTGATCATGTCGACAGCCAGTGGCAGCGCAAAGCGCGCGGCGATAGCGGCCGGATTCAATTGTTGTGGTTCGGCGACACTGCCGCCGTTGACGCGGCCGAGGTCAGCAAAAGCGACAAAACCCAAATCCAGCATTTTGTAGAGGTTGATGCGCGGGTACCAGCGCAGTTCGCTGCTCAGCACTGTTTTGCTGATGCCGTGTTGGTATTGCAGCGGATAACCGCGCAGACCACTGTCACCGCCCAGTTCCAACGGCAGATCGGCAAAGCTGCGGTTGCGCCTTGTCAATTCGGCTCGGTTGTACCAGGTAAAATCGGCATTGAGCTGATAAAAATCTTCGGCCTGAAAACGCCATTCGCGTAAATCGCCGCCTTGCAGGCCATCGATCAGGTCAAGGCCGGCCTCGAGCAGGATTAAGTGCCGGCGGTCACCAAAGCCTTTGCTGCTATGGCCAATCAGCCGGTAACCGAGCGAGGTGTCAGCCTGCAGTTTGCTGCTTTGCACACCGATTTTTAGGCTATGGTGCCAGCCCAGATTGACGTCTTCGGCGCGGTCGATAAACAAAATATCGCTGAGCACGCGGTAATCATGTTGTTTGTATTCAACGCCAACCCAGGGATAAGCCCAGCTGCGGTCTTGCGGTAGCGCCAAAGTCGGTTGCAGCAAGGCTGGCGCAAAGCGCCAGTCTTCACTGAGTACACCAGCCAACAGCCGGGTCGAGGCGCGGTCTTGATAAGACCAGAGCTGTCCGGCACTGAGATCCAGCCGGCGATGGTCGGTTTCAAAAATATTCTCCAGCGCGCCGTTATGAAACACCTGAGTTTGTTGCAAGTCGCTGAGCCACTCGGTGCGATACATCCAGCGGCTGTCGTCCTGATAAAATGGTTTTTCCAGCAATAGCTGCTGCACGTGGCCGTCGTCGTTATTGGTCCACTCGGCGGTCAGATAGCTGTGGGCAAACAGGTCATTGCCGACTGAGCCGGTGACCAATGACAGCGGCATTTCCAGCTTAAATTCGTAGCCGCTGCGCTGAGCGTCGCTTTGGTATTTCACTGAGGTGCGTACGCCAAAACCGAGGAAATTATCTTCTTTAAAACCAACCGCGTATTTGTTCTGGCCACCGCTGCGGCCAAGGCCAAACGAAGGCAGCAGGCTCCAGTTATCTGAGGTCTCGACAAGCACATCGTAACTTTGGTCGACATTGCAGGTTGGGCTTAACCGGACTTTCGCGTCGTGCAGATAGGATTTATCGCGCAGTAGCCGCTCTGCTTCGGCCAAATCGCTGAGCTGGATGTCCTGGCCGCTGGCAAAGGGTAATTCGCGCGCCACAGTGTCGGTGCGGGTCGTGACATGGGCCCAGTTGGCAAAATGATGCAACCAGATAGCGTCGGCATCTTCGATAAAAATCGGTTCAGTGCGGATATGGACTTGGCCGACACGGATGGTGCGGTCATCCTGCGTTGTTTTGGTCGCCGCTGCGTCTTTGTTCCGGCCGGGCTTTTTCCCCAGCCAGTCACAGAACAATTCACTGGAGACCGGTTCCACCTGTTGCACCGTTTCACCGGCGCTAACGCCGCCTGCAGCGAACACCAGAGGCGCCACAGCGCTGTACAGCGCACAGTGCAATATCGACAAACGCAGGGACTGCATATTACCTCCTGCTGCAGGCAGCAAACAGATTCAGATCGGGCCGGAACTCTTTACTGCTGCGGGCAAACAATGCTGGCAGACTGTGGAACAGATTGTCATGACTAAGTGCTTGTTGCTGCTGATGTTTCAGACATTCATAACTCAAATTTTGGCCTTGTGCAAAACTTTGTGACATCCACCAAATCAGTGGCACGCCGGTTTGGGCTTTCGGTGCCATCCAATACGGCAGACCATGTAAATAGACGCCATTTTCACCCAGCGATTCGCCATGGTCGGATACATACAACATAGCGCTGTCCGGCAAAGTTTGCAGCTGTTGCACCACGTTGGCCAGCAGTTCGTCGGTGGCGAGCAGGCTGTTGTCGTAGGCATTGATGATCTGTTGTGCCGGGCAATGATTCAGTTCTTTATCCGTGCATTCCGGGCCAAATACTTTTTGCTGCGCTGTGCTGCGGCGTGAATATTCCGGACCATGGCTGCCGAGCTGGTGCAAGACAATAATGCGGTCTTTGCCCGCAGGCTGCGCCAGTTCACGCTGCAGCGCCTGCAGCAAGACCGCATCGGCACAGCCGTCATTGGCCTGACATTCAGGTAATTCGAATAACATCTGATTTTTTATACGGTTACAAACACCTTTGCAGCCGGAATTATTGTCATACCAGCTGACGTCCACACCGCTGCTTTGCAGGATATCCAGCACATTGCTGCTGTTTTTGGCCGTGGTCTCGTCATAGCGCTCACGACCCATGCCGGAGAACATGCACGGTACTGAGTGTGCCGTGGCGGTGCCGCACGAACTGACCTGACTGAAACTAATCACCGGTAGCTGGCTTAAGCGCGGATTGGTCGGGCGGCTGTAGCCGTTTAACTGAAAATGGTCGGCGCGGGCGGTTTCACCGAGCACCAGCACTAGCGTTCTTGGTGCTGCGGCAGGAGCCAGATTGCGTACATCAGTGCCAAGCACTTGAAAAGTCGGCGGAAAATGCGCGGCGATTTGTTGTTTGGTCACCGAAATACTGGCCGACAATGGGCTGATCGGCAGCGCGAAAAATTTCACATCGCGGTAGTTACGGAAAAAACTGGCGAGTTCTGCATATTGGGTGGCGGCGACTGCACCAATCCCGCTACACACTAACACCAGCGTCAACAGCCACTGGCTGGCACTACGCCGCCAGGACTGGGTTTTGAAGACAATTTTCAGATTGAGCCAGCCGAGTAACAGCAACCAGCCGGCCGTGGTGAAAATCAAGTCTGGATTCAGTAAACCACTGGCTTCGGCCAGATCCGTTTCCAACACGTTTTGCAGCATTTCGCGGTCAATCACAGTGCCAAAATGGCTGATGAAATAATGGCTGATTGCGGCGATAAGGAAAAAACTGCAAAGCAGAGCGCGTTGCAGCCGTGGCAGACCGGGCAGGCTCAACAGCACGTATATCAAGCTGTTCAGCAGCAACAACACCAATAACAATACCGCCTGCAGGCCATATTGGCCGGGGATCTTCTGCTGCACCTGGCTTAAAAACGGCGTTTGAAATAACAGCGTCGTCAGTACGGCCAGCAATAAGGCATAAACCATCGGCGACAATACAAAACGCCGGCTTGGGTTCAGCAAAAAACCGTGGGTGCGTTGTAGCCAATGCAAGGTCAGTTCGGTCATTACAGCGTGCCTCGTTGTGTCCGTGTCGTAGTATTCAGGAAATTGAGTCGGTGGACTGTGCGCTGCAGGGCGCAGCGTAGTGTCGGCCAATAAGCGCATAAACAGGCCATGCTCCAGCACCAGGCGGCGCTGGCAATGTCATGCGAGATAAAATGCGCACCGCGCAGTTGTTGCACCAGACCAAGACTGATGCCAAGCAGCAGGCTAAAGATCAATGCTGGCCGCGCAAGTAGCGGATACAGTTGTAAACAGAAGAAGTACAGACCCAGCCAGGCGTAACCGATACTGGCGTGACCGGCCGGGAAACAGGCGTTTGGTGCCCGGTTTGCAGGCCAGCTGCTAAACAGACCGATGAAAGTCTGGTCGCCGCCAAAAGGCTGTAAATCCCAGGGGCAATCCATCGGTAAACTGTGTTTGAGGATGGCGACACCGGCCAGGCTCAGCGCCAGGCTCATTAACAGCCGGCCATGTGCCTGCTGACGCGCCGCTGTCCAGCGGCTTGATGCCGTTGGCACAGAGCGAGAGCGTTGTTGCTGGAATTTTTGCCGGATGGTTTGTACCGCGAAATGCAGCAGTAAAGCGGCGATGACCCATTGATTGAGGCTACGCACACCACGGTGTAGCACTTCTTCGGTCAGCCAATAATGTTGTAGTGCCCAATCGTGCCCCTGCAGCTGATACCAGAAACCGGCCAGCGCAAAATCGGCATTCAGGCCATAACAGAGGCCAAACAGCAGACTCAGCACCAGCAGCGGGCGCAGCAGCAATTGTCGGGCAGATGGCAAAACAGCGGTCAGAGACACTCAAAACCCCAAAAGGCGGTACGGCAATGATCGCAGCCTAACGGGGTAGTCTTAAAGTAAACTTAAGTGAACAAATTATCGGTCAGTTCGGCGGTCCGACGCTTCGGCGGGCAGGTAGCGGTCGGTGGCGCTTTGCTTACCGACCCTACGAGTATAACTGGCATTGGTGGCGACGCTTCGGCGGGCAGGTGGCGGTCGGTGGCGCTTTGCTTACCGACCCTACGAATATAACTGGCATTGGTGGCGACGTTTCGGTGGGCTGGTAGCGGTCGGTGGCGCTGCGCTTACCGACCCTACGAATATAACTGGCATTGGTGGCGGCGTTTCGGTGGGCTGGTAGCGGTCGGTGGCGCTGCGCTTACCGACCCTACGAATATAACTGGCATTGGTGGCGGCGTTTCGTTGGGCTGGTAGCGGTCTGTGGCGCTTTGCTTACCGACCCTACGAACTTATCTGGTATTGGCGGCGGTCAGCGTTGCTGACTTTGCGCTTGTTGCGACTTCACATGCTCCATTAGATTCAGGAAGGTATCGGTCCAGTATTCGTTTTTATGGCTGGCCAGAAACTGCAGCAGCTCAGCGTGCGCGGCACTTGAGATCTGCAGATGGTCGCCGCCGATGCCGTGAAAAGTGAAATTGACCATAGTGCCTTTGGCACCGGCTGCTTTGACCCAGGCAATCAGCTGTGCGCCGCTGACCTCAGATGGCGCGATCACCGGCACCGCGTGGATATTCAGTGTTTTCATATCCGCCACTACGCCACCGACTGTGGTTTTCATCGCGACAAAATCACTGCCCAGCAGTGGCAAATAAGGCGTGCCCGCCGCGAGTTGATCGGTACAGGGCGCGGTAAAGGTGCGTTTGGTTTTACCGTCGATCGCCTGTAAAAATGCATTGCCAATACGGATCTCAGCAATTAAACGCGACGCCGGCGTCTGGTCTAAATCGCGGTCTGTGCTTACCCAGTCGCGGCCCGGCAAGGATTTAGCACATTGATGAAACAGCGTGTGATTGCCCAGTTCATGGCCTTGTGCTGCCGCCGCGCGCCATTCAGCCAGCCGGTGTTGCACCGCCTCTGCCGATAGCGGCAAATAAAAACTGCCTTTGAGGCCCACCGCATTCAGCTGCGGGATCGCCGTATCGAGCTGGCTGGGCAGTGCATCGTCGTAGGCCAGACTGACGGCCGCTTTAGCGCCATTCGGCCAACTGAAAGCGGCGCTGGCGTTGGCAGTAAAAACCAGCGCGCCACCGGCGACAACGAGCACTGGCAACAAGCAGCGGCGGATCCGCATTAACAAAAACAGTTCAGACATCAGGGGATTCCTTGGTTGCCAGTGTTGTTGACGTCACAGGCCCGGCGGTTGGCGTCAATGGTGTTGCCAGCGACGTGTCAGCGTAACTGCTGCCGCACCGGTTTTGGTAGCTCCAGTGGCGTCAGAATTTGCGCCCAGCGGCCATTTTTTTCCAGCAGCTGCAGACCACGTTCAAACTGCTGCAGCAAATGTCTGGCATGAGGATGGGTTTTACTAATCAACAGATGCATAGACTTGCGTGCCAGCACTTGTTCTGATGGCTGGATCTGCAGTTGAGTCTGCACGGGTTGTTGTTGCAGCCAGTATTGGGTGGTGGCACTGTCGGACAGGATCAGATCAACTTTGTGCTGTAGCAACAGGTCCAGCAGGGCATGATCGCTGTTGACTATGGTAATTTCAAAACCCGCTTCACTGACTCGCTCCGGATAGGCATAGTCTTTCACCAAACCGAGTCTTGGCAGCTGTTGAGCCAGCAGTTTTAAATTTCGTTGGTCAATTTTCTGATACGCAAAAAAGCGCAACTCGTTGTAATAAAGCGGGCTGGAAAACAGATAATGTTGTCGGCGCAGCGGATGGTCCCAACCACAAACCAGACCAGCGAAATCTGCAGTTTGAGCCCGCTGCAACGCCTCGGTCCAGGGCATAAATTCAATCGACGATTCGACTTGCTGGCTGGCAAATGCGCTATGAATGAGCTCTGCCAAAGGGCCGTGGTTTCTGGCCTGTGGCCCGTAATAAGGTTGATAATCGCTGCTGGCGAGCCGGATTGTCATTTTGCTTTCGGCAGCGGTGCTGACAAAGCTGCCCAGCAGGCAGACAGCTAAGATCCATGGCAATAATTTCACGTCCGCGCTCCATGCTGAACATGTGGAATGATGATGGCTGATGTTGCAATGAAATACATTTTTTGTACAGAGCCGTTGCTTAAACCGCCAGTAATTGTTGTTTGAGCCCTTCTGGCAGGGGCACGCTACTTTTGTCAGTAAAATCATATTGCACCAGCACAGCCACACCACTGGCACAGCGTTTTCCCCGTTGCCAGGCTTCCTGCGTCACATCAAATGAACTGCCGCCGATCCGGCTGATATGGCTTCTGATCTCAACCGGCGTGCCGTAAAACAACTCCGCATGAAATTCGACTGAAAACTTCGCCAGGATCAGTCGCCACTGCGAGGGGTTCAGATCAGGCGTAAAGAGCCGGAAAATCGGGTCGCGCGCGCCTTCAAACCAGGCCGCGACGACCGTATTGTTGATGTGGCCAAGCGCATCAGTTTCATTAAAACGCGGCTGGATAGTCTCTGTCAGCATACAAATCCTGTTACGAAATACCCACTATGGTGGCAGCTGTGCATGATAAGTTAAGCCACAAGGTACCCCAGTGTCCGGCGCTTGCAAAGCATCACAGCAACGCCGCCGATGCGTTGAAGGCAAGCGGAGTCGGCATGTGAAGAACCGGTGGATTGGTTACTGCGTTGCGCTGTTGAGTGTCAGTGCCAGCGCGCAGGAATACCCGCGTGAACTGACATTCTCGACCGGCGAGCAGCAGATCTGGCAATTGACGATGCAGCGGCCGGTGGCAGCGCGTGAGCAGGTCGCTTCAGCACTGAATGCACTGGGCATATCGGCGCCGGCGGTGCAGGCATTGTGGTGGGCGCAGCGCTGTCGTTTCGCGCTGCAGGCAGGTGATAAAGCTGCGCTGGACAGTGCCCGTGTCATGCTGAAACAGCTCGAAGCCCGCAGCAGCAGTGAATTTGCCGGCAGTGCGGCTGGTTATAAATGCCAGCAGCTCAGTAAGTTCAACGCCGGTGAGTCGATGGATACGCGCCAGCTTAGTTTTCTGGCCTATCACAGCCTGACCGAGCGCGACGCGCCCGCTTTACATGCCTGGATAGGCCTGGATTATGCGCGTGATGCATTGGCCGCCGGCTTTGCTGACAGCGCCGCTAGTGCCGTCGCGCTGGTGCTCAGCATTGCCCGCGATAATCTGTTGCCACAACTTGAAGCCGACAGTCTGGCGGTACAAGCCGAAGTGCAAACTGTGTTGGGCCAATATCCGGAAGCCCTGCGCAGTATTCACAAAGCGTTGGCACTGCAAACTGATGCTAGCCAACAGCAGCCCTTACAGCTGATTCAGGCCGGGATATTGCTGGCTATGGGGCGGCTGCAGCAAGCGCAGGCCTTGTATCAGACGTTGTGGCAACAGCGATCAGTACCGGCTGGCCTGGCATTATTGGCGCTGCATCTGCAGCAATCACACATCGATCTGGCATTGCCGCTGAGCCGGCAACTGCAACAAATGGCAGCGCAAAGCGGCGATCGTGAATGGATAGCGATCAGTGGGTTGCGCCATGCGATGACCTTGCTGGTGCAGGGACAATTTGCTGAAGCGCAGGCCCAGTTTGACGACGCCAGCGGTTGGCTGAGCCAACACCGGCTGGCGCTGTATCTGCCTGAGCAACAACGCTGGGTGCAGTTATTGGCGCAGCAGGGTCAGCAGCAGGCGGCGTTTGACGCATTACAGCAAAGCCTGCGGCTGCAGCGCCAGTTCGACGCAGAACAGCATCAAACGCAGGCCCAGCTCAGCAGCACTTTATCAATAGCCGAACAACGCAGCCGCGAGTTAAAACTGGTCGACCTGCAGCAACAACTGAACACCAGTCGTGCCGAATTGGCTGCAAGTGGCCAACAGTTATGGCTGCTGACGGGACTTTGCGCCGGCTTGGCGCTATTGCTAATGTTTCTGCTATGGCGACGGTTTTATCGTTGACGCTGGTCTGATCGCGTCGTAACAGCGTATCCTTGCTACCAAAACAAAACCTCATTCCTCTGACGGAGCATACAATGATTAGTTATGTCACACTCGGTACCCGCGACCTACAGCAAGCTGCTGATTTTTATACCAGTTTACTGGGCGATTTAGGCGCAAAACGGCTGATTAATATGGAGCGGATTGTGTTCATCGGTAAAAATAACAAAGAACCGATGCTGGCGGTTTGTGTGCCATTTAACAAAGAAGACCCGCATCCGGGCAACGGCGTGATGCTGGCGCTGGCGCCGGGCTCAAAAGAGCTGGTTGATCAGCTGTATCACAAAGCCATCGCGTTGGGTGCCACTTGCGACGGCGCACCTGGCCAGCGTATTCCAGGTGTGTTTTATGGGGCTTACATCCGCGATTTAGACGGCAACAAAGTTTGTTTTAACCACTTCGGTTAAGTCTCGTCTCTTTTAGGGCGTTGTGCGGCAAAATAATGATTGCCGCCTTCGTCCTGATACTGCGCCTGCAGCTGTAGCCCCGCATGTTCCAGCAGCTGCTGATACGAAGCCGCACCAAGTGATACCGACTCCTGTCCTGTCAGCACATCAACCCAACGACAAATTTGCGCAGGGGCACTGAATAGCCACCTACCGTCTGGGGCCAATGCTGCGGCGACTTTCGCAAACAGCTGGCGCTGAGTAGCTGCCGGCAATAAAAACAACACCCCGACACAAAGCACCCCGGCAAACTGGCGCTGAAAAAAATCCGAGTCTTCCAGCGCTTCACAGGCCACGGTGGCCTGCGGTAAGTGCTGCTGATACGCTGCGGCCAGAGCAGGTGCCGCGTCGATACCAAACAGTGAAAAACCTTGCTCAGACAAGGCTTTACCCAGTGGTAAACCACTGCCGCAGCCAAGGTCCAGCACAGCAGCCCCAGCCGGCAAATCCTGCGCCCACTGCAACACAGTCGCCACGCCAATCGACGATTGCTCCCGCCAATAACGAAATTCCGCCGCTTTGGTTTGGTAGCCGTTGGAGGGGTCCTGTGTATGAAGAGCCTGTTGCAGCAGCTGCGCAATAAAGTGGTCTTTGCCGGCTTGATAACGCTGAGTGTCATGCGGGAATTGTTGGGCAAGTGCCTGTTTGAGTGCGGCATAGTCTGCGACAGCGACCGGGTGTTGCCGCAGGTAATCGCGCAGGGCCAAATGTTGGCGGATTTGCGGAGCGCCGCGGACAAAGGCGTGCAAATGATGGCTGCGTTGCTGCGGGTGTTCAGCGCTGTTTTTATAAAAATAACGCCGCCCTGCAATGCCATTTTCGCCTTTAGCGATATAGCCCAGCGCTGCCAGAGCTGCCGTCTGCTGATCCAGTGCAGCGAGGTCTGTCACTTCCAGCAGCAAATCCAAAATAGGTTTAGCAGCGAGGCCGGGCACTGCGGTGCTGCCGATATGATGCAGCGCCAGCGCGGTTGAACCGAGAACTTTCAACAGGGCCGCCTGCTCGTTAGCAAAAGCCAGTGGCCAGTGATCCTGATAGGGCAGGACGGTGACGGTACGCTGTGGCTTGGTCATAGGCTTGAACCTGTGGTTGTTTTTTGCATTTCTGCGCTGTTATTCAGATCGGTATTCGCCACCAACTCAGCACTGAGCCACTGCGCAAATTCACGCATCGCGCTGGTTTCTGGCTTGGATTGCAGCCGGGTTAGCCAATAACTGCCAAAGCTGATTTCGCTGCAGAATGGCCGCTGAATTCTGCCAGATCGCAGCAAATGACTGAACATTCTTGCTGGAGCCATCGCCACGCCAATACCGGTTTGTGCAGCTTCCAGCATCGTCACACTGGAATCAAATACGATGACCGGATGGGTTGGCGGCAGCTGCGGCCCGCCGGCTTGTTGCAGCCAGGCGGTCCATTCGTCGCGCCGGTACGAGCGCAGCAGCGTGAAGTTCAACAGGTCAGTCGGGTGCTGCAGTTGCGCGGCCAGTTCAGGCGTGCATAGCGGCGTCAGCGGGCTGTCACATAGATACAAAGCCGCCGTGCCGTGCCAGGCGCCGCTGCCAAAGCGGATGGCATAGTCGAGCCCTTCAGCGGCCACATCGACTCTGTTGTTATTGGTGGAGATCTGCAGTTCGATATGCGGAAATTTCTGATAAAACGCGCTGAGGCGCGGCAACAAAAAACCGGTGGCAAAAGTACCGACCACGCCGATTTTTAGCTTTTCCTGCACTTTGCGACCGGCAAAATAATCTAACAGCTGTGCAATGCGGTCAAAAGATTCATTCAGCACCGGCAGCAATGTTTCACCTTCCGGCGTCAGTGCCAACCCACGTGGAATGCGCAAAAACAGCGGGCAATTCAGTTGATCTTCCAGCAATTTTACCTGTTGGCTAACCGCCGAATGCGTCACATTCAGCTCGATGGCGGCGTGGGTAAAACTTAAATGCCGGGCGGCGGCTTCAAAAGCGCGTAGCGATTTCAGCGGGATATAACGTCGGGTCATCGGCTTGTTGCGCCTTTCTGTAAGTTTTTCTAACAGCTGATATGCAAATTAACCGTTTGTCCAGCGAAGTCAACTGGCGCAAGCTAACTGTCGCCGGCCAACCTATTTTCGCCAACTTATCAGCCAAGGAATTTACATGCATTACCGCAAATCATTGATAGCACTGACCTGTGCCCTGTTTAGTACCGGTCCGGTGCTGGCACAAACCACCACTATTGCCGACGAAGCAGCATTAAAAACCGCCGTCAGCCAGCAAGTGACACAACTGATGCAACAACAGCAAATCCCCGGCATGGCCGTTGCGGTGTTGTGGCAAGGCAAAACGTTTTACTACAGTTTTGGCAAAGCCGACCTCGCCGCCAACAAAGCGGTGACGCCGGATACGCTGTTTGAACTGGGCTCTATCAGCAAAACTTTCGCCGGTGTGATTGGCGCTATGGCGCTGGAACGCGGTGAGATCAAGCTGACTGATCCAGTCGCTAAACATTGGCCGGCGCTGACCGCCAAACAATGGCAGCCGATCAACATGCAACACCTCGCCACTTATACCGCCGGTGGTCTGCCGCTGTTTATGCCAGACAGCGTCATCGATAAAGCCAGTTTGCTGAGCTATTACCAGCAGTGGCAGCCGGAATATGCACCGGGTACACAACGCGTCTACGCCAACAGCAGTATCGGTTTATTTGCACATCTGGCGGTGGCTGCCGGCGGCAAAGGCTACGCCGAAGTCTTTCAGCAGATGACGAACACGCTGAAGATGCCAAGCACTTATCTGCAGGTGCCCGCGGCGGCACAGGCACAATATGCCTGGGGCTATAAAGAAGGCAAACCGGTGCGGATTGGCACTGGCGTGTTGCTGGACGAAGCCGGTGGCGCTAAAGCCAGTGTACGGGATATTGCAACCTGGCTGCAGGTCAACCTGAAACCGGAACAAGTAAAAGACCAGGTGTTGCAAGCGGGTATCGCCCGTGCGCAGCAACGTTATGCTAAAGCCGGGCAGATGTATCAGGGCCTCGGTTGGGAGATGCTCGATTACCCAGTCCAATTATCCGCTTTGGCTGCGATGACAGACCCAAGCTTTGTCGAGGGCAGCGCCGCTACGTTGCTGGCACCACCGGCTGCGGCGAACAGCTGGGTACATAAAACCGGCGCCACTGGCGGTTTCGGCGCCTACGCGGCTTTTATTCCGTCGCGGCAGGTCGGTATCGTGTTGCTCACCAACAAACGTTACCCGAATGCAGAGCGGGTTAAGTTGGCGTATCAAGTGCTGGAAAACCTGAAATAGTCTCGGCGCTACAAGCCGTTTGTCTGCCGCGGTATGTGTCACAGTACCGCGGCAACTGTTAGACTGCCGGCCATTGGATACAGGCTGAGGAGCCGTGTTGTGACTGCAACTTTAACGTTGGACCAGATTTTATTGCGGTTAAGTACCGAACAACAGGTGTCGGAAGATACTGAACAGTTGTTGTTTCCGGTTGAGGCCTTGCTGGCCGCAAAAAGTCATTGGGCTGAGTTCTGGCCGCATATCGCCGTGCTGATGCAACGGATGCAGGCGGATGAAGAATTGGCCGATGACGAATATCAATTATTGTTTTACGGCGTGATGCTGCTCGCTGATGTGGCGGATTTGACCCAGGCCCCGGCGTTTATGCAGTGGGTCGATACCAATGACGGCTTGGGGTCGGATCTTGAATACACCTTAGGCGACGCCATGACCGAAGATCTGGCGACGATGTTGTTTGTGTTGTCGGCTGGTCAGCAAGCGCCGCTGCAACAACTGCTGATCAGTGAAAAAGCCGGGATTTACGTCAAGGCCGCAGCGCTCGCGGCGTTGTTCGCGCAGCTGGAGCTGGCCGAGCAACAAGGCCAAAGCGTCGACACTGCAGAGCTGCGCGCGTTATTACAGCAAGTGATTAACGTCGCTGCCCGACACGGCCAGAAATTTGTGCTGGCCGAAATGGCGATCTGGTGTATCAGTTTTGGTCTGCAACATTTCAAACCAGCGTTTGAGCTGCTGCTGCGGCAGAACAAAATCGATACCGAGGTGATCCGCAGCCGGGAAATCAGCCGCTGGCAGTTGGCTGATCCTGAAAAACCGCTGGCGTCCGGTTTGGTCCGCCAAAGCTTTGATGTGATGTCATTACAACATTGGCTGGCATTTCAGCCACCCAGTCCAGAAGCAACCAGTGCAGAAGCAAACAGTGCAGAAGCAACCGCTGATCCGGCGACTGCGTTGAGTACCGCTCCTGCGACCAGCCCAAAAGGTCAGATCGGTCGTAATGATGCCTGCCCCTGCGGCAGCGGCAAAAAATACAAAAAATGCTGTCTGAACTGAGTTTTCGCCAGTTCGCGCCTCACTGATATTCACTGCGACTTTGACGTCGCCAGTACCCGGTTAAAAATACTTGACTGTGTATATCTGTATATATACTGTGTATATACGGATATGCACAGTCACGCCTGCATTGAGGGAAACGCATGACCTATGGCTTGTTTCTGTCCGCGACGGACAAGAAACCGATGTACCTGCAAATTGTGGAGCAAATCACCAGCAAAGTACTGCTGGGCGACTGGCCGGCGCAGATGGCGTTGCCATCTATCCGTGAATTAGCGGCGGATACGCAGGTGAGTGTGATCACGGTCAAACGTGCTTACGCCGATTTGGAGCAGGCCGGCGTGATAGTGACACATGCCGGCCGGGGTTCGTTTGTTTCGGCGCAGCCGGATCTGCAACAACAGCTGCAACAACAAGAGTTGGCGCAGCTCTTAAGTGCGGCGGTAGCGGTTGCGCGACAACTGCAGCTCAGTGACGCCGAACTGTTCGCGCGGCTGGAACAGCAACTGGCGCAGCACACATAGCAATAAACACAGCCGCCCCGGCCGGTTAGCCGCCAACCAAGAAGGATAACAGCATGCAACAATTTGCTTTTGAAATGCGCGATATCAGCATCCGCTATCCGCATTTTGTGATGGAAAACATCAGCTTATCCTTGCCGAAGGGGCAGGTGATGGGCCTGGTTGGTGTCAATGGTGCCGGGAAATCCACCACCATCCGGATGCTGATGGGGCTGGTGAAACCGGATGCCGGGCAAATCAATGTGCTGGGGTATCAGCTGCCGGCACAGCAAGTGCAGGCGAAATACGACATCGGTTTTGCCTCAGACGATATGCGCTTATATAAAAGCCAGACTTTACAATGGCATATGGATTTTATCCGCAGTGTGTATCCGCAGTTTGACCCAGCCTACGCCAAAGAGTTACTGCAACGCTTTGAGCTGATTGGCGAGCAGAAAATCAAAGGCTTGTCGCATGGCCAACGCGTCAAAGCTTGTTTGTTGTTAGTGCTGGCCAGACGGCCGAAACTGCTGGTGCTGGATGAACCCACCACTGGGTTAGATCCGGTGGCGCGCGACGAAGTGATTAGCGAGCTGGCAGAGATCCTGCGCGACGATGAGCGCAGTGTGTTGTTCTCGTCGCACAATACCCACGACATTGAAAAACTCTCAGATCAAATCGCCTTTTTAGATCGCGGTAAGTTATTGGCGTTGCAGGATAAAGAAACCTATTTAGACAGCTGGAGCCGGTTCAGATGCCAGTTGCCGGCTAACGCCAACGCCGATGCAACAATGTCCGTTGCCGGCGCGGTCAGTATCAAGCGACACGGTCAGCTGGCCGAAGTGATCACCGACCAAAACAGTGCCGGCTTTGTTGCGCAGCTCGCACAGGCCGGTTTTCAGGTGCTGGAACAGCACCGCATGTCGCTGGAAGAAATTTTCGTCGCTAACGTCAAACGCAGCAGATAGGAAGAGTTCAGATGACCCACACATTTAGCAATTCGCAGATGATTAAATTGCTGATCCTGAAGGACTGGCAACTGATGAAAAAATCACTGGCCGCTTATCTGGCGGGTGGTGTGCTGATTATCGGTCTGATGGGCATGGCGACGCCGCTGCTGTTTAATACCGGCGCTATCCTGATGATTACGCTAATGATTGTGATAGGCGTACGTTCGGCGATTGAGCTGGTGGTCAATGAAAAGAAAGACCAGACCTTAACTTTTATGATGAGTTTACCGGTAACGGCGCAGGATTATGCCTGGGCCAAACTGGGCGCCAATCTGGTTTTATATCTGGTGCCTTGGCTATTGTTGGTGGCCGGGATGCTGCTGGTGATTGTCAGTTCACCAGTGTACAACGGCGTGATCCCGCTGGTGGTGTTGGTTAGTGTGTTTATTTTGCTGTCGTATTGCAGCTATCTGGCAACAGCTTTACTGACCTATTCCGAAGGCTACACCACGGCTGTGATGATAGTGACCAATTTGCTACTGAACGGTTTTATCATCTGGTTGATGCGAATGCCGGCTATCCACCTGACGTTGGAAGCGCCGACGGCGAGCTGGAACAGCACGTCTTTGCTGCTGTTAGCGGCGGGTGTCGGGCTGATTGTACTGGTGTTACTGGCAACAGCTTTACTGCAGCGTCGCAAAACCAGCTTTTTGTAACACCGGCTTTTTCAAATAGCGCCGGCGCATACCAAAACAGCGTCAGCGAATGGAGCGACGATGATGCAACAAAGTCCCGGCCGCTTTGATTATTTGGACAATCTGCGCGCTTTTGCCATGCTGGCTGGTGTGTTGTTCCATGCGGCCTTGGCGTATAGCCCGATGGCGCAGGGCTTTTGGCTTAGCGCCGATCCACAGCAACACGCGCTGTTTGATGTTTTCGCCTGGGCTAGCCACTTGTTTCGCATGCCGCTGTTTTTCTGTATAGCTGGCTTTTTTACCGCGCTACTGTGGCAAAAAGCCGGCGGTATGGCCTTTGCGAAAAACCGTCTGCTGCGGGTGGCCTTGCCTTTACTGCTGTTTTTACCGCTATTGACGCTGGCGATGCACGGTGTGTTGCAGTTCGGTTTGGCTTATGTCTCGCAGCCGTCCGCGTTGATGCAGCTGATCAAACCGATGTTAAGCGCCGGGTCACCTGCCGAGCTGCCGTTCAGTACTATGCATCTGTGGTTTTTATATCATCTGCTGTCTTTGTATATTTTGACTTATTGCGCCCGCACCTTGCTGAGCGACGCGCTGCAGGCCCGTTTATTGGCCTTGCCACCCCGGTTATTGTTATTGCTGCTTGTGCTGTGCATGCTGCCGCCGCTCTCTCTGGTGCCAGCGCCTGTGCCGGCGCCGGAATGGATCTTCCCCGCGCTATGGGCTTTATGGTTTTACGGGCTGTTTTTTGCCTGCGGTTATGTGATGTTTCGTCATGGCGATGCATTGGCACGTTATAGCGCGGACCGGCGTGTTTTGCTTGGGCTGGGGACGCTCAGCTATGCGGTGTTTTATCAGTTGTTGCCGGCGGATTTACGGGCACAGCAGCCGCAAGGCTGGACCAAGCTGGTCGTGATATTCTGCGAAGCCAGTGGCGCATTGTGCTGGACGCTGGCGGCATTGTTATATGCCAAACGTTATTTGAACCGCAGTAATCCGCTGTTGCGGTATTTGTCCGGCGTCAGTTATTGGGTCTACCTGGTCCACATTCCATTGCTGTTTCTGGTGCAGTTTGGCATGACCGATTTGCCGTGGACGGCAGGGGTGAAGTATCTGGTCGCAGTGCTGGTGACGCTCAGCGGTTGCTTACTGAGCTTCCATCTGCTGGTTAAACCGACTCCGCTTGGCAAAATGCTCGCCCCAGCCACAGTGCGGCTTTAGTTCGTTGCAGCCCTTTCGTTTTCAGGTTGTGCTTTGGCGAGCAGCGCCTGATGACGCTCCCATTTTTTGACCAGCCAGAAATAGCTGACCGCCGCAATCGACAGGATAATGATTTTCTCCTGCAAACTAATCCCATTGCGGATCAATGCATTAAACATCATGATCTGAATAATCAGGTGAAAGCAGGCGCAGGTCAGAATAGACTTGGTCGCTTCGGCAACCTGGCCGATCCCCCAGCTGCCTAAAATCATCATACCGAGAAAAAATAAGTTATCACCAAGGCTGGCGCTGGTTAAAAAGGTCAGGTGCCACAGATACCAGCAAAAACCAACCACACCATACTTCAGGCCGTTGGCCAGCGGTGCCAGCTCAGTTTGCAGATAGCCACGCCAACCGTATTCTTCCATGATGCAGTACAACAAAGTACCGGCGGCGGCCACCAGACCGTACCCATGTGGGTCCATGCCATAACTATTGTTCACACCCACGACAGACAGTAGCAGCAGGGCAATAGCTGACATCGTGAGCGGGATCCAAGGTAGATTGCCCAATAACTGCAGCGGGACCGGGCGCACCTTGCCGAGAAAGTGCCGGGCGATGAGCGCAGCAAGCAAAATACCGGCGCCTTCGGCAATGACCGAGAGCAATACCGCAAGCCAGCCCGGTAACGCAGTCAGCATCGCTTTGTGGCCCAGTAGGTCAAAGCGGAAGATATTGGCCAGCACTGTTGCAATGAGCATAAAGGCGGCGATGCGGCGCCAGCTAATCGGTTGATGATCCACGGCAAAATCCTTGTATAGCGGACATGGCAATCCATGCGTGAGTTGCGGGTAAGTGCTTAGTTTTAGAGCGTTTTTCTACAAACTGCCAGTCAGAAAATGTAAGGGATTGCAACAAATGCACATCGCATTCAGACCCTTTGCTGCAACCTCGGTCATCGATGGTGCTATAGTGCCCATCCCAGCCTTTTACGGCAAAATCCGATGAAAAAAATCGCTGTGTTTGTTGATGTGCAAAACATCTATTACACCTGCCGCCAGGCGTATGGCCGGCAGTTTAACTACCGCCGCTTCTGGCAACAATTGCTGCATCAGGGTGACATTGTACAGGCCACCGCCTATGCGATTGACCGCGCCGATGACCAGCAACGCAAGTTCCAGGACGCGCTGCGCCATATCGGTTTTCAGGTCAAGTTAAAGCCGTTTATTCAGCGCGCCGACGGCAGTGCCAAAGGCGACTGGGATGTCGGGATCACGATTGATGTGTTGCAGCAGGCGGAAAACGTTGATGAAATTGTCTTGCTGTCGGGTGATGGCGATTTTGATTTATTGCTGCAGGCGATCCGACAGCGCTTTGATTGTCGCAGCACTGTGTATGGCGTGCCCGGGTTGACGGCGCATGCGTTGATCAACAGTGCTGATCATTATGAAAAGATTGAGGAAAGTTTATTGTGTTAATGCTGAGTGCTTTCGATATGGCTGGCGTCGATGTGGCTAAATGAACAGCAAATCAGTGCTGAGGCTGTGCGCGGTTATCGCCAGCAATTAAAACACAGTTGTCCGCGCCATCTGGTGCTCGATAACCTGTTTGATCCGCAAAAATTGCAGGCGGTGAGCCGGGTGTTACAGCGCAGTTCGCATTGGCAAACCCAGCAACACAGTTATGCGGCGCTTTATGTCGATGCCGCGCAGTGGCAACAAACCCCGCAGGCCGAGCGTTTTGTGCAGCGCGATCTGTGGCAGCGCAGCTCTGCGGCGCAGGGCGATGATGCCGAACAACTGGCGTTGGCGTTTCTGCAGTTTTTGCGCAGTGAGACCTTTCTGGCGTTGTTATCGCGTATTTTCCGCGTCCAACTGACTGATATTCATGTGGCGAAGCCAACGCTGAATACCAATTACTTTCGCTTAAGCGCGGCTGATTTTGTCAATCTGCACGCTGATGATTCGCCCGGGCGGGAAGTCTGTATGTTGTTGTATTTAAATGAAGACTGGCAGAGCGGCGCCGGTGGTGAGCTGATGTTCGCCGCCGATGGCAACAGTCCGGTGGCGATAGCGCCGCTGTTTAATCGCTGTGTGTTGTTTGACCCTGCGTCGCCGGGCGCTGAGCATTGGGTAAACGCCGTCAGCAGCGCTTTGCCCGGGCACTATCGCTATAACGTCACCAGCTGGTATTGGACTGAGTAATAAGCGCCATTAAATATGTGTTTGAGAAATGCCGGCTGTTATTTACTTTCCGAATCCAATGTGCGCCAGCACTGAGACAAAACCGTTGCAGGCGCGTACTGCTGGGATAACTCTGATCTGATGGATAAATTGACAATGCGTAACCTACTAAAAGCTAGCCTATTGGCCACCACATTGCTGCTGACCAGCTGTACCGGCATCCCCGAGGGCCTGACGCCGGTACAACCGTTTGAACTGAACCGATATTTAGGCGAGTGGCACGAAATAGCCCGGCTCGACCATTCGTTTGAACGTGGTCTGACGCAAGTCACCGCCAATTACAGCCTGAACCCGGATGGCACGGTGAAAGTACTGAACCGCGGTTTTTCTGCCGAGGACAACGAATGGGAAGAAGCGGAAGGCCTGGCCAAAATGAACGGCCCTGTCGATCAGGGCCGGTTAAAAGTGTCGTTTTTCGGGCCTTTTTATGGCGCGTATAACATCGTCAAACTGGCGCCGGATTACAGCATGGCGCTGATTGTCGGGCCGGATTTAACCTACGGCTGGATCCTGGCGCGCAGCTCTAATCCGGATAAAACCCAGTGTCAGGAATTTTATGCCGAAGCCACGCGGATAGGCATCGCGCCACAAAGCTGGATCCGGTTGAGTCCTTGCTAAGACTGGCGCAGGCCGTGGCGTCAGGCCACGCCATTAAAACAGAACTGCTGCGCCGCCGGGCGCTGAGCCAGCCTTTGCTGATAGGCCGCTAAATGAGGCAGTTCCAGCCGGTCGGACAGCGGTGTTTGCAACCAACGGTTCAACGAGAGCCCCAGCACAATATCAGCCAGCGTGAAATCGTTCCCGCAGATATAAGCGCCGGTTTTGGCCAGTTCAGCATCAAGGATTTGTAGTTTCTGCTGCCACTGCTGTGCGCTTTGGGTGATCGCCGCTGGGTCACTAAAATCCGGGTGCTGGCGCACCAGTGCCATAAAGGCATAACGCCAGGCCGGGTTCAGTTCGCAGGCCTGCCAGTCCATCCATTGTTCAACTTTAGCCATTTGCTGGAGATTGCTGCCAAGTAGCGTCGGATGACCGCTTTTTCGCACCAGATAACGGCAAATGCTGTTGGATTCCCACAACACAAAATCGCCATCCTGCAACACCGGCACTAAGACATTGGGGTTGAGCTGGCGGAATTCCGCCGTATCAATGGGGGCAAAGCCGCTACCACAGGGGATGAGTTCAGCGTTGATGTCCAGCTCTGCCAAAGTCCACAACACTTTGCGCACGTTAATCGAAGTAGGTTTGCCGTACAGTTGCATCGCAGCTCTCTGCGCCGGTCTGGCCGGCCTGGTTGATTGAGTTGGTGGTATTCAGAAAATGCCGTGGCTATTCACCACAGCTGTTTGGCCGCCACATCACATGTGTTTTTATCATAATGATTGGCACCGCGCAGATAAACCAAGCTGCGGTAACAAGGTGTTTCCTATAGCTGCCGATTGGTGTCGGAAGTGTTCGATTTCAATCAGTTCGGTCATGTAGCAGCGCAGCCGTACGTATAGGGAACAACGCAATTTCTTGGACCAAACTGTGCCGGCTTTTGCTGTCGTAGCCAAAGAGAAATCTAGCTTCTGTTGGCGCGATGGAGCTGGTCAGTCGGTTCTTACGCCGTTAGCGATGGCTGTGATTTTATCAGCGCTGCATGTCCAAGGTTTTTCCTCAATTGATCGTAGCTGTTTGGCTGCTGGCCGGTAAAAATGGCAACTGGATTTGTCTTGAAATCATTGATGGTAGCTGTTGTTGCCTTTATGTAACATACCGGCCGACATTGAGCAAAACAGACAAGGATAATCAGGATGTTACGTTGGGTATTGCTGGCGTTTAGCTGCACTTTTACTGCCGTCGTTGCTGCGGCTGATGGGCAATGGCATGCGGGTGAATATCAAGTGTTGTTGCAGACGCGCAGTGCCGTCGCACCGGAAAACGCAACTGAGCCGGAGTCCTGTGTCCGGGTGCTCAAAGATGGACAAGAGCTGTATCAACGTTGTGAAATGCATTTAACCGTGGGTACAGCTGAGGACAACGACTACCAAATTACTGACCAAACCGGAGATGGGATTCCTGATCTCGTATTGTCGAGCTGGAGTGGTGGTGCGCATTGTTGTCGGACAGTCTATCTGCTGCAGCTCGGGACAACCGTTCGCGAAGTGCAAGTGTTCGATGCAAAGCATAGTGATGGTGTGACATTTCGTAACCTTGATACCGACGCCCCTCTAGAGCTGGCAGGCATGGCAGATTGGAGTTATGCCTATAAATTCGGTTCGTTTTCGTCGTCGTATGCACGGCCATCCGTGTGGCAACCAGTTGGCGATCACTATGAAATCGACACTGGGTCATTAAGTCAGCCCGCGTTGAGTGCAAGCGAATTCAGCAAAAGAGTCAGTGAGTTTCAAGCAAATGAGGAATGGCAATATCAGAGGGTACCCGCTCCGTTAGTCTTTACAGCATTGGAACTCGCAACGGCTGGCCATTTGATGCAAGCCATAGCCTTGGTTCAGGAAAGTCAGCCTGAGGCAAAACCGGATTCGGCCGCGATCCGTTTTTTAGCGCAGCTCACTGACGTTTTATACGAGTCGGAATGGTGGCGCGAATACATCTATTTAAATTTATCCAGTGCTGTGCGTTTGCAACGCGACAGCATAGTGCAAGTACCATCCGGCGTAGTGGTTGGCAGGGAAAAATCTACCGCAACAAATTATGCAATAGGGGTACGGCCGGCTCATGACAGCAACTATTTTGCCTATCAGGCTGACGGCATTGCACTGCACAAAGTCGCAGCGGCCAGTCAACGGGTCGCTGCAATTCAAGTGGAGTTCGAAAAAGATGATCGCGGGCACTATCAGTCTCAGCTGAAGTTGAAAAAGTCACAAGCGCCAACGCCGGTGACGAAGTCGTTCACAATGGAATATGTCAATCATATCAAATCATTAAACGCTGCGATTATGGCACCCAGCCCCGCCACTCCCGGTAAGCATTCGTTGGCGGCAGCCGCGGTGCAGCCACTCACAACTAAGTGTCCAGCCGCGGTATTGACCATACAAACTGAGCAGTTCTTGGGTAAAACTTATTCGCGTTTACAAGTACAAGCCCCAGAGCGGCAGAGTTTGTTATTGCCTTGGGGCTCTAACCTCGAGTATTTATCCTGTGAACCCGGACAACCGTTACTCGTCGGCCTGTTAACGTGTCGCGGCAACGGCTATTGCGGGCAAGCCCTGGTTGCGCAGTTTTAGAGATCCTGCTGATGTTTCCTGCCAAAGGTTTGCTGGCACAGATTGCGCTGCGGCGAGAGCATCTTGAACAACCAACAGTGTGAGATGTTGTGATTAGATTCGTTTGGATATCCGTGGATTGTGCGCTGTACGGTCGTCGCGCCGGAAAATGAATTGAAACACTTTAAAAATCAGTTTTTAACGGCGCCAGTTACGATAAATGCCGGAATTTTCCGCTATACCACTTTAAGAGTTTTTCCATGGATAATCTGACGCATTCGCCACTCTTCTGAGTGGTCACCAGCATTTAGCGCTGCGGCGCGGACTGACGCCGGCTGCATTTTTTGCAAAAACGCGATGAAAGCTGCAGTGTGCATGAACACGGCGTCATATAAACAAGGAAGTAATCTGCATATGGCTTTAGATGTAGTGGGCGATTTACTTGAAGTCGTTGGTCGATTTCTTTTTAGAATATTAAACGAAGTATTAGTCGAGTTTCTCTGTAAAGGAACCGGTTATTTAATCTGTAAACCATTCAAATCAAATGTAGATCCTGATGGATTTTTAGCCTTTGCGGTCGGCTTTATTTTTTGGCTGGCTGCAGTGATTCTAGGTTTTCAGCTCTACGAATTTATTAAGGTTGACCAATGCCTGGATTCTGGCGGTAGCTTTGATTATGCAAACAAGAAATGTGTGAAATAGCGTTTTGGTCAAGCGTCGCTACCACCGAAAATCTGCATGCGAGCGCCTCAATGGTGGAATTGAATGAATCACGTCAGGGGCTGGATTTGCGCGAACCCGGCAGCGGCAGCCACGGCGCGAACGGGCGAACGCAGTGGTGGCGTTGTTGGGTTTGTTGGCGCCACACCCAGTCAATATATAAATAAATCAATAGTTTATAACAGTTCCCGCCAGGCAAATTGAGCCAGCGGGTGTTGCCGCGTTTTTAAATCCCGCACAAACAGCTGGGCTATCCAGCTGGCGCCTTGCACCGATAAATGCGTGTTGTCGATTTTGCCGTCCGGGAATTGTTGGTACAGCCCGGCGGGGACCTGGATGAAATAGGCTTGGCTGTTGGTGGGGCCGAAGCGGGTTAAGTCGGCGCAGCTTTGCGTGTTTAAATCAAACAACTCAACTTTTTCACTGGCGGCGACTTTGCGGGCAGCTGCGGCGTAGTCGGCCAGATTGTTTTCCAGTTCGCCTTTGTCGTTAAAACTACGGCGGCAAATCGAGGTGGCCAGCATGGGTATCGCGCCTTTGCTGCGCACTTCGCTGATAAAACGGCGCAGCAGTTGCGGGTAGGTGGAGTCCACTGCGGCGTAACGCGCCGGGTCGTCTTGTTTCTGGTCATTGTGGCCAAACTGGATCAGCACATAATCGCCTGCGCTTAAATCACTGACCAGCAATTGCCAGCGGCCTTCGTTGAGAAAACGCAGCGTGCTGCGGCCATTGGCGGCGTGATTGATGATCGACAGTTCCGGCAACATAAAAGCGCGCAGCAGCTGGCCCCAGCCGCGTTCGGGATAATTCAGATTAGGTTTGTCGCCCATAGTGGAATCGCCAACCAGATGCAGGCGCGGCGCCGGTATCGACGTGCTGGTGCCGGTTGGAATGCCGGTGGCTTGGGTTGGAGTAGGCAGCATCAAAAGTCCCATCAGGAAAAAACATACAGTAGCGAATTTGGTCATTGGGGTCATCCGGTTGTTGGGTTAAAAGCAGCGGCGTTTCGTAAGTCCGTACCCAAGTGATTGTTTATTTGTTGCTGAGCCATTGCCGGCTGCGGGCCAGTTCGGCCAGTGGCTGCCAGCGGGCACCGAACAGCGTCATGCTGGCGCTTTGCGCATCGGCGTAGGCTGTTGCTTGCTCAGCGTTGAAATTGTCGGCTAGCCAGGGATATGCCGGGCTTTGGTTTTGAATTTGATTCTGCAAATAGAAATTACGGTCGCCATAACGGTTCGGCTGGTCGCGCTGTGGCTCGTCGGGGTAAGTGCGGCGGAAGATTGGCTGGTTTGCCAATGCGCTGCTGAATTGGTTGCCGCGCAGCACAAACTGGCCATCGTAATGACGCCGACCGAGCTGAAAGCCGCTGACGCCGTGAAAACGCGAATTTAGCACCACCAGCTGTTGCTCGGGCGACAGCTCGCCGTCGTGCCACAGCGTGGCTGCCTGGTTGTAGTTAACAAAATCGCTGTCGAGCACCAGCGCGCTGCCACGCGGGCACAGCAGGTCGACCCGGCCGCTGAAAAAACTCTGGCGGTGCAAATACATGCCGTTTTGTTTGTTCCACAGGCTCATGGTATCGGCGCCGTTGCTGGCAAACTGGCTTTGGTCGGTGATGATGCGAGTGGCTTTGGCAAAACTGCGCACGGCGAACTGATGTTCAAACCGGGCCGGATCCTGCGGGTTTTCCAGCGCGTAGCTGTTGTGCACAGCTAAATCCAGCAACTGAATATCACTGGCGGCGATATTGACCACCGCTGCGCCCCAGTCTTTTTCTAAATCTTTGCCAGAGGGCAGGGCGCTGCTGTTGCGGTTGGCCAGAAAATGCTGCCGAAGTATCGGGTATTGGATAACGGTCTGGCTTAAGCCACTGCCGGCCAGCACCACTTTATCCCGCTTTAAGAACAGTTTTTCGCGATAAAGCCCAGGCGCAATACGGATGACGGCCCAGCGCTTTGCATCTGGTCCAGTGGTCGGCAAACTATCGAGTGCCGCCTGAATGGTGTGGAAGCTATTGGGTGTGGCGGTCGGGGCAACCTGACGCCACAGCGGTGGCTGGTCTATGTCCGCCGCCACTGGCGCTTTAGCTGTAACGTCTGCCGCGGCAGCACTACTGACAAACAGCAGCGCGCAGCACCAGGCTAAAACCCAAAGCAAAACCTTATTGCAGCAGACGCGCAACCTGCACCCCGGCCATGATAAATGGACCGACGCCTTTGGCATCGTTGCGGATCACCGGCTCATTCTGGTAGTAGTCGTAGCTGCCGTCGCGGCCAAAACCGAGGCCGGCGACTTGCACCATCTGGGTCAGATGCGCAGTGCCGTTGGCGTCGACCAGCACAAACTGGTTCAGCAGTCCCTGATACGCCTGCAGTGTAAAGTCGCGGTAGCTGTTGTCGATCAGGCCCTGATTCAGTGCTTTGGCATAAAAATAGACAAACATACTGCTGGCGCTTGATTCCAGATAATTGCCAGGCGTGCCGGGTTTATTTGGAATTTGATACCAGACCTGTGAGGCCGGGTCGACGTGGGCTTTTAACGCCACCGCCAGTTCACGGGCCATCTGCTCCAGTGGCGCGCGTAAATCGCTGCGCTCGCGCGGAATAAAATCGAGCGTATCGACCACTGCCATCGCTAACCAGCCGATGCCACGGCTCCAGAATTCCGGCGACAGGCCGGTGGTTTTATTGGCCCAGACTTGTTGTTTTTGCTCATCCCAGCCATGGAAATACAAACCGGTTACCGGGTCACGCAGTTTATCGCGCACCGCAACAAATTCATGTACCGCTTCTTCTAACCCCTGGCCGTTGTTGAACAGCTGGTTGTGATGCGCCAAAAAAGGGATGCCCATGTAGACGCCGTCCAGCCAGACCTGATGCGGGTAGATTTTTTTGTGCCAGAAGGCGCCATTGCTGGTTTTCGGGTGATCTTTGAGCTGGTCGCGTAACAAGGCAGTGGCTTTTTGGTATTTGACTTCACCGGTTTGCTCATAAGCACGCAGCAGCACATTGCCGCTGTTAATGCTGTCGATATTAAATTTTTCGCGCTGATAGCTGTGAATACTGCCATCGGCGGCGACAAAAGAGTCGGCCATATTCAGCATCGCTGTTTTATAGGCCGGGTTTGGTGCGAGCTGATGCAAGTCGTCAAAGGCCTGCAACAGCAGGCCGGTGGTGTATTCAAAAGTGGTGGGGCGCTCGCGCTCAAAATCCCAGCCGCCCCAGACATAATGCGGGGCCTGCAGTTTTAAACCGGCATCGGCCAGTTGCTGGCTCCAGTAAAGCGCCTGCTGCGCCGTGAGTGGCTGACTGACGGCCGCTTTTGTCGCTGCATTGCTGATTTTGACGCGGATCGGCCGGTCCAGAATTTCCAGCTGTTGCTGTAAATAGCTGACAAAATCAGCCTGATTCGTGATGCCGTTTTTCTCGCCTTGCCAGGCGGCCAGCAGATGATAATCCAGTTTGCGTGCCGAATTGATGCCACCAACTTTGGCAGGCGCTAAGCCGGTTAACTCCATCACCGCGACATGGCTGTTGGCATCGGCGGTCAGCTTTTGCAGTTTGCCGCGTTTGAAGATCACCGCCATCCCCAGCAAATCATTGTTCAGGCTTTGTTTGCCATAAGTCGCGAGGTAGGTGTACTGATGACCGGACACTTCCAGCGTGCCTTGCAGCAGCTCGGTTCCGGCGTGTTTCACCAGACCAATTGCCAGATTATCCAAAGGCGCGGCGTTGCCTGCTGGCGCTGCTAATTCCAGCTGATTGCGCAGCAAACGGCTGCCCGCCTGCATGCTCAGGTGGGCACGTACATCCAGCGTGCGGCCGGCGATTTGCCAGTCGTGATAATCAATGCTGAGCGATGAAAACAACGGGCCGGACTGGTGAATAGTCGCGCTGTGGCCTTTGAGCACCGACACGCCTTGCGCTGCACTGCCGTCCCAATAACCAAAACCACCGGCACCTAAAGACTTGCCGACTTTGAGTAAATCCAGGCCCCAGGGCTGCATATTGTGATACGAGCTATAGCCATCCAAACCGACCTGATGCAGCACCGGGCTGCCGGTAATATTGCCAAAAATGTCAAAGCCATTGCGCCAGTCGAGGTAAATGCGATACGCCACGCGGTCCGACTCAATGCCCGGGCCTTCGTAGCGGATAAATTCAGAATGATCAGTATATTGCGGTGGCGGCGTCAGGCTTTGCACGTTCTCAAAAGTGCCGCCTTGATAGACTTTACCTTGCCACTGCCCACCGGTTTTTTGCGAAATTTCCGCAGCGGTACGTTTGACGCTGGCTTGGGCCGGAATGGGTTTGACCTGCCATTGTTGCTGTTCGCCGGCAGCAAAATCCGCCATCGCCAGCAGGCTGTCGAGGCTGCCATTACCGTCGCTGTCGATGAGCTGGCTCGGCACTTCGCGCGCACCTGCCCAGACCGATAACGACCCCGGAATGCCGACGACGCCTAAATCGGCGAAGGCCACCGTCACTGCTGAATCCGGCCGGGCGAAGGCTGATGGATTGGTGACGGTCAATTCAGCCAGGCCGGCTGGCGCCGCGGTCGTGACGGTCGTCGCAGATGGGGTAGGTTTGGCGCAGGCGCCAAGCAGTGCGGCGGTAATCAGCACAGCCAGCGGGGCGCGAAAAGAACAAACAACATGAAAATCAGAATTCTGCAGCACAGGCGATACCGTCCAAAAAAGGCAGCGGGCAAGGCGCACCCGCTGCAAACATCCAGGAAATCAAATCGGTTGGAACTCGCCGATCTGCTCCTTGCCGGGAGATAAAACCGGAGCCGGCGTTGACCGGCTCCCCTTACAACATGTCAGTCAAGCATCAATATTTGTATTGCACGCCGAGGTAATACTGGCGGCCTGTCTCGTGGTAATAAGTCAGGCGGTCACCGGCGCTGTCGACCCACTGGTCGTCCACTTCGTTGGTCAGGTTCAGCGCTTCAAAGCTGACTTTCCATTGCTCAGTGAAGGCATAACTCATCGACGCATCGACGTTGGTGGTGGCATTAGTGCCTTCCATGTCGTTGTTTTCACGGCCGATGGCAGTGGTTAAGTACTTGTCGCGTTTGGCTAAACTGACACGGGCATTCAGTTTTTCATGCTCGTAATACAGCGTGGCAGCCACAGTCGAGCGGGACAAACCGGTCAGGTCACGCGTCGCCTGCACCACGCCAGTGGTGTTGATGTAGTCCATCTGGGCTGACACGTGGGTGTAGTTGCCGATAAAACCAAAGCGGTTCCAGAAATCCGGCAGGAAGGTAAATGGCAGCTGATAGCTGATCTCATAACCTTTTAAGTCGCCGCCAGGACCGTTTAATGGCGTGGTCACTGACCAGTCAACGTTTTCAGTACAGCCGGTCGCCTCGCCATAACCAGGGCCTGCAGTACAGGCTGCAACTGCCGCGGACACAGGTAAGCCGGTTTCAGTGAACGCTTTGGTTTCCCGCAGTGTCTGGACATGACTGTCGATATCTTTCTGGAACAAAGCAATGCCGAGCATCGACTCGTCGCTGAAGTACATTTCCAGGCCTAAGTCATAAGTTTTGGCGCGGGTTGGTTCTAAGTACGGGTTACCACCGGCGACACTACGCGCGCTACCAGACACCGATACCGACACGTTCGGCCGAATGGCACCGAGGCCAGCGCGTGCCATCACTTCGGCATAACCAAAGCGCACAATCACGTCTTCCCAAGGCTCATAGTTCAGGTTCAGTGACGGCAATAGCTCGTCATATTTGTGCTCGACTGTGACCTGGGTTGGCGTGACACCCACTGTCGCCCAGGCGGTGGAGCTTTGTTCGGTTTCGACACGGCGTACGCCGGCGTTACCCCAGAACGGCGCTTCATTTAAGTAGGTATTGAAGTTCGCCATCAGCCAGATGCCTTTGGTGTTTTCTTCGGCCGAATAGTTATCGTCGCGGCGGAAATCTCTGCTGACCGTGAAGACACCGCTGTTGCTGTAGATACCGTATTTAGCATCGATGGCGGCAAAATCCGGCACCAGCCAGTTTGGATTCGGGCCCAGGCCAGAGTTATAGGTTTTGATCAGGTCTGGTGTATAGACAATCCCTGCACCGTTTTCTGTCTGGCGGCGCGCTTCAAAGCTCTCGAAGCTGAAGTCTTTCTGGTGCAGACCACCTTTGAGGGTCCAGACGTCGTTGACGGTCCAGGTCAGGTTCAATTCAGCACTGTCGAACTGGTTTTCGGCACCGAGCGGGCGCAGCCGCACTGAGTTCGAGGTCCAGCCGGTTGGTTGGAAAATGCTGTCGCCGAAGCTCAGGATCGGGCTTTGGCGCGCACCGTCGCGGTAGTCGTAACTGAAGGCTGCACCGGTTTTTTCCATCACCAGCGTGGTTTGTACCGGGTTATCGAATTTCGATACTGCAGTGCCAACCATCGCATCAATTTTCCAATTGTCGTTGATGTGGTGGGCAAAATTCAGGTTGACCTGGTGGAAGTCGGTGCCGAGTTCGTCAAAGCGGTTTTCCGCGCGGACTGTGGCATTTTCGAACTTGCCGTAGGTCATGGTGTTGGTGTCGTCGATAAAATACTCCAGCACATTCATGTTGCCGGTATTACCGCTCGCAGCTGTAGCTGTGGTCGGGCGGTTCGCGCCGGCGTTTAAGATGCCTTGCAGGAAAATTTCATTGCGCGTGGCATCAGTGCTGGCGTACAGCATATCCAAATCGATTTTGGTGTCGTCATTCGGCCGGTATTGGAAGGCCGCGCTGGCACCAACCCGTTCCATTTCATGGGTGTAAGAATCGTAACGCGGCAACCGTGGCCGGAACGCGTTGTTGATGGTATTCAGTTCAGGCGCTGTGGTTGAGCCTTTGTAACGGCCGAAGTCGTTGACATTGGCCCAACGTACGGTACTGGCACCCTGGTCTTTTAAGCTGCGCTCGGAAAAAGAGCCGGAGATTAACGCACCGAATTTGCCGTCGGCGAAATGGTCGCTGATCAGGAACGAGGCTTTCGGGTCATTTTTCTCTGATAAGTCGTTGTAGCCGAGCTGGCCAGAGGCGGAGAAGGTAAAGCCGTCATAGTCAAAAGGCCGCGCGGCACGCAGGTCGACGGTCGAGCCCAATGAGCCTTCTTCAACGTCGGCACTGGCGGTTTTACGTACCGTCAGCGAGCTGAATAAATCAGACGAAAAAGTGTTGAAGTCAAAACCGCGACCGCGGTTGGCGCCACCGATTTGGTCGGTACCGCCCGACGTTGAAATTGCTTCCATGCCGTTGATGCGGACACGGGTAAAGTCAGGGCCTAAACCCCTTACTGTGATTTGGCGGCCTTCACCGGCGGCACGGCTGATGGCAACCCCCGGGATACGTTGTAGCGATTCTGCCAGGTTTAAATCCGGGAAATCGGCAATGTCTTCCGCCATGATGGCGTCGATGGCGCTGTCAGACTGACGTTTAACGTTCAGTGCATTGGACAGACTGTCGCGAAAGCTGCCGGTCACTTCAATGACTTCGATGTCTTCAGCGGCTTTGGCTTTTTCTGCGGCTGTTTGTGGCGTGCCTTGTGCGGCTTGCTGTGCGGCGTCTTGGGCGGCCAGTGCAGCGGCACTGTAGCTGCCGGTCAGTGCGATGGCCATTGCCAGAGTCAGCGGTTGCAGGCGCCATGCCTGTTTGAGAGCTGCCATGATGTCTTCCTCGTCGGGTTTGTTCTTATGGTGCCATACGACTTTAGCCGTTGACGCTTTTTTATCTGGCCCGTCTTTAGGAGCTGTTGACTTCAACACCCCCAAGGCAAGCCCTGTTGATTCGTTTTTTGTTTTTGTCTATCGGTGGCAAAATTCGCTTGCGTTTTTCTGCCACCGATGGCAAAAAGCTAACACCAAGCCATAATCACTGTCAAACCCCGTACAAAAAAACTGCAAAAAAAATGCAGCTTAGGGACAGTGAACAGGTAAATTTGGCAGAACACTTCCATGAAAATTGTTTATTTTCATATGGATATAAAAGTGTAACCTGAAGTGACAACAGCACGGCTGCCCATACAACAACAGGGCCGGCCCAAGGAGAGACGCATGCAACTGCAACAACTGTTTGGCCTGACCGGCAAAAAGGCTTTAGTGACCGGTGCCAGTCGCGGCTTAGGTCAGGCGATCGCCATGGCACTGGCTGAAGCCGGGGCCGAAGTGTTGTGTGCCAGTTCAGCGCCGGGTGGCAGTGACGCGACGGTCGCCGCTATCCGCCAACAAGGTGGACTGGCGCAAGCATTTTCATCCGATTTAGCCGATAGCAACGCAGTGATCCAGTTGGCAGAAAAAGCACTCGATTACGCCGGGCATCTCGACATTCTGGTCAACTGCGGCGGCACCATCAGTCGTACCCCGGCAGTGGATTTTGCCTTTAGCGACTGGCAACAAAACTTAGCCGTTAACCTCGATGCCACGTTCCTGCTGAGCCAACGTTTAGGTGCGGCGATGATTGAACGCAGAAGCGGCAAAATTATTAATATCGCCTCGATGCTGTCGTACAGCGGCGGCATTACCGTACCGGCTTATACCGCCAGTAAACATGCGGTGGTTGGGCTGACGCGGGCGCTGGCCAATGAATGGGCGGGGTTTGGCGTCAATGTGAATGCGATTGCTCCAGGCTATTTTAAAACCGACAACACGGCGGCACTGCAGGCCAATAGTGACCGTAATCAACAAATTCTTAGCCGTTTGCCGGCAGGGCGTTGGGGTGAACCTTCAGACCTGGCCGGTGCCGCGATTTTCCTCGCTTCCAGTGCCAGCGACTATGTCCACGGCCATGTGCTGGCAGTCGATGGCGGCTGGCTGGCGCGCTAAACCTGAATTTTTTTTACCAATTTTCCGGAGTTTTTATGAGCATCGTTTTTACCAACCGCTACGCCACCCACCCGGATGACGTGAAGCATTACGACACCGACAAACTACGCCAGCATTTTCTGGTCGACAACCTGATGCAGCCCGATGTGCTGGTGCTGAACTACACCCACTATGAGCGGCTGATTGTCGGTAGTGCCGTGCCAGTCAAAGGTGCTGTGGTGCTTGAAACCGTTGATGCGCTCAAGGCGGAGTATTTCCTCGAGCGCCGTGAGCTTGGCGTGATTAATATCGGCGGTGCCGGTGTGGTCGAAGTGGACGGCACGCCTTATGCGCTGAATTTCCGCGAAGCGCTGTATGTTGGCAAAGGCGCGCGCGACGTGCGGTTTGTGTCAACGGATGCTGCCAATCCGGCCAAATTTTATCTGAACTCCACGCCGGCGCATCACCAGTATCCAACCCGGCATATCACGATGGCCGACTGTAATGTGCTGAATATGGGCGCGCTGGAAACCAGTAATAAGCGCGACATTTACCAGCTGATGATTAAAGGTGTGGTCGACACTTGTCAGCTGCAAATGGGCCTGACCGTGCTGCATCCGGGCAGTGTCTGGAACACGATGCCGGCGCATCAGCATGACCGGCGGATGGAAGCTTATTTTTATTTTGGCCTCAGTGAAGGCCAGCAGGTTTGCCATTTTATGGGCGAGCCACAGCAAACCCGGCATATTTTTGTCGGCAACGATCAGGCGGTGGTGTCACCGCCATGGTCGATCCACAGCGGTTGCGGCACCGGCAGTTACACCTTCATCTGGGGCATGGCTGGCGAAAACCACGATTACAACGATATGGATAAGTTTCCGGCCAGCGCGCTGCGCTGATCCTGGGTTTATCTATGTAAAGCCGGCGCCGGCACGATAAAAAAATATAGCCAGCGCCTTTTCGCGACAGGGGAGACAACATGTACAGCTATATCCGCCGCAGCGGTGTGCTGGCGCTGAGTTTGATATTCAGTGTCCTGCTCAGCAGCTGCAGCAAACCGGAAGAACAAGTGCTGACCTTACGGATGGCCCATACGCTGGACCAGGAGCACGTCGTGCACAAAGCGATGGTTAAACTGGCCGAGCGGCTTGATCACTATTCACACGGCACGATGAAAATCCGCATTTACAGCGGTGGCCAGCTGGGTTCTGAGCGTGAACTGATTGAGTTACTCCAGATTGGCGCGCTGGCACTGACGAAAGTGTCGGCGGCACCGCTGGAAGGTTTTGCGCCCAATATGCAGCTGTTCAGTGTGCCTTACGTGTTTCGCGATGAAGCGCAGTTGTGGCAGGTGCTGGAAGGTGAGATTGGCCAACAGCTGCTGGCTGAACTGGCGCCGGTGCGGTTAAAAGGCCTGGGTTATTACGATGCCGGCAGCCGCAGTTTTTATACCACCAACAATAAAATCTCTACGCCGGCAGATTTGGCCGGGCTGAAGTTTCGCGTGCCGAACAGCCAGACTGCTGTGCAAATGGTGCAAACGCTGGGCGGCGCTGCGACACCGGTCGATTGGGGTGAGCTTTATACGGCGCTGCAACAAGGCGTGGTCGATGGGGCGGAAAACAACCCACCGAGCTTCTACCTGTCGCGCCATTACGAATTATCTAAATACTATGTGCTGGATGAACACACCGCAGTGCCGGATGTGATTTTGATGAGCCAGCATATCTGGAACACGTTAACCAGCGAACAACAAGGTTGGTTAGAGCAAGCCTTTGCCGATTCTGTCGCCTGGCAACGCGAGGCCTGGCAGGCGCAAACCCGCGACGCGCTGGCTAAAGTCAAAGCCGCTGGCGTGGAAGTGATTTATCCGGATAAACAGCCCTTTATTGATGCCGTGCAACCGCTGCATCAGGCGTTAAAAGATACGCCAGTCGGCGCTTTGATGGCGAAAATTGCCGCCTTACCTCCGGTGACAGAAACACCTGTAACAGTACCACCAGTGACCGCACCTGCTGGCGCTGTTCCGGCAACACAGGAGCCGTCACATGAATAAAACCGTATTTTGGCTGGATGAAGTCTTAAAACGCCTGCTGATTGGCCTGATGGCGGCCATTGTTGGTGTGGTGTGCTGGCAGGTGGTGTCGCGCTTTATTCTCGGCGAACCGAGCTCGATGACCGAAGAGATCTCCCGCACCTTGTTGCTGTGGATCGGCATGCTTGGCGCGGCGCTGGCCTATCGTACCGGCCAGCATTTGGGCCTCGATATTGTCACGTCAAAATTTAGCCCGCAGTGGCAGCGCCGGGTGGCATTTTTGCTGACCGCGCTGGTGGTGCTGTTTGCGCTGGCGGTGATGGTCGGTGGCGGTGGCGCGCTGGTACAGCTGACCTTTGAGCTGAACCAGATGTCGGCAGCACTGGGCATTCGCGTGGCCTGGATTTATCTGGCGATCCCGCTGGCCGGGTTTTTGATTGCATTTTACGGCCTCTGCCAGCTGATTTGTTTATGGCGGGGCGACACCTTGTTGCCAACCGGAGGCTGCGAATAATGGAAATGTCTGCATTGGTGCTACTCGGCATCTTTTTTATCCTGCTGTTTTTAAATGTGCCGATTTCGTTTTGTATTGGTTTGGCCACGCTCGGCACTATGTTGCTCAGCATGGATTTACTACCGGCGCTGACCACATTGGCGCAGCGCATGGCCGGTGGTCTGAATAGCTTTGCGCTGCTGGCCATTCCGTTTTTTGTGTTATCGGGCCTGTTAATGGGGCGGGGCGGTATTGCCAAACGGCTGATTGAATGTGCAATGGCGTTAGTCGGTGCGCTGCCGGGTGGCCTCGCCTTAGTGAACGTGTTGTCCTGTATGTTGTTCGGCGCCATTTCCGGCTCAGCCGTAGCGGCGACTTCTGCCATCGGTAGTTTTATGCTGCCGGAAATGAAAAAGCAGGGTTATGACGATTCATATAGCGCAGCTGTGACCGCTGCTGCCGCCACGACCGGCATGCTGATCCCGCCATCAAACATCATGATTGTTTATGCCATCGCCAGCGGTGGCGTGTCGATTGCTGCGCTGTTTGTTGCCGGTTATTTACCGGGCATTTTACTGGGTGTGGCGCTGATGATTGTCTGTGCCGGCTATGCCCGGATCAAAGGCTATCCGGTGGGCGCGCGTTTACCACTGAAGCTGGTCTTCAGTAAAATTGCCGCAGCGGTCCCCAGCCTGCTGATGATCATCGTGGTGATTGGCGGCATCATTAAAGGCGCTTTTACTGCGACCGAAGCCGGTGCTATCGCTGTGGTCTATTCCTTTGTGCTGGCGGTGCTGGTGTATAAAGAAGTGGCCTGGGCTGATTTGGGCAAAATTCTGCTGAAATCGACCGAAACGACGGCCATTGTGCTGGCACTGATTGCGACTTCGGCGGCGATGTCGTGGATTTTGTCGTATGAAAATATTCCGCAAAGTATCAGTGCTGGTTTGTTGGCGCTGAGCGAAAACCCGATCATCATCCTGCTGATCATTAACCTGATTCTGTTGGTGGTTGGCGCTTTTATGGATATGACGCCAGCGGTGCTGATCTTCACGCCAATCTTCTTGCCGGTGGCGATGGAGCTTGGCGTGTCACCGCTGCATTTTGGCATCATGATGATCCTGAACCTGTCGATTGGTTTGGTATCGCCGCCGGTCGGTAGTGTGCTGTTTGTCGCCTGTGCCGTGGCCAAAGTGAAGCTGGAACAGATGATCAAACCGCTGTTGCCGATGTATGCCGCGATGTTTGTCGTGCTGATGCTGGTGACTTATGTGCCGGCGATCAGCGAATGGCTGCCGTCTGTGGTGGGTTTGTAACAGGGCTATTGGATGAAACAGGAACAAAGCTGGTTGGTGTAGCGCTTCACCAGCTTGTTCATTAGAATGGCGCTGCCGGCTTTTGGCTGTGTGCAGCGCTGTACCCATTATACCGCTCGGGGAGAACTATCATTTACATGCTCAAATCATCCACTATTAACGATGTGGCCCGCTTAGCCGGTGTGTCCAAACGCACGGTCTCGCGGGTGATCAATGGCTCGCTGGCAGTCGGTGAATCGACGCGGGTCAAAGTGGAGAAAGTGATTGCTGAGCTGAATTATTCGCCGAGTCCGCAGGCGCGTGGCCTGGCGTCGAGCCGCTCTTACCTGCTCGGGCTGATTTACGATAACCCGGATGCGTTATACCTCGATGATGTGCAGCGCGGCGTGTTGGAAGTCTGTAGCCAGCTGGGTTACGAACTGGTGGTGCACCCGTGCCGCTATCGCAGCGAAACGCTGGTGCAGGACTGTTTTGCGTTTATTAACCGCTCGAAACTCGATGGCGTAATTTTACTGCCGCCAGTGTCGGAGCTGGATCATCTGGCTGCGGCGTTAAAAGAAGCCGAGCGGCCTTATGTGCGCTTAACGTCAGTGCTGTTAGACGAGACCTATCATTCGGTGGTGTCGGACGACCGCGCAGCAGCTGCCGAAATGGCGCGTTATTTCGCTCAGCTCGGGCACCAGGATATCGCCTTTATCAGCGGGCCGCAGCGCTATAAATCGTCCACCGAACGGATGGAAGGCTTTCAGCTTGGGCTGTCGGCCTATGGCATCAAGCTGCGGCCGGACTGGATTGTCGAAGGCAATAACAGTTTTGAAACCGGTATCGAATGTGCACAGCAATTGCTGAGCGGCACCGACAAACCAACCGCCATTTTCGCCAACAATGACCAAATGGCCGCCGGTGTATTAAAAGCCGCGCACGAGCTTGGTATCAAAGTGCCGGAGCAGTTATCAGTCGCCGGTTTCGATGACAACTTACTCGCCAGCCGGATCATTCCGGCCTTAACCACCATCCGTCGTCCGGTGCGGCAAATGGCCCAGCTCGCCGCCACCAAAATCATTATGGATATTGAAGACAACCGCCACGGCGCCGGTCATGTCGCCGCCAAAGTTGCGCCGACGCTGGTGGTGCGGGAATCAACCAAGCGGCTTTGATATTTTTTGTAGTGGTGCTGCTTTTGGCAAAGGCTGGAATGATGTTTTGTGCCAGTTGCGGTCTTTGGCGACAACCGTTGTGCGACAACCGGTGGGTTTCGCTGCGCTCTACCCACCCTACCAGCCAGCGGCCCGATCGTAGGGTGCAATGAGCAAAGCGAATTGCACCTTTGACACCTGTCGCAGCATCAAACAGCCTGAACGGAATGTCTGCAAATCGCTCTTTACCGCTACAACATCGCAAGGATTTTCTGCACTGTCGCCAGATTACGGGCCGTGATCAGCCGCCATTTTTTGCTGATCAGCAACTTTGCCATCAGATAGCCAAAACCACTTTAAGTAACCATCAAATTGACTGAAACTCAGCGCTCGCTGCAACCGTAGTGCATCCTTTAATCTAGATAATGTTTTACGAAATGAACCTTAGCTATCAGTTGCATCGTCTTTATCACATAAGAATTTCGCTACATTGGCTCATCGGCTGGCGAAAATTAATCGTGATGGTGGTTCTCAGTGAAAATTTTGATACTCACTTTTGGGTCGACAGGTGACGTTCTTCCTTACATTGCGCTTGGGAAAGGATTGGCGGAAAAAGGTCATGACGTTGTCATTTGTACGAACTCAAGATTCGAAAATTTTGTAGTCAAATACGCAATGCGTTACGCATACATAAGCGATGACATTACCCAACTCATTGAATCCGAATCTGGCAGAAGAATGATTGAGGGGCTAAATGGGGCTGTCGGTTTTCTCAAAGCAATGTGCTCAATGATTGGAAGGATTGGCGCCATTCAGACCAATATCATCAATGACTCTTGGATGGCAGTAAAGACCAACGAACCGGATGTTATTGTTTTTAGTCCAAAAAGCTATCAGGCGCGGCATTTCGCCGAAAAAATCGGATGCAAGGCGATTGCAGCCCCTTTATTTCCTCAGCATGTTCCGACTGCAACCCGACCCAGCTTAGGGTTTCCACGATTGGGCAGTTATAAAGGGTATAACCTTTATACCTATAAAATAGTGAGGGGTATTAGTCAGTTGATTGCTGGGAGCCAGATAAAAAAATGGCGTATCAGTCATGATTTATCACCTGCTTTTAGTGGGATTGATATTTGCCATGATATCGCTGGCAACAATATTCCGGTCATAAACGGCTACAGCAAAGCTTTGATCCCACCACCCGAGGACTATCCAGAAAATGTACACACTTGTGGTTTCTGGTTTCTACAGCAAGCATCAGGTTGGATACCTCCAGCCAATCTGGTCGAGTTTCTAACGCAAGGTCCGGCACCGGTTTATTTCGGCTTCGGTAGTATGGCCTCAGTCCGGTCAAAACGAATTACTGCCATCATTGTAGAGGCTGTAAAGCGCTGTGGATGCAGAGCAATATTGGCTACTGGATGGGGCGGTCTATCTCCTGAAAGTTTGCCAAATTACATGTGCCAAATTTCATATGCGCCGCATGACTGGCTGTTTCCAAGAGTCAGTGCAGTGGTCCATCACGGCGGAGCAGGCACAACCGCCGCAGGTTTAAAAGCTGGCCGACCAACGCTGATCTGCCCGATATTCGCTGATCAACCTCTTTGGGGGGAGATTGTATTTCAGCTTGGTGCTGGGGTTGCGCCTATTCCGCAAAACAAGCTCAATGTCCTAAAGCTATCCATAGCAATCAATGAGTTGCTTCATGATCATCGAATAAAAATGAAAGCACTTGAGATTGCTGAGCAACTTAATTGTGAGGATGGAATAGACAATGCAATTTCGGTTATTGAATCAGTAATGACTAAATCAGATTGATTTTGAAAAGAGATGGTAGAAAACTATTCATTGAATTGAAATTTACGGCTGAATAATTGGTTTGTGGGGTAGTGACTGGCGGTTTAATTGTTGCGTCGGCTTCCTCAACATAGTGAACGTTTCAGCTTGGCTGCTAAATCAGGATGAATCATGAACAAAAATCAGCCGCTAGCATTTCACCATCCGAATGGTATTTGGAGTCACTATGACTGAAATTTCAGCAGTTCTCATCGCTAGCAGTGCATGCCTTGTCCTGATGTTGGGAGCTATTCATCTTTTTTATACCTTTGTAGGCAGCAAGCTACATCCCCGCGATGCGGAACTGAAAACACGGCTTGATCAAGCGCCGTTGATACTGACACGGGAAACCAATATGTGGGCGGCGTGGCTTGGATTTAACGCCAGTCATAGTGTAGGCGCATTGCTCTTTGGCGCTCTTTATGGGTATCTGGCTCTGATGCAAAGTGAATTGCTGCTTCAGTCGGGTTTTCTGCTGGCGCTGGGTCTGATAACGCTGACCGGCTACGTATTTTTAGCTAAGTGTTATTGGTTTAGTATCCCTTTTCGCGGCTTTTTACTGGCCTTTGTTTTGTATGCCAGCGCAATCATTTTTGAGTTTATCTGATTCCTGACTAAGTCTGAGAATGAAAGAACATTTGAATTAAGATTTATTTATGATAGCGCTGTGCAATCGCACAACGCCCATGTTCACATGCTAAGAATTTAGCCTCATGGAGGGGTCAATGAGTATAGAAGTTTGGATTTCCTTTATCGCTGCAGCGTTGGTTCTGTGCTTTTCGCCAGGCCCGACCGCGTTTTTAGTCATGGGGCAGGCATTGGAACATGGGAGAAAGTCTGTTTTGCCTTTGGTGGCGGGCACGCTATCTGGCGATATCATTGCGATGAGTTTTTCCTTTATCGGTATGGGTGCCGTACTAGCCACGTCAGCAACTCTATTCTTAATCTTAAAGTGGGTTGGTGCGTTGTATTTGATATTTTTGGGAATCAAAGCTTTTAGAACCAAAATCGAACTTCATATCGAGCCAAAGCAAAATGATATTAAGAATGGCTCCGTATACCTCAATGCGCTATTGGTGACTGCATTAAATCCGAAAGGCATTATGTTCTTTATGGCATTTTTTCCAATGTTTATAAATAACGATGAACCTATATTGCCTCAGATGTTTGTTTTAGCCGTTTCGTTCTTAGGGGCTTCAGCTACTAGCGTTTCTTTTTATGCACTATGTTCTGGTTTTTTGCGTAGTAAAGTTAGCGCTGTTAATTTTCAGAATATGTTTAATAAAGTAAGCGGCGGGATGCTTATCAGTGCAGGTGTAATCACTACAACAATTCAAAGATAACTATTTTAAGCTAAATTTATTTTAGAAAGTATCTTTTAGCTGAATAGTTGTTTCCGCAAAAAGCGCAGAGTACTCGCCCCGGCTCTGACTAACACCCTGGGTCCGGCACCAATAGTGCGGCAATGGTGTCAGCATGGTGTCATTGTCAGACGTACAAAATGGTTAGCGACACTGATAATGGTACTGAGTTGCGGTCTGATTTTGCTCAACAGTGCACCGCTGTGGTTACCGTTGACGGTCAGTGCGGTCTGGTTATGGCGCCGGCCGCAGTGAGGTTTTGTGGCAGAAACGGTCAATTGACAATCCGTATGGGCCGCCTGACCGTCACACGATTGCCCCTGCCCGCATTCCGGGGAATTCGGGTAGGCAAAAGGCCTACCCCAACAACGTATCAAATCTCCGTTTTTCGCTCTTTACTGCCAATTTCCTGCTACAACATCGCAAGGATTTTCTGCACAGTCGCCAGATTACGGCCCGTGATCAGCCGCCATTTTTTGCTGACCAGCAGGTTTGCGATCGGGCATTGGTTAATCCCATCTGTGCAATAAAGATAAAGCGCATCGTTGCCAATCTGTAGCTTTGAATTGGTCGCAGGCAAAGCAGCTGCAACGCTGGCGAATTGCGCCAGGATTTGTGGGTCACGACAAAAACCGAGCAAAAACCGGCTCGGGTCTGGCTCGTTGCTGCCGGTCATCACTTCAGCATTGACCGCTGCCGTAGCGGCCTGCAGATCGGCGGCGGTTTTGACAATACAATGCAGGTCCAGTCCGGTTTCTGCCAACAGGGCAGCCGCGATTTGGTCGCCAAGCAGGTTGCAAGCAGGACTGGTTGGTAGGCTGAATACCGCATTGCCGGAATTGAGCAGCGTCCGTACCTGCTGCGCGCCGAGTTGCTCCAGCACCGCTTTTAACGTGGCCATCGGTAAGCGGTTGGCTTTGCCAACGTTGATGCCGCGTAGCAGCAGAATATAAGTAGTCACAGACCCGCCTTATTCAATCAATACTGAGACTGGCTCAAACTGATACAGCGTGATGGCCGTTTGCACTGCGTTGGCATCAAAGGCTTCGCCTTGTTCTTCGGCGCGGTGTTTCAGGTAAGTTTTAGTTTGTTCCAGCGTCATCGGTTTGGCCTTAAGCGAGCCATGCGCGTAGGCGTTTTTGCCTTTGGCACTGACCGGGAACACCATGTCGCCGTCTTTAACTTTCAGCCGGAAAGTCGGTTGGTCGGCAGCAGTGGCAAACTGCATCCAGCAGCCTTTTTTCTGGCAGACCGCGTCAATTTTGCCTTGAACTGTAAAGGGTTGCTGCAGATAACCTGCGGGTTTAGCCAGTACTTGTGCGACCGTCACACTGCCTGATTTGGCAAAATCAAAGGCCGGGCCAAAACTCTGGCTGGCGCTTGCCAGCGGGCTGAACAATAAGGCCAAGGCTAAAGCGATGGTTTTTTTCATCGGGAACATCCTGTGGTTGAAAAAAACCATCCTCTTTGCTTTAGGCGTTGTTGTCAACGTACGGCGTCACGCGTTGAGCTTGTGACGCCGTCCATCGTTATACCGTCGGGATTTTTGCCAGACGTTTGCGGAAGAACACCATATACAGCGCCGGCACAAACAGCAGCGTCAGCACAGTACCAACACCGACACCGCCAATCAGTACAAAGGCCAGCGGGCCCCAGAAGGTGTCCAGTGTCAGCGGAATAAAGGCCAGCATCGCGGCGAGCGCGGTCAGCAGCACCGGACGGGCGCGGTGAATGGTCGCTTCAACCACCGCATCACGTGGTGCCCAGCCATCGTTGAGATTGTCGGTGACCTGCTGTGTCAAAATCAGTGTGTTGCGCATCAGAATACCGGCGAGGCCAATCAGGCCAAGCAGGGCAACAAAACCAAACGGCTGACGGAATAGCATCAAACCGAGCGTCGCACCAATCAAACCAAGCGGCGCTGTCGCCAGTACCATCCACATGCCGGTGAACGAGCGCATCTGCAGCATGATAAAAATCAGCATCAGCGCCACCATCAGCGGCATCAGCTTTTGGATCGACGCATTGGCTTTACCGGATTCTTCAACTGAACCGGCTTGCGTGATGCGGTAACCGGCTGGCAATTTGGCCTGAATATCCGCCAATTCTGCCCAGATTTTATTCGACACGTCATTCGGCTGCGCGCCTTTCACATCAGCCACCACGGCGAGATAAGTCTGGCGGTTGTAGCGTTTTAGCAGTGGCTCTTCGTAATCAATCACCAGCTCACCGAGCTGGCGGATCGACACCGCTTTGCCCTGTGGCGTTTTCAGCTCAATGGAATCGGGTTGCAGCGCCTGTGGTCGCGCCAACCGGGCTACCACGTCAACACTGCGGATATCTTCACGTAGTTGCGACACCGTCGCGCCACTGAACTGGAATTGCAGTTGCTGCGCAACATCGGCGGCGGTCAGGCCATAGGCCAGCAGTTGGTCCGGATTGAGTTTCAGCCGCAGCACCGGCATCCGCTCTTCCCATTCCAGATGCGCGCCAACCGTATTCGGATTGGCGGTCATCACGTCTTGAACCTGATAAGCGATACGGCGCAGTTCCAGTGGATCTTTCCCAATGACGCGGAAGCTAACCGGCCACGGCACCGGCGGGCCGAATAACAGTCGCGTGACGCGGACTCGCGCTGCGCTGAATTCGCCGGCATCGATATGCTGATGCAACAGACTGATTAAGCGGTCACGTGCATCTGCATCTTTGGCCACAATCAAAATCTTGGCAAAGGACGGATCCGGTTGTTCCGGGTTCGCCGAGATAAAAAAGCGCGGTGCGCCGGCGCCGACAAAACTCGACAGCGACCTGACATCGTCGTTGCCTTTAAGCAATTGTTCGACCTTCAGCGCGACGGCGTCGGTATTACTGATCGCAGTGCCATGTGGCAGGTAAATACTGACCAGCACTTCCGGCCGGTCCGAGCTTGGGAAGAATTGCTTTTGCACGCCTTTGGCCATGCCCAGCACTGCCAGCACAAATGCCAGCACCACAATGCCAATCACGGTTTTTTTGCGGTTGATACACCACTGCACCAATCCGCGCAGTTTGCGGTAAAACGGCGTTTGGTACGGGTCATGCGCATGGGCTTTGACATCCGGCAGCAACTTCACGCCAAGGTACGGTGTAAAAGTTACTGCGACCACCCAGGATACAATCAGCGCGAAACCAACCACCCAAAAAATATTGCCGGTATATTCGCCGACGCCGGATTTGGCAAAACCAATAGGCACAAAACCAGCAATAGTCACCAGCGTACCAAACAACATTGGCGCTGCCGTGGCGGACCAGGCGTAGCTGGCGGCGCGTACCCGATCTATACCTTGTTCCATTTTTACCATCATCATTTCAATGGCAATAATGGCATCGTCGACCAATAAACCGAGCGAGATGATCAAAGCGCCGAGCGTGATGCGGTCGAGGTTAATGTCGACCATTTTCATCAGCAAAAAGGTGATGCCAAGTGTCAGCGGAATCGCGATGCCAACCACTAAGCCAGCGCGAAGACCAATCGCCAACACGCTGACCGCCATCACCACCAGCACGGCAACAAGGAATTTAATTTCAAATAAATCAACGGCTTTAGAGATAGCTTCGGCCTGATTGGTCAGCTGGTGCAATTCGATACCCAGCGGCAGCTGCGCCTGAATATCCTGCAGTTTTTGCTGCAGCGCTTTGCCAAGCACCAGGCCGTTTTCACCCGGTTGCATCACGACGCCAACCAGTACCGCTGCATCGCCACCGGTGCGGGCTAACAGCCGTGCCGGTTCTTCATAACCGCGGTGGACCAATGCGACATCACTGAGTTTGACCAGCTTGCCGCCGACCCGCAGCGACAACTGCTGCAGTTCAGTGAAACTGTCGGTGCGCGCATCAACCCGCAGCTGTAACCCCGGGCCTTTGGTCTCAATCTGACCGGCCGGCAACAGCCGGCTAGCCGCGCTTAGTTGTTGCTGTACTTCAGTTTGGCTGACACCCAGTGCCGCCAGTTTATTCTGGTCAAAGTCGATATAAATCCGCTCAGGCCGGTCGGCGATGATCACTGCTTTCAGCACGCCGGGCACCATGCTGAGCTCATCACGCAGCGATTCTGCCTGGCGGCTCAGATCACGAAACGGCAGGCCAGGCGCGCTGAGCGATAACAAGCTGAAATACACATCTGAAAAGGTGTCGTTGACCACCGGGCCAATCACGCCCGCCGGCATCGAGGTGGCTTCTTCTTGCATCCGTTTGCGGATCTGGTAGAACAAATCCGGCACCATCGCCGAAGGCGTGTAGTCTTTAAATTCGATGGTCAGATTGGCCGCGCCGGGGCGGATTTGACTGTCGATTTTGTGAATATTGCGCACTTCCTGAATACGTTTTTCCAGCCGGTCGGCCAGTTGCGCCTGCATTTCTTCAGCGGTTGCGCCCGGCCAGTACACCGACACAATCATGGCGCGAATGGTAAAAGACGGATCTTCGGCCCGGCCTAAGGATAAAAAGGCCCAGACGCCGCCAATAAAGGCCAGCAGGATAAAAAACAGCGTGATGGCGCGTTCGCGCACGGCCAGCACGGACAGGTTAAAGCTCATGGCTTCAGCTCCTGCACGGCCATGCCGTTGTTCAGAAGGTGAGTGCCGAGCGTGATGATTTTACTACCGGCCGGCAGGCTGGTTTGTACTGTGGCAAATTCGCCGTCCAGTTTCAGTACTGTGACCGCAGACGGCTGTGCTTTGCCATCGACGACTTGCCATAACTGCGGCTGCGCACCGCGTTCATCCAGAGCGCCAAGCGGCACCTGTACTTGCTGCGCGCTGACCGGCAACTGCAGTTGGACCTGCAACACCCGGCCCAGTGCCAGTTCGGCCGGTTGGCTGCTCAGGCTATACCGCGCCTGGCGCGTCAGACTGGCGGCGTCGGCACTGCCGGCGGCACTTCGGAGCGTCAGCGTGAATGATTCGCTGCCGAACAGCACAGTGCCTTGGGTTGGCGGTGTGATGTGTTCCGGCAGCTGCACTTCAATTTCAGATTGTTGCGCGCTGGCCAGGGCAGCCAGACGTTGACCGGCACTGACCACCTGGCCCGGTTCCGCGCTGATGTCAGTGATGATGCCGGCACTACCAGCTGTCAGATTGGCATAATTCAGCCCGTGTTCGGCTTGTTGTAACTGGGCGTTGGCGCGGTCTAAGTTGGCTTTGGCTTCGTTGTAGCGCAGTTCAACCTGTTCGCTGCTCTGTTCGCTGACAAAACGTTGTTTAATCAGTTGCGCCGTGCGATGTTTTTCCGCCTGGACCGTCTCCAGACTGGCTTTGGCAGCAGCCTGTGCAGCTTTGGCGACGCGGACCGACTCGGCTAAATCTTTTGGATCCAGCTTGTATAGCAGCTGACCTTGCTCGACGCGCTGGCCGGCCTCCACTAGCCGCTCTGCGATACGGCCACTAACCTGAAAAGCCACCGGTACCTCGTTACGCGCTTTGACCACACCGGTTAACACCAGCTGTTGTTGCCCGGCTTGCTGTAATGGTTGGGTCAGCACAGCTCTGGGTTTTTCTGCATTGTTATTGGCGGCGGCGGGGTCGGAACAACCGCTCAGCCACAATGGCAGAGACACAAGGGCGAGCAGAGGAAGAGTACGTAACATGGCCACCTCGGGCAGAGTCTGGTATTATTAAACGGCTTCGTTCAGAAATGCATTATTGAACGGCCGCGTTCAATAAACAAGAGAAAAATGATGACAACAACTCCCGGCACATCCCATCTCCCTCAATCAGGCCCTGCAGCAAGCGGGCGGCCGGTTGATCGCAATAAGGATATAGCCATTTTGCAGGCCGCGCGGCAAATCCTGTTATTTGAAGGTGCCAGTGTGCTGACGATGGAAGCCGTGGCCGCTAAAGCCGGGGTGTCCAAAGCCACTTTGTATTCGCGCTTTGGCAACCGCAACGCGCTGATTGAAGCAGTGCTGCGTGCCCAGTCTGATTTTTTTGTCGAAAGTTTAAGCCCCGCCGTGCAAAACGCCGCGCAAACCTTTGCCGCATTGGAAAGTTTCAGCCTGCGTCTGCTGCAGTATTTATTCAGCGAAGATCATCTGTGTCTGATGAAGACATTACAGGGGCATCAGGGCATGCCGGAAGAACTGCGGCTGCGGATGTATGAGTTAGGCCCGCAAGCCACTTGTGATCAGGTGGAAGCCTGGTTGTCGCAGGCGCATCAGGCCAAAGTGATTTGTTGTCCAGATCCGGCGCTTAGCACCGAGTTTTTGTTCGGCATGCTGGTCGGGATGGATATGCTACGCAATATGTTTCAGCAGTCACCAAAGCGCAAACCGGCCGATTTAGCCGGCCATGTCCGCACTGTGGTGACGCTGTTTTTACAGATGCATCAGTGTGAACTGAATGCCTGTCCGCCAGAGATCAAACCTTAAAACGACCGACTAAGCCGCTTAAATGGCCGGCAACTTCTTTTAACTCATTGATCAGGACATAGTTCTGGTCAGCAATTTGGTCTGCAACCACCGATTGATCATGCAGTTGATGCAGATTGCGGTTGATCTCTTCCGACACCTGCGACTGCTGCTCAGTTGCTGCTGCTGTGCGCAGTGACATGCCACTGACTTCAGATGACGATTTCATCAAATGACTGAACACCGATTCCGCCACTTCAGTTTGTTGCACTGAGTTGTCCGCTGACAATTTGCCCCGGCGGATAGCATGAGTCGATTCAGTCACCAGTTGCTGCAGCGTATGAATGGTGCCTTTGATCTCTTCGGTGCTTTCCTGGGTTTTCGACGCCAGCTTACGCACTTCATCGGCGACTACGGCAAAACCGCGGCCTTGCTCACCGGCCCGCGCGGCTTCAATCGCGGCGTTCAACGCCAGCAGGTTGGTTTGGCCGGCGATGCCGCTAATCACTTCAATCACACTGGAAATGGCGACTGAGCTGTTATTTAACGCTTCAGACAAACTCATTGCGGTGTCCACATCATCCAGTACGCCACTGATACTGCCGGACACGGCTTTAATTGACGCGATACCTTTTTCGGCGTAGCCGCGTGAATCGTCTGATTCGCGTGCGGTGTCGGAGGCCACTACTGCAACTTCGCGGTTGGCGACGGACATTTCGTGTACCGCGCTGACGATAGAATCGGTGGCAGTATTCAGGCTTTGCGTGATGCGTTTGGTTTCATGCACCGACGTCAGCATATTGCCGGTCACCGCGGCAAGCTGTTCACTGCTATGCAAAATGTCGGTGATCATCAGCGCCTGTGCATCGAGGAAGCGGTTAAAGGCATCGGCCAGGTCGCGTAACTCGTCTTTGGTCTGCACGCTGATGCGCTGAGTCAAATCGCCTTCGCCCTGCGTAATTTCATCGAGGCGGCGGATTATAGTTTCGACGTTAGATTTAATCGCCGTTGGCATCTTAAAGCTGTACCAGGCAGCAACAGCAAACACCAGCAAGCTGATCAGCAGCGCTGTGACTTCGATGTCCTGAACTTCGCTGTTGGCTTCGTCAATGTGTTGTTTGGACAGCTTCAAAGCGAATTCGCCGGCGTCGTTGTAGATTTTCCGTAGCGCAGCAAACTGTAAGTCTTCCTGCTGGACAAAGGCGGTGTCTTTGCCAGCACCTGCGGCAAAATACTGGTCAGCACTGCTGGTCCAGGCGCTAAATTTCTGGTCAAAATCAGCGAACTGACCGCTGAATTGCGGATATCTAGTCATCAGCGCTTTGTATTGGTTAAAACGGTCTTTCGCCTGTGCGACGTTTTCCTGATAGTCCGTAGTTAATTGCGAATTGGCCGCAGATTTATATTCTGAAATCGCCAGTTTGGCCTGATATAAATCACGATCAGCATTCAGCACAATGGAGATTGCCTGCTGAAACACATCTGATTCTTCTTGGACAATTTTTTGCAGTTTTGACACTATCACCGAAGATAAAGTCAGAATAAACAACAGCGTAATAAACATCAGCACAGTAGGGACACTGGCTTTAAAACGCAGACCATGATAATTCAAACGACACCTCGATTATTCGTGAGTAAATGGAAAAAGTGATGAGTATTCAACGGGTTTACTGAAGTAGTACCCTTGCATGTAGTGAATATTAATCGCCGTGAGGATCTGCACCTGTTCTGCAGTTTCCACGCCTTCCGCGACGATTTCCCAGCCCATGGACTGTGACATCGAGGCAATGGCATGCAATACCGGCATGCCGCCTTGGCCGATTTTGTCGATAAAGGCTTTATCAATTTTAACTTTATTGACGTGCAGTTCATTGATCACGGACAAAGACGAGTAACCGGTACCAAAGTCATCAATCGAAATAGCAATACCGGCATCGCGTAACTGATTGGTTTTGTCGATCAGGATATTTTTGTCGACGGTGAATACCGATTCGGTGATTTCAATTTGCAGCAATGCGGCTGGGATCTGATGCCGCTCCAGCAACTCATGTAAATCCGGTACAAATTCATCTTGTTGGAATTGCAGGGCGGACACATTGACCGCTAACATCAGTGGCTGACCGCACTGGCAACTATGCCGGATCACCTGACAAGCCTGATCCAGCACCCAATAGCCGATGCTGTTGATTAAACCGCTTTGCTCCGCCAATGGAATAAATTCATCAGGCGGCACCGGCACGCCGTCCAACGTCCAGCGCAGCAACACTTCGTAATAGCGGGAATTATCAACCGGTACCCGCACTATCGGCTGGAAAACCAGCCGTAATTCTTGTCGGCTGATTGCCTGTTCCAGCCGGGTGCGCAACATCGATTTGCGCCGGTATTTGCCGGCGATTTGTTCGTCATAAATGGTAAAGCCTTGTTTATTGGCTTTTTCGATATTGCCATACAGGGCGAGGTCGGCCAGATTAATCAGATTGGAGATATCGTGGCCATGGTCCGGATACAGCGACACACCGATATTGGCCGACAGTTTCAGCGCATTTTCCTGCAGACGAAACGGCTGTGAGATACTTTGCTGCACAGTCTCAATGAAATCATGCAAGGCTTCTGCAGTGATCGGAATGCCGATTAAAAATTCATCACCACCCCAGCGACAGCAAATAGCAGGTTCATGGGTCAGGGTTCGCAGCCGGTCGGCCATCTCGCGCAAATATTGATCGCCGATCTCATGACCGAGACCATCGTTGATGCTCTTGAGTCCGACCAGATCAATCATCACCAACGCCAGTTTTAATTCATTACGCCGGCTGACTTCGGTCAGCTCGGAGGCGATTTCGATGAAACGGCGGCGGTTATACAGGCCGGTCAGGGATTCGATATCCGATAGATACGACAGCTCCTTGGTGCGCAATAACACTTCAGTTTCCAGATTGGCCAGCAAATGTTCGTGCTCACGTCTGAGCCGGATAGATTCCAGCGTAAACAGGTAGCTGTTGCGCGCAGAAAAGCTTAAAAGACCGGTAAAAATGATGCCAAGGTAACCAAAGATAATCTGCTCGCCACCTTGCCACAAAAACCAAAGGCCAAATGGCAGCAGGCATAACACGATATAGCTGATGATCAGGGCTTTGTTCGACGATAAAGCGTTGGTGACACCAGCGGCAATGGCTGCCAGCGTGGCCAAAATCACAATGAGTTGCTCTGAATCGGCACCAATGCCAAACCACAGACCAAACAAACTCCATAACAACGCCGTAGCAACGGCTAAAGCGGCAAAGCGTTGCAGAATTTTTGGCTGGTATTTTTCCCGTTTGGTTTTCAGACTGTTCCAGCACCGCAGGTCGTAGCCACGCCACAACAGCAGACTGATCATCAGCAGCCACCAGATGCCAACTGAGGTATGGTGATTGTGCTGAAACAGCAACAAACTGGCGGCTGTTGCCGCAACGCCGGTGCCAATCAATCCGGTTTTCAGATTGTTGTACAGCACATCCAGGGTTCCCTGCAAAGACAGTTCCTGATTCGGCATACAGACAGCAACTCCCGGGGGTTGAATGCACCAAAATATCGCGGTGTTTGCGCAGTTTCTGTGCAAAAAGCCTTGATAGCAATTGAATATTTGCTGGTCTGACCTGAATTGTGACTTGTTCGCAGTCGCATGTCTGTAACGATATAGATTCAGGCCTGTTCCAGACCACAGTGTAGGAAAATATAGGGCTGATGGCTGGTGATATTAGCTGCGGCGAACCGGCGAAAATGCGCGCGGCGCGCAAGTGCCGCGAGTGGGGAGGTGTTGTAGTGCAGCAAAGGGAGCGTTTTGCAACGCCCCCTTCTTCGTGTGGAGCTTCTGGTTTCGGCAAGCAAAGCCCGCAGGTCACTAAACGCCCGGACAACTCAGATCGGCAGTTGCCGTCGCCGGTGTCAGTCGGATGTTCGACAGGGTCAGTGCGGTGTTGCCGCTGCTTTGTAACATGAACGGCTGGTACAGGTGATTCAGTGCGACGCCGGCATTAGCCAGACATTGCAAATCGATCACCAGTTTGTGCCATTGACCGGCCGCTTTTTGTGTTAGGAGCGGATTCAGATTTACCGTACCGCCGCAGCCTGAACCACAAGACATGCTAAGCAGGAGCGGTGCTGGTGGCGCGGTCTGCCATTTCAGATCAAACACCAGCTGGCCATAAGCGCTGATATCCAGCGCTTCACTGCTGTGTAATACCAGACTGGCGTCACCTTGCCATTGCAGTTGCAACGCATCTTCCTGCTTCTGCCAGTTTACCGCCTGCAGTTGCAGCTGCTGGCTGGGGCTTGCCGCTTTATTGCCGCTGACGGCGACCGTACCTTTTGGGTCCTGCAGCTGCAAGGTCAGCCCGGCTGCAGGCCGGCGCTCCAACAGACTACGCTGTGTGGTGGCTTTGGCTTGCTGTGCTACTTGCTCCGGTAAATCGGCGGCGATATCTTGTGTCGCGTCCTGTGATGAATAGCTCAGGCCATAACCGAGGGCAAATAACGGCTGATAGGCAGCATCGCCGCTGTTTAACGGGCTTTGATCGGCTTGCCGTGGCCAGGAAAATGGTAATTTGCCTTTAAAATCATACTGAACCTTGCTGTCCGGCGTCTGAAATAACACTTCAGCCACTGCCTGACCTGCGCTGCCCGGCAACCAGGCGGCGACAAAAGCGTCCGACAGATTCAGTTCCGGATTCACCCATAAAGGCCGGCCGGATAAAAACACGGTCACTACTTGAATGCCGGCAGCTTTGAGGCGGCGCAGCAGTTGCTCATCAGCGTTACTGCCTGATTGATAATCCAGCGTGGTGATATCGCCATCAAATTCGGCATAAGGGTTTTCGCCAATCACCACAATTGCCAGATCCGGTTTCTGGGCCGGACTGAAGCTGCCATCGGCGCTGTAAGTTACGCTGCCACCGCCAGCTTCGACCTGCTGGCGGATACCCGTAAGAATCGAACTACCTTGCGGAAAATCACTGTTTTGTGTGCCGGTGCCTTGCCAGGTCACAGTCCAGCCACCGCTTTGTTTGCCAATGTTGTCAGCGCCGTCACCAGCGACCAGCACTCTTTGTTGTGGTGCCAGCGGCAACAGCCGGCGATTGTTTTTCAGCAACACCAGTGACTCACGCACGGCCTGCGCAGCCAAGGCCTGATGATCGGCATGCCCAATCCATTGCTGCTGGCCTTTGTACGCTTGCCGGCCCGGATCCTGCTGGAACAGACCGGCGCGGAACTTGACGCGCAAAATACGCCGGACTGCATCGTCCAGCCGGGCCTGCGGGATGGCGCCGCTTTCGATATCAGCGATGGTGTTCTGATACAGCGCTTTCCAGTCTTCCGGCACCATCAGAATATCGACGCCGGCGTTAAAGGCCGCAGCACAGTGCTGGTTGCTGCAGCCCGGCAGCTGGCCATGACCATTCCAGTCGCCGACTACAATGCCATCAAACCCCAGCCGGTTTTTCAGCACGTCAGTCAGCAAATATTGGCTGCCGTGCATTTTCTGACCTTGCCAGCTGTTAAAGGACGCCATGACGGTCTGCACACCGGCTTCAATCGCACTGAAATAGCCTTGCGCATGCAGCCGCACCAGTTCGGCTTCACTGAGGCTGTTATTGCCTTGATCTTTGCCTGCGTCTGTGCCGCCATCACCCAGATAATGTTTAGCGGTGGCGATGCGGGTTTTTGGTAACGTCGCCGGTTCGCCCTGAATACCGCGCACTAACGCCGCGCCCAGCGAACGGACGATAGCCGGGTCTTCACTGTAACTTTCATAACTGCGGCCCCAGCGATCGTCGCGTGCGACTGCTACGGTTGGGGCAAATAACCAGTCGATGCCGGTTGCCGCCACTTCAGTTGCGGTGGCTTTACCGATAGCCTCTACCAGTGTGGCGTTATTAGCGGCGCCAAGGCCGATGTTGTGCGGAAAAATGGTCGCGCCATAGACATTATTATGGCCATGCACGGCATCGGTGCCCCACAGCGGCGGGATAGTGCTGCCGTCGAGGCTCGCATCGATAGCCGCCTTGGTATAGGCATCAGCCAATGCGGCCCAGTCAGCGGCGCTGGCTTGTTTGTTGTCATTCGGATAAGCGCCGCCACCATTGAGGTAAGAACCAAAGCCGTATTGGCGCATATCCGCCACGCTCATCCAGCGGATATCGGGCTGGATCACCTGTGCCACCTTTTGCGCCAACGTCATTTCGGCCAGCAGGCTGTTAATTTTCAGCTCCAGCGCAGCATCTGCCGCCGGGACTTTCAGCTGTGGCCAGACCGCTCTGGCTGCCGCCGCTGTGTCAGGCGTTTGCGCAGCCGGTGTCGCCGGAGGTTGGCTACAGGCCGTTACGGTGAACGTCAGCGCAAGCAGCGCCGGCGCCCGGAGTTTCTGTCGGGAGAGCAACCATTTCATCAACAATATTCCTTTTAGATCAAAGCAGCAGCGTCAGTACGCTGTGGGCCGGAGCTGTCACGCTATAGGGCAGTGATTTGCCGTCGCGGCGCAGGTTAAATGGCAGGGTTTTGGCGCTGTTGTTCAGGACCAGCAGCAGAATGCGACCGTCCGGGCGTAACAATGCTACTTGTTTTAGTGGCCCGTTGTTGGCGCCGGAATCAATCCGGACTGAGCCATCCAGCAGCCATTTGCTGGCCTGACCGATGATGTAATAAGCCACATTGCGGCGTAGTTGCTGGCCGTCGATAGTCAGCGCGCCGAGACACTTGCTACAGCCGCCGTCGGTAAAGGGCCGGTACTGGCTGTCGGCGGCCAGATTCCACTCCAGCACATTGCGCGCCCATTGCCGCGTTGCTCCGATGATCAGGTGTTCAGTATGCCATTGCAGTGAACCGGCAAAATCGCTGTCGGCGCCCACCCACTGCTCGGTGAAATAAATCTGTTTATCCGGATGCGCGGCTTTCAGTTTGGCCAGCTCACTGATATCGCCGTTGTATAGATGAAAGGCTGAACCATCGATATAGGCCTTGGCGGCCGGATCGTTCAGTACCGTGATCGGATATTCCACATGGTCGGCATTGTGATCATAAATGATGATTTTGCTGGTAATGCCAGCGGCTTTAAACGCCGGGCCCAGATGATGTTTGATAAACGCCGCCTGGTCCCAGGCGTGCATCAGCAAGCTTGGATTGTTGCCATCATGCAGCGGCTCGTTCTGGATCGTAACTGCGTCAATGCGGATACCATGTGCTGCCATCCCCTGAATGTAGCGGACAAAGTACTGCGCATAACTGCCAAAATGTTGCTCCAGTAATTCACCGCCGACCGTCGACTGATTTGATTTCATCCAGACTGGCGGCGACCAGGGGCTAGCCAAAATTTTTAAGTTGGGTTTTAACGCCAGAATTTCTTTCAGCGCTGGGATCAAGGTTTTTTCATCGGGTTTCAGCGAAAAATGTTTCAGCGCCGGATCCTGTTGTCCGGCAGGTAAGTCGTTATAACTGAATGGTTTTTCGTCCAAATCAGAGGCGCCGAGGCTGATACGCAGATAACTGATATTAATCCCCTTGGCGCTGAACAATTCCTGTAACAAGGCGGCCCGTCGTGCCGGTTGCAGCTGCATCAGGTGTTGCGCGCTGCCGCCGGTCAGGCTGAAACCAAAACCATCGATCGGCTGATATTGGCTGCGGGTATTCAGCACTATAGTGGCGGCGCCGGATTGCGCTGCCGGCAACAACAAACCAGCCGGGTTTTCGGCCAGCAGATATTGTTGATTGGCGCTGGTCAGCAGTAGCTGCGGGACTTTGCTGCTGTCAGTGCTGGCCAGAACCGGGTTGGCAAAAAACTGACTGCATAGCGCCAGCACTGCGGCAACCGCCAGGCGCGGTTTAACGAAGTTGTGCATAAAGATCCTGTGTAGTGGGGGGAGTCGTCATGGTGCTGTTGCGTTGGGGTAATGCCTGCAGACGCTGTAAAAAAGCCTGTTGTGTAGGCATCTTGGCAACGCAGGCAGCAATGACACTGGCGGTGCTGGCGGCAAATTCCTGAATTTGCGCGGTGCTTTTCAGGCAGACCAGCGGGTCATGTTGCTGCGGCAGCAGCCGTTGACCGAGTAATACCTGCACCCAGCTGTCTTCGCGAAACAGCTCGTCGGCAACCCGGTGTACCCGGCCATATGCGCGGAAAATGTCCAGCTTCTGTGCCAGCGTATCCGGCAGCGACATCGCGGCGCAGTACCGCCAGAATTCGCTGTCGCGCCGTTCGGTGACGTGGTAATGCGCGATGATAAAATCGCGGATCTGCGCCATTTCGGTGGCGGTCTGCACGTTGTAATGAGCGATATTGCCGGGGGCAAAACTTTTGTCCGGAAATAACGTGATTAGCCTGGTGATCGCAGTTTGCACCAGATGCAGGCTGGTCGACTCCAGCGGCTCGAGAAAGCCGCTGGACAAACCAATCGCCACGCAGTTGCCATGCCAGGCTTCGCTGCGCCGGCCGGTCTGAAAACGGATCTGGCGCGGTGCGGCAGTGGCCGGCGTATCCAGATGTGCCAGCAGGGTTTGTTCTGCCAGAGCGGCACTGGCGAACTGACTGCTGAACACGATGCCGTTGCCGGTGCGATGTTGCAGTGGAATACGCCACTGCCAGCCAAAACTGTGCGCGCTGGCGCGGGTGTAAGGTGGCAGCTGTGGCAAGGCGGCAGAAGGCACTGCAATGGCACTGTCGGCCGGCAGCCAGTGGCTCCAGTCCTCGTAACCCACGCCGAGCGCCTGACCAATCAGTAAAGCGCGGGTACCGGAGCAGTCGATAAACAAATCCCCGGTGATGCGCTGGCCATCTGCCAATACCAGTTCACGGATATGGCCGCTGTGGGCGTCGCGCACCACGTGTTCTATCAGGCCCTCGGTCCGGGTTACACCACGGCTTTCACTGATCCGACGTAAAAACTGCGCATACAGACCGGCATCAAAATGATAGGCATAGGCGATTTCGCTGACCGGTGATTGCGGCCGGTTCAGATCGGCGGGCATAAATTTATGCTGCTCGGCCATTTTGGCGGCGATGCAATATTGTTCAAATGGCAGTGCCAGGCCTTGTTGCTGCAGATGCAGCCAGTACTGGTAAAAACTCAGCCAGTCCCATTGCCGCCCCAAAGCACCAAAGGCGTGGAAATAGCTGTCACCCTGGCGGCCCCAATGGCGGAACTCGATGCCGAGTTTAAAGGTTGCACCGGTAGCGCGGATAAACTCGGCTTCATCAATGCCACACAGCTGATTGTATTTTTTGATTGCCGGAATGGTTGCTTCACCGACGCCGACAGTGCCGATTTGCTCGGATTCTATCAGTCGGATCTGAAACTGCCGGCCGGTCAGCTGTGACAGCATGGCGGCGCTCATCCAGCCGGATGAGCCGCCGCCGACGATCACAATTGACTGTACCGGATCCAATGGCTGCCCCGCAGTGGAGGCTTTGGCCGGATCAGACATAGAGTCGTCTCCCTGTTACAGCTTATAACTGATGCCAAACAGCACCTGACGACCATATTCCTCGTACACTTCCGGGAAATAACTGCCGCCGCCCTGTTCGGTATTCAGCCGGGTGGTGTATGGCGAGTTGGTCAGGTTGTTGACCTGCAGCAACAGCGTCAGGCCATCCAACGCGCCTTCGACAAAGTTGTAGCTGAGCTGCGCGTCCACCTGCTTGTCGGCCAGCACTTCGGTATAACCACGGGTGGCAAACAGCTGTACCACTTCGCCGCGAAATTCCGAGCGATAGCGCTGTGACAGGCGTGCCGAGAAACTCTCATTCTCGTAATAGACCGTCAAATCACGCACCCGGTCTGATAAACCCGGCAGTTTGGTTTTTTTACCCGGACCATCCGGCTCTATGCCTGAATCAGCCCAGGACTGACTACCGATAAAGCCAAAGCCTTGCAGACTTTCGTGGATTTTGCCGGCGTCCAGCGACATGCTCAGTTCCAGCCCTTTGATGTTACCGCCCTGACCGTTGGCCGGCCGGCTCATGTTGCCGATGTTGCTGATTGGCACAATGGTCGAATTATTCGGCGCATTAGAGAAATCAAAATCAAAGTTTTGCGTGTAGATATAACTGTCGAGTTTTTTGTAAAAAGCGCCGAGCGCGATATAACTGCTGCCGTCGAGATAAGCTTCATAAGTTAAGTCCAACGCTTTGGCGCGCCACGGTTCCAGCTGCGGGTTGCCGCTGCTGCCACTCCAGCGCCGTGAATCGACATTAACACCGGCGGTGATGCTGGCACGCATTTCGTCCATCCGTGGCCGTGCCATGGTTTTGCCGGCACTTAAACGCAGAAACTGGTCGTCCAGTACTTCCATGCTGAAGTTCACGGCGGGCAGGACGTCGGTGTAACTGGCACCTTCACTGACCTGTACCAAAGTGGCCGGATTGTTCGGATTGTAATCACTGGCCAGGAAGCCACTGGAAGTCTGTTCAGTGCGCACCAGTTGAGTGCCAATGTTACCTTTGAGCGGTTTACCCCACAGTTCGGTGTCGAGGTTAAAGCGCAGGAAACTGGTCAGCACTTCTTCGTCGACGCCCCAGGCTTTGTTCCATCTGTTGGTATCCAGAATGGGTTTGGTGTCGTAATAACGCGCCACGGTTGGCAGGATGTCGTAGGAGATCACACCTTTGATGCCGGCAAATCCCAGTGAGGTCGGCGCGACTAATAATGACGGATCGATACTCACCGGCTTGCGGCCGTTTTTCAGCATTAAGTCGTTGTCGTCGACCAGTTTGTCTTTGCTGCGTTCGGTGTAATCGAGGCCAAATTCCAGTGCGCTGAAAGTATTGCCGAGTGAGGTACCGTTTAAGTCGTATGCCGCTTTGGTATTGATGGCGCGGATGATTTCTTTAACATGCGGGAACCGGATCGAGCCGTCATGGCCCCAGCCGCCCCACGGCGCCGGATCACTGAGCTGAACTTTGTTGACGTCGGTGTAATCAGTGCCCGGCGTGTAAGTTGGGAAACCCAGCGGAGCCAGATCAAACCCGATTTGGTCAAAACTGCCGGTTGGCGTCAGGCCGGCGTAGGTTTCCAATACCTGCTCGTCACGCTCGGAGCCGGAGTAGGACAGGTCCAATGCTAAAGTCCAGCGGTCGGTCTTGTATTTGGTATTCCAGCCCAGCGCAGCCAATTGGTCGTCGCGGGTGTTGTTGTCGTTGCGCAGTACTGGTCTTAAATTGGTGGCAACGCCGCTTTTCACCACTTTGGTGCCGCCAAAATCGGCAAACTGCGGATTCAGGAACTGCATGCCATCGCCGGTCCATTGGTTAGTGAACCACATCACGCCGCGCATGATTTCGTCTTGTTTAAATTCAGAGTAATAAGCGTCGACCACGCTGTGCAGCTGATCGTTGGGTTTGTATTCAAACACACCCATGATGCCGTCGCGCACCTGACTGCGCGCTACGGCGGTCACTTCCTGACCTACCAGCCCCAACGCATCATCATTGTTGGTGCCGGCCAGCGCCTGATCGACGGTGTTCCATTCCCAGGCTTTGTAATGTTGCACCTGTGTTGGCGTATCCATATGGGCATAGCCAAGCGCGATACCGACAGTGTCATCGGCAAATTGGTCAATGTAAGACACACTGCCGCGCCAGCCGTTGGCGGAAATTTCCGGGTGCAGCTGATCAATACTGCCTTTTTCACCGCGCAGGTTAAACGCGACGGTCTGTTCGCCGTGTTGCAGCGGTCGGATGGTGCGCATATCGACAGTACCGGATAAGCCCATGCCGGCGATGGCGACGTCGGATGTTTTATACACCACGGCACCGTTAATCAGTTCCGACGGATACTGGTCATATTCGACGGCGCGGTTATCGCCGGCGCTCGCCTGCTGGCGGCCGTTTAAAGTAGTGGTGGAGAAATCCGGCGCCAGGCCGCGAATGGAGATCACTTGTACCCGGCCATTGACGCGTTGCCCGGCCAGACCCGGCAGCCGGGTTAATGATTCGGCAATACTGCTGTCCGGTAATTTGCCGATGTCTTCAGCAGAAATCGCCTCAACAATAGAGGCCTCGTTTTTCTTGATGTCGACGGTGGTTTCCATACTGCGGCGGATACCGAGGACTGAAATAACTTCAATTTGTTGTTCGGCGTTTTTATCGGTTTTTGTCACAGTGCTCTGGTCGGCATAGGCCAGCGCCGGCAGCAGACTGGCGCTGACCGCCACGCCAAGAATTTGCCGGATCGCACTGCTTAACTTGTGCTTGTGCATAAATTGTCTTCCTTATCCCGTTGATGTGTAGAACCGCACTTTGTTGTACTTCGGAGTGCTGGTCTCAACCTAAGCGGCTGTCGCTGTCTTGTCGTTTGAAACAGGTCGTACGATGCAAAAAAATTCACTCACCGGCGTTCGAATAAAGTCGAACCTGGTTCGGATAATGTAACTCAATGAATTTTATCGATTTGTTTTGTGCGTTCGATGCAGCTGCCTACAGGATACGCTGTAGTTTTTTTCAGCGCCGGGGTTGTGCCGGCAGGTCTTTGTTTCAAATAAGTGTACGACATGGTGGGGAAGGTTGCGACAGAGCCTGACGCAGCCAAAGTGACCGGCAGCCATCTTCCACTGCGTGGCGACTTTTGGCAGACGACTTTTGACTGCGACCTATTGCAGGCGGCAGGCCGTGCCATGCATAGTACCGGCAGTTCCGGCCCGTTTTAAGCTGCAGTTGCTGAGTGTATGGATACTATTCTGTTTAATTTCCATGACTTATTAATGGTCATGACCGCTTTTGAATGTCTGCTGCTAGCGTTATTGCTGGCGGCGTCGGCGAAAACACGTTCGCTCAGTAACCTGTTGCTGGTGGCATTTCTGATCTGTCATTTCCTGATCCCGCTGCACGAACTCACGTTCTGGGGCAAACAATTCCGTATTTGGCTGCTGGATTTTTCACCTGATATTTTTTTCCTGTTTAGTTACGCCTATTTCCTCGACGGTCCGCTGCTGTACTTTTTTGTCCGCGCCATGTTGTACAAAGATTTTCGCCTGAAACCGCAGCACAGCTGGCATTTGCTGCCACTGGGGATTTATCTGGCGCATATGGTGCTGAATTTCTATCTGTTGGATCCGCCAAGTCAGATCAGTCTGATCCAGACTCAGCACATCGCCTATTCATCGCCACATTTATACTTCGAAGCGATGGGGCGTTTTGTCCGCGTCGGGTATGTGCTGGCGTGTTTCCTGCTGGTACTAAATTACAGCCGGCAATCACAGCAACAACGCGCTGACCTGAAGATCAGCGACGTTGCCTGGCTGAAGCTGATGCTGCTGTCGTTCCTGACTATTTTTGGGATGGATGGCACGCTGATGGCAATCAAAATCTATGGTCTGCTCAAAAATGATTTTGATATGGATTTGTTGAATGTGGTCGGGCTCAGCACTTACTACCTGAACTTCACCGCGATTAATATTTTGATTTTCCTGCGTTTTACTTCGTTCACTTCAGTTGCGCCGGTCAATGAGCAGCCAGTGTATGAAGCCAAAGACGAAAAAAATCATGTGTTTGATCAGCAGATCATTGCCAAATTAGAGCAAGTGATGGAGCAGCAGCGCTTTTACGCCAACCCGGACATCACGCTGGATAAACTGGCCGACGCCTGCGGCTACCCGGCGAAAAAGGTCTCGCTGAGCATCAAGCAGTGTTACCAGCTGAATTTCTACGAATATATCAATTCCTACCGCATCCGCGCGGCGAAAAAACTGTTGGAACAACAAGGCCCGCAAGCGCGTACTATCACCGACATCTACTTCGATGTCGGCTTTAACAGCAAATCAGTATTTAATACGTTTTTCAAACGCACCACCGGCATGACGCCAAGCCAGTACCGTGAATCGCTGAAAACGGCGGCGGTACCAAACGAATAAAACCGGCGGGTGCCGGTTAGCCCAGCGGTGCTTGCGGGATTGGCGCTGGCAGGGGGATCAGCCAGCATTGCTTGTCTTTACTGAGTCTGCCCTGCATCAGCTGTAGCACCACTTTGTCGGTGACGGCGACGCCTTGTGCCGCCATTGTGGCGAAGTCGGTCTGGCCATTGTTGGCGAACCCTTTGCGGGTGCGATGAATATCAAAACGCCGGGACAGCTTCTGGCCAAACTGTTGTTCTACGCGGTCGGCGCCGAGCATCAGGCCATAAAGCCCACCCCAGGTTGCAGCCGGATTGTCGGAATCCCAGCCGGCCAGCACGGCGATTTTCACTGTGTCCTGCATATCGCCGGCGCCATAAAAATAGCTGAGCAGGCTGGCGGCGAAGTTAATGCCAGCGGCAAAACAGCCATTGCAATACAGTTGTTTGGCGCTGATTTCGTAGCCGTCCTGCTGCTCCAGCTGGTAACGCCTATATAGAGCGTCCCGCACCTGTTCCCACGGCACGCCGGCTTGAAACTGCGCCAGCACAAAGTCATACATTTTGGCCGGATATTGATTGGCCGGAAGCGTCTGCCGGGCTTGCGTCGCGATATTCAACAGCGCCTGCTGCAATGCGGTTTTATCCTGCACCAGCTCAGCGCTGAACATCGCCGCGCGGGCATGCAGTTCGACATAAAACTGCGCAATATCAGCGGCTTCGCCAGACGCTGTGGTGCGGATCGGTAAATACGCCAGCTGCTGCGCGATGTCGGGCCGGCCCGGCGCTAAAGCGCCAAACAGTTCAGTGGTCAGCTGGGCGTCAATCATATCGTAATGCGGGTTCTGCGGTGGCAGGCCGGTAAAGGGTGGCAGCCAGCCTTGTTGCATTAAATCAAAGGCTTGCTGATTGGACACCCAAAGAAAATTCTCCGGTTTGCCATCTTTAGTGCGATGCGGCGTGTTGTCGTCGCGGTAGATATAAGCCAGCCAGCCGGCACGAATTTGCGCGCCAGTCAGCAGCGGATTCGGGCTTTGCAGCATCAGTTGCAGATAGATGTATTCAATGTCGCTGTCATCGTCCGAGCCCCAGATTTGCCCGGGGCTACGCAGCACCCAGTTAATGGTTGGCGACAAATCACTCGGCACGCCCTGGCCCCAAATACTCGGTTCATCGGCTTTGCCCCAGTCGGCGCGGGTATAAAAACGCCCGGCCGGGCCGGTGCCACCGATTTTGTCCATCTCGGTGACCAGGCCGGTCCAGTTGGCGACGCTAAGGCCGAGCCAGAAACCGGTCAGTTTTTCCTGATACGCCGCTCGCGAAACAGCTAATTCAGTGGCCGCGGTAGCAGCACAGCTGGCCTGCGACGTGGCGGCGCCAGCCAGTGCGGATGAAAGGAAGCAGCAGATGGCGCTGAATTGCGATATCCGCAGAAACAGGCGGCGGGACATGGTTTGTTGCAGAACTGGCAGCAGAATAGGCATCACAACTCCGTTTGGAAAGCGCTTTCATTTATCCTGCAGCTTTGGGGGGAGCCTGTCAATCGACGCTACCAGGCTTAGCTGTGCGTCAATATTTTGCAGCGATCTCCAGCACAGTCGCCGGCTGACAACTGCTACACTGGCGCCTCTTCGCTTAAGGACCGCTATTGATGCTGCAAATCACTTCCACTATCGCCATTGATGAGGCTGAAATCGACTGGCAAGCCATCCGCGCCAGTGGTCCTGGCGGCCAGCATGTCAATAAAACTTCGACCGCGATGCAGCTGATGTTTGATATTCAGCAGTCTTCGTTGCCCGCGCATTACAAAACCGCGTTGCTGCAAAAGTCCGATCATCGCATCACCGCATCCGGCAAAATCATCATCAAATGCCAGCAAAGCCGCAGCCAGGAGATGAACCGGGAAACGGCGTTGTTGCAATTGATTGAACTGATTAAATCGGCCGGCATAGTGCCGAAAAAACGCCACGCCACCAAACCAACCTACGGCAGCCAACAACGCCGGCTCGACAGCAAAAAACAACGCAGCGGCACCAAAAGTCTGCGCCAGCAAAAACCGGGTGTCGACTAACTACGACCGCGATTCACCCGCGTTCAAGCCATTTCTGCTGTCATGCATTTCCAAATTATCAACATTCGGGTAACGTATAGCGGATAAAAAAAAGGGTTTTCCTGCGAGACATCGCACCTGAATGCCATACACAAAGATAAAAGCAGCGGAGAGCTACATGCAGTACCAGAGAATTTTGGCGTTAGGTTTGCTAATGAGCCTCAGTGGTTGTGGCGGCGGTGGCGGCGACAGTCCCGCGCCGGTGACACCGGAAGTGCCACAGTATCTGGTCTCAATCCAAGCTGGAGCAGGCGGTAGCCTGAGCCCGGCCAGCACTCAGGTTCGCCAGGGTTCGACCGCAACTTTCAGCGTCAGCGCAGCCACAGGTTATGAGATTGACAGCGTCAGTGGTTGTGCCGGCAGTCTGACCGGCAATCAATACACCACAGGGGCAGTGAATGCCGCCTGTACTGTCACCGCCAGTTTCAAAAAACAAAACTTCCTGCTCACAGCAAAATCTGGCACCGGTGGCACTATCACACCAGCCGAACAGCGTTTGTTTTACGGTGATAAAGCAGAGTGGGCGGTCAAAGCGCAAACTGGCTATCAGATTGACCAGGTGGCCGGCTGTAACGGTAGCCTGAGTAGCGACATCTATAGTGTCGCCACGGTCACGGCTAATTGCGAAGTCAACGCCAGTTTCAAAAAACTCAGTTATACCGTCAGCACCGCAGCAAATGCCGGCGGAACTGTGACGCCCGCCTCACAAAAAGTTGAGCATGGCAACACCACCACGGTTGCGCTCAAACCAGATGCCGGTTTTACCATCAATACCGTCACAGGCTGTAGCGGTCAGCTGCAGGGCGATGTATACCGCACTGGCGCTATTACCGCAGATTGTAAAGTGGAGGCGGTGTTTGGGCCGGCCCTGGTGCAAGTTACAACCACTAATAGCAACGGTGGCAAGCTGAATCTGTCAAACCCGCAGGTGAAATATGGCGAAAGCCTGCAGCTGACGCTGCTACCGGATGCCGGATTTGATATCACTACGGCTTCAGGTTGTGGCGGTAAATTACAAGGCGCGGTGTTTACCACAGCGCCTGTCATAGCAGCCTGTACTGTTGAGGCAAAGTTTAACGTTAATACGATTGTCGTTTTTCCGGATGCGGGTTTGGATAAAGCGGTCAGGAAAGCGCTCGGAATAGATGACAACAGTCCAATTACTAAGACACAAGTGGCGAGTTTGACAGATTTACGTCTGTATCAGGAATCTGAAATCGTCGATTTGCAAGGTCTGCAGCACCTCACAGAACTGACGATTCTTGCTCTGTTTGCAAATAAACTGAGCGATATAGGGCCTGTACAAAGTTTGAAAAAACTAGAAAGATTGGAATTATACAATCTCCCTGTAATCAATTACCAAGCGTTACAAGGCCTTAAAAATCTTCGCCGGTTAGAGCTGTATAAAAATTTAGCTACTGATTTGTCTCCTTTACGTGAGCTACCCATAGCAGAGTTTTTAATCAGCACAGACGCAGACATAGATTTGTCACCGTTGCAGGGTATGCCAATAAAGCGTTTCCAGCTTTGGGGTAGTGAGACAACAGATTTAAGCCCATTAGCCAATGCACCTCTGGAGGTATTGGACTTACAGGGCAGTAAAACGCAAGACCTTTCAGTATTAAAGAACTTAACTAATTTGGATGTGCTGAAGATTGGGGGTTCTGAGGTCACTGAACTTGGTCCTCTGAAGCAGTCAAGACAATTGTCCTATCTTGATTTGGGTAACACCAAAATCAACAATCTGGATGTACTCAGTGAATTGGCGTTAGCAAAAAATGCAGTGTTAGAAATCTATGGGTGCATTGATCAGAAAGGTTATTCCAAACATCTAGAGCAATTAGAAGCTTTAAGGAGCCAGCGTAGTTTGTCGTTACGGATCTTCCCGTATAGTCGAAGTGATTGTGTTGATACTTTGGTGGGAACCAACTTTAGTTTACAGGCAGAAGTTGCAAATCGCAGTTTACACTACAGCTGGCAAATCAGTGGCAATACCTCGCCGATGCATTGCGCTTTGTATCTGGATCAAGACGATCAATTGCTGGGTTCAAGTGCCTCAACCCTACAAGCATGTGCTGCAAACGGCACCGCCACATACAGCGGCTACCAGGCCGACCAGTTCCGTCCCGCAATATGGTTTGATAATGGCATTGGTGGCGAAAAGCTGATTAAACTGGATGAAGTCGGAGCCGCGCCGGCCCAACCCGCGCTGCAAAGTCTGGATTTAAGTCAAATTACTATTTCTGCGAAGCCTTTATTGGTGGCTGAGCGCGATGGTTTGCTACGATTGCATGTCACCGCAGCACAAAGCCCGGCGCTGTTACCTAAATTCCAACTTGATTTGCAGCTGAACGGCAATAGCCAACTGCTGGATACTGTAGCACCGAAAAAGCTACCAGCCAGCAAAGTGCATCGTAGCCTGACCGATGCCTATCAGGCGATCATCCCGGCAAGCTGGATGAAACCGGGATTACAAATCAAAGTGTTACAGGACGGGCAGCTGGTCCGGACTTATGCACCGAAATATGCGCCGGCGCGGCCGCTGGCGATCCGCATCGTGCCATTTCAGCTTGGTGACCAGGTGGCGACGTTGCCGGATGTCAATGTCGTCAAGAATGCCGTGCGCACTTATTGGCCATTCAGTCAGATCGATGTACGCGCTCGCGCGCCTTATCAGCTGAAAGCGGGTGGTACTAAATCCTCGGCTTATGTGATGCTGCCGGAGTTGGCAGATTTGCGCCGGATCGAAGGTGAAGGCGTGTATTACTACGGCTATTTTAAACCTGAGATGGGCGATAATTGTTGTGGCGGTTTAGGCTATGTCGGTGCGCCTATTGCGGTCGGTTATGACACTGACGATGGTGAGATCCTGGCCCATGAACTGGGGCATAATTTTGGCCGCGAGCACGTGGACTGCGGTAATCCGTCAGGTCCGGATCGGGCTTATCCGTATCCGGCGACAACTATGGGATCGGTGGGATTGGATTTGGCGCTGAATGGCTGGATGTCGCCGGAAGACCATAAGGACCTGATGTCTTACTGCGGCCCTAAACATGTGTCGGATTACAACGTCGCGGCAGTACAAGAGTTCGTGCAAAAGAACCCGCCGGCAGCCTTCCCGATGCCAGCACAAGCAGCCTATCAGGCACAAACCGGCGGCAGCGCTTTATACCTCGCCGGCACTTTGCAGGGCAGCCAAGTGCAGGTCCGAACCTTAGTACCGTTGTCGCGTGCCCCCCGCAGCGAAGCAGCCAGTGGTTACACTATCCGGGTGTTAAACGAGCAAGGCAGCTGGTTTGAATTTAACCTGCAGCTATTGCAGGTAGACCATCAGGACAACCCATCAGAGCGTCATTTCAGCGTTGAACTGCCGCAGATGACGATTCAGCGCTTTGAGATTTGGCACAGTGGCGTGCTGGTTGCGACGCAGGAAAATACCGCTGTGCTGGCAGGTAGCGCCCGCCAAAAACAACAACAGCAGCAACAGAGTCAAAGTCAGATCCAGCTGGACGAGAGCGCCAATCAGCTTTGTGTGACCTGGCCGGCCAGTAAAGATGCCTCGCTTAGCGTCATCCATCAGCAAAACGGCGAAGATACTGTGTTGGCATTAAATGAAACGACCGGCCAATTCTGCCGCGACAGCAGCGCATTGCCACCCGGCGGTGACTGGCGCCTGATTTGGCGTCAGCAGTTGTCGGTGCGGGAATTCCGTCAGGCACGTTAAGCAGGACGACACAAATGATAGAGCCGGCTGAATGCCGGCTCTATTTTTTGGTGGATGCACACATCTGTTGATGCCGGTCCCCAGCTCAGCGACGTCAAAGACGCTGCTGTCAGAGCCGGCCCGAAGCGATCAACCCGGCAATCATGCCGGCCCAGCCGGAGCCAATGCCGACCACTGTTCCTACTGCACAGCCAAGCCATTGCCGGCGTTGTGTTGCCGCTGCTTTAATTGGATCTGCGGCCCGTTCACGCGCTTGTTGTGGTGCCAGCAAGCGGCTGAGCTGGACCTGCGTGCTCAGCAGCAACAACGTCAGCATCGTCATACAGCTGATCGGCCCCCAGGCGCTTTGTGTCAGCTCATAGGCGGCGACCCAGCACAGACCAAACAGCGCCATCCACGCTATAGTGCGGCGTCTGAGCTGACGTAAGGCCGTAGCAATTTCTGCGCTGTCAGCGCGGTCTATCGCTGGTTTCATACCATAAAACACCGCCGCAATCGCCAGTAAGGCGCCGATCGCGGCGCCGCCGAGTATGGCCACTAATTTCAGCGGGCCTGCAGCACTTCCTTGCACCACTGTTTGCGACAGCTGATCTGCCGCCATCGCCGCAGCGGGCGGGCTGGCGGTTGCGAGTGCTGCAGTCAGTGATGCTGAGAACCCTAGCCCCGGCGCGGTTGACAAGATCAGCTGGCCATAACGGCTAAGCCATTGCTCTTTCAGTGATTCACGCACCCGCTGCAGTTTTTTCCGTACATTGGCTTCGCTAATGCCAAGCAGCGCCGCCACCTGGCTGCTGGATTGTTCTTCGCGGTAAAACAGCAGCAGAATTTCACGGCTTTCGGCCGGCAGCGCGTCGAGGAATTGTTGTAGCAGCTGCGCTTGTTCGGCCCGGCCATGCCACAGCTCTGGGTTCGCATCCGGGTCAATAAATTCGGCCAGCACAGTGTCTGCGTCATCACTATCCAGCTCGCGTCGCGCTTTTTGGTCACGCAAGCCATGAAACGCCTGATAGCGGGTGATTTGCCGCAGCCAGGGTAAAAAACTGCTGGCTTCGCGCAGTTGTGGTAGTTGCTGCCAAACGTGGATAAATACCTGCTGTGCAATATCTTCGCTGCGGTCTAAGTCTTCAACAATCGCCAGCGCAATACTGCTGACCATCTGGCGGCAGCGGCTGATCAGGCGCTGATAAGCGGCCATGTCGCCTTGTTGTGCCGCTAACACGTCAGGCATTAACTGTAATTCGATGCTGTGATCCATCTTATTTTGCCTCCTGCAGAAAGCTGCGGATTTTTTGATTCAGCCAGGCCGGGTCGTCCAGCATGATAAAGTGCCTTGCCTGCGGGTTGATGTCGAGTTGTGCCGCCGGTAATTTTTCCAGTTGCTGCTGATACAGTGCTTTGACGCCGGCCTGCGCCTGTGGCGGTAAGGCCCCGCTGGCGCCCAATAACAACACTGGCTGTTTGACCTTGCCCAGATGCGGACGTAAGTCGGTGGTCAGCAGTTCCGCCATCACTTGGCCCACAGACGCCGGATCTGACTGGCCAGCCATCGCCAGCACTTGTTGCTGCGCGGTCGGGCTGGTTGCTTGAATAAACAGGCCTTGTGCGGCCGCCTGACTCAGCTGCGCCTGTGTCATGCCGCCATATTGCATGCTGATTTGCGTCGCCTGAGCCTGCATCTGTGCAGGGACTGTGGCCGGGTCGCGGGTAAATACCGGTGCCAGATATGGCAGACCATCCACCGAGACAATAGGGCCAATTTTCTCCGGCGCTTTGCTCGCAAGCGCAAAGGCCAGAAAACCACCCAGACTATGGCCAATCAGCACCGGCTGTTGCAGCTGCTTTGCCTCGATATAGGCCAGTAATTCCTGTTGCACAGTTTGCAGCAGCGATCCTTGTTCTGTTTGTTGGTTTTTGCTGGTGAATGGCGCTTTGCCGGCAAATCCGGCGATATGGATCAAGTGCAGCTGATGGTCTGCTTTCAGCGCATCAACAGTGCTTTGCCACACCGACGGTGCGGACATCAGACCCGGGATTAAAATCACCGGCCGGCCCTGACCAATCACTTCCACACTAAAACTACGTGGGCTGGTTGTTACCTGGCGGCTGGTTGCCGGCGCTGTCACAGCGACAGGGGCGGCCACGGCGACTGGCGTCGCTGCCTTACTATGGCCGGACTGGTTCGCAGCAAATACCGCGACAAAAATGGTTGGGATCATCGACAGACCGGCGGCTTTGGAAGATTTGGCACATTTGAACATGTTGAACTCCTTGCGATTGGTGATATCTCCTAGTGCCGTCAACTTCAGTTGCTGTGACAAAAAATTTAAAAATAATTTTTATCCTTATGAATTTAAACAATTTTATTTTTCTGGAATCATCTCAAAGGCAGTAGCGGGCTGGCCGCCCAGGCGGTGTGATTTTAGCTTGGTAAGCCAATCGTCTGGCGGTTCATGCACTGGTCGCAAATTCACATCGAAACAAATCGAAAGTATTTCAATGTATTTTTATTTATGTTATACCAAAGCCATCAACTTACAAAAACAGTCAGGTCCGGCGGTAGCTTTGCCCGCAGCAACACTGGCTGAGCACTCATCACAGGAGATAGTTATGGCGAGTTTTGACCGGCGCAGTTTTATGAAAGCTTCTATCGCAACCGCGGCACTGGGAGTCGCTGCGGCTTGTAGCCAGCAAGGTGCCAAACCGGCCGGCGCTGCGCCTGCGGCGAAAGGGAAGTCGGTGATGGGGCTGGTGGTACCGGCGATGGCTGAAGTGCGGGTTGGCCTGATTGGCGTCGGTGAACGCGGCGTGGGCTATATCAGCCATTTCAGCCAAATCGAAGGCGCGCGCATTACGGCGATTTGTGACACCGATCCAGCAACGCTGACCCGGGCGCGGGCGCTGTTCGATAAAATGGCCAAACCACAGCCAGCCTATTTTGGTGACAGCCCGGACAGTTACCACCAGTTATTGGCGCGCGCGGATGTTGATATTGTCGTGATTGCGACACCATGGGCTTTGCATCACCCAATGGCTAAAGCCACGATGCTGGCTGGCAAACATGCCTTTGTCGAAGTGCCGATGGCGCTGGAACTGGAGCAAATGTGGGATTTGGTCGACACCGCCGAAGCAACCCAGCGTAACTGCATGATGCTGGAAAACGTCTGTTATGGCCGTGACGAGCTGATGGTGCTGAATATGGTGCGTCAGGGCCTGTTTGGTGAATTGCTGCATGGCGAAGCCGCCTACATCCACGAATTACGCTGGCAAATCAAAGAGATTGAACGCAAAACCGGTTCATGGCGCACTTTTGAAGAAGCACGACAAAACGGTAATTTGTATCCGACCCACGGCTTAGGCCCGGTAGCGCAGTACATGGGCATTAACCGTGGTGACCGGTTTGATTTTATCAACTCAGTCAGCTCGCCGGCGATCGGCCGCGCGGCGTATGCCAAACGCGAATTTCCGGCCGACCATCCGCGTAACCAAATCAAATACACTTGCGGTGACATCAATACCAGCATTATTAAAACGGTGCAGGGCAGAACCATTATGCTGCAGCACGACACCACCACCCCGCGGCCATACAGTCGGCATAACCTGATCCAGGGCACCAACGGCGCTTTTGCCGGTTTCCCGAACCGCATCGCGCTGGAGCAGGGTGGCCGTGGCAGTTACCACGATTGGGATCTGGATATGACGCCGTGGTACCAGCAATACGACCACCCGCTGTGGCAACGCATGGGCCGAGAAGCCGAGCGTAACGGCGGCCACGGCGGCATGGATTTCCTGATGTGCTGGCGACTGATTTATTGCCTGCGTAACGCCGAACCACTGGATCAAGACGTCTACGACGGCGCGGCTTGGTCCGCGGTATTACCGCTATCAGTCGCCTCAGTCGCCGACCGCGGCAACAGCCGCGATTTCCCCGATTTCACCCGTGGGTTATGGCAGAAAACCAAACCGTTGGGAGTGGTTGGCGGCTGAACAGGCGCTTTGTGGCAGTTGCGGATCTGTGTGACACCCAGTGTGCGACAACCGGTGTGCGACACCCAGTGGGCTTCGCTCTACCCACCCTACGAGCCGGATACCCGAACGTAGGGTGCAATGAGCAAAGCGAATTGCACCTTGTAGATCGCGCGAAGAATACTTTTGTTTGCGAAGTTGCCGGTGGCGGCTGAATCGTCGCTTTGTGCCAAAAGCGGATATTTTTAATCGTCATGTACGGCGGCGCGTTGCTTGCGCGTACCTACTCGCTAATTGAGATCGTAGGTACCGGCAAGCGAAGCGTCGCCGTACAGTACCCATATTCGATGACCGCAATTCGCTCATTGCAGTCCACGCCGGCTAACTGCCATTTATTCCTGACGCATAAGTTTCAACATGACGCCCGCCTTCATCTGCGAACTTCGGATTTGCGCCCCGATTGGTTTGCCATCTTGTTTAAATAACTGATTCGTATATTCTTTCGAAAATTCATCTGCAATTGTTGATGACATGGCAGTTCGTGAAGATCTGGAAAATTCTGATTTGGTTGCTGGCATTGGCACCGCCAGAGACTTTCCGGTCCAACGCGCTGTGGTTAGAAAATGCTGAGCCGGAATGACCTGTTTGGTATGCACTGATAAGGCACTGCTGATGTTCTCTTGGGTCCGGATATTGCTGATCGTTACTGCGATAGCTGGTGTGGTCTATATCTTGCCATTTATCTGGTTTTTTTTGTTGATTGCGCTTGGGCCAGATCTCTGTGCCAATCAGATTTATCAGGAAGTCTATTCGGCCGATCGCACGTTAAAAGCGGTGGTTTTTCAACGGGATTGCGGCGCGACAACCGGTTTTAGCACGCAGGTTTCGGTATTGCCAGCCGGGGAAACTCTCGGCAATGATGTTGCTGGCAATCTATATATTGCGAACGGGCGCCCGGCCGACAGCCGGCTGTTGCTGCAGTGGACGTCACAAAGGTCGATGCTGATCCAAGGTCATGTGACCGATGCAATCAAACAAGAAACTATGATAGAGGGAGTTGCAGTCAGCTATATCCAGGCTGTTGGTCATTAACCTCAAATTTAAAACGCCAGTCCTGTTACCGAAGTACACCTGAAAAAACGAGCTGCGCCCCTGCCTCCGCTGTGCAAACACCGTCGTCACGCTTGCTTTTGGCTGCGCCCTGACATGTAATGGCGCCGTTTTGTTGCCATTATCTGAAGGAAAGCGCATGCAGAAGGTTGTCAGAGATATTGGATTGTTTGTGGTTGCACCGCTGGCGATTTTGGGCGGGCTGACCGCCTGGATGTTTGCCGCAACGGCGCAACCTTGCTCGAACGCAATCACGCAACAATTGGCGTCACCTGACGGGCGTTTTAACGCGGTCGTGTTTGTGCGCAGCTGCACCACAGCGCCGGGTTTTAGCAGCAACATTTCCATTCTGGTGAAGGACGGTATTCTGGCCGATGGCCCTGGCAATCTGTTTGCCAGCGATGGTCATCCGGAGCAACTTGGCTTTAGTTTGCAATGGCAAAGCACTGGCAAAGACAGCCTGCAGCTGAATGTGACCAGCAAAATCAGAGGCACAGTGTTGCATGCTGATCCGGTCTGGTCGGCTAATCCCAACATCACTGCGACCTATCAGTTTGGCAATACTGCGACGACCAGCGGGCACTAAGTTTCCCCGGGACTGCCGCCATGATCCTCTACATCGCAGAAAAACCCAGTGTTGGTCGCGCTGTGGCTGATGTGCTGCCAAAACCTCAGCAAAAAGGCGACGGTTTTATCAAGGTTGGTAACGGCGATGTGGTGACCTGGTGTATCGGTCATCTATTAGAACAAGCCGAGCCGGAAGCTTATCACCCAGATTACAAAAAATGGCGAAAAGAGCACCTGCCGATTATTCCACAGGAATGGAAGCAGCAAGTAAAACGGGAAACCAGTAAGCAATTTAGTGTCGTTAAAAAGCTGATTAAAGAAGCCAGCCTGCTGGTCAATATGGGAGATCCGGATCGGGTTGGCCAGATCCTGGTTGATGAGGTGATCAACTATAGTGGGGTCAGTAAATCCAAGCGTGAAATGACAAAGCGCTGCTTAATCAACGACATGAATCCTGTCGCTATCCAAAAAGCACTGAACAATTTACGCACCAACAGCGATTTTATTCCGCTGGCAACCTCAGCTTTAGCCCGGGCGAGGGCGGATTGGTTATACGGCATCAATATGACCCGGCTCTGCACGCTGCTGGGCCAGGAAGTTGGTTATCAAGGTGTATTGTCGATTGGCCGGGTGCAAACGCCGGTACTGGGGTTGGTAGTGCACCGCGATGCTGACATCGAAAACTTTGTCAGCAAACCGTTTTACGAAGTGTTTGTGACTGTGCAAACGCAGCAAAATGAAACATTTAGTGCCAAATGGCAACCGAGCGCAGCCTGCGAACCGTACAGAGACGAAGACGGTCGGGTACTGGTGCGCAAACTGGCGGAGACCGTGGTGCAAAAAGTGACGGGCCAACCCAGCGTCATCACCGCAGTGGCCAAAGATCAGAAAAAACAACATGCACCTTTGCCCTATAGTTTGTCGGCACTGCAAATTGACGCATCGAAACGCTTTAATCTGAATGCACAGAAAACCCTCGATATTTGCCAGCAACTGTATGAACGACATAAGTTAATTACCTATCCGCGCTCCGATTGCCGTTATTTACCGACCGGCCATTTTGCTGAGCGACACGGCGTGGTTGATGCGATTGGCAAGACAGCACCTGCGCTTACAAACGCTATCAGTGCGGCCGATTTGGCGCTGAAAAGCAAGGCCTGGAACGATGCTGAAATTAGTGCCCACCACGCCATTATTCCAACCGCCACCAGCATGGATTCGACCAGACTCAGTCATGACGAAAGACAAATCTATGAATTGATTGCGCGGCAATATCTGATGCAGTTTTATCCGCCGTTTGTCTACGCCGAGCACCAAATTGATGTCGAAATTGCTGGTGGCCAGTTTATTGCCCGGCAAAAAACGCTGCTGGCGCCGGGCTGGAAAGCGTTGTTAGCGAACGAAAAGATAACCGGACCAGATGCGGAATTCGCCCAGACGCAATTGCCAAACGTGCAGGTTGGCGAGCGGGGCACATGCATCGATGCGCAGCTCAGCGAAAAACAAACCAGCCCACCAAAGCATTTTACCGATGCCACGTTATTAGCGGCCATGACCGGAATTGCCCGTTATGTGACGGATCCGGAAGTGAAAAAAGTACTGCGCGACACCGACGGTTTGGGCACTGAAGCGACGCGGGCCGGCATTATTGAGTTGTTGTTTAAACGCCAGTTCCTGACCAAACAAGGCAAAGACATTCGTGCGACAGAGATTGGCAAACAGCTGATTAACAGCTTACCAGAGCGCATGGTGGTGCCCGATATGACCGCCCATTGGGAAGCGCAATTAGAAGCGATCTGCCAGAAACGCCTGAGCTATAACGACTTCATGCTGCCGCTGACCGACGATCTAAAAACCTTGCTGTTGGAAGTGGAGGGCCAAAAGCAAAACTTCAATGCACTGCATGGCTTGGGGCAACATAAATCTCCAAAGCGTACGAGAAAATATCCTGCGCGGAAGCAGGCCAGGTCACATGCTTAACATCCGCTGTTGCCAACAAGTAAGTTGCTGCCGGACGCGACTAGCCGCGCCGCGGCGCCGCGTCCGCTGCGAGTTTGTTCGCCGGCGTTAAAGGTTTTGGTTGATGATTTTTGGGCAGTGGGATCTGGCAACTTGGATTGGTAAACAAAGTCACGGGTGTCTGCAGCAGGCTAGTTTCTGAGAACTGCAGTTGGCCGCGCACTGCAGTGGTCAGCCTGGCAAAATTGTAGTCATCATACATCGCCATATCGACTCGCTGTCGCAGCACTAAATCTACCGACTGTTGAACGGATTCGGTGTAGGTGATGCTCAGTCCCGCTTGGTTAAATTTATTGCTAAAGGGCGAAGAATCCCCGCTTCTTAAAATCGCAATGCGTGACCCGCTCAGCTCATCCAATGTTTGCCATTTGAACGGTTTGGCTTGTTGCCTTCGAATGAGGCCAATGACAATGTTTTGTTCGGATAAAATGATTTTGTGGCTAGCCACACCTTCACCGCTGGGATAAAAACTCAGGCACCATTGACCATGCTGTATCATGTGATATGCCCGTTTGGGTGGCACTATGTGTGGTCTAAATTTATAGTCGGGAAAAGCTTGTTGTAGAATGTGGAAGGCTAATCCACCGTCAACCGTTTTGCTGGTGGTAAATGGCGGGTATTCAATTGCTATGACGTCGTAGACTTCAGTGGTCTGCGCAGCGCAAGGCAAGACACTCAGGAGCAACCACAGCCATCTGAACATTGAAAAATACCTCTGGTAACGTCAAGTCGGTCCGTCAGTAACATCATGCCGATCATTCATTTGAAACGAATGGTGAGTATAGCCAAGCAAACCGCACATTGTTTAAGCGGTTGTAGCTGCTGATCTGAACAATCTGTTTTGCGAGCCGCCGGCCTGAAACCCGCCAAATAGCCTTTTCAACTGCTGTAAATGGCGTCGACAAGCTGCTCAGTGCGCCGATTAGTCCTGCCTGCCGGCATGCGCGCAGACCACACCGTGGTTTGCCGTGCGCGAGCACTGAGCTGTCATCGCGCGCTAAGCGGGCATGGCTTGCTCACGCAGCATCGCATAGACTGCCATGTCCACATGCTTGCCCCGCACAAAATTGGCACCGCGTGCCACGCCTTCGCGGGTAAAGCCACACTTGATGGCGACCCTTTCCGAGGCCAGATTGGCGGTATTCATCCGAATTTCCAGCCGGTTAATCAGCAAAGTATTAAACAGATATTGGCTCAGCATACGCACTGCGCGCGTTGCAATGCCGCGGTTACGCTGCGTCTGTGCCAGCACGGTATAGCCAATTTCGCGGGCATTAAAATACGGCACCGACTTGAAATGCCAAATGATGCCGAGGATGGTGTCGTCCTGATCGACGATCAGCAGTTTTTCATGGCTGTCATTGGCAAGGCCGTCGATTTCATAATTCTTTTCAAAGGTTCTGGGTGAGGTGATAGCGCCGGGCAAATACTCGCCGCGTAACTCCAGATCATTTAATAGCGGCACCAATGTCGCCAGGTCATGCCTTGTAATAAAACGGATCGCCAGATTGCCGTCTTTAATCATATTACAGCTCCTTTTGTGAAACCGAGCGCTGGGTTCTGCGTGTTTACTGCTGCTTCAGCAGCGAGCAAGCCCTGAGCTTGCATCAGTTGCCAAACGGTTTGTGGCTGCTCCGATCGTTGTAGAAACTGCAGCACATCCTGCCTTGATGCCGGCGTTTTATTCTGTGACAGCTTCATTTTGGCGTGTAGTGATTCGATCCTGACGACAAAGCCAGTAATGGCAGCGGACAGCTGCTTTTCATAAGCAAGATTGCTCTGTCGCCCGCTAGGCCCGCTAGCTGCGACAGCATCAGTGCCCGCCGCCAGGCTGACAAACCCATCCTGAACCTGTTGCGGTAATGCTTGATTAGCCTTGGTTTGTTGCCTGCGCACTAACGCCAGCGTACTTCTGGGATCTAATAACTCTACTTTGCCGCTTACCTCGACCAGACTGTAATTCCAGGTCGCCACCTGCGGTTGCTGTTGATAACACTCTGCGGCGACATAAGCATGCGGGCCTTGCACCACCAGCTTTACGCTATCGCCATCCTGCAAGCCTTGCAGTTGCGGGTTTTGTCTGGCCATATGGCCATACACCTTGCCAGTCAGGCCAGTGGGTTGATCCCATTCAAACAAAAACGGTAGTGCGCTGAGCTGTAAATCTGCCGTCAGCAACAAGCCAAAATAATGCTGTTGCAAAAACTGCCGGATCAGTAGCGGATCATCCAGCAAAAAATGGCTTGGGGTGTAAGTCGGAGTCATTGGTAACCTCTGGCGCGCGCTCTTTGCAGATATTGAAAATCTATTGTTGACGCTGTACAGCAAAAGCATTGCTGATGGACTGAAAGCCAACCTTAGGGTAATAACCCATCGCGCTTGGCGCACTTAACAGCAGTTGCTGGACCTGCGGGCCGCTGTGCTCAGCAACTGCCTGCAACAATAACCGGCCTATGCCTAAGTGCTGCAGATCGCCGGCCACCAGCAAATCGGCTATGTAACAAACAAAAGCGCTGTCGGTTAAACAACGGGCCAGACCGACCAGCTTGCCGTCGATACGGGCACTCAGTGTCAGATTGGCGCCGCTGAATAGTTGTGCCATGCGGGCGCTATCTGCCAGTGGCCGCTTGATGCCAGACGAGTGGTACAGCGCCAGATACTCATCCAGTCGTTCAGGCTGCCAGGGCTCCACTTCGATCGTCAAAGCGACACCCGTGGTGGTGAAATGTTGGTTGGTGGTGGTGTGCATATAAAAACTCCTGAAAAACTAGCTGGCGTTGGTGAGTAATGGCTGTTTTAATGCAGCTTAAAAGGCAATTGGTTCCACAAAAAGAACCAGTTTTAATAAAGTGATGGATCCAGTTATGCGCATTGAACCCGATAGCATCCGGCTAAGTGGCGAAGGCAGTTTGCAGTTGCAGCTGTATCAGGCGTTGCGGCAACCGTTGTTAAGTGGACTTTGGCCCAGTGGCGCCTTGCTGCCATCGAGCCGGGTATTGGCCAGTGAACTGCAGCTCAGCCGCAATACAGTTAACGCTGCATTGGCGCAGTTGGTGGCGGAAGGTTATCTGCAAGGCCAGCCCGGCCGGGGCTATTGCATCATCACACAATTGCCTGACGCTTATTTTCAGGCCAGCCATGTTGCTAACAGCCAAGGCTTGCCGGCCAGCGCCAACACCAATTCCAACACAAAACCACACGCCAGCGCAGAGATGTTGCGTCAGACGGCGACACCATTTAAAACCGGCTTGCTGGAGCCTGGCGTGCCGGACCTCAGTGCTTTTCCCTACCGGATCTGGCAGCGGTTGTTGCAGCGCCATGCCACCCGGCCGTTGTTAGGCGTTGGTGGTGATACGCTGGGATATTTGCCTTTGCGTCAGGCGTTAAGTCTGTATCTGCAACAGTCTAGGCAAGTGCACTGCACCGAACAGCAGATCCTGATCACGGCCGGCGCACAGCAGGGGCTTTATGTGGCGGCGATGCTCGTCGCGGCGCGCGGCGATAAAGTACTGATGGAATCGCCGGGTTACGGCCGGCTGCGCCAGGCGCTGCAATTGCAGGATTTAGCCATTGGATATCTGGATGCTGCCGGGCCTTACGGTGTGACCGCAGAAGATTTGGCCGCGCAGCAGGATTGCAAAGCGTTGTTTCTGACACCAGGCCACCAATATCCGATGGGCGGCATAATGCCGTTGTCACAGCGTTTAGCAATCTTACAATGGGCGCAGCAACAGGGCTGTTGGCTGGTTGAAGATGACTATGACAGTGAATTTCAGTTTAAACACCGGCCTGTGGCCAGCCTGCAGGGATTGGCACAGGGGCAGGGCGTGATTTTTGTCGGCAGTTTTAGCAAAACCATGTTGCCGGCATTGCGGCTCGGTTATCTGGTGGCGCCGACAGCATTGATCCAGCGCGCGGCCGCGATAGTGCAGGCTATCCATGGTGACGTCCCGCTGTTGACGCAGGCCGCACTGGCCGATTTTATCAGCGAGGGGCATTTCAGCCGGCACTTGCGTAAAATGCGCAAACTGTATCAGCAGAAACAACAGCTAGCGCAACAACTGGCCAGCCAGTATTTACCGGACTGGCAGCTACATGCGCTGCACGCCGGGTTACATTTAGTGCTGCGTTGCCCGGCTGCCATGCAGTCGTCGTTTGATGGCCTGAAGCTACAACAGCGGCTGGCCGCTGCAGGTTTTGCACCGGCGTTATTGTCGAAATACCAGTTTGCCGGCGAAACATCGGCCGGCTTTGTAATTGGCATCGCCAATATCAGCCCAGCCGATCTGGAGCGTGGTTTGCAATTAATCGCGGCAATTTGTGGTGCAGCACCACAGGACCTGGCCTAAAACCCACCAAATAACGTTTTCAGCTGTTGCACCTGGCGACGACTAACGTCGATCTGTTGGCCGTCCTGTAATATCGCTAGCATGCTACCGGCAGCGAGGCCCGGTTCTAATGCCGTGATGGCGCTGATGCGGATAATGTCGGCGCGGCTGGCTTTAAAAAACTGCTGCGGGTCGAGCCGTTGTTCGATACGCGACAGCGAACTTAAGACAAAACTTTTGCCATACGGCGTATACACGGCGCTGTGATTACCGACCGATTCAAAGCGACTGATTTCACTTAACCGCACAATGCGGCTGTTTTCGCCGAACTTCAGCAATAAACCGTGATGATCGGGCAGATAGCTTTGCTGGCTGGTATCACTCACTCCGGCAGGGGCTGCAGGCAGCCGGCTTAAACTTTGCGCCAGGCGCTGCGGCACAATTGGCTTCACCAGATAATCCAGCGCATTGAGGGCGAAGGCGTCCAGCGCATAGCTGTCAAATGCTGTGCAAAACACAAAAAACAAATTGGGTCTGAGTTCTGCCGCCAGTTCCAGCCCGGTGCAACCCGGCATCTGAATATCCAGAAACACCAGCGCGATGTCGGGCTGTGCAGCGAGGATATCGCGCGCGCTGTCAGCACTGTCTGCCTCGGCGACAATTTCAATATTGGGATGGGCCTGCAGCAAGCGTTTTAGCTCGCTGCGCGCGAGGCGCTCGTCATCGACGATCAGCGTTTTCCACATGGTGAAGCTCCATTTCAGTTGGGGATAATTGTGGTTGCGGCTCTGCGGGCAGATCCAGCGAACCGGCTTCCAATTCGATCGTGACCTGATACTGGTCCAACTGCGGTTCGATGTGCAGCTGATGCCGGCCCGGCAATAATGCCAGGCGCTGGCGCAGATTTTTAAGGCCAGTGCGGGTGCCGTGTACACTGCTGAGACCAGCACAACTATTTCCGACCGTCAGCTGCCAGCCATTGGCGACCGGGCGGCTTTTAATCCAGAGCCGGCCGCCTTGTGGCAGCGGCGCAATACCATGTTTAATCGCGTTTTCCACCAGCGTCAGCAGGCTTAAGGTCGGTAGCTTTTGTTGCCACAGCTGCTCGTCAAACTGCAAGTCGAGTTGCAGTCGTTGTTCCAGCCGCACCTGCTCAATCTGCAAATACTGCGAGGCAATTTGCCATTCGTCGGCCAGCGTCGATAACGGCTTTAAATGTGCCTGCAAATGGAAGCGGAACAGCTCTGATAGCTGCGTGACAGTGGCTGCGGCTTTGTCCTGATCTTCATAAATCAGCGCGCGGATGCTATTGAGTGCATTAAATAAAAAATGCGGATTCAGCTGATTGGTCAGTTGCTGCAGCTGTGCCTGATGCATCTGCTTTTGCATTTGTCGTTTGCTAACCAAAGTGCCCCAGAACACATAAGCCAGCGCCCAGAGCCAGAACAACACCGCCTGATTAAAGCCGCCAATCAGCTGCATAGTCCCCATACCGATTTGCAGCTTCATCTCCTCACCATTGGCTTTTTGCACCGACATATGGCGAAAATCCAGCTCTTTAAGCGGGGTTAACTCAGCAAGATTCAGCGAGACAAACATCAACAGCTGCCCGAGCAGCAGGCTAAACAGCAAAAAGCCGAATAAATTACTGCCATACCGGCCTTGCGGCAGCAGCTCCAGTTTCAGGTAAGGCCGGATCAGGAAATGGCAGAACAGCGCCATCAGGCTGGTATCGAGCGCGCCGCGCAGCATCGCCATCAGATAAGTGTCAAGATTTGGTGTCTTAAACATCACGCCGATCGACAACATATAAAACACCAGATACACCAGATAACAGGCGATGCTGACCCAGATATAAGTGGAGGAGCACTGAAAACTGATGCGCCACCAACGTTGCAGGTCTTGCTGCCAGCCGTTTGCTGCTAAATCGGACATCTGCACTCCTGTTCTGATAAATTTCAATGGCTTATTCATACCGTAGCGCATCAATTGGTGCAAGTCTGGCGGCTTTGACTGCTGGCATCAGGCCAAACACCACACCGATAAAAGTGGTGAAACCGAGCGATAATAACACCGCCCATAATGGCACCACAGTATCACTGAGGCTGGGGATTAACGCGCCAAGCAAAGCGGCGACGCCATATCCGAGCAATAAACCGAGCAACCCGCCGAATAAACTCAGCAACACGGCTTCGAGCAAAAACTGCAGCAAAATCACTTGTGGCGTGGCGCCGAGCGCTTTGACGATACCAATTTCGCGGGTGCGCTCGGTCACTGATACCAGCATGATATTCATCACGCCAATGCCGCCGACCAGCAAACTGATGCCAACCACACCCGCCGCCACCAGCGTGACCGAGTTCAGCACCTGGTTAAACTGGCTTTTCATTTTCTCTGCGGTGATAAATTCAAACGGATCTGCTGCATCGCTGGCAAGGCCGCGTTTGGCGCGCAGCACATTGCGGATCTGCTGCTGCAGCGCCTGTTCGTCGACTCCGGCCTTGGCGCGATAGCTGATTTCGACCTGTAACTGGTCCGGACCATTGAGCGCCTTGGCGGTCTGGAACGGCGTGATGATGTAGTTATCCTGGTCAAAACCAAACAGGCTGCCGCGTTTCTCGCCAACGCCAATGATGCGAAACCAGTCGCCCGAGATCAGCACAAATTCACCGACCGGATTGGCCGGCAGCTGTAACTTGTTAATCAGCGAAGGGCCGATAAAAGCCACGCGGCGGCGGCGCTCGTCATCCTGAGGCAGGATAAAACGGCCGAGCTGCGGATAAATCCTAATAACGTCCTGGTAATTCGGCGCAGCGCCGATCAGCTGGCTTTGGCTGCTGCTGCGGCCATAACTGACGCTCAGCCCCATACTAAAGGCTGGCATCGCCACGGTAATTTGCTCAAAGTCACTGATTTTATTCAGTAAAGCGTCGTAATCGCTGTCGGTCAGTTTATTGCGAAAGCCCAGTAATTCCTGATCCGGCGTGGTAAAAGCGCGCAGCGTGGTCATATCGGAGCCGAGGTCATCAAGCTGACCGCGAATGCCGGCACTGAGGCCCTGCATAATCGCCACGACGCTGATGACTGCCGCCACACCGATGATAATGCCGAGCGTGGTCAGACCGCTACGCAGCAGATGCAGGCGAATGGATAACACGGCGCTTTGCGCGCACTGACTGAACATTTGCCAGAAAGCTAACATATCAATTCCTTGTTCGTTTTCACCCGGTAAACCGGTTACACCGCGAGCGCGCTGCGGCCTTGCTGTTGTTGCCGATCGGCGACAATCCGGCCATCCACCAACCGCACCACCCGGCGGCAGTGATCGGCGATCTCCTGTTCATGGGTGACCAGAATGATGGTCTGGCCCTGCGCATGCAGTTCATCAAACAGCGTCATAATGCTGGCGGTGGTTTTGCTATCGAGGTTGCCGGTTGGTTCGTCACCGAGCAGCACTGCCGGCTCTGTCACTAAGGCGCGTGCTATCGCCACACGCTGGCGCTGACCGCCGGAGAGCTGACTGGGCAGATGCTGCGCTTTGTCGGTCAGGCCAACGCGTTCAAGCACAGCCATGGCACGGGAGAGCCGCTCCTGTTTGCTCATCACGCGGTACAGTAATGGCTGCATCACATTCTGCAGCGCAGTTAAGCGTGGTAATAAATTAAAGCTTTGAAAGATAAAACCAATCTGCTGATTTCTGACCTGTGCCAGCGCAGTTTCATCGAGGCTCGCCACCGGCTGACCACAGAGCAAGTATTGGCCCTGATCCGGCGTATCCAGGCAACCGAGCATATTCAGCAGCGTCGATTTGCCGGAGCCGCTTGGGCCTATCAATGCCAGATAGTCGTTGCGGCTTACTTTGAGGTCGATATCTGCCAGTGCCGCGAAGGTTTCCCCAGCCATTTGATAAAACTTGCTGATGCCGCGCAATTCAATCACAGGCAGTTCAATCACTGGCGTGTCGGGTGCTGCGGTGATGGTTGTTTCCGACGCCATGGCTGTTTCCGCGCTCATGGCTGCTGCCCCGCAGCTAGCTGCGCAGAAGTTGACACCTTCGCTGGGGTGGCGATGGTTTCAAACCGTACTTTGGCACCGGCCTGCAGGCTGGTAAAGATCCGCGCCGGCCCGGTGATCACCTGTTCAGTGCCCGTGAGACCTTGGCTGATTTGCTGCGCCGTATCGGTGGCCAGACCCACTTCAACCGTTTGCGGATAAGCGCGGCCGTCCCGTACCAGCCAGATTTGTTTGCTGTTGGCGCTGCTTGTGCTGTTTGTGCTGTTTGGCGCTGGAGCCGTGCCGGCGGGTAAAGACTGCAGTGCGGATACCGGTACCGACCAAACCTGCGACAAAGCGGCGGTTTGCAGTTCAGCGCGACAACTCATGCCCGGATAAAGCGCTCCCTCAGCGTTTTCCAGTAACACTTTGACTTTAAAAGCCAGCGCCTGGCTTTGCCCAAGCTGTCGCGCACTGCTGCTGATGCTTTGGACTTTGCCACTGAGCGCATTGTCTGGTGCTGCGGCAGCAAAGACTTTGACGCTCTGACCGGTAAAGACGCTGTGCACATCGGCTTCATCGAGCCGCAGTTCTGCCAATAACGCGCTGGTGTCGGCGATGGTCATCAGGTCGCTGCCCATCATCTGGGCACTGCCTGGGATCACCGTTTCACCGGCTTTGACGTCGACCGCGACAATGACGCCGCTGATCGGCGAGCGTAATTCCGTTTTGGCCAATAAATCAGCTGCTTGTTTTTCCGCGGCGAGACTTTGCGCCAGCTGCTGTTCTGCCGATTGTTGTGCAAGCTGCGCCAGCAGCTGTTCACTGCGCAGGTTATCCAGCAATTCTTGTTGGATCAGGCCTTTATTTGCCAACTGTTGCTGACGTTTTAATTGCCGCTGCAAATTCTGCAGGCGAGTGGTCGCCATCTGAATATCGGTGCGGGCACGGGCGCTTTGGGCCCGGGCTTGCTCCAGACTGGCGCGGTAACTCTGCGGGTCCAGCTGTAACAGCAGCTGACCGGCTTCGACCTTGTCGCCTTCCTGCACAAACACCGCATCGACCCTGGCCATCAGTTCAGAGCGCAGCGCGACCTGAGTGCGGTACACCAGATTGCCGGACGCCAGTATGCTGTCGGTCAGATCGCCTTTGGTCACAGCGCTGACCTGCACATCCAGCGCCTGTGATTGTTTGCGGTACATCGTCACACCGGCAATAGTCGCCAGGATCACAGCAGCTACCAGCAGCCGGCGCCACGGCGTCGTGGTAGTGACGGCGGCAGTCGCGGGAGTATTTGATACATCAGTCATGGCAAAATCCTTTAGCTGTTCCTATGAAACTCTGGTTATGCAAACAGCGCCCATAAACCAAAGATCAGCAGCACTGGTGTGCCTGTGACAATTGCCGCACGTTTGGCAGTAAACCCTGCAGCGCTTTGCAAAGCAGCGAACAAAATCCACAGTTGCCAGACTAAAAACACATTGATGCTTTCCGCCCAGTTATAGAGCGCGTGGCCGATCGGTAAATCCAATACCAACTGATTCAGCGAGGCGTAGTTCACCAGCATCAGCGGTTGATCCGGGCTGTCCGCTAGTACCACCAGCAGTGCGAGACCGAGGATATTCAATAGCGCCGGTAGCTGGCTCCAGACCACCAGAGCAAACCACTGGCCGTAATTGAGCGCCTTTTGCAGCTTACCGGTTAACAGCAGGTAACCTGCGGTGATGGCAGTAAAAGCCAGGCTGCCGACGGCGATGGATACGGCGCCGATAATGGGCGTCGCTCCCGCCATGCTAGCCATTGCCGCGCGGATTTGTTCGGTCTCGGCTGGGGTCAGTTCACCGGCATGCAGCAGTTGCTGATCAACCAGCCAAGCCGGGCTCATGCCAGCGTAAAACCAATAAATAATGGCGGTGGTCAGCAACAGCTGAATGGCCAGCAACCAGAATTGGCGGCCGCTTTGTTGTGGGACTGCAGCCATCGCAGCTGCCGGGTTTAATAATGTATTGAGGATTTGGCTGATAAAGCCAGGGGTTGCCGTAGTTTGTGGCGTCGCGCTCATTACAGGGTTGGTCATCTCAGTCTTCCTTGTTGTGGTTCACAAAGTGGAGTTACTGAGTGCAGAGTAAAATGAGCTGAAGCAACAGGTGAAAAACATGTGAAGTTCGGCAGTACTGCGTGACAAACGGCCGCACTGCCGGACAAAAGGTTGGCTGTCCTGGGATAGGCTCCTCAGAAGAGTAGGGTGGGTAGAGCAAAGCGAAACCCACCGTTGGCGAAACCAGATAAAAATTATTTAGGCAATGAGCAAGAAGCAGGTGCAATTCGTTTTGCTCATTGCACCCTACGATTTAGGTTATCTATTTGTTTTTGTTACTCTCATCAGGCATCGGCTGCACGCGGAAAACAGCCAGATCCCGCTATTTAGCGCGTGGCGGCGATTAGCGCAGGGCGATGCGTTCGATACTGCCGTCGCGTTGCATGGTCACGTAAAGAAAGCGCTCATCCGGTGATAACGCGACGTTGGTCGGAAACTGGCCATGCAGGTTAAATTCTTTTAACACGGCGCCGGCCGGGCTCAGTTTGACTACTGTACCTTTACCATAACGGGCGATATACAGATTGCCGTTGCTATCACAGCGCATGCCGTCGAGACCAAAATCAGCGAATTCAATCAGCAATCTTTTCGCACCGGTTTCCAGCTGGTCGTTTAGCGGGTAAGCCCAGACTTTACGCTGCGCGCTTTCGTTCACGTAGAGCCAGTGCTGGTCGGGGCTGACCTCGACACCATTGCTGGTACCGGTCTGGTCGATCAGTGCCGCTTTGCCGTCAGCGCTGATACGCCACAACTGGCCTTTGCTGTTTTTCCAGTCCGGGTCGCTGGCGAAAATCACGCCGGCCTTGGTCAGTGCCAAATCATTGGGTTGGTGCATCTTGGCTTCATGCACAAATGAAGTTAATGTGCCGTTGGTATACCGCCAAATCTGATGGCCCGTATAGTCGGCTATCCACATCACACCTTGCGCATCCATTTGAATGCCATTGCCAGTGCTGCCGGCGGGTAAGCGCAAGTACAAGTTGGCTTTGCCATCCGGCGTCACTTTCCCAATGCTGCCTTTGTGTTCATCGCTGGCACCGCCAAAGTTCACCGCGTACAAATTGCCGGCGCTGTCGGTGTCCGGGCCTTCCACTTCGCCATGGAAAGTGCCTGCTGGCACAAAGATTTGGCTGTCAGGCTGCTGGACTGCTGTGGCCAGTGTGACGGGCGTCGCGACGGCTGCGCAGAGCACGAAAAGTGTTTTTATCACAGGCTTTCCTTGAGCTGATGTTATGAATTAACAAGGAAGACTGTAATGAGTCTAGTAGGGCAGAACAAGGTTTATTTGCTGCTGGATGACGCGAAAATGCGCTCAGGCGGCTCAGGCGGCTCAGGCTTCTAGGCCGGCCACCATTTCCTGACTGATTTGCAGCACCAGTGTTAAATCGGCCTCGGCGGGGTCCAGTTGCAGTTCATTCAGCACCGTTTCGGCCAGTTGCAGCAGGCTGTGCTTCAGCGCTTGCGGATAGGGGTGATTGTCATCGAGCATCAACCCGCGGATGGTCACCCAAACCAAGCGGCAATCACCACAAACCTGATTCAGCGCAAAGGCATCTTTGCTCTCGATGGCGCGTTGCAGCGCGAAGCAGATCTGCGACAGTACCTGTGCGTCCAGTTGTTTACTCTGCGGTGTCAATTGGCGGGTCTGTTGGTAAAGCTGTATGGCTCTGTTCATAGCAAAACTTCTTTATCGCGTGTCAGGACTGGAACTATTGCCAGCCAACCAGTGCAGCAGGCTGTTATGGCTCCGCTGCACTGCAGATCTGTACTTTGCTTTTAACTGAATAACGCCGACAGTGAATTGACGTTTTTGTTGCCGCTGTTTTGTGACAAACCGCTGAACTGGGTCTTGATTTGTTCACGCGCCTGTTTGGCTTGTTCGATTGCCTGATTGCGCTTTTCTTCTTCGTCGGCAGACAAAGTGCGGTTGTTACCGGTTTTAGCCGTTTCCAAGCGCTGTGCCGCTTTGGCGGCCAGACTGGCAGTTTCAAGGCGTTTGCTGACGTCAGCATCGGCTTTTTTCAGCCGTGCCGTGGTGTCCTGGGTGGTTTTTTCAGCATTGGCGAGAGAACCGGCTTTTTTGTCGTCAGCGCTCAGCAATGCTTTGGCATCTGCGGCAGAGCCGATTTTTTCCGGCAGGCCTAGTGCTTTGGCTGACTTGCTGCTGGCGACTTCCAGTTCGCCACCACGGGTATTGGTTGAAACGGTCTGATTTTTCGCATCGGTCAGCAAGTTAGTTTTCGTTGCGCTGTTGCCCGAGCCTGATTTGACGGTGGCTTTGTCCTGACTGGCGATAATGCTGTCGCGCGCTTTGGTGTAATCGGCCTGCAGTTTTTCCCGATCTTTACCGGTAATTTTCTCGTCAGCTAATTTAGTTGCGATGTCCCGGACTTGTTTGAGCTGGCCATCGATTTCTTTATTGGCCGTATTGGCGGCACCGACAGCCGTTTTGCTGTTTGAGAGATTTTGTTGTACGGCGGTGTATCGTTCGGCTTCTGTGCTACGTGTACTTTTATTGGCACTGGCACTGCTTTCAGGGCTGGCGGTTTTGGCAGGAGTGGCTGCGGTGGCAGTCGTCGTAGAACTTGCTTGCGTCTGAGTGACGGCCTGATTGTTACCGGAGATTGCGCTGACCATTATGGTCTCCTGCTTTGGGCGGAAAAACTCTGTGAGTGTATCTCAATTTTGTTGGTTTTTCAGTCAAAGGTGGCAAAAATTTGCCGCTGGCGCGGGGAAGGGGTTGGTACGAGCGATTTGTGGACAATCCCAAAATGTTATGTACGGCGTGTGACGCGCAAGCGAAGCTCGCTGGGCGTCACACGCCGTACATTACGATTTCAAATGCCCGCTTCTGGCACGAACCGGTGTTAATACCGCCGATCACATCTCAATATACTGTGGCCAGCCTAATAACGGATTCAGCATACCTTGTTTATGCTCAAAGGCATCCAGCTGCTCCGGCGAGGCTTGTGCCAGCGCTTTTTCGCGATATTTCGCGGCAAACTGCAGCGTTTTCAGCATAGCCGGCGCAAAGTTTTGGCCGATGTCAGCCCGGATGGCGTCAGCAATGCCTGCCGGCAATTCTGCCAGTGCGGCCTCGGTCTGTAACAGCAGATAGTCGGTGTTAAACCAACGTTCCTGCATCTCGGTCTGACGGATGCGTTGTTTTAAATCCTGTTTGACCTTGCTGTGGCCACAGACCACGCGGTAAATCACCACTTCGGCCAGCATGCCTTCGAGGCTGAAATGTTCAAACGGGTCAACTTGCTGTTGCTGGAAAAACTGCTGTTTCAGCAAATGAATGGCATTACGCCGGTTCGATTCAAGCAATGCATTCTGATAGAGCTGCCAGCCATGCCATTCTTCAGCGTCCGGTGGACTGGAAATATCGTGCAGCAGCTGCTCGTCGACATCGCCAAATAATGATTTGCGGCTTTGCTGTTTTGGACTAACAGTGACCAGCATGCTCCAGCCTTTTTGGAACGGCTTCATCACGCCATCGGCACTTTGCAGCAATGTCAGCGCGCGCGCCGGATCATGATCAGATAACTCTGCAAGACCAAGACTAACCACGCCGACCACATCATGTGCCGCTTGTTCCAGCAAATGCATTTTGTATTTGTTGTAAAACTTGTCGGCGAATTTCAGGCTCATCAGTACGGCCTTGGCTTTTAACGCCGCCACGTCTTCGCTACTCAATAACTGTTGTTCTTTGCCGAAGCTCAGTACTTTGCTCAGAAACGGTCCTTGTTCCTGGTCGCGTAGGACTAATTGCATGCGAGGGTCCTTAATCGAGGAAACTGAACATATCATCCACTTCAGCGTATTCGTCGCTGCCCTGGTTCTTATCTTTGGCCTGCATCACCAGTTCGGTGGCGAACTTATTGATAATACTTTCCCAGCCAGAATTTTCATTGCGCACCAGCGCTTTGATTGCTTGTTCAACCTGCGGGGTCAACTGACGGATCAGTGCCAGCAAGCTGCGTGGGTCGTCAAACCCAAGACCATGCACTTCTTCGTTCAGATGACGTTCGGTGTAGCTGACGGCTTCTTCCAGATCCTGCTCTTCTTCATGCAGGATATCCTGATAAAAATCTTCATCTTCAACTACTTCGCCGCGATACAGCTCAATAAACGGGATCGACAGATAAAACAGGCCGGCCGGATCTTCGGCGATACATTCGAGGATCTCGGCTTGTTTTTCTTCCGTCTCCTGCGTGCGGATCAGGTAGGTTAGAAAATCAAAGGTATGCTGCTTTAAATCTTCAGCATTGTTTTTGATTTTCTCTTCCCAATACAGCGGCTGCTGACAGACGATGTCGCGGATTTTTTCCGGCGTCATCAGCTCAGAAATAATCGACGGGAAGGAGATATCGTGTTGGCTGTTGATTTGCGTCAGCGTGACAATATCAATTTGTTCAATCACTTCGACCAGCTGCGCGTCTGACATTTCATTGGCGATCAGCTCGAATTTTTTGCTGGCCTGCTTCGGCTCAACCATCGCCAGTTCTTTGATCTCGGCAACGGTAATTTCAATCAGATTGTTCATCAGCGACCTTCTCCTTTAAAGCGGATATCGTCGTAGGCATCGTCATAGCCTTCTTCGTCTTCGTCGTCATCGCGGCCATTGCCGTTGTAGTCGTCGTCGGCTTCGTCCCGATCGTCGCTATCGTAATCTTCTTCGTAACCTGGCTCGTCGTCCTGATCTTCGCTGCTGCTATTGCGGCTGCGCGCCGGCGCTTTGCCTTGTTGTTCCAGCAGATATAACACAGCACAGGATTCAATCAGCAAAGTTTCGGAATAATCGCGGACGGTTTTCACCAATGGCAGATCGGCATTGTTAAACGCCACAGTGACTTTAAATTCGTCCCATGCTGGCAGCGTGGCGGTTTGCACCCACTTTGCCCACTTTAGCTTGGCTTCTTTGCTGAATTTGACGCGGCCAAACAGCGCAACTGGCAGATATTCCGGCACTGATTCGAGCATTTCCGGATCAGCCTGCAAAATCGCTTTGATTTTGGCACTGAATTGTTCCAGCGCTTTTGGTGTGTCTGGGTCGTTGTACGAATCGATGTTTTCGTACGCATCAGTTTTGAGCTGATTGATTTTTTGGATATTCAGTTTTTTCGTCATAACGTCCTCAATAGAACTGGTCCCACAGCTCTTTCATCGCTGCGGCGGGGTCGGTGACAATGACATTGTTAAAATCTTTGATAAAAGCCGCTTTGGCTTTTGGATCGGACAGCACGTCATACGACAATTTAACTTGATGCAGCGCGTTGGCGGCCGCAGCTTTTTCGTCGTCAGACAAGCCGAGTAACTTGTCCGGATGGTATTTATTCGACAGCCGTTTATAGGCTTTTTTAATTTCATCTTCACTGGCGCTGGCTTTGACACCTAACACGCGGAAATGGTTGATCATAATTCGCCCTGGGAAAGCGCTGAGCGGTGCTCTGGCATGACCGGCTATGATAGCAGAATTCGGCCCAGAGTCATGCGGCCCGGGCCGTCTTGTGCAATCTTTGCTGCAGCGTCGAATTTACCGGCGCCGTTTCAGGGGTTCGCCAGCAACACCGGCGCTGTCAGTTCAAACTCAAAGGTCTGGTTGGCATTACCCGTATTCACTGTCCATAACAACATCGTAATGCGGCTGGGGTCCAGACCTTTCAGCTGCTGCAACGGCACTTCGATTTGTTGCAATGTGGCGGTGGCAGTAAAACTGAATTCAGCAGGCCGTTGATTTCCTTCGCTAAAGGCCAGCAACCGGTATTGGCCGGCACTACCACGCAGCTGAAATTGCAGGTGGCTGATGCCGCTGAAATCGAGGCCTTGCAGATAGTCCGGGCTGGCCATCCAGGCGACGCCAGCCCACGGATAAGGGGCCGTCGTATCAATTTCGCCCTGAACCTTGATCGTGGCGGGTGAGCCTTGCGACTGCAGGCTGGCACTGGCGCTGGATTGGCCTTGCATCATCTGGTCACTGCTGGCGACAAACATAGCGCCTTGCTGCGGGGTGACACTGTGGCGGAAATCAGCCAAAGCACCGGCGCTGACTGCGGCGCGCTGGGGCGGCGACTTGCTTAACTTCACCGCCCAGCCATTTTTGTATACCTTTGCCTGCAGCAGATCGGTGGCCTGGCTCAGCGCAGGGAGCAGCAAAAAGTCTGCCCGATAGCCGACCGCAATACGGCCACGCTGCGGCAAATTAAACGCCTTGGCCGGCGCGGCGGTGGCCGCGTGCAGCGCGTCAAAAAAGGTCAGACCGGCCTCCTGCAGCAGCGCCACTTCCAGCACCATACTCAGGCCATGATAGGTGCCGGCATTCGGTGCGTCCGTGCCAGCCAGCAGGCGGATGCCGGCCTGGTGCATGGCACGGCTGTTGTCGATGAGGTTTTGGTATAAATGTGCCGGGATCCGTGGGTTTTTCGCGCCAGCAAGCGCTGCTTTTGCCGCCTGACTGAGTGGCAAGTCTGGGTATTGCAGAAGAATTTGCTGTGCACTGCTGCCGCGCACGGCGGCTTCGTACACCGTCATCGTTGGGATCACAAATACATCCCGTTGTTTTAATTCAGCCAGCAACGTGGCGCTGATGCGGGAGTCAAAAAAGCTGTGTACCAGGCCATCAGCACCGGCTTTGACCGCATCTATGGCTGAGACCTGTTCGGCAATATGCACCACGGCTTTGAGATGTTGGCGGTGGGCAGCCGCGATCACAGCCTGCAGGCTCTGTTGGCTAATCGACGGCATGCTTTTATAAATGGCGCGTTCGGACTGATAGACAATTTTAATAAAATCAGAGCCTTCGGCTTTGCGTGCTGCAACAAAAGCCTCAGCATCGTCCGGTGCCTGTAACACCGGGATCTGCATGCCATATTCAGTGCCATGGCCTTTGGGCGCAGTGACCAGTGTGCCGGCACTCCAAAGATCGGATTGCTGCGCCTGACTGAGATCATCACGACTGGTTTTCAGTTGCGGCAATTGTGCGGCCGCGCTGAATAAATCAATCGCGCTGGTCACACCGAAGCTCAGTTGCTGCTGCTGCGCATTGCCCCAGCTATGCACATGGGCATCGATGAGCCCCGGCATTAACCACTGCGGGCTGCCGTCCGGATTTTTACTATCGATAAAAGGCGCGTCACTGTTTGGCCGCTCTGCACTGATACTGTGGATCAACCCTTGCCGCACTTCGATGTATTGCGGTTGTGGCAGCTGTGTCTCGCCATCAAACAGCTGTACCGGCCCCAGCACAAAGCTATTGGTCAGGGATTGCGGCTCTGGCAGCAGCAGGAAGAAGGCGCCAAGGGTTGCCGCTGCGGCCAGACTTAGCCAGTTATTTTTGCTCAGGACCATCTTGTTCATACTCATGCTGTGCTCCTGGCGCTTAACGACGGTCATGACTTTGTGCCCGAAAACGCCGGGTGGCCAGCCAAATAAATACCAGGCTATACGCAACCAGCACGGCCACATTGACCCAGAATGGCTCGCCACGGTCTTTGCTAATCACGGCATAACCGAGCTGCCCCAAGTGATAGCTGGGCAACACCAGCGCCAGCTGTTGTAGTGCTGTTGGCAACAGCTGCAGCGGTAACCAGAGGCCACCTAAAAACGCCAATGGCAGATAAATCAGGTTGATAGTAGCGGGGGCGGACTTGGACGACAGCGTGAGGCCAAGCGTCAAACCCAGCAGGCAAAACGGAATTGTACCCAGTAACAACACCCCCGCCAGTTGCAGCCATTGACTGGTATACAGCCGCACCCCGGCGATTGCTCCGGCACAGACAAACAGCAGCAGAAGAATCAGCAGTGCCAGCAGCAGGCAGGACAGCGTTTTACCAAATAGCCAGCTGCCAATCGGTGCCGGTGAAATTTGTTTTAGTGTCAGCCAGCCTTGCGCCCGCTCAGTCGCTACATTGGCGCCAAAGTTAAACAGCGCCGGTCCCATCACACCAAAAGCGGCATAAGACACCAGCAGATATTCGGCATGCTGACCTTTTGACAACATCACACCAAACAGCAGGTAAAACAGTACCGGAAAGGCCAGACAAGGCAGGATGAAACCCGGCGTGCGCCATAGGGTTTTCAGATCCATCTCCGCTTCGGTTTTATACAGCGCCACGCGCTGCGACAAGTTTAACCAGGAACTGTTCATCAGTGTGTCTCCTCGTGGGTTTGGGTGAGCTGTAAAAAGGCTTGTTCCAGGCTGGCGGCGCTGACGGTTAAATCGCAAAGCTGCGGGTCTTGTTGCAACAGTTGCCGCAAGCAGTCTTCCACCCGGCTGCTGCTGATCTGCACCTGATGGTCTGCCAAAGGCAACACAGCGCTGACGCCAGGTAACTGCAGCAGATCTGCCGGCGACAGGCTGCTGCGACAACGGATCTGGCGCTGACTAAGTCCGGCTTTCAGCGCGGTCGGGCTGGTGTCGGCAATAAACTGGCCGTCTTTGAGTAGCAGGATACGGTCGGCCAGCGCATCGGCTTCTTCGAGGTAATGGGTGGTCAGCAGAATGCAGAGCCCTTCAGCGCGGGCGGTGCGGATCAGCTGCCAGAAGCGCTGGCGCGCTTCGACATCCATGCCGACAGTCGGCTCATCCAGAAACAAAATCTTCGGCTGGCCTAACAACGCCAGCGCCAGCAACAGCGATTGCCGCTGACCGCCGGACAAACTGCTGCAGCGCTGCTGTAAATAGCTTTGCAGGCCAAAACGTTCGATCAGCGTCTGCAGGTCGAGCGGTGCCGGATAATAAGCGCTGAATAAGCGCAGTTGCTCGAGGACTGTGAGCTGGCCCGGCAAACTGGCTTGTTGCAGCATCACGCCGAGCTGACCACTTAACTGCGGGTCACGGCGGATTTGTGCCGGAACCTGGCCGAGGATTTTAATCTCGCCTTGTTGTTGACTGAGTAAACCCAGCATCAGCTGGATCAAGGTCGTTTTACCGGCGCCATTGGCACCGAGCACAGCAATAATTTCTCCGCCATACAATTCAGCACTGAGTTGCTGCAGCACCGGCGTGTTGCCATAGCTGTGGCTGAGTTGGCGGATATGGATAAGGGGTTCGGTCATCGTCGGACACTCCTGTCGGGTAGATGCGGCTATTGTGCGGGTGCAGCAGGTGCTGCGGCAGGGCGCTGCGTCATCAGGCTGTGGTGACATTTGTCACCGCTGATCAAAAAAGTTGGCGTCGACGTACTTGAAAAAGAATACTTGCGCCTTTATGTACCGTTCGGTAAGTTAATTAAGCCGCTGGCAACTTTGCCGCATCGATTGCCTCCACGCCTCTGAACCAAGGAAACAACATGAGTGATTTATTCAGCCCGTTTAAACTCGGCGCCTTAGAACTAAACAACCGTATTCTGATGGCGCCGCTGACGCGGTGTCGCGCCGATGCCGACCACGTGCCGACGCCGATCATGGCGGACTATTATGCGCAGCGCGCCAGCGCGGGTCTTCTCATCGCCGAAGCGACGATGGTGGCTGAAGGCAATTCAGCATTCTGGCGGGAGCCGGGGATTTATTCGGCCGCACAAATTCAGGGCTGGAAGCAAGTCACCGATGCGGTGCATGCCAAAGGTGGCAAGATAGTGCTGCAGATTTGGCATGGTGGCCGCGCTTGTCATCCAGCGCTGAACAATGGCAATACGCCGGTGTCTGCGGCGGCAGTTGCCATCGAAGATACGGTCCATACGCCAGAGGGCAAATTGCCATATACAGTGCCACGGGTGCTGGCCGATGAGGAAATCCCAACCATTATCGCCCAGTTCCGTCAGGCCGCTATCAATGCCCGCGAGGCCGGTTTTGATGGCGTTGAAGTGCATGGTGCCAATGGCTATCTGCTGGACCAGTTCCTGCGCGATGGCGTAAATACGCGTAGCGGCCGTTATGGTGGCTCGCTGGAAAACCGCAGCCGTTTGTTGCTGGAAGTAGTGGCAGCAGTGGTTGAGGTGTGGGGTTCTGATCGCGTCGGCGTGCGGATCTCTCCGCTCAATAGTTACAACAGCATGGTCGATTCAGATCCGGTGGCATTAACCCGGCATGTGGCTGCGGCATTAACCCCGTTTAATCTGGCCTATTTACACCTGATGCGGGCTGATTTCTTCGGTGTGCAGCAAGGCGATGTCGTTACAGCCGCCCGCGAGGCCTACCAGGGCAACTTAATTGGTAATATGGGCTATCAAAAAGAGGAAGCGGAGCAGGCACTGGCTAGTGGTCAGCTGCAGGCCGTGGCTGTCGGTGCTGCCTTTATCGCCAACCCGGATTTAGTCGAGCGCTGGCAACAAAACTGGCCGTTAAGCGCGCCGGACCAAAGCACTTTCTACACGCAGGATGCCAAGGGCTATAGCGATTATCCGGCCTATCAGGCCTAAGTTCTCCGCTGTCTAGCTTTGAAAACACTGGCGGTTTGATACCGCCTTTGTTTTGTCCGCTGTAAATTAAATGCAAATTTTCCGCCGACGGAGCTTCTCAGCACGAGGCCGGATGTTTTATCTTGCTGGTAACCTGTGCCACGCGGATCAACCCGATGACCGATTTTATTGAAATCTATGATGACGCTTTAAGCCCTGAACTATGTCAGGCCATCATCAACACTTTTGACCAAAGCCCGCATCGCACGCCTGGCCGCACCGGTGGCGGGGTCGACCCGAGCAAAAAAATCAGTACTGATTTGTATCTGAATGACCACGCTGAATATCAGGCGCTATTGCAGCAAATCATTGCAGTGACGGGCCAATATGCCGAGCAGTATTTCCGCAAATATCATTTTGCGCTGATTGCGCCGGTCGCGTTAACCATCCAGCATCCGGTCACCGGTGAGCCGGTCAATCTGACACATGAAAACTATGCTGAGCTTGGCGAGGCCCGTGCCGGCGATTATATGCGCCTGCTGTACCGGTTGGGGTCGATCCAGGCGCAGAAATACGAAGCGGGCAAAGGTAATTACAACTACTGGCACTGCGAAGTCTATCCGCAGGCGCCGCTGAACGAGCCGCTGCACCGCACATTGTTATTTATGTTTTATTTAAATGATGTCGCTGAAGGCGGTCAGACCGATTTCTATTACCAGCAGAAATCAATCCAGCCTAAAGCAGGCCGGATGGTCATCGCGCCGGCGTACTTCACCCATACCCATCGCGGCTGTATTCCGGTGTCGAATGACAAATACATTTTGACCAGCTGGATCCTGCTGCAACGCGCGGAACATTTGTACGGCCAATAAATACAACGCTGCCAGTCAGCGAGCTGACTGGCGAATGGTGTGCGTTTAGCCGGCGGGCCGGATCATCTTCAGATGCGGAATATCGTCTTCCAGATAGGGTTCGCTGGCGGCGACAAAGCCCATACTTTCGTAAAAACGTTGCAGATAACACTGCGCCGAAATATACAGGTCCAGCTGCGGCCATTGTTCGCTGGCAACTGCAATGGCTTTAGCAACCAGCAGTTCGCCGAGGCCTAGCCGGCGCGCCGTTTGTGCGACACAGACCCGGCCGACCGCCGGATGGTCCGGATAACTAACACCGGGCGGCAGCACCCGACTGTAACCGAGAATTTTGTCCTGCTTCTTCAACAGGATATGCAGCACGCCCGGTTGTAAATCTTTGCCGTCCAATTCTGGGTACGGACAGTTTTGTTCGACCACAAACACGTCGACCCGCAGCTGTAACATGTTGTATAGCGTCAGGCTGTCTAACTGCTCAAAAGGTACAATTTGCCATTCCATCATCGGTGCTGTTTGCCTCAGTTGCCGCGCAGATTAACTTGCACTATACCAGAGCGCGCTAGGCTCTGTGAGCCTCTGCGCCAGCAACTTTTGTCGCATTTGCGCTGAATGGGACCTAGGTTAAGCTCCGGCTTGTCATACAAATGTCGATGGGATGTCGCAAAACTGTCGATGAATCGTCACTTGGCTGACATCTGTAAAAGCTCTAATACCGGCGGAACTTTTTTGAACCGTCATCGCCGGAGCGCTCATGTACAACAAGCAGCAGAACAACAAGTTAGATTTCGATAATAGCGGCATCGATCCGCAGACCAACTTTTCCGATAACCCGACCTTCAGCGATATCGTCGCGACCCGTCGTGGTTTTTTAAAAGGCGGCATTGCCGCTGCTGTGGCTACCGTGTTTGGTGGCACTCTGGCCGGCTGTAACAGCGATACCAAAGCGCCGCTGGAGTTACCTGTAGCGGTGAAACCAGAACCAGCGCCAGTGCTGCTGAATTTCGCTGCTATTCCGACCAATCGCCTGGACAAAGTCACAGTGCCGCAAGGCTACACCGCCCGTGCATTTTTACCGATGGGCACTCCGCTGACCGGCGCCTATCCGGCGTACAAAGAAGGTGGTCTGAATACCGGTGCTGAAATGGAACAGCAAGTTGGCGCGCACCACGATGGTATGCATTTCTTCCCGCTGGATGCCCGTACCGATGGCAAAAACAGTGCTGAGGGTGTCTTAGTATTCAACCACGAGTATGTAGAGCCTGCCACCCTGCATCAAAACGGCCCAACCGGCGCACCGCGTCCGGCCGATGAAGTGCGTAAAGAAGTTGCTGCACATGGCGTGACCGTTGCGCATATCAAAAAAGACGCGTCTGGTCAGTTCCAGTTAGTGCAGGGTAGTCCGCTGAACCGCCGTGTAACAGGTGCCACGCCGATGGAAATCTCCGGCCCGGCACGCGGCGATGCCAAGATGGTCACCAAATACAGCCCGGACGGCACCCGTACCCGCGGTACGCTGAATAACTGTGGTAATGGTTACACACCATGGGGCACCTATTTAACCGCCGAAGAGAACTGGGCCGGTTATTTCATGAATGCCGATGCAGCGCAGCCACGTGAACATAAACGTTATGGCGTCGCTACCAAAAATGGCCGTTATAGCTGGGAAACTGCCGATTCAGGCGCTGATCAATACCAGCGCTTTAATGCCTCGACTATCGCCACAGATTCAAACCGCGACTATCGCAACGAACCGAATACTTTCGGCTGGATTGTCGAAATCGACCCGTTTAACCCGGACAGCGTGCCACAAAAACGCACCGCAATGGGCCGGTTTGGCCATGAAGGTGTGGTATTCCAGCCACCAGTTGAAGGCCAGCCAGTGGTGTTCTACTCAGGTGACGATTCGACTTTCGAATACATCTACAAATACGTATCAAAAGCGCCGTACTACAAAGCAACAGCCGGTGGTCATCTGCTGAATGAAGGCACACTGTATGTGGCTAAATTTAATGCTGACGGCAGCGGTGAGTGGTTAGCGCTGGACTTTAATTCAGAGAAATTCCGCGCCGCAGCGCTGGCGAAAAACGTTGAGTTTGTCAGCCAGGCCGACGTGTTGATTAACACCCGATTAGCCGCTGACGTGGTTGGCGCAACGAAGATGGACCGTCCGGAGTGGGGCGCTGTTCACCCGACGACCGGCGAAGTGTATTTCACACTGACCAACAACACGGCGCGTACTGCAGCACAGGTGGATAAAGCCAACCCACGCGCCAATAACGCGACAGGTCATATCATCCGCTGGCGTGAACGTCAGCAGCCACAAGCGCTGTCATTTGACTGGGATATCTTCCTGCTGGCTGGTGATGTTGGTACTGAAACCCCAGGTACGGGTCTGAAACTGACGGCAGATAATCATTTAGCCAGCCCAGACGGCCTGGCGTTTGATAAAAACGGCCTGCTGTGGATCCAAACCGATATGAGTGGTACACAACAAGGTTCTGGTCCATTTGGCAATAACCAGATGGTGGTTGCTGACAGCAAAACCCGTCAGATCAAACGCTTCCTGGTTGGCCCTATCGACTGTGAAGTCACAGGGATCAGCTTTACACCGGATATGAAGACGATGTTTGTCAATATTCAACACCCAGGTGACCGCTCGACTGTGACGAAACTGACCTCGACTTGGCCTGCGAATGACGCAACCAGCCGGCCACGTTCAGGGACTGTGATTGTGACTAAAGACGATGGTGGCATCATTGGTTCGTAACCACTGCACCTGCTGACGTGTTAAAACTGAATGGCCGCCGAACAGCGGCCATTTTTTATATCCAGGGATGGATGGTATGGTGAAGCAGGGACTTCGCCAGGTCAATCTGTTGGCGTGGCGCCTGCAGAACGCCGCTCGCTCTGCGAGGGGCAAATGCAGGTACGCAGGTACTTGGTACCCAGTACGTGCTACCCAGAGCTTTTCGGCGACGCCTGATGCAGAAATAAAGCCGGACCAATCTGCGATACAGCGCTATCTGCGACCGGGTGTTTTGCCGTATAATCTGCTGGTTTTTTCTGCGCCTCCGGTGCAGTTGTGATTGTCCTGTCAGAGTGTGTTGCCATCAATTGAAAAAAGTCCTGTTCCGTATCGCTATTTCCAAACTGCTGCTGGTCGCGGTGTTATTACTGTCGTTGGCACTCAGTTATATTCCTGATCAGGCTTTTCATGTTCCCGGCGCTGATATTGCCCAGCAAAACTTCCATGTCATTGAATTCAACGACGACGGCGAGCCACATAATCCGGCGCAGCTGGCTGGGTTAAAAGCCCGTATCAATCAAAGCAGTGCCAAACCGGAACTACTGATTTTTATCCACGGCTGGCACCATAGCGCAGCACCTGATGATGAAAATTTCATTGCGTTTCAACAGTTTTACCAGCAAATGGCACAGTCGGATGCACAGCGTAACCTGATAGGTTTGTACATTGGCTGGCGCGGCGATAAGTTTGACCCGCTGTGGCTGGATGGCTCGACCGACGCCAGCAGCCAGGTCGAGGCATTGGATTTCCCGACCATTTTTCAGCGTAAATCAGTGGCACGGCGTATCGGCAAAACCGGTTTTTCAGCCTTGCTGGACGAGCTGGATGTCTTAGTCAACGCGGGGCAGCTGCAACGCTACACAGTTTTAGGTCATAGCTTGGGCGGTGCGGTTGCGCTGCATGGCAGTAAAGATCGTATCAGCAATGCGATTAAGGCCGGTCAGGATAATCCCAACTTGTTTATTTTGTTAAACCCGGCGGTACGCGCCAGTGAATACCGGCCGATGGACGAGCTGCTCAGCGTCGACCGGCAAAAACCAGCGATGGTGGTGTTGCAATCTAAAGGTGATTACGCCTTAAAAGAAGCCTGGAACTGGTTGCGTGATGGTGAACGTGTGATGGGCAATTCCTGGGCTATCACCCATGACATAGACCGCTGCGTCAATGGTGATTGTGCCATCGCACTGAATATTCCCAAGGCGTTGGCAGAGCACGATGCGACGCCGGGCTGCATGATGACGTTACCGAAATCGGCGTGGAAAATCCGGGCCCGGTTGCAGGCACGACGCACAGTACAAACCTGCGGAGATGCCAATATGCAAGCGGTTTGGGTATTGGCAGTGTCTGACGATATCATCAGCGGCCACAATGGCATTCTGACTCCGGGCCACGCCGTGGCGCTGTCAGAAGTGATGGCAAAAATCGATTTACACCGCAACCAGCTGCCGCTGGTGCAGCGTCAGGTGGAGCAAGCCGAACAAGTGGCTGAAACGTTATTGGCAGTACCGGGCGACACTGAGCTGGCTCCAGCCGCTGAACATTGACTCTATGTAGGGTGCGTTGTCAAACGCACCGCTCGGATCATTGTTCGCTACATCAATAAAATGCAATTAATGCATTAAAATCAATACGGTTCCGCCGACTGTTAAAGCCGCACCGAGCCAGGCCCCGGCGGCGGGCCGGCGTTTATACACCAGCCAGAGTAGCGGTAATACCAGCACCGGGCTGACCGACGACAGCATCGCAACCAGACTGGCATCGCCGAGCTTGAGCGCCTGCAAAATCAACGTCATGCCAATCACCATCGACAGCGTGGCATTAAAAGCGACCATACCGAGCACCTTACGGGTCATCGGCAGATAAGTCCTCGCCACTTTAAAACCGAGCCACAACAACACCAAATGACAAATCAGTGCCGTTGTCATCCGCACCGCCGAGGCAGCGATGGCGTCGATGTCAGTCTCCATCAGCGGTTTGAGCATCAGCGTCGAGACGGCCTGACACAAAGCCGACAACAGCCCAAGGCCAATGCCAATACCTAACTGGTGGTTGGCGGTTTCCCAGTGATGTTGTTCGCAGGCTCTTTTGCCAAACAAGATGGCACACATCACGCCGCTGACCAGCAAACCAGAGCCAATCAGCGTCCAGCCCCATAATCGTTCACCCAGAAACAAATAGGCCAGCACTGCAGAAAATAACGCATGTGTCGCAAAGAGCACACCGGCGCGGCGCGGCCCCAATCGGTTCATTGAAGCAAACAGGGCGGTATCGCCAATCAGAATACCGATAATGCCAGATGCAGCCAGCAGCCAGAGTTGGTCGGCCGGCAACGTCTGCCAGCTGCCGCTATACAGGGCCACCGACCAGAGCAGCAAACTGGCGAAGGTCATGCGCCAGCGGGTAAAAGCAAAAGCGCCTAAATGTGCCGATGCTGGTGCTGAAATTAAACTACCAACCGCCCAACATAACGCTGCGGCTAGCGCCATCCATTCAAAATTCACAACAGTCCCTAATTATTGAATAAGCCGGAAGACAAATACCGATCACCGCGGTCGCAGATGATGGCCACAATCACTGCGCCGGAATGTTGTTCGGCCAGCCGGATGGCGGAAAAGACCGCACCACCAGAACTGACACCGGCACAAATGCCTTCTTCGCGTGCTAAGCGCCGAGTGGTGGCGATAGCATCGGCCTCACTGACATCCAGCACTAAATCGACACGGCTTTTTTCATAAAACCCCGGCAGATAAGTTTCAGGCCAGCGCCGGATCCCCGGAATAGAACTGCCTTCCGCCGGTTGTAAACCAACAATTTGGATCGCCGGATTTTGTTGTTTCAGATAAGTGGACACACCCATGATGGTGCCGGTCGTACCCATACTGGATACGAAATGAGTGATAAGCCCCTGGCTTTGTTGCCAGATCTCCGGGCCCGTCCCTGCGATATGGGCGGCCGGATTGTCGCGGTTATTAAACTGGTCCAGCACTTTACCTTTGCCATCACGCTGCATCTGCAGCGCTAAATCGCGTGCGCCTTCCATGCCCTGCGCTTTTGTCACCAGAATCAGTTCAGCGCCATAGGCCTGCATCGACGCTTTGCGCTCTGCAGTGGCGTTGTCCGGCATGATCAGCACCATGTGGTAGCCTTTAATCGCTGCTGCCATTGCCAGCGCAATGCCAGTATTGCCACTGGTGGCTTCGATAATGGTGTCGCCGGGTCGAATATCACCCCGAGCCTCAGCCGCATTCAGCATATTCAGCGCAGGTCTGTCTTTGACGGAGCCTGCCGGATTGTTGCCTTCAAGCTTTAATAAGACTGTGCTTTGCGTATGGGCCGCCATGCGTTGCAGCCGCACTAACGGCGTCTGGCCGACATAATCGGCAATGGTCGGAAAGTTCGGTTCAGCAGAGATGGGCATCTGGGGCTCCGGCACGGGAAAGTGGCGCTATTGTAGCGGAAATCACCGGTGTTGACAGGTTGTGTCGCCAGCATTGTTCCTGTTTACGTATGGCACTGGTCGAGCGATCTGACGAATCGCTGCAGCACTAAATGCATTGCACAGGCTGCTGGCGCCGCGTTTAAAAATGACTTCACACAGAGGCTGGAAAAAGTGGCACAGAATTGATAGTGTTTTGCTCTTTTTTTACATAATTCCAATAAAAATAACAGGGAGTTACTGGATGACACGGAAAACACTACTGGCCTTCATCGTCAGTGCCGCGTTTACTCAGCATGTTTGGGCAGCGATACCTGATATTGCCGCTATTGCGGCGGCAGGTGATTTACCACCCGGCAGTTATCGCCAGGACCTGTCAAATGGTGAGCTCCGGCTGACGGAGCCTGAGCGTTATCTGGTGCAGCTGGATACGCCGGCGTTATATCCGCAACTGGAGCAGGAATTACGGGTGCAACAACCCGAGCAACTTGCGCCAGAGCAGGCGCTGAGTCATGACAGCTGGCAACAATTGAGGTTCAGCCAGATCAGTGCCGCCCAGGCGCGCATTCAGAACGAACAGCAGCTGGCTAAAATACAAATCCAGAGTCGTTTTCCACAGGCCCGGGTTACCGGTCAATTCAGTCAGTTAGAAAATGCCTTAACTGTAACGCTGACAGCGCCTGACAAACAACAGCTTGTAGAGCAAATAGCGCAACTCCCCGGCGTCAAAGCCATTTATCCGGAACAGTTAGTCAGGGCTTTTTTATCACAAAGCGTGCCTAAAATCGAAGCACCTAAAGTGTGGGAGATGCAACGCGACGGTCTGCCGGTCAAAGGCAAAAATATTCGTGTGGCGATTTTAGATACAGGGGTGGATTATAGCCACGAAGCCTTGGGCGGCTGTTTCGGCGCTGGTTGTAAAGTCGCGGGTGGTTACGATTTTGTCGCCAAAGATAATGACCCGATGGATGTAAACGGCCATGGTACTCATGTGGCATCCATCGTTGCAGGTCAGTCGGCCACCATTACTGGTGTGGCGCCTGAGGCCAGCATCTATGCCTATAAAGTGCTGGCAGACAATGGCTATGGCAGCAATTTTGACGTCATCTCCGCTTTAGAAAAAGCAGTAGATCCGGATGGTGACCCGCAGACCCGCGATGGCGTGCAGATCATTAACATGAGTCTGGGTTACGATAGCCGGGATGCAAATGACCCCTTGGTTGTGGCGGTGAACAACGCCGCGAAAGCTGGCGCTTTGGTGGTCGTCGCGGCGGGAAATTCGGGTCCGGCAGCTGAGTCTTTAGGCTCGCCTGGTATCGCATCTGAAGCCCTGACCGTTGCCAATACCTCAAAAACTGATGAGATGTCTTACAGCAGCAGCCGTGGCCCTGGTGTTGCGGGAGCTTTGCTGAAACCTGAAATCGCAGCACCTGGCAGCAGTATTTATGCGGCAATTCCGGGCAATAAATATGATTATAAAAGCGGTACCAGTATGGCAGCACCACATGTCGCCGGTGCTGCCGCTTTGTTGCTGCAGGCGGAACCAACGTTAACAGTTGTTCAGTTGAAGAATCGGCTGGTACAAAATACAGACCCGCTGAAAGAATCGTTTTGGGACCATGGTACTGGCCGGTTAAATGTGCAAAAAGCAGTGAGTGGTCAATTGGCTGTTGATCAGCACGCATTGTATCTGGGGCTTGTGAATAGTGCTGATTTCGCTAAGCAGGGAACCCGTCGTTTCAGCGTCCAAAACAACTCAAGCCAGGCCATTGAATTAACATTAAAAACCTCTGGTACACCGGTATTTTTGACCGCAACTTTAAGTAGTTCATCCGTCAAATTAGCGCCAGGCGAGACAAAAGAAATCGATCTCAGCTATCTGGTTGATTCGGCAAAAGTCCCTGAGAATCCACCCGGTAATGCGGTCTATCAGTTTAATATTGAGTTGGTTGGCAGTAACCAGACCTACAATCTTCCGGTGATATTGGATCATTATCTTCTTCTCAAACTGAATTTGGCCAGTTCGATGCAATCGGTGGAAATTTATACGCCGAAGTGGTCGAGAGTCGCTTTCCGTCACAACCTGTGGGGGCAGTCCAGTGTCAATCTGCGGTTGGTGGATAAGAAGATTCATATTTTTGCCGAGGCGGTCTCAGCTCCCATCGCATTACTGCCTGCAGAAACAAAAAATCTATCGGTCAAGCGTCAAAACTGGATATTCCGCACCGATGTCGATGTTACTGTTACCCCGGAAATCACGCTATCCAATACCGAAATCAAGCATCGTTTACGGCTTAAAGCGCCGACCAAAAATGGAACTCCGTTTTGGGCGGGTGATTTTAAGAAAACTTTTGGCACTGTCACTCTGAAAGATAACGAACATTTAATTTACGGTTCTACCTTCTGGACAGAGTGCAGACCGTTTTGCACAGCCCGGCCGCCGTCAGAGTTTTATTTGAGTGACGTACCTACCAGTTTTACCTTGCGCAGTCAGCAGCAACTGTTGCTGTCAGACACGATGCCACAGCAGCTGATTATGGCGGCCTTCCGCTTTAAAACGCCGTTACAGACAGAAGATTTAGAACTGGACTTTACTGAACCAAATTTAGTAAGACTGCGAAAACAAGCCGAAAAACCAGACAATTCTTTTATCATGGGCCAGTTAGGCGGTCCTGAGCTGACCGGACAGCTGGACCTGCAGATCTGGCAAAAATCAGTAGGCCTGAATGCCGACGAAATGCCAGACAGCAAAATGCGTTTTTTGGATTGGGCTAAAACTGCTGCATCGGCCAGTACTCAGCAATGGCGGTTGACGGAAGACGGAAAGCTCCAAAAATTCCGTTGTAAGGCAGCAGTTTGTGATATCACCAAATTGTCAGATCAGGAGATCATCTACAGCTCAGATGTCCGTGAATTATCTTTTGATAACAATTTGCGTTATCTGACATCACCAGTACAAGCCAGTGTCGAAGGACTGCGGATCAAGCCGCGTCATCACAACGTCGATTTAGAAACAGGCAACAATATTTTTAATGACTTATGGCAAAACGATGTGCCGGCTTATAACAAGATTAAAGCGCGTCACCAATGTGGTTCTGAAGTTAATCTGCTAAATGAGTTCACCGCAAATATATGGTATGGCGATATGGCTGCCTATTTTGCTACAGAATTTATTCAAGCTTATGATTGTAAAGAAAATACTGTGTATCTGAACTATCCGCTGGATGGTCGTGACACCCAGGGGCTACTGGGTGAAGTGCGGTTTGATCAGCAAAAAGCGGGTTTAGAATCACCGTATTTTGTCAGTCTGGCTACCTTTAACCGTGCAAAACAAGGGGATACTATCAGCCGGATTGATAACAAATTCAGTGTCGAAGTTGCCTCGAAACAAGATCCGGTGAAAGAGTTTAAAGTCCTGCTAAAAACCAAAGATGGCGAATGGAAGCTGGCATATCACGGTTATAACGCTGGCGTGCATCAGTTCCCGTTGCCGCTGCGTGCCGGTGAGCAGTGGCTGGACCTGCGTCTGCAAGTGATCACGCAATCTGGCAATCAGTTGCTGAATACTATGCCTGAAGCGCTGCGTTTAGGCGCCAGTGCCGGTGGCGACAACGATGTCGACAGCGATGGAATTCTGAATGCTGCTGACACTGATAACGACAACGATTCAGTGCCTGATGCCAACGATGCCATGCCATATAATCCATCAGAAACCTTGGATTCTGATCAGGATGGCCTTGGCAATAACGCTGACCCGGATGATGACAACGACGGCACACCGGATGTCAGCGACGCCTTCCCGTTAGATCCGGCTGAAACTGCCGATACCGACAAAGATGGCATCGGCAATAACGCCGACCCGGACGATGATAACGACGGTGTTGCAGATGCTGCAGATGCGTTCCCACTGGATCCAAAAGAGACCATGGACAGCGATAAAGACGGCATCGGCAATAATGCTGACCCTGATGACGACAACGACGGTGTCGCGGATGCTGCAGACGCCTTCCCGCTGGATCCAAAAGAGACCCTGGACAGCGATAAAGACGGCATCGGCAACAATGCTGACCCTGATGACGACAACGACGGCGTTGCGGATACAACGGACGCCTTCCCGCTGGATCCAAAAGAAACGTTGGATACCGACAAAGACGGCATCGGCAATAACGCTGATCCAGATGACGATAATGACGGCGTGGCTGATGGCAGCGATAAATATCCGCTGGATGCCAGTCGCAGCAGCGACCCGGTGACGCCGACTGCAGGGAGTTCAGGTTCGGGTGGTTCTGGCGGTGCTGGTTTAGGCGTGCTGCTGATAGGCTTACCGCTGCTGGCCTGGCGCCGGCAGCATGGTCAGGTAATACGCAAAGCGGCCTGACTGTTAGCTTAAACTCCAAATGTAAAAAAAAGCGCCTAGGCGCTTTTTTTGTCTGGCACTGCGGACACCGCCGTCATCCAGCGGCTATTTCGCTGAAAGCCTTACCAGATTATCGACAATCACCGCACTGGCAATGCCGACATTTAAACTCTCGGCCTGGCCAAAGGCCGGGATCGTAATACGGCGGTTAACACAAGCCGCGATGGCGTCACTGATACCGTTGGCTTCATTGCCCAGCACGATAAAACCACCGGCTTTGGGCAAGGCCAGCTGATGCACGGAATCGCCGTTTAAAAAAGCGCCGTACACTGGTTGCTGTGCCTTTTCCAACCACGGCGTTAAATCGCCGTAATGCAGTTTGACGCGTAAAAACGAGCCTTTGGCACTGGCAATCACTTTGGGGTTAAAGGCATCGACGGTGTCGGCTGAACACAGCAGATGGCGGATGCCATACCAGTCGGCGATGCGGATGATAGTGCCGAGATTGCCCGGGTCGTTGACGTTATCCAGCACCAGCGTCCAGTGGCCGTCGGTCTCCACAAAAGGTGCATATTGCGGGATTGCGACCACGGCCAGCGCGGCATTGTTGCTGGTAAAAGTGCCGACTTGTTCCAGCTCGCTGGCGGAACAAGGGTGACTCATTTCAGCGGCATAGGCCGTTTCCGGATAACGGTCAAAAAAATCAGCCGTGCCAAACAAGGCTTTGACCGGCCAGTGTGCGGCCAATACTTCCAGCACTGCCTTTTCACCTTCGACAAAAAACAGTTGTTCTGCTTTTCGAAACTTCTTTAAATGCAGTGACTTAATCAGTTTTGACCACTTCTGGCTAATCATAAAAGACCTTGTTTATTCTCGGACGATTTATTCACGGAAGATTTATTCACGGAATTGGTATTTCAGTTCGCCGCCGACATAGGTCGCCAGCACTTTAGTTTGCCACAGCTGTTCCGGCGCTACTTTGACGATGTCGCGGTCGACCAGGATAAAATCGGCCCACATACCCGGCGCCAGGCTGCCCATGCTCTGGTCCTGGAACGCGCCATAGGCGGCATCGACGCTGAAACTGCGTAAGGCCTCAACCAGCGTCAGTTTCTGCTCCGGCAACCAGCCACCTGCCGGTTGATTTTGCTGGTCTTGTCTTGTTACAGCGGCATGAATGCCAAAAAACGGATTGGCCAGTTCCACCGGATAATCAGAGCCACCGACAATGCGGTTGCCGTCATCGACCAATGAGCGCCAGGCATAAGCACCGCGTAGCCGCGCTACGCCTAACCGATCTCCGGCCATGTTTTTGTCGGACGTCGCATGCGTCGGTTGCATCGATGGCAGCACATGCAATTTCGCAAACCGGGGTAAGTCTTTAGGGGCAACGATTTGCGCATGTTCAATGCGGTGACGACCAGCTTTGCGCTGCACTTCGGTTTGTAAGCTTTCAAAGCGATCTAACGCCAGCTGGTTGGCATAATCGCCAATCGCGTGCACGTTGGCCTGAAAACCGGCGTCGATAGTCAGTTTCATCACGGCGGTGAGTTTGTCCGGCTGTGTCACTAACAAACCGGTTTCTTTTGGCTTGTCGCTGTAAGGCGCTAACAAGGCCGCACCACGGCTGCCGAGCGCACCGTCGCCGTAAATTTTCACTGAGCGCACATCAAGCAAGTCGAGCGGATCGTCCACCGGACCGGCTTTTAGCCAGGCTTCGAGCGCCGGATCTGTCGCCGACAACATCGGATAGAGCCGCAGCGGCAGTTGTTTGGCTGCACGTAATTGCTGGTAAGTGGCGAGATTAGCGGCGTCGATACCGGCATCATGCGTGCTGGTGATGCCCAGCGATAACAGATGGGCAAATGCGGCATTCAGCGCGCTGACGCGTTCGGCTTCATTGATAGCGGGGATCTGTTTCTCTAACAATAACATGGCGTTATCAATCAGCACGCCGGTCGGTTCGCCATTGGCGTCGCGGATGATTTGGCCACCCGGCGGGTCGATACTGTCTTTGCTGATGCCAGCCAGTTGCAATGCTTTACTGTTGGCCCAGCCGGCATGACCGTCGACGCGGCTCAGCCACACCGGTTTATCTTTGATCACCTCATCGAGCAGCTGTTTGCCGGGAAATTGCTGGCTTGGCCATAACACCTGATTCCAGCCGCGGCCTAAGATCCACTGCGCCTGCGGATTGGCTTTGGCAAAGGCGGCGGTTTTGGCTACAGCCTGCGCTTCTGAGCTGCTTTCGCGTAAATCAACCTGACTGAGGTTCTGACCGAGGCCCAGCACATGGCCGTGGCCGTCAATCAATCCGGGCAGCAAGGTGCGGCCCATGCCGTCGATTTTGCTGGCATCCGGATAGTCTTTGGCGATGCCCTGACCCCGTGCCAACACTTTGCCACTGGCATCATCAAACACCAGTTCATTGAATGACAGCAGCTGACGCTGCTCATCAAAACCATAGCCTTTAATATTCGTAATAAGCACCGGCGCGGCGCCGGCGGTCGCCGACAGGGTCAAACTGCCGGAAATCAGCAAGGCCAGCAGGGACTGCCGGCGGGAAAGACAAGACATCGCAAACTCCGTGTACGTGGGCCACAGCCGGAGGCTGACCAAAGGGGTCATTCTGCAGATGTGGCGAACCTGGGTCAGGGCGTCAGCGACGGTTTTTCTTGGTGCGGCGCGCCCGTTCTTTATCACGCTCCGCTTTTTCTTTGGTTTTGCGGGCTTCCTCTAACTTAGCATTGGCCACTTCGGCTGTCACCATATCAGGGGTTTCCAGCGTGATCGGGCCAAACAGGCCGGCGCGCAGTTCGTTAATCAGGATAGCGCCGGCTTTGGTCACGTCGACCACGCCGCCTTTGGCCATACAGCCGCGACGCTCGCCAATGGCGTCGAGCAGTGCCAGATCATTTTCTGGCATTTCTTTGAGTTGATAGCGGCCCAGCACCTGGTCGGCATAATGTTCCAGCAGATATTCCGCCGCGAACAGCGCGATATCACCGTAATCAAAAGCAGTTTCTTTAATCGCGCCGGTGATGGCGAGGCGATAACCACAGCTGGCTGGGCTTAGTTTGGGCCAGAGGAAACCCGGCGTGTCGGTCAGGATCACGCCATTGTCGAGTTTAATCCGTTGCTGCGATTTGGTGACCCCGGCTTCGTTGCCGGTTTTGGCAATGACCCGGCCGGCTAAGGTATTGATCAGTGTCGATTTACCAACGTTTGGAATGCCCATAATCATCGCACGCGGGCCGCGCACGTCGAAGTTACGGTCGGGTAATAAGGTGGTGCACAGGTCGAGCAAAGCACGGATCTGCGCCGGGTCCTGCTGGCTGATTGGAATGGCTTTGACACCGGCTTCTTTTTCAAAGTGCGCCTGCCAAATCGCCGTGATGGCCGGGTCGGCTAAATCAGCTTTATTCAGCACTTTAATACAAGGCGTGTCGCCTCTGAGTTCCGGTACCAGCGGGTTTTCGCTGGAAAACGGAATTCGGGCGTCGAGCATCTCGATGATGACATCAACCTGGGGCATCACCTCCGCAATTTCTTTGCGGGCTTTATGCATATGACCCGGGAACCAGTTAATTGACATCACACATCTCCAGAACGACAACAAAGCCGGTTATTTTAGCCCGAACCGGCGCTGACCGGAAATCTTTCGCAGGGGGGCGACCTATATTCATCGAAAAAAATGCTTTAACAACTGAATTTGTTACACATTTGTTGGTCTTTGAACTGTGATGCAGCGTATGCTGCTCTGTACTTTTCTATTTGTCTAAGATGAGGAACCACAGGATGGCCCCGGCGCTGCGCTCTTTTTCTCTCGATAACATCCCATCAGGCAAACTGCTGTTGGCATTGCTAACCGGCGCGCTGTTACTGACACCGGTGCAGGCGCTGCAACTGAAAGCCACCACGATCGAACTGGCACATCCGGCCAACGGCAGCGTGCTGCGCTTGCCTGGTCAAGCGGTATTGTTGGTATCAGGCCACAATCATGAATTCCGTTGGCTCAGCCGGGTCGATTATGCCAACAACAGCACTGAACAAATTGCTTTGCCGGTGCAGGTACAGTTTTTTCAGCCGGCGACTTTAGCCGGCCACAGCGGTAGCCAGCTGGTGGCGATGGGGCAGGATGCGCTGTGGCATTATCAGACCGACACGAAAAAATGGCGGCAACTGACCAGCGCACCTTCTGCGTATCCGGTGACGGACGCCAAACGGATGTTGGAGCTGGAATTCGCCGCCGATTTGGATCAAAACGGTCTGACCGATTTTCTGGTGCCGGATTTTCGTGCCCTGCAAGTGCTGATGCAGCAAAAAGACGGCACATTTCGCACTTATTCTCTGCCAATCGCTGCACAAATGCAGATTTTCCAGAAAGATCCGGACTTTTTGCTGAAAACGCCGCGTCAGGTCGATTTCACGCTGGACGGCCGCACCGACATTGTTTTTAACGTCGATGACAGTCTGTGGGTTTATCCGCAGCAGGCCGACGGCAGCTTTGTCACCACGGCAACTGTGGTGCCGTTGGGGCTTGGACTGACGCCGGATGTGCAGGCGCAACAGCGTGGCGGTGATGGCCGCAGCTATGAAGGCTTGACCATTACAAGGCTGGAACGGTTACTCGACTTAAATGGCGATAAAGTCACCGATTTAGTAGTGCAACAGCAGCATTATGTTGATGTGATGGAGCAAAAATACAGCTACCGCATTCACTATGGCCGTAACGACAACGGTAAGCTGGTATTCCCAACGACGGCTGATCAGCAAATCAACACCACCGGCGTGCAGTTTGATGTGCAGTTTGCTGATTTAGACGCCGACGGCCGCTTAGATTTTTACACGCCGGCAGCGGATATCGGCATCAGCAAAATCGTGTCGGCACTGTTGACCGGCTCTGCTTCGGTCGACTGGCTGTTTTACAAACAGCAGCCAGACGGCAGTTTTGGCACCAAGCCAGTCCATCGCCAGGAAGTGGATGTGGGGATTTCGCTTGGTAGTGGCCAGTTTAATCTGCCGGTGACCGCGGTGTTAAAAGGCTTAGATGGCAAAGCGACGCTGCTCAAAGCAGAAGACGACGACACTTTACGTAGCTACGCACCGGTCGGCGCTAAATTGTTTTCCGACAAAAGCACGCGGCAGAATATCAAGTTGCCAAAACGTGCAATTAACTTGCTGGTCAATGACTTAAATGATGATGGCAAAGAAGATCTGGTGCTGCCGTTTGGCGCGCAAGAAGCCAAAGACCAAACCAACCAGCTGACGATTTTATTGCAATAAACGACAAGGAAAAGTGGATGAAGCTGTTGAAAAGTGCGGTGTTGTTATTAGGTTTGGCTGGGATTGGTGGATTGCAGGCGGCGCCAACCGCCGTGATTGAAACCACTATAGGCACTATGAAGTTTGATTTGCACCAGCAGGCCACGCCGGTCACAACTGCCCGTTTTATCGAACTGGCCAAATCCGGCTGGTACAACGGCAAATCCTTTTACCGGGTGGTCAAAGGCCACGTCGCGCAGGCCGGCATCAATGATGACAATCATCCGGACCATCAGAAATACCGCGTCCCGGCCGAGTTCTCTGACAAATTACCCCACATTCGAGGCAGCCTCGGCATGGCGCGCGACGAAGACCCGAATAGCGGCAGCACCGAGTTTTTTATCTGCTTAGAACGCCGCGCGCATTTAGACGGTAAATACACCAATTTCGGCCAGCTGACCGACGGCGACAAAGTACTGGATGCCTTTGCCGCGCTGCCGGTAGAAGAGAAATGGATCGACAATCCCGGCGCAAAACCTATTGCGTTTCACAGCCCCAAACAGCCGGTGCTGATTAAGCAGATCCGGATTGAGCCTTGAGTGGTGGGGTTGGGCGGTGGATTTGAAGGTTCTGAAAGCAATGCGGTACCGCCACTGTGCGCCTGCGTTTTCATAACATGAATGTCCCAGGAATCCGCAGCAAACGGCACGGACGATTACACAAGATTGGGCGTCACACGATGGGCGTCACACGATGGGCGTCACACGCACGCCGTGAATACTCCCGGGTCTCGCAGACCGGGTCTCGCAGACATGTAGGCTCGTCAGCCGCAGGGTGAAGGCTGACTGTCTGCTTTTGTAATTGACCGGCCGTTCTGCGAGTTCCTTTGAATCTTCAATTTGTGCCAACTGTTGACAAAATGTACGGCGGCGCTGACGCTTGCACGTACCTACTCGCAGATTAAGATCGTAGGTATCGGCAAGCGAAGCGTCGCCGTACATTACCCAATATTCGATGACTGCGACTCGCTCAAATCTGCTATTCCGAACATCAACAAACCCAACATCGGCATCCACGGAGTGAGCGGTTAAGAGTGAGCGCGGGAGGCGCGAACGGGCGAACGCAGTGGTGGCGATGTTGGATTTGCCACGATGTGCCAACTACTCAGAAAGCTAGACTAAAGCACCTTGCTCATAAAATACTTAGCGCCGCCGGCAAAAGGGTAGTCCTGCTGGGTCCATTGCAGCTGATAGCCGTGTTTTTCGTAAAAGGGCCGCGCCTGAAAATCTAACGTATCGAGCACGACATAACGGCAGCCGCGGTCGCGCGCGATTTGCTCGGCGCGGTTTAACAGTTCTGAACCCTGGCCTTTGCCGCGTAATTCTGGGGCCAGCCAAAACGATTCCAGATAAAACCAGTTGCCAAAAGTGCGGCCGGCTAAGGCGCCGAGCAAATTACCGGCGTCATCATGGATAGCGAGGCCGAGCGGCTGCCGCAGGCTGGCGTCCCAGTGTAAGGCATTGAATTCGGCTATTTTTTGTTTGGCCAGCTCAGCAAACTCGGCTTGATGTTGTTCAGTCAGATGCATTGATGCGACAATCCGCGCAGGAAAACTTGCGCTTGTTATACGGCGATTCGGTGTTTTTCCGCAAGGGTGTGGCGGCAGATCGCTCCGGTGCAATTCGCAGGCTCATTGCACCCTACGATTGTATATCCGGAATGTAGGCCGGGTATCGCATACCGGGTATCGCATAACGGGTGTCGCACAGGAAGAACGTTCCTTAAATCCAGAGTGGAGCACAAAAGTTGTTCGGCAAAATTTTATGGTTAAGCCTGGGCGGTGCGCTGGGGTATTGGCTCAGTAGCGAGCTGGCGACTTTGTTGCTGTCCTGGCTGACACCACTGCTGGGCGTTGTCGATGCGCTATTGTGGACTCAACTGACGCAGCTGGTGCTGCTGATTTTACTGGCGTTTGGTCTACTGCAACTGGCGCGCCGGCAAAAGGCGCTGCATACGCTGGCGGGCGCTGTGTTATTGCCGCTGGCGGTGGTGGTGAGCTGGAGCGGCACTTTGTCGCTGTATCGCGCAGAACTGGATCTGGCGTTGACGCCGGCGCTGGCGCAGGCCCGAACGGTCGAGATGCAGCCCGCGCAGCAACTACAACTGGCGCTGCAGTGGCAACAACAGCAAGCGCCGACTGCGGCGCAGCTGTATGTAGAATTTGCCTCAGCGCGTAAACTTTATCTGACGCTGCATCTGCAACAACCCGGCAGCTGGACTTTAACCCGCCATTGGCTGCAGCTTCCCACGGTTCCTGCTGAAACTGCTCTCACCGCACTCGGTGAACCGCTGGAGTTGAAGCCCGGCAACAGCCGGCACAGCATCGGTGAATTGTTTTTCTCGCTGCATTATCAGCTGGCGGGCTTGTTCAAACGTGCCGCCCAGCCACTGCTGATTGGGCTGTCGATTGCGATGCTGGCGTTAGCTGCATCGGGTATTTATTTATTCTGGCAGCGCTGGCGGCACGCCGGTGCTGGACAGCCATCTGGCCACTTATTCGGTCGCGGGCCGTTGCGCTGGCATTTAACAGGTGCGCTGCTGAGCCTGCCGTGGCTCTGCTGGTTTTTTGGCTCGGCGCTGCTGACACAATACGGCAACTGGCAGCCTGAGCTCTTCAAACAACACAGTGCCGCTTATTATCAGGCCCTGTTTCCTCAACCGCTGCCGGCTGCAAGCGTTCATGCCACGGGCGCGCCAGATCTGGCGAAGTTGCTGGACGCGCCGGGCTGGCCGGTTGCCAAAGTGCAGTTGGATCTGACCACAGGAACATGGCTATTGACAGAACAGCCGGCCTGGCCACAAACCGCGCCTTATCAGCTCAGACAACAAACATTAAATGCCCATTTGCAGGTGCTGCCGCAGGCTGATTATTGGCACAGTGCACCCTGGACGCTGCGTAATCTTGGGTATGCTGCGCATCAAAGTCTGTACGCCGGGCCGGAGTTACGGGCCTTGCTCGCCTTCGGCGGAGTGCTGGCTGTCCTGATGCTGTGCGGGGCGGCAGAATCTTATGGCTGCAAACAACGTTGGTGGTTATTCGGCGTGCTGCGCGCACTGACCAGCGGCTTTGTGCTGGCCACATTATTGCTGATGCTGCTCAGTGTGAAGCCGCTGTTCAATGCCGCTTTGCTGACGCAGCTGGGCCTGTGCTGGGGATTGTGCGCCGTGCTGCTTTTCGGCTGGACCTGCTGGCAGTATCGGTTGCAGCGCTAAAAGAGTGAGCATAACTTTTAGTTATAGCTCTGCACTTTTTGATTCTTTTTATCTTGACCAAATTGTTTTAGTCTTACTCCCATCAAGAGATGTTCAGACGTCTGTATATCTGAAACTGCCGAAGCCTGGCGACCGGCGGTCAGCACTGATTGCGGAGTAAACCGTTGCAATTATTCACTTTTTCCCTGCAGGTCAGCGCGAAACGGCGCCACTTGCAGCCATCAACGCGGGCCAGCGGATTGCTGAAATCCTGGCTGCGGTTCCCTGCGCTGTTGCTGCCGACACTGTTTTTGCTTGCAGCGCCCCAGCTGCAGGCCAATCCGCAGCCGCAAGCACAAAAAGAAGTGCGGCTGCTGAACGTGTCTTATGACCCGACCCGTGAGTTTTATCGCGATATCAATCAACATTTTGCCAAAGTCTGGCTGGAAAAAACCGGCCAGAAGCTGATTGTCGAACAGTCGCATGGCGGCTCCGGCAGCCAGTCGCGGGCTGTGCTCGATGGCCTGCGCGCTGATGTGGTCACTTTAGCGCTGGCAGCGGACATCGACCCACTGGCGCGCGTTGGCAAGCTGATCGCGCCAGACTGGCAGCAGAAACTACCGCACAACAGCGCGCCTTACAGTTCGACCATTGTGTTTTTGGTGCGCAAAGGCAATCCGCTGAAAATCCACGACTGGAACGATTTGGCGCGCGACAACATCGATGTGATCACACCCAATCCAAAAACCTCCGGTGGCGCACGCTGGAACTATCTGGCGGCCTGGGCCTATGGCCTGAAAAGCAGCGGTACCGAAGCTGGCGCCAAAGCTTTTGTGCAAAAGTTATATCGCAATGTGCCGGTGCTCGACAGCGGCGCCCGTGCGTCGACTGGCACCTTTGCCCGTCGTGGTATTGGCGATGTGTTATTAAGCTGGGAAAACGAAGCCTATCTGGCGGTGAAAGAGCTGGGTGCCGATCAGTTCGAAATTGTGGTGCCGTCGATTTCGGTGCTGGCCGAGCCGCCGGTTGCCGTGGTGCAGAAAAACACCGAGCGCAAAGGCACGACCGCGTTGGCGCAGGCTTACTTAGAGTTTTTATACACGCCAGCGGCGCAAAAGTTGGCGGCGGAGCACTATTTCCGGCCGATCCAGCCGGTGCCTGGTGTGCCGGCGCTGCCACAGCTGGAGCTGAAAACCATCGCTGATTTTGGCGGCTGGGATTTAGTACAGAAGCAGCATTTTAGCGAAGACGGTATTTTTGATCAGATTTATGCGCGCTGAGCCGGTGTTTTCAAAGCGGTGCCAGTGAAAAAAGGGGACTCTGTGTTTTTTAAAAAATCATCGCACAAACCGGTCTTACCAGGTTTTGGCCTCAGTATGGGGTTTACCACCTTTTATCTGAGTCTGCTGGTGTTCCTGCCATTGTCGGCGCTGGTGCTGAAGAGCTTTGAGCTGGACTGGGCCGGTTTTGTCAAAGTGGTCGCCAGCGAACGCGCGATTGCCAGCTATCAGCTGACCTTTGGCAGCTCCTTTATCGCCGCCCTGATCAACCTGGTGTTTGGTTTGCTGGTCGCCTGGGTGCTGGTACGTTACACCTTTCCGGGGAAGAAAATCATTGATGCGCTGGTCGATTTGCCCTTTGCGTTGCCCACTGCGGTGGCCGGTATTGCGCTGACCGCCATCTACGCGCCGAATGGCTGGATTGGTCAGTACTTTTATCAGTGGGGCATCAAAATCGCCTATACGCCAATCGGTGTCACGCTGGCGCTGGTGTTTATCGGGCTGCCTTTTGTCGTGCGCACCGTGCAGCCAGTGCTGGAAGATTTAGAGCAGGAACTGGAAGAAGCGGCGGCCAGTTTAGGTGCGAACCGGCTGCAGATTTTTTGCCGGGTGATTTTTCCGGCGCTGATCCCATCCTTGCTGACTGGGTTTGCTTTGGCTTTCGCCCGCGCTATTGGCGAATACGGTTCTGTGGTGTTTATCAGCGGCAATATGCCATTTCGCACTGAGATCACGCCGCTGCTGATTATGTCACGCCTGGAAGAATTTGATTATGCCGGCGCAGCCGCACTTGGCACAGTTATGTTATTGATTTCGTTCATTTTGTTGTTATTGATTAATGCGTTGCAGCACTGGAGTCAGCAGCGACACGGAGGTGGACGATGAGTGCAGGTTCAGGTCAGTTCCAACCCAGACGCGCGACAACAGAACCACTGTGGCTGCGGGCTGTATTATTAACTTTTGCACTGGGATTTCTGGCGTTATTTCTGCTGTTACCGCTGGTGATTGTCTTTGGCGAAGCCTTCAGCAAGGGCTGGCAAGTGTATGTTGCCGCGGTAACTGAACCGGCCGCCGCTCATGCCATTAAGCTCACATTGATCGCGGCCGTGATTGCAGTGCCCTGTAACGCGATTTTCGGCCTCGCGGCAAGCTGGGCCATTGCCAAATTTCAGTTCCGTGGCCGGCAGTTCCTGATCACCCTGATTGATTTGCCGATTGCGGTGTCGCCGGTCATTGCCGGCTTAAGCCTGATGCTGATTTTTGGTGCGCGTGGCTGGTGGGGTGAATGGCTGAATGACCACGATTTACAAGTGATGTTCGCCGTGCCGGGTATTGTGCTGGCGACCATTTTTATCACCTTTCCTTATGTCGCGCGCGAGCTGATCCCAATGATGCAGCAGCAGGGCCGCGAAGCTGAAGAAGCAGCACTGACGTTAGGCGCAAGTGGCTGGCAGACCTTTATCCGCGTCACTTTACCGTCAGTAAAATGGGCGCTGCTGTACGGCTTGATCCTGTGTAACGCGCGGGCTATGGGCGAATTTGGTGCTGTGTCTGTGGTATCCGGCAAGATCCGCGAACAGACCAATACGATGCCGCTACATATTGAAATTCTGTACAACGAATATCAGTTTGCTGCTGCGTTCGCCGTGTCTTCATTGCTGGCGTTGTTAGCACTGCTCACGCTGGTGCTGAAAAGCAGTCTGGAATGGCGGGCTGCCAAGGATTTAGCCGAAGCCGAAGCTTGCCGCCGGCCTGAATAATATCTGGCGCGGCATTCACTTGCCGCGTCAGTCATGCTCGCTATACTCAATTTCGTTGTGTCCATTCATTGAGTAGGCGAGATGAAAATTCTGCTACTGCTGGCCGTTGTGCTGGCGTCTAATCTACTGGTACCAGCAGCGCTGGCGGCCACGCCACTGCAAGTCACTATGTTACTGGAGTTCAGTGAGAAAGGCGCACAGGCTTATCAGCTGCAAAAACAGCAGTGGGATATCCTGCGCAGTTATGCCGGAGAAAAACTCGATGTTAAATATGAACATGTCAGCCTGCAGCGTAGCCTGGACTTGGTGCAACGAGACGGCTATTGCAGTCTGAATAAACGCAAAACCCCGCAACGCGAACAGCAATTGTTGTTCTCCCGCTATCCGCTGAATATTGGTCCACCGCTCAAACTGATCCACCTTGCTGCCAAGCCATTGCCAGCGGAAGTTGACCTGCTTGATTGGTTGGTTAAGTCACCCCGCAGTAAAATCGGCATTGCAGCAGGTCGCAGTTACGGCCCGGTGCTGGATGCGCTGATTGCGCAGCAAAGTACACGCTTCTATCAGCTCGCCGGTGAGGATGCCCATACCAAACTCTGGCTGATGCTACAAAAAGGCCGGTTGGACGCGTTGATTGACTACAGTGTTCGCAGCAGTTTACTGGCAAAACAGAGCGATGGTATTGAGGCCACTACCATTCGGGGTGAACCCAATTTCGACCTCGCTTATTTGGTTTGTCATCGCAGTGAACACGGTCAGCAACTGATTAATTTGTTTGATCAGTTACTGCAGCAACCAGCCTTACAACAACAGCTATTGCGCAATTATCAGCAGTACTTTAGTCCGAAAGAGTGGCAACAGGTGTCTGATGAAATTTTGCGGTTATTCCAAACGCAATCCCCACATTAATAATAAGCTCCTAAATTAATATGCAGGTTTACCGCAAAAGACCTGTCTGTTGCGTAGATTGGCGTGATCTAAATTACAAAGATTGATACAGATAGCTGCAACGCGACAACAGGATGAGCACACTGGAATTTGGCGTAGAGTAACTTTCGCTTGGCAGTTTGTTGGTAAAACTCCAACCAGCTTTTTAGAATCTTAAGTGCGAACCTCGTTTACCATCATATTGCCAGCTTCGCAGAGGTCAGCAATAAAATGTGCCGCTAGAGATGTGGAGGGTTCTGACAAGCAAGGATAGCTGGTCAATACTGGCAGATCTGCATCGGTTGGACGACAATGTCCCTAACTTAGTTTTTTCGCATATGATGTAACCTGGCAGCAAAAAGATCCGGACGCTGCAATGATCGGTACAACCCAAAGTACACCACCAACAATCATGACTCTTGCCAAGCAAATTTTCATGCGTGGATCGAAGTTTACCAAGCTATCGGAGCGGAAATGTCGTTAAAAAAAATTCTTCATGTTGAAGATGACGAATCAATTAGATTGATTGTTGAAATGGCTCTGGTTGATTTGTTTGGGATGACACTAGTCAGTTGTGACGGCGGAGCTCAGGCTTTGGCACAACTGAATCATTTTGTGCCTGAACTGATTTTAATGGATGCAATGATGCCAAAGATGGATGGATTACAGGTACTCGCAGAAATTCGTCAGCGCCCCGATACACTGAATATCCCCGTCGTCTTTATGACAGCACGTATACAACAAGCTGAGAAACAACAATATCTGGATGCTGGGGCCATTGCTGTTATAGAGAAACCATTTGAAGCCACGGAGCTGGGGTCTCAACTTTCAGTGATATATCAGCAATATCAATCATAAAATCATTCTGCAGGTATATTTCTCGATGCTAAAGCCCACAATCCCTGACACAGAGTTATACCGGCTAGAAGTTTTACGGCAAACAAAATTACTGGATACGGCATCAGAGCAGCGTTTTGACCGGATCACTGCGTTAGCTAAGCAGACCCTCAATACAGAGATTGTGTTGGTCTCGTTAGTTGATGCTGAACGTCAATGGTTTAAATCGAGGCAAGGGTTAGATGCGTGCGAAACGCATCGAGATATTTCATTTTGTGGCCACGCAATATTGGAGAGTGACGTCTTTGAAATTCCCGATGCAACTCTAGACCAGCGTTTTGCAGATAATCCACTGGTACTTGGAGCGCCATTTATCCGTTTTTACGCCGGAGTGCCGTTATCACGTCGCGGACAGAATATCGGTACTTTGTGTTTTATTGACCCGCAACCGCGAAAATGGTCACTAAAAGAGCAACAATTAGCTCAGCAATTTGCTTCATTGATTGAGCAGGAAATTGAAGACCGTCTGCAAGAAAAGGCACATCAGGACTTGCAACACAGTGAACTGATGTATCGCTCTGTATTAGAAGGAACCCGCATTGGGACCTGGCAGTGGAACGTCCAAACTGGCGAAACTATCTTTAATGAACGTTGGGCAGAAATCGTTGGTTACCAATTAACTGACTTAGCCCCGATCTCAATAAATACCTGGCTTTCATTGGCCCATCCCGATGATTTGGCAGAATCAGGCCGATTATTGCAACTGCATTTTGATGGGATAAATCCGTTTTATGACTGTAAGTGTCGCGTTCAACATAAAGCTGGTCACTATGTCTGGGTGCATGACAGAGGCCGGGTTATCTCTTGGACCGATGATGGCAAACCGTTGATGATGTATGGGACCCACGCGGATATAACAGAGCAGCACAATAACGAATTGGCACTGGTTCAAAGCAGGGATCAGTTTCAGTCATTAGTCGCCAATATTCCGGGAATTACCTACCGCTGCTTGGCTGATGAACATTGGACCATGATTTATATGAGTGGTCATATCGATCCATTATCCGGATACCCAGCCAGTGACTTTATCGACAATGCGGTGCGTAGTTATGCCAGTGTGATTCATCCGGATGACCAATCCTGGCTTGAAGATGCAGTCGGGCATGCCGTCATCGAACACCGCAGCTGGACACTGCACTATCGCGTTCTCCACAAAGATGGCACGGTACGATGGGTTGAAGAACGTGGCTCCGCGCACTATGACCAAATGGGGCATGTACAGTATCTTGATGGTTTTATTCTGGACATTAGTAATGAGAAAAAATTACAAGACCAGTTAGTCAAGTTAACTCAACAGTTACCAGGTGTCGTATACCAATTCCAGCTATGGCCGGATGGAAGAATGGCCTTTCCTTATGCCAGTGCTGCGATTGAGCAAATTTATGGCGTGTTACCAAGAGACGTTATTGAAGATGCTACTCCCGCTGTAGACAAAATCTATCCGGATGATTTACCGGCAATGATGCAAAGTATCGCTGACTCTGTTTCTCAGCAATCTCTCTGGCAGTTGGAATATCGTGTTGTAGCAGCGGAAGGGCAGTTGAAATGGTTATCGGGGCGGGCAACACCAGAGAGGATGCTTGATGGCAGTACACTTTGGCATGGATACATCCATGATGTGACAACGACTAAAGAGCATTATCTAAAGCTTGAACGCCTTAATCAGCAGCTCAGTATTGCACAGCAAAGTCTTGATCTGGCGAGTGAACAAGCCAAAATCGGCTACTGGCAGGCGTCGTTAAAAACCGGAAGTTTATGGTGGTCTCCAATCATCTACCAGATTTTTGGATTTGATGCCGCAACTGTCGTCCCTAGTGTCGCGCTATTCAAAAGTACGGTGCATCCCGATGATGTGCGGGTAGTTGAGGAGAGCGAGCAACGCGCCTTAACCACTGGTATTCACAATGTAGTGCACAGAATCATTCGTCCGGATGGAGAAATCCGCTGGGTGCATGAATTGGCACAACTGTTTCCGGAAGACAAAGACCCGAATTTGATGCTGATTGGTTCATTGCAAGACATTACAGACCGGATGAAATTGCAGCAATTAAAGGATGACTTTATTTCGACAGTCAGCCATGAGTTACGCACACCACTGACCTCCATTTATGGCGCTCTAAGCCTGCTGGAGTCAGGCTGTTTGGTCCAGCTCCCGGAAAAGGCGCAGAAACTGATCAGTATTGCGGCTAGCAATTGCAAACAATTGAGCCACCTGATTAACGACCTGCTGGATATTGAGAAATTGATTGCCGGTAAAATGATGATGGAACTAAGACCAGTCCCAGTAACATCAGTGCTGCAAAGAGCCATTACGGATCATGCACCGTATGCCGCTCAGCAGGACATCCGTTTACAATTAGTGTTACAGGGTGAGTCAGAACAACAGCAGTTAATGATTGATGAACATCGGTTATTGCAAATTCTGGCAAACTTATTATCAAACGCAGTGAAGTTTTCGCCAAAAGGTAGTGACGTATCTTTGAGTGCCGCTTTAATTGGTGACGAGGTAGAAATTGCGGTTCAGGATCAAGGGCCAGGTATACCCGCAGAGTTCCAGAACAGGATTTTCCAACGATTTTCGCAGGCGGATGCCAGTAGCGCAAAAGCCAAAGGCGGGACAGGTTTGGGACTTGCATTATGTAAAGAACTCGCAGAGGCCATGCACGGTTCTATTGGTTTTGAGTCGGAACCTGGTCGCGGTGCACGATTTTATGTGCGCTTACCTAAGGTGCTCCGGGCATAAAATTTTGGATTAGGATGGAAGGAGTAGTGAGTGCCAAACAAGTCACTAGCTGATATTCAGCAAGCGATGCAGCAGCTACAAGAGAACTTTTTACGCAAGTTAGAAACGCATGCGGACATTTTACGTGGCATAAATAAACAATTACAAAACGAAGATATTAGTTCACTCAACGAGCTTATTAATCTGTCACATCAGTTAGCCGGCTCCTGTGGCACTTTTCAGCTGGCTGATGCCGGCTACTTAGCCAGACAACTCGAAGTAGTTGCTATTCAGCTTCAGCAAAGTGCATCTGTCGATACCCGGCTGATTCATTTAGTCAGTGACGCGATTAGTCATTTTACTGACGAGGTCGATTTGCGCCTGTTAAAAAACAACAGTGTCGCATCTATGTCAGAGATCGGGTCTCCCTATCAACAAAAGCAACTTATCTGGCTGGCGTTAGAAGACCAGATACTGTGTACAGAACTGATGGCACAGCTTTCAGCATTTGGATATCAGGTTGTGTCATTTGATTCCTTTGGAGCCGTTCAGATAGCGCTATTAAAATCGGTGCCGGGCTTATTGTTTTGCTCTGCTGAGCTCAAAGGGGAGTCATTATTGTTGCAGAATCAGCTACTACAGTATGTGAGTGAACAACAATGTAAGCTGATGATTTTTTCGATAGAAGACTTTTTTGAGCTAAGAGTGGCAGCCGTTCGCATAAATGCTGCAGGCTTTTTTGTTTCTCCACTGGACGTACCTAGTATCTTGCATCGGATCAGTAAATTATTCGACGATAGCTATATCACAGATAAAAAAGTAGCGATTCTCGATGATGATTTGCTATTGGCTGAGCATTATAGCTGGGTACTGAAATCGGCCGGTATTGATGTATTGCTGGTAAAAGAACCCGAGCAGATTATCTCTGAACTGCAGAATTTTAGTCCCGATTTACTGCTACTAGATATGCATATGCCAGGCTACTCCGGCTCTGATATATCAGGGGTGATCAGACAATATGACTCGTTAAGCAGTCTTCACATTACCTTTCTGTCTGCCGAACATGATATCAAGCAGCAGCTTCAGGCAATGTCATTTGGCGCTGATGACTTTATTACAAAGCCTATTTCTAATGAAAACTTGATCACGTCAGTCCGATTAACCCTGGCAAGAAACAAAGAAATAAAATCACTGATAGAACGTGACAGTTTAACCGGACTCATCAAACACAGTGCGATTAAAGAAGCTGTCGCTCGCCAATATGATTTGTTTAAGCGAAGTACTGACCAGTTTTGTGTTGCAATGCTGGATCTCGACCACTTCAAAAACATCAATGACAGTTATGGGCATGCAATGGGTGACGTTGTGATCAGTACTATCGCCACCCTACTTAAAAAAAGGCTCAGGCGTAGTGATCGCGCCGGGCGTTATGGTGGTGAAGAGTTTCTGATTGTTTTACCAAATTGCAAGTTGCAGCATGCTGAGGAAGCCCTAAACACTATTTTGCGCGCATTCAGGGAGATTCACTTCAGTGCTGGCAAATCTCAATTCTCCTGTACTTTTTCCGCAGGGGTAGTTTCCAGCGAATTAGAATATGCAGACGCAGAAGACATGATAAAAGCAGCGGACGAAGCCCTGTATCAGGCAAAAAAACTGGGAAGGGATCAGATTTTTAGTAATTAGACGCTTTTAATGTGTTGTATCTAAGACTCTTTAGCGGGGTTTTTTGCGAGGTTTTACTGGTATAAGACCGACAGTTGGATCTGATATTCAGGCCGTACCTGCGTATCTGTTAGATGGCTGCAATGAAGAGAGTTATCCCATTAACTAAGCTGCCAGCCTTAACTTATCTGAGTTGGTTTACTCATCGATGGGGCTAGCCTGACGCGTCAGCGTGTCGATTATGGGAGTTCAGTAGTCCTTCAAACTCAGCCAATGGCAGTGGTTTAGACAGCAGATAACCCTGAATATACTCGCAACCGGATGCCTGCAGGAACGCCAGCTGTTCCTCCGTTTCAACGCCTTCAGCCGTAGTGGTGACTTGCAGCGATTTAGCCAGTTGCAGAATGTTTTCCAGAATGGCTCGGCCTTTGGCGTTACTCATGCCTTTGCGGATAAAGCTCTGGTCAATTTTCAGGTTCTGTACCGGTAAGCTCAGAACCGTTGCCAAATTCGAATGACCGGTGCCGTAGTCGTCAATGGCAATGCCAATCCCGGCTTTGATCAGCCGGTGCATGTTCTCTGCGGTATGGGTTTCATCCTCGATCAGACTGTATTCGGTGACTTCAATTTCCAGCAGTTGAGCCGGAACATCAAATTCGCCAACCTTTTCAAAAATGTAGGCAATAGTACTGTCATCGACTAAGTGTCTGGCTGATAAATTGATTGAAATCGGCATCACTTGCCAGCCCTTGTCCAGCCAAGTCCTGATTTGCCGACAGGCCTGCTTGATCACCAAACGATCCAATTGTGCCATCAGGTGACTTTGCTCTGCCAATGGGATAAAAATCCCCGGCGAAATAAATTGTCCATCGAGCTGCCAGCGTAACAATGCTTCTGCGGAAACCGGCAGTCTGCTGAGCGCGGCAAATTTAGGCTGGTAATGAAAAAACAGTTGTTCATCGCGGATCGCCTGGTCCAGCTGATGGCAAACGAAAGCATTTCTCTGCAGTTGCTGGATCAAGCCGGGTTCAACTTGCAACATAGTGCCGCGACCTGCAGATTTCGCCTGGCGCATCATTAATTCAGCACTATGCAATTGCGTCTCAAAAGTTTCAGTGGATTGCAGCAATTGATAGGTCGTGCAGAAACTCAGTTTCACATGAAAACCGGCCAGAGGCAGTTCCGAACCTTGTAACGCCTGAAACTCAGCCAGCCAATGTGCTGGCGGCTCGTGACTTAATAAAAGGAACTCAGCGCCCTGATTGCGCGCCAGCAGATGGTTCGGCCCTAACCGCTGTTGCAACAACTTATAAAAGGCCTGGATCAACAGATCACCGACAGTAAAACCAAAACTGTTATTCAGATTCGCCATGCCGTCGACGTTCAGCAGGTACATCCAGTGTACCGCAGGATTGTCCTGCAGCAGACGTTTCAGACCATGCAGGTTTGCGGCGCCGGTCAGGGCATCAGAGAAGGCCAACTGTTCAATGGAACGTTGGTAGTGACGTTGTTCGGTATTGTCTTTCAGAAACGCGATGTAGATCAGCTGACCTTCCAGTGACGCTTGTGTCAGCGTGATATCCAATGGCACTGCGGCGCCATCTTTGCGCAGACCTTCAACTTGTCGTAACCGATTGAGAAAATGACCCGATGGAGGGATGCCTCTTTTGGCCAGATGCTTCTGGTGGTCCTGGCGGTGCTGCGGCGGGATCAGTAAATTCAAATCCTGACCGGTTAATTCGCCTGCGCTCTGATAGCCGAAGATCTTCAAACCCGCCTGATTGATTTGCAGTATCCGCCCCTGCGTGTCCGCACTGATAATGCCGTCGGTCGTGCTGTTTAACACCAATTCGTTAAACAACTGCGTGTGTTGACTCAAAGTTCTTTGCTGGTTCAGCGCGTCTAGCGTGCGGTTTAGCATCAGTTCCAGCCGGCCAAACTCGTTGTTGTCATTCACTGCCGCTCTTGCATCATGCGCGCCGGCTGAATACTGATTCAAAGTCAGTTCGAGACGGCGTAGACGCACAAGCAGGATCTTCTTCAGCAGTAAGAAGGTTAGAAAGCCACTCAGCAGCATACTCGTGAGATAAACCAGCATATTTTGCAGCGTGATAGCCAGCCCTGAACTCAGTGCGTCGTGTAAATCATATTGCAGCACCAGCCAGCCTTGTTCTTTGCCAAACTGCAGCGGTAACGCCATCATCAGTTCGTTGCGGTCGCTTGATAACAGCAGCGGTTTTACCATCTGCTGTGGTGGCAGCGTAGCAAGCTCTTTAGCAAGACCGGCGTCGTAAGATTTGAGGCTTTCACCTTCAATCGCAACCTGATGCGCGGCAACAATCATTTGTTGCGGGTCGACAATCAGCACCGCTAATACATGCGGACTTTCCGATTTAAGTGATGTCCAGTTTTTCAATGACGCTTCATCATGTTTCATCAGGTAAAGCTGCAGCAACGAATGTTGCTCCATCAATTCGGTTTCCAGGTGATGCTGTTCGTTGGCAATCAGTTGCGTTCGTGTCATGCCTTGATGCATGCCATACAACAGCAATAAGCCAAGGCAAGATAGCCCAAGCGTTAATAGCAACGGTAACAGACTGATGTTTAGCCGCATTACAGCGCTTCCAGATAGCGGGTATTGATCAGGTTGGTGCAGTCGCAAGGTTGAGAAATCATGCCAATATCGAGTAACACCTGTTGATAGTCCTGCATGATTTTTTGCATTTTGACTTGGTTTGATAACAGCTGTATTTGCATAGTGACGGACGGGATCTGCAACTCACCGTAAGTTTGTACCAATTCCTGCTCTGACAGTTTGAGCCTTTTGTTCAGTTGCGGATACCAGCCTTGCCAGTTTTGCTGCATCTGCTGGAAATGCTGGTGGTATTGCCGGATAAATTGCTGGATCTGTGCTGTGGTGGGGGCGTTATCACCAGTTTTACGTACGATGAGCACATCCAGGACTTCGCCAGGCACTTCTTTGCTGGTGAACAAAGCCTTCGCCCCAAGCCGCAACAGTTTGCTTTTTTCCGGTTCGAAGGTCATGACGGCATCGACTTCGCCATTAGTCAACGCTTGCGCATGGGCGGCTAAATCTAAACCGACAAGCTCATAATCAGCTGCATTGAGATGGTTCAGCGATAAAAAACGCTGCCATAAATATGCACCGAGCGCATTGCTTTCAATACCGATACGTTTGCCGCTGAGTTCTGAAATTTGACTGATCCCGGGGCGGGCTAATAGTTGATCGGCACCATCTGAGATGTTGAATAACCAGATCACTTCAATCGGTATACCGCTGGCCGAAATCCGCACGGCTTCATCCAGCGTGAGTGCGGCCATATTAATAGTGCCTTTGCGCAAGCCATTCAGCACCTGACCTGCCGCGCGATACTCGATCAGTTGAACATCCAGCGACTGAAATACCCGCTGGTCACGTGCAACATACAGCGGTTCATAACCGGGCCACAGATTGGTCCCTATCCGCAGCGTCGGATCTGGACGCGGCTGACAAGCAGCCAGCCACATCAGCAAGCCGGGCAGGAGCACGGCTCTCATTCGTTTGATCATGTGCGTTCTTTGTCACTGCAATAAAAGACCTATAACAAGTTAAAGCGCAAAGAACGACAGACAGCAAGCGAACTCAAGAAAAACCCCGAAAAATCAGACCTTAAGACCCCAATCTTCAAACGCCTGCCGCGCCAGTTGCTCGCGAAATTGTGGCGCAGCGATGTCGATCAGCGCTTTGGCGCGCTCGGTCAGACTACGGGCGCGTAAGTTGGCCACACCATACTCGGTGACAATGTAATGCGCATGGGCGCGGGTGGTGACGACGCCTGCCCCCGGCGTTAACAAAGAGCTGATGCGCGAGACTGTGCCACCGGCTGCGGTGCTGGGCAGCGCAATAATGGCGCGGCCGCCTTCAGATAAACCGGCGCCGCGGACAAAATCCATCTGACCACCCACTCCGGAGTAAATCTTCGTGCCGAGCGAATCGGCACAGATCTGGCCGGATAAATCGACCTGCAGCGCACTGTTGATCGACACCACCTGCGGGTTTTGCCGGATCACCGCGGTGTCGTTGGTATAGGCCACATCTAAAAACACCACTTCCGGGTTGTCATCGACAAAGTCGTACAGCGCCTGACTGCCCATGGCAAAAGTGGTTACCACTTTACCCGGATGTTTTTTCTTATTGCGGTTGTTAATGACGCCTTTGGCCAATAATGGCAACACGCCATCGGAGAACATTTCGGTGTGCACACCGAGGTTTTGCCGGTCGCCAAGGCAAGCCAGTGCTGCATCCGGAATAGCTCCAATGCCCATTTGCAGGCAGTCGCCGTCGCGGATCAGGCTAGCGACATTGGCGCCGATTTGTTGTGTCACCGGATCCTGTTCGGCCGGCAGATGCAGTGGGATCTGCGATTCGAGTTCAACATAAGCGGCGAAGTCCTGCAGATGGACAAAAGAATCGCCGTGGGTGCGGGGCATGCGCGGGTTGATTTGGGCAATAACGCGACGGGCGTTTTGCATCGCGGCGCGAGTGGCTTCAACTGAGACGCCGAGGCTGCACAGACCGTGTTTATCCGGCGGCGACACTTGCACAATCGCCGTATCGACGCGTTGCTCTTTGCTTCTGAATAACTTCGGAATTTCCGATAAAAAACTCGGCACATAATCGGCAAGACCGCAGTTCACGGCAGGGCGGGTCGGGCCACCAACAAAAAACACCCGTTGGCGTAAATGCCCGGCCAGTTCAGGTGCGCACAACGCACCGCTTTTTTCGGTATGCAGACTCAGCAGTGTCAGGTTCTGTTTATCACGCGCCACCTGGGCTAAAGCGTCCAGCATGCTGTAAGGAGTGGCAGCCATCGAGTGGCTCCAGATAAATTCATTGTTGCCAATCAGGTTCAGAGCGGATGCAGCATTGGGATGTTTCATGGTCGGTTCCGTGGCTTAAAGAGCCCATAGTGTAGCGGGTCCACAACGACGGAACTCTGACCTTGATCAAGAACCGGCTCAGTTCGTTTGCAAGGCCAGCCAGATCCGGGTTTGTGCCTGATGCGCCGGCACGTCGGGGAAAAAACTGACCCGCTCCAGTAACAATGGAACATCGGCAGGAACCCAGCCTTTTGCCGGCAACAGTTCGGTATACAAAGCGCGGATGATAGGTTCGAGCTGCGCATCCGGTCCTGTGTGGTCAAAACGGGCATACAGACCGGCTGGTAGCTCGACATAGCTGAGCTCGGGTGCTTGCAATAATTCCGGCTGCACTGTGTCCAGTTGCAATGCCAGACCAAAGCGGTATTGGTCCGGAGCGGTATCCTGCGGGTCGTCATAGAGCAGGTTAAAAGTAGCGAAACGGCTCGGGTGTAATTTGTGCGTGCGGCGAAACTCGATAAAACGCCGGATACTGTTGCCAATACTGGCCGGGTGGCCCTGATGTAGCCATTGTAGTAACAGAGTACCGCTGCGTGTTTCAGCCCGCACCGCTGCGATGGCCGCAGCAGAAAGTGTCGGTGCGTCTGAAGCTGCGATTTGGTTGAGCTGTTCAGTTTGTTCCGCCCAATACAACCAATCCGGTTGCTGGCGGAACTGAGCCGGCGCCTGACCTAACCAACGGGCAAAGGCGCGGCTGAAGCTTTCTGCATGCTGATAACCGGCTTCCAGTGCTAATTCAGTCACCGGGGTTTGCCGGTAGGCCAGCGCTGTCGCTGCGCGCTGTAACTTCAGTAAGCGCTGATAACTCTGTAAGGGCATGCCGCAATAAAACCGAAACTGACGGTGTAAATGCCAGACTGAATAACCGCTGCGGGCGCTGAGCTCCGTCAGTGTCAGCGGTTCATCGGCAGCTTCAATCAGGGCTAACAGCTGCGGCAGCAGCGCTAAAAAGGGTTCAGACATCAGTAAGTTCCTTTAACAGAAGTGGCCTTACTGTATCAAAGTCATAGCGGTGCTGCCTGACCGTTCTTGCTTGTGGGCACTGAGGAGCGACTACAACAACCACATTCGGTCGCCTCTCTGACGTCTTGCAGAAACTTAGTGTTCAGTGCACCGACAAACCGAATTTACGCTTTAGGATCCGATGTAGCAGGTTGCTCGGTAACACCGCTTTGAGCAGCGGTAATAACCAGCTGCCGCGGCCAACCCGGATGTGTAACTGACGCTGTGGGATTTGCAGCGCTTGCACCAGTTCACGGGCATATTCCGTGGCTGGTGTCGGGAAATCCTGTGAGGCACGGGCGCGACGTCGCACGCCGTCGCGGTAAGGCCACCAGCTGGAATCTTCGGACAGCACCTGTTCAGCCAGCTGACTGGCACGGTCGGCAAAACCGGTATCGACAGCACCGGTCACGGCCAATAGCACTTGCACACCCAGTGGCTCCAATTCCATCCGCAGTGCTTCACTGATAGCATGCAGCGCCGCTTTCGATGCGCAATACACGCCGGCAAAAGGCGTGACCAGATTGGCACTGACACTACCGATATTCAGCACAGTGCCGCGACTTTGTTGTAGCAGTGGCAAGGCGGCTTTGGTCATCGCCACCACTGAAAACACGTTGGTCTGAAACTGCAGCGCCAGTCGCTCCGGGCTGATATCCAGCACCGGGCCAATAGCACCATAGCCGGCGTTGTTGACCAATAAATCCAGCCGGCCGTGCTGGGCTCGCAGCTGCTGAACCATCGCATCGATTTGCTGCTGGTCGTTGACATCGAGGCCAAATACCGCAAAACCCTCCGCCTGCAATCGTGCTAAATCACCCGCTTGCCGGGCTGTGGCGAACACCTGATAACCGCGGCTTTTCAGCTCTCGTGCCAAAGCCAGACCAATGCCGCCGGAGCATCCGGTTACCAGGGCGATCAAAGGCGAGGGGGCTTGCGGCATCAGCGACTCCGGCAGACAAAAAGGTGAACTTCAGCTGTACCTTAACTGCTTTTTTCATTGACAGGAAGGGCTTTGGCCAGTTATCACATCGGCGGTAGTTCATCAGGTGGTACAGCACAGCGATGCAGAAAATTGCGATTTTAGGTGGCGGCTTAGCTGGCGTTTCAGTGGCGATGCAGTTGATTAAACAGGCTGACACTGCGTTGTCGCTGCAGATTTTTGACCAGACCGGTCAGTTTGGTCGTGGCGTAGCTTATCAGCCAAGGCAAGTGGCGCATTTGCTGAATGTGGCTGCCGGAAAAATGAGCCTAGACCCGGCGTTACCGGCTGATTTTCTGCATTGGCTGCAACAGCAAGCGCAATTTGCCGCTGACGAGCCTGCGGTATTAGCGCAGGCCTATTTGCCGCGGGCAGTGTTTGGTGATTATGTCGCACAGCGCTGGCAAGAGTCGTTGGCGCTGGCTGTGCAAAAAGGTCTGCAGGTCAGCCTTCGCAAGGTCAAAGTCACAGCACTGGATTTGACGGACCAGACCGCTCCACGTCTGCAGTGCGAGGGCGATTGGCAGGATTTTCACCAGCTGGTGCTGGCCTGTGGCAACGAATTACCGCGCCATCCGGCGGGTTTTGCTGAACTAACGAACCATCCGGCTTATGTCCACAACCCCTGGTCTGACGCCTGGCTGCACAAACTCAAACCTGACAGCCAAGTCGTGATCCTCGGCAATGGTCTGACGATGGTCGATACGTTGTTATCTCTGCGCGCTGCTGGCCTGAAAACACCGGTGCTGTCAGTATCTCCGCATGGTTATGGCATGTTGCCGCACCGCCATCCGGGGCTACAGCTGAACCAGTTCAGTCAGGCGTTACCGCAGCAGGCCAGCCTGCGGCAGTTATTACGGCTGTTTAACCGGGCGCGCCATCAGGTAAGGCGCTTAGGCGTGTCGGCAGAACCGCTGATTGATGCGTTAAGGCCGCATACGCAGCGCTACTGGCAGCAATTCAGCCCTACAGAAAAAACGCTGTTTATGCGCCGGCTGCGGCATTTATGGGGCGTGGCGCGCCACCGGGTGCCGCTGCATTTGCATGACCAGCTGCAGCAACTGCGCTTACATGGCTTACTGGAAGTGCATGCCGGCAAAGTGTTGAGTGTGCGCCCGGCAGGCGAACAGCTTGCCCTGCAGATCAATAGCCGGGTGCATCGTGAAATGCCGGCACAAACTTTTGATTATCATGCAGATTTAGTGCTGAATTGCACAGGGCCGGAGCAGGATTACCGCAATCTGCCGGGCCATCTGCTGCAACAGGCTATCGCAACAGGTGCTTTAGCGGCAGGGCCGCTTGGTTTAGGTTTAGCTGTCGACGTCGCCAGTTTGCGGGTTAAGAATGCGGCTGGCGCTGTACAGCCGACAGTTTATGCCATCGGTTCGTTATTGCGTGGCGAGTTGTGGGAAAGTACTGCACTGCATGAAATTCGCCAGCAAGCCCAGCAGATCGCTGCGGGAATTTTGGCACACTGACACAATAAAAAAATTGCCTGGAGCAATTTTTAACAACGCATAGCGTTGGCCTGAAAGGTGAGCGCCATGGACGGGGCGAATAAAAAATTGCCTGGAGCAATTTTTAACAACGCATAGCGTTGGCCTGAAAGGTGAGCGCCATGGACGGGGCGAATAAAAAACCGCCTCAGGCTATTGAAGGCCGGGCGGTTTTTTTACAGATGTGGCCGTGTCTTAGCGGTAATAAGCTTCGACAGTGCCTTTCATCGTCATCAATAGCGGTTGGCCACGACGGTCCACTGCTTTGCCGGCCGGCACTTTAACCCAGCCTTCGCTGATGCAGTATTCTTCAACGTCAAAACGTTCTTTGCCATTCAGGCGGATGCCAATGTCATGTTCAAACACGGCCGCGTTGTAATGTGGGCTGCGTGGTTGGACTGACAGGCGGTCTGGTAATTCCGGGCGTGCGGTGGTGTCGTTCATGCTGAGATTCTGTGCAAAAAAAAGAGCGCTATTGTAGGCAATTGCGACGGTGCGGCTCAAGTGTTAAGGGCAGAAATGTCGGGTGGCATTTTTTAAAAACTCCGGGCTTTGTGGAAAAAGCCCGGTCTGCTGTTGTTTCAGGAGTTGTCGGATTAACCAGCAACCAAATCAAACCATTGTTGTTGGCGGCTTGAATCCAACGTTTTCAGTTTTTCCACAGTGGCGTGTGGCAGTTTACGCACAGAGCCCTGTTCAAATTGTTTAATAGCACTGCCCAGTTCAAATACCGGCGTGGTCACAGCGCGTTGTTGTTGCAGACTACGGCATTCACGTTGGCTAGGCGCATAACCCAGTTTGCCGGCATAAGCAGCCAGTACGTTGCGCTGATATGCTGAAGTGCCTTTGGCAGCCAGTTGGCAGTAACCGCTATTGCTGTAGCTGTGTTGTTGTTCTGCAGCATGTGCAGTGCCAATGTTCATCAGACCCAGGGCAAACAGGCCGGCCAGCAGTGTTGGGGTGTGAGTCAGCAGTTTCATCCAATTTTCCTTCTGAGATTAGGCACAACAGAGATTTGTGTTGATGCTGTTGCAACAACGGGCGTCAGATTAATTGGATTGCGTGACAAGGCCGTGGCGGAAGCACGAGAAGAATTGTGACAGAAGGATTAGATTTTTTTATGCATCATGCCTGATGTGGGATTCATGTTGTTCAGTTGGTTTGTGCCAAAAGCAGACATTCTTTAATTATCATGTACGGCGGCGCGTTGCTTGCCGGTACCTACCGCCCCGACGTAAGGTTAGGTACGGTCAGCAACACTCGGTGTGCGACAACCGTTGTGCGACAACCGGTGGGTTTCGCTGCGCTCTACCCACCCTACGAGCCAGCGGCCCGATCGTAGGGTGCAATGAGCAAAGCGAATTGCACCTTTGACACTTGTCGCAGTGTCAATCAGCCTGAACGGAATGACTGCAATCCGCTCTAAGCAGAGATCAAATCCCTTCGCCTAAAAACACCCGGCTGTAGCGGGGTTTTAACCAGGTGTGCTGGCCGACGGATAGCCCCAGCTGTTTAAATCGGGTTTTATCCAGTTCGACGTGGATGATTTGGTCGGCGTGTTGCGATTGCAGTTCGAGCCGCACCGTCGGGCCGACCACTGTGATGAGGTCGAGGCGGGCGGCGATGGCGTCGTCTTCTTTGGCATGCAGCACGTCGATTTCATGTGGGCGCACGTAGGCGAGGCCTGGTTGCTCCAGCTGTTCGGCGGCGGCTGGTAAGTCTGCGCTGCTTGGTTGCACCAGCTGGTCGCCGTCACGCACCCGGGCGTGGAACAGGTTCACCGTGCCTAAGAATTCGTAAACAAATGGATTGGCTGGATGGTCGTAGACCTGCTCCGGCGTGCCGTCCTGCTCAACGCGGCCTTTGTTCATCACGACAATCCGGTCGGCCACTTCCAGCGCCTCTTCCTGATCGTGTGTAACAAAGACGGAGGTGACATGAATTTCATCATGCAGCCGGCGCAGCCAACGGCGCAGTTCCGCACGCACCTTGGCGTCCAGCGCACCAAACGGCTCGTCCAGCAGCAGCACTTTTGGCTCAACGGCTAACGCGCGGGCCAGCGCAATACGCTGACGCTGACCACCGGACAACTGCGATGGATAACGGTCTGCGGTCCAGTCCAACTGCACCAGCTCCAGCAGTTTCTGCACTTTTTGCTTAATCTCAGTGTTCGACGGGCGGAATTTCTTCGGCTTGACGCTCAGGCCAAAACCGACGTTTTCCGCCACTGTCATATGTTTAAACAAAGCGTAATGCTGGAACACAAAACCGACGCCGCGTTCACTGACATGGCGGTCGCTGATATCTTCTTCATTAAACAGAATGCGGCCACTGTCGGCCTGTTCCAAGCCTGCGATCAAGCGCAATAAAGTGGTTTTGCCGGAGCCAGATGGGCCGAGCAATGCAGTCAGTTCACCGCTTTTAATCGACAGACTGACATTATCAACGGCTTTAAAATCGCCGAAATTTTTCCGCAATTGCTGGACTTCAATACTCATAGCTGCCCCGGTGAGGTGGTGGTGTCGTGGCGGTCTGCTGCGGTATTTGCCTGCCAGGCGCCCAGTTCTGCGCGGATTAACGCCTGTTGCAGCCATAAGCTGTAGCGTTGCCACCAGGTCAGTTGAGTCTGTTGCATGCAAATCTCCGTTTAGACATCTATATGCCCAATATCTAAGAGCCTGCATTAAAACAGAGCGGCTTAATAACCTTAAATACTTTTTCGGAGCAGGATATAACTGAAAAGTTATATGAAGGGATTTGGTAAGGAGAACATGGATCGCGTGTGACGTACGGTGTATGACATACGGCGGTCTTTGTTTGGTGAGAACATGTACGGCGGCGCTTGCGCTTGCGCGTACCTACGCTCTTATCGGGGCAGTAGGTACGTGCAAGCAAAGCGCCGCCGTACGAAATAAACTCATCACATAACGATTACCGCTTCAACACTACTTCCAACTGCTGCAACGGCACCAGTTTCAGGTTTTGACCAGCTTCCGGCATCCGGTTGCGGCCATCCTGGATCGCGATGGCGCCGAACGGAAACGCCGGGCCCAGACTTTTCACGGTCAGATCCAAGCCGTCGGTTTCTGAGCTGCCGTCGATGCCAAGCTGCGGATTAGTGCCGACGCGAAAACGCTGCACAAATGCATAGGGCGCGGTCGCTTCATACAACACATAACTGTCATTGCCCTGGCTGGAGATCAGTAACAAGGGTTTGTTTTGTGTTGTAAAAGTGCCGGCCGGCAATAACGCCATACCTTCAACGTCGGCGACCAGCGGGCCTTGTTCATCGTTGGCGGTGATCACCAGCTGTCCGGCCACAGGAGCTGCTGCATCGGCGGCAAAGGTCCAGACGCCGACATCTTCTTCCCCGACATACAGCTGATGGTTTTGATCATCCGCCACACAGCCTTCCGGCTGCGATGGCACTTTGAGCGTGCGCACCAGCTCGCCTTGCCATTGCTGGCCGTCTGAACTCAGGCGGAACTGATCGATGCGGCCACTTTTATCATTAACGAAGGCATAAAGCTGGTCCGCCGCCGGTTGATACAGGCACATGCCATAAATATCCGGCAGTGCGGTCGGGACTTGTCCGGCGTCGTGCAACTGGCCAGCGGCATCAATGGCGAACAATTGCAGGCTGTTATTGTTGCGCAGGCTGGCCACGGCGATATCGTGTGGTTTGCCCTGCCAGCGCAGACCATAGCGCACATCGACATTATTCAGCCGGCCAACCGGCAGCTGCTGCACCCGTTCCCCTTGCAGGTTATACACCTCGAGACCTGAGCGTTTATCGGTGGCTAGAATACGGCTGTTAGCCGGGTTGGTGGCGTGATGCCAAAACGCCGGGTCGTCGATCACATCACCGCGCGTGGTGGTTGACGCAGTTTCCAGCGTCGCCTGCAGCTGCGGAAACACGACAGCCGTTGCGGTTTGTTGCGGCTGTAACTGGATGGGTAGCGTCGCGCTCAGCAGCGGCTGCACGTCGAGCAAGTGCGCTGGCTCAACAGCGAACTGCAGGGCAATCTGCTGATTGTTGTGCTGCAGTGACATACTTTGCAGAGCAAGCTCAGTCGACAGTGGGGATGCCGTCGCACTGAAACTATCATCTGCGGCAGGAGTAAAACGCAGCAGCCGCGCCGGTTCAGCTTCCAGTGCCAGCAACTGGCCGTCAGGTAGCAACTGCAGCGCACTGATCTCGTTTTGAATGGCGCCAAAGGGTTGGCGGGCTTGCATCAGCGTGCCGGCTTCATCCGATTCTGCTTCAGCGTTAAAGCGCCATAAACCTTGCGGTTCACTGACATACAGCACACTTTTGCTGTGATCGACCGCGCAGGATTTGGCGTCATACGGCAGGTTCAGCACGCGCATCGGCACAGGTTGTGGTAGCCACTGGTCCTGCTGTTGCAGCAACAGCTGGTCGGCGCCACCGCGATCGCCGATGACAAACAGGCTGAGCTGCTGATTTTCTTTGCTTTGATAAAAACACAGGTCTTCGGCGACCCGGCTGGTCAGGGTGTAGTTGAACCGAGGCGTGAGCACTCCTGCCTGATACTGCCACAGCCATAACTGTTGCGTTTCTTTATCAACGGCAGTGATGAGCAGTTGATCGGCTTGCTGCTGTAACAAAGTCAGCCGTTCAAAGCGGCCGGCAGCGCTCGCCAGCACTTTGCCGTCAGCGTCCAGCACTTGCAGTGCTGTGGCGTCAGTGCGTAGCTGCAGAGCCTGATCCGCGACAGTGGCTGTGGCGCTGTAAGTGCCGGTCAGCCGCAGTGGCTGCACAGCGAGCGGCGTATCAGCGCCGTGCTTGCTGGCATCCGTTGGCGCCGTTTGTAGTTGTTGCTGACAACCAGCCAGACCGAGCAGCACAGCGCTGCTCAGTACCGAGCAAACAAAGCGGGCCTTGTTTGTGAAGACAGGATAATTCATTCGATGTGCTCCCATCTTAATGGCTGATTTGCAGACCAAGCGCGAAGCTGCGGCCGTATTGTTCGTACTGGAAATTGGCATAACGCTGTCCGGTATAGGCGTAATAAGGCTCGTCATTCAGGTTGACGATGTTGAAGTACAGTTGCACTGAGTCTGACCACTGATATTTACTGGAAAAATCCAGCTGCAAATGGTCGTCGGCAAAGACGTCATACGCCGCATCATCCAGTTCGCCGACTTCGGCTAAATAAGCCGATTTATAGTTGGCAGCAAGGCGAAGGCTCAGGGCCTCGGTTTCATAGCCAATCGCAATGTTGGCGGTACGATCAGACTGGCTAGGCAGCGTAATATCACGCTGTTGCCATTTGCCGTCATCGAGATAGCCGAGGCTGGCATCCGAGCGGGTCAAAGTCAGGTTGGCCGACAGCAACAGCTGATCCAGCCAGTTACCAAAGCCGGAAACCTGATGCACGGCATTCAATTCAATGCCGCTTAAACGGGCTTTGTCGCCGTTGCGATAGGTTTCCGCCACCGCGAAGTTTTCATAGCCTGCGCTGCCAGCCAGGTCGGCCTGGTAAATAAAGTGCTGAATATCTTTGTAAAACACCATGGCAGACAACACGCCAAGGCCGTCGGCATAGTGTTCAAAACCAAGGTCCAGGTTGTCTGAGGTCAGCGATTTCAGCTCTGGGTTACCAAAGCTGGCTTCCAGTTCACCATCGTCTTCTTCCAGCAGATAAGCCGGCGCCAGCTGGGCAAAGTTCGGCCGGACCAAGGATCTGCTGTACGAAGCGCGGATCTGCGAATTGTCATTGAGCTGATAGCGGCTGATCAGGGCCGGCAACCAGTCACCATGGCTGGTATCTGCGTTAGTCGCAGTGAACGTGTCCTGTTCGCCGTCATAACGGATGCCGCTGCTGTCGCGTTGCTCATGCTCATAACGCGCGCCTGCCACTAAATGCCACAGGTCGCCTTCCCATTGCGCCATCAGGTAACCGGCACTTAATTGCTCGTCAGCTTTGAAGTTGTTGATAGCGGATTCGACGTCATCGATATAATCGTCTCTGTCTAAACTATTGACCAGACTATAAATACTGGCTGCGTTGATGGCAGGACCAAAGCGGGAAGGGGCAAAGTCGACCATGCTGTTGCTGTATTGGCTCAGGCTCAATGCTTTGACGCCGGCATCGGCGAAATCTTCAAAGGCCCACACCGTTTCACGGGCCGTTTTTTCACGCTGACTGATTTTCACACCGGTTTTCAGCTGCCAGACACCGTCGGCAGCAATAAATTCGCGGCTGAGATCGGCCCGCACATTGTGCTCCTGCTCTTTGGTGTAGGTTTCGCCCATCTCGACTTCGTCAATGTTGTAACCGTCGGCCAGATAAGCCGCATCCGGTGCGATCAGTTGCAGCATATCGCTGCCCTGGAAGCCAAGGCCCGCTTTGAACTTCTGTGTAAAGGCTGCACCGGAAATACTAAAAGGCGTGTCTTCATCAGCCTGGCTGCTGCCGGCTTCCAGTTGCCACTCATAAGCGCCTTGCTGCTGTTTAGTGCCGAGCACCAGCGCGCTGATGCTTTGCTGCTCTTCACGCTGCTTCAGTTCCCGCACCAATTTGCCTTTACCGGTGACACCGGCCAGCTGCGCTTTGTCGAGCTCAGTGATGAGCGCCTGACGGCTCTCATCGTCGGTAAAACGGCTGTACAAAGTGCGGACATAATATTCGGTCAGGCTGTCGGGTCTGTAGTCGGCGTTCAGCGCAAGGCCCAGGCGTTCGCGGCTGATTTGATAGTCGCGTAGTTCAAACTCTTCAAGACCAGCCGGGAAATCCCATTTGCCGCCGGTTTCACTATTGTCGGAGCCGAATTTACGTTTGGCCAGACTCGCGGCGAATGCGATGCCCAGGCTGTCGCTGTTGTCGCCGACATCAAACAGCCGGGTGGCGACGCCGGAAATTTTCGGGCTTTGCGCATCGACCAGGCTGTTATGGCCTACTTCTGCCGTGAAGCTGTAGAAGTCATGGCTGCGGTCAAACGCAGATAAGCTCTTGATTTCAATAGTACCGCCTAAGGAACCGGCCGGCATATCCGGCGTCAGCGTTTTGCTGACTTCGACCGACTCCAGTAAGTCGGATGGGATCACATCGAGCGCAACCGCGCGGCGGCCTGCTTCCGGCGCTGCCAGCGAAGTGCCGTTGTAAGTGACGGCGTTGTAATCAGGTGCCAGACCGCGCACGCGGACAAAACGGCCTTCGCCCTGATCGCGCTCGACCGATACCCCGGCCAGACGTTGTAAGGCTTCACTGGCATTGCTGTCGGGGAATTGGCCCATTTCGTCGGTACTTGCCACAGTGACAATGCCGGCGGCATTGCGTTGACGGCTCAGCGCTTTACTGACTGCGCCAGACTGGCCGGTCACTTCGACGTGCTCCAGGCTGTTATCGACTGCGCGTAGTTTGATATCACCCAGTTGCAGCGGGTCGGCCGCGATGATCACGGCTTGCTCAGCAAGCGCCGCGCCGACATAACGCACTTGCAGCGTGTAGCTGCCTGCTGGCAGTTTCGGAAACACAAAGCGGCCATCGGCGGCGGTGGTGCGGCTTAAATTCAGTTCGCGGATCACCACTTCAGCGCCCGGTAACAAACGCTGCTGGTTGTCGGTGATACGGCCACTCAAAGCGGCATCGGCGTATGCCGTGCCAGTCGTAGCAGCAGTTAAACAAAGGCCAAGCCAAATAGCTCGGCTGAGCCGGTGCGGATGAAACAAAGGTGCAGAAGTCATAACAGTTCCCAGTGCTGAAGAAGAAAATCCGGTGCTTATTGTGCGAAGACTGTGTGACAGCTACGCAGACAAAAAACCGATGTCATGTGCCGGGCGGACCCGGGTCTTTGCAGCACAAGTCAGGGCAGCATTTGTCATCCGACTGTCACGGCACTGTCACAGGGGCTGTCGAGAATGAGGGGTTTACATGTTTAGGATTGGCGCTGAGGACCTATTTGATGTGGCGATATCACCGGCAAAAACTCAGTGTCTGCCTGCTCTTATTGCTGGCGGTGCTGGTGCTGGCATTTCATCAGGGTGAACTGAAAGACTGGGCGCTGCGCGACAGCGTCGATAGTCTGGGCGAAGCCGTGACGCTGGCGGTCTGTGGCGCCTGGTTGAGCCTGATCATCAGTAGCCGGCCTGTGGGTCGTATCACCAACTATCTGTTTTTTGGCAGTTTTTTACTGTTGTTTTCCGCAACTTTAGATTTGGCTGACGAAGTGCTGGATTATCCGCCGGAGCAGCGATTGTTGAGCTGGCTGGAATCTTTCCCGGCACCGATTGGCATGGTGTTATTAACCATTGGCTTGTTTGGCTGGCATCGCGAACAACAAGTGATTAGCCGGCAGTTACAGGGCCGCGAAGGTTTTTTACGCGACCATCAGCTGATTGATCCGCTGACGCAGCTGTACGGACCGGTGTATTTGCATGCGGTGCTGAACCGCGAGATTAAATTGCGCCGGCCAGGTCAGACCTTATCGCTACTGTTATTGGATATTCAGGGCTTTGCCGGCTACAACCGCAATTTTGGTGTGTCGGCCGGGGACGAGTTGCTGCAACGTCTGGCGATTTGGTTTGCCGGCCAACTGCGGCCACAGGACGTGATTTGTCGCTACAGCGGTGACTGTTTTGTCGTATTGCTGCCAGACACGCCACCGAGCAGCGCCGAACTGCTGGCGCAGCATTTACAAAGCCAGCTGCAGCATATCTGCACTGAGCCTTTGGTGTTACAGACGGTGGTTCAGCCGGTGCAGGACCAAAGCGCAGCGGCGGCTTTGCAACAGCTGGAGTTATCCTTGTTGCAGGCAAAAACGCAACCGTCATCGCGACATGCGGCGTATTCCAGGGTGTGGTACTGATGCGTCGGCCGGGCGGATATCAGGACAAACAGCTGCTGGTCGCGCATGGCGTGCCGGAATTGCTGCAGGCGGCGCAACGCCGCGGCGCTTCGCTGCATCAGCTGCTCGCCGGTACCACTTTGTTTGAAACTGACCTGCAAAAACCGCAATTTCGGATCCATCCCGGCGCGCTGCAGCGTCTGCTGGGTAACCTGAATAAAGTACCGAGCCCGGAACTGCCGGCTGTTATTGCGCAGGCGATATTACTGAACCCGCAGATCCCGGTCTGTCGGTTGATCCTGACGGCTCCGACACTTAGCAAAGCACTGCGGTATCTGTGGTTTTATCGCCAGCAGCTGTGGCCTTTATGTCTGCCTGTGTTGCAATGGCAAGGCGCCACGCTGCGAATGACGTTATTGCCGGCGGTCGGCATGGGGGCTGCGCAGGAACTGGCACTGGCGGTATGTCAGCAGTTTGTGCTGGCGCTTTGTGCGGCGCGTCAGGTGCGTGCTGGTGCCTCGGAGAATACAGAACAAAGCTCGGCACCATTGATGTTGCAGCTGACTTCGGCGCAATTGGCGCAGCGTTTGCCGCAAGAGCAACGGGCGGAATGCCGGCACTGGCGGCAGATTTGTTGTCAGCAGGCGAAGTTATTACCGCGTCAGCCCGGCTTGCTGGAATGGCTGAGCCGGCAGCAGCTGCGGCGTTTGCCGGATTGGCTGAGCCCCGATGAGGCTGCGGCGATGTTGCAGCTGCATCCGGCCGCGCTGAAACGCTTGCTGGCGGAACAACATTGCAGTTTTAGCCAATGGCAGGATGTTTTACGCAATCAGCTGGCGCTGTTCTGGTTGTCGCAACCAGAGCTGTCGAACCGGCAGCTGGCGGCGCGGTTGGGCTATTCGGACGAGCACAATTTCCGCCGGGCGGTGAAACGCTGGACAGGTTTACTGCCGAGCGCATTGAGACCAGGCTGAATGGCCAGGTCTCACTATCACATCCCCTAGCGCTGCACCTGGCGGTGGCCAAACTCCTGATCAGGCAGCTTCGCCGATAAATCACCAAACTCGGCCAGCAGAGTCGCGATCTCCCGTTCAGTAAAACCTACCCGGTCAAAATGACTGGCCAACTCTTCCATACTGGCGCCTTTAGCCAGCATGCGCTGACCGGTTTGCAGATGAATATTGCGGACAAAATCTGAAGTCATAATCGGTTCCTGCATAGTTAAACCATTGCAGGCGGCATCATGCCGGCTGAACAATACAGGCAGATGACAATTATTTTACAAATCGACCAAATACGGGCTGCACAGGATGAGCGGCCTGCTCAGTCGCCTAATAGCAGGGCGCTTTTGGCCTGTACACAGCAGGTCAGCACTTCGCCGGCGGACAGCGGGACCGCCGGGTCCAGCATTTGGATGACTTCACCTTTGAGCAGACGTTTTTTGCATAAGCCACAAGAGCCACCGCGGCAATCAGACGGAATGCAGGCACCGGCTTGATTCAACGCGTCCAGCACTGAACGAAAGCCGGCCGAATCGGTGCGGATCGCACCATATTGCAGTAAAAAACTTTGTTGGCTGGCCGCGGCACTAAATAGTTCAGACCGCAGCGACACACCGGCTCGCGCTAGTTCAAGGCGCAGTTGCTCTGTCATCGCCGCATTGGCGCAGCAATAATAATCCGCCTGCCGGCCGCCGAGCGCCAACAGCTGGGCGGCATTGATGCGGCCCTGTCCGCCCAGCCAGTCAACCGGCGGTTGTGATAATACCGGCACATAATGCAGTCCAGGTAGACGATTTAATAAACGGTGAAACAACAGGTCTGCCGCCGTGCGCGTCTGATAGACCAGCGTGACAGGCCGGCGACTGCGTAGCGCCTGATAAACCAGCGCAATCATCGGGGTGATGCCGACACCACCGGCTATCAGAATCAGTGGTCGGCGCCAGCCTCGCAGCACAAAATGGCCTTTAGGCCGGCTGCTGTGCAGCATATCGCCGACTTTGAGCTGGCGAAACAGCTGTGAACTGAGCCGGCCACCTGGTTCCGCTTTAATCACCAGCCGGTAAAAATGGCTATGCCGGCAATCCTGCGCTAGTGAATAAGCGCGACTGACTGGTTGGCCGGCCGCATCAGCCCCAAACAGCTGAATATGTTGGCCAGCCTTCGCTTCAGGCAGCATCCGTCCGTCAGCACTGACCAGCGTCAGATGCAGATATTGGCGCTGACGGCGCAGCCGGCTGACCCGCAGTTGTAACGACGGTTGATGGCGCAGGTATTTCTGACGCTGTTGCCACCAGTCAAAACCGGCCTGCAGCAGCCGCAATGTTGGCAAAAACAGTATCAGCACCAGCGCGAGAGTCGTAAGCATCAGAGAAACCATCAGATCTTGCTGGCGCTACTAAGCTGCAGCAAGCAGTTAATTCAGGGACAACAGTATATCATCATTTTAGCATTGATGAGAATGATTATCATTTGCTTGATTGGCAGATGAAATAGCCAAGCGGAGCCGGGTGCTTGCATGGTCTGACGCTTCAGCTGTAGTGCAGTCAAAATTTTTTCTCTGTAGTTGCGTATTTGCTGCTAATAATTAGAACTCGTTCCACCGGAGCGAATCTTGATTCTGTTCATAGAGTTAGTTGGCATCTAGTCTGTACTTACTGCAGAAACACGCAGTGGTACAAATGGTTAGCACAGGAAAATCACCATGGCACAATCTGATAATCAGCCCGTTCTCCCTTCAATTGTTCTGGCTGTCGCACTGTTATTAATGACGACGTTTTTATTCATCAATCCAGCGACGTTTGCCGTCCGTCTGGCGGGCGCTGTGATTGGACTGGCCGCTGCATTTTGGGCCTGGTCGCAGTTTCGCGCAGCTGTGGAGCAAGCACAGCAACAATCTGTGACACAGCAGGACATCAAACGTGAACTGCAGGAACAACAGCAAGATAAACTCGGGCAACAACAGCAGTTTTTACAAGCCGTATTGCCGGTTTGGCGTGACCAGCAACAGATGGCAGCACAGCAGTTGGAAACCGCTGTCAACGCGCTGGTCAGCCAGTTTCATGGCATTCATGACCAGCTCCAACAATCCATTCAATCGTCCCGAGCTGCCACAGGCGGGCACACTGGCCTCGCGGATGTCGTGCAGCAAAGTGATCGCAATCTGACAGCTATTGTCAGTTTGCTACGTGAAGCTATGAGTAACCGCGACGAATTGCTGAATGAAATCAATGCACTGGCGGCGATCACCGATGAACTGAAAACCATGGGCGCTGAAGTGGCGGGGATCGCGTCACAAACTAACTTACTGGCATTGAATGCGGCTATTGAAGCGGCGCGGGCCGGTGAGCAAGGGCGTGGTTTTGCCGTGGTTGCTGACGAAGTGCGCACCTTGTCATCCCGCTCTGGCGAGACCGGCGCGCGCATCACCAAACGCATTGATGACGTCAATGAAATGCTCAAACGGACGCTGGCGCGTACCGCGCAATTTACTGAGCAGGATGACCAGCGTTTGCAACATTCCGAAGTGTCAATCCAACAAGTCCTCGGCGATTTTAAACAAGTCGCCAGCGCGATTCTGGCATCGTCCGAGCAGCTGGAGAGCAGTAGCCTGAACGTGCAGCACGAGATCAGTTCAGTGCTGACGTCGCTACAATTCCAGGACCGTGTCAGCCAGATCCTGGCGCATGTCAGCGCTGATATCGACAAGCTGCATCAAACGCTGAATCGGGAGGACAGTCTGAGTCAGCTGGATCAACAACAATGGTTGCGTGACATTGCCAGGAACCGCGTCGCGGTCTAGCTGGAACCGATATGGTAGGATCTCCGGGAATGCTTCGTGGCGCTTTGCATAACATGTGCGGTGATGAGTGCTGTTGGCGAAGTAACGTGAAAGCTGCGGTTTTGCTGGCTTGCAGTTTCTGCTGCAATTTTTGTCACTGCCGCTATAATAGCCCTCCTTTTTTTAAGGCTATTTAGCCATTCTGCTGCGGAGCCCCGATGAGCCAGTTACCTCCATGTCCACAATGTCAGTCCCCTTTTGCCTATGAAGATGGCGCGCAGCTGGTCTGCCCTGAGTGTGGTCATGAATGGCAGCCAGGCGCTGAAGCTGCGGCTGAAAGTAGCCGTGAGATCCGCGATTCCGCCGGTTCAGTGCTGCAGGATGGGGATACCGTCACTGTGATCAAAGACTTAAAGGTCAAAGGTTCTTCGCTGGTGGTGAAAATCGGCACTAAAGTGAAAAACATCCGGTTGGTTGATGGTGATCACGACATCGATTGCAAAATCGATGGTTTTGGCGCAATGAAGTTGAAATCGGAATTTGTTAAAAAGGTCTGAACAGACCGCAACAAAAATGGCGCCATGGGCGCCATTTTTATACCGGGTATTGGTTAGTAAGCGCGGTTTTTAAAAGTAGCTGCGTCCAGAATCGACCACAGATGGACCAGCCCCGCAATCACCGCCGGGATAAAAATCAGCCACCACATGGCATAACCGGCCATACAGACGACAAAAAACAAAATGGCTGGCAGTAAGCGGCCTTGTACCAGCTGGCCCAGCCCCGGGATAAACACACTGCATAATGCGGCAATTACATTACCGCCTGAACCTTGTTCTGCCATAGCCGGCTCCTTACTTTCAACGATTTAGCCTTTAAACTGACTCTATCTCAAAACTTTATGTGTGACAGCATAATTCTGTAAGCAAATTTATAACGGCGTGAGGTCTTCGTTTTGCTGCGATAGGCTGTTGCCGGTCTGCCATGGTGGAGTTAACAGGTGGATGCTAAATCGCAACAGACACAACACGCTAATCTGTGAGTCCGGCTGAAACTAAACCAGCTGCTGCCCGAATTGTTAATGGTGTTTGTTGGTGTATTTGCGGCGTGATTTTCAGTGACTATTGGCATCTGGAAGGCATCAATATGATGCAGGCTTCGGGCCGGCTAAATGATATTGATTTAGCGCTATACCGCAGTATGGCTCCGGGATATGAATCTATTGCGATGTACCCAGAACAGCTGCAACGGTTTAGAGAAGTCACAGTGCAGATGGCGCAGGAGTTACTGCGCGAAATCGATAACAAATACCCGAAGCTCAAGCCCCCGGTTCCGTCAGAAAGCCCAACTGAGTAATACCGGCCTGCTGCACAGCCGCCAGTGTCGACACGACGTGTTCATAAGCCACTGCGCGATCACCTTTGAGCTGAAAGGTGGGCTGCGGTGTTTGCAGCGCGGCTTGCTGTAGTCGTTGTGCCAGTTCAGTACGGCTCAATTTATCACGGTTCCAATACACAGAACCGTCGGCAGTGATGGCTAGTGTGACTGTGTCCGGCTTGGTTTGACTCGGTTGGTGGCTAACCTGTGGTAACTCCAGCGGAATGGAATGCGTCAGCACCGGCACTGTGATCATAAAAATAATCAGTAACACCAGCATCACATCGACCAGCGGCGTCATATTGATTTCGCTGATCACGCCACTGTCCTCGTCAAAATCATTGTGAAAAGACATCAGGCGGCTCCGTTCATCGGGTTGGTGTGCGTATGCGACACCGTTGCTTTTGGCGCGGCGCCGGTAATGAAATACGCGTGCAGCTGGAAAGCGAAACGGTTCAGTTGCGACACAATGCCTTTGTTACTGCGGCTAAAGGCGTTAAACGCCAGCGTGGCCGGGATCGCCACCGCAAGGCCAAAAGCCGTCATGATCAGTGCTTCACCGACCGGGCCGGCAATCTTGTCGATACTGGCCTGACCGCTGGCGCCGAGGCTGACTAAGGCATGATAGATGCCCCAGACAGTACCAAACAAACCAACGAATGGTGCGACCGAGCCGACAGATGCCAAGATCGCCAGACCCCGTTGCAGTTGTTCAGCGCTTTCATCGATTGCGCCTTTTAAATTCGCCGTCAGCCAATCGGATAATGGCAGATGGCCGTGTAAGTCGTCACGGTGGGTACTGTGATGCGCTAACGCCTGCTGGCCCTGATCAGCCAGATAAAAAAACGGATTGCCGGGGCCATCCACCGGCCGTGCTTGCTGTAACAAGCTGAGCCCAGCCTGAAAACTCTGGGCATGCCAGAATTCACGGCCAGCTTGCTGCAGGCGACGCAGTTGCCATAAGGCATAGCTACGCCGGGCAATCACGGTCCAGCTGGCAACGGACATCAGCAGCAGCAAAAATGCTACGGTTTTGCTGACCATATCGCCTTGTTGCCACAACAACGCGATGCCATAAGGATTGTCTTGCATGATGTACTCCTGTTTATTATCTGGGATCATGGCCCCGAAAATCTTATGTGGCCGACGCTTTTGGTGCGGTGACTTTTCTGCGCCGTATTTGCCTGTATTCGCCGTGGTGTAGGGTGTAATGAGCGTAGTGAATTACACCAATCAAGCCTGTGGCTAACCCTGCTGTAATGAGAACTTCAGTGGCAGCTCGTACCAATAATCAATCGGCTGACCTTGTTTAAGTGCCGGCTGGAATTTCCATTTTTTCACCGCCTGCAGCGCAGCCTGATCCAGCCGGTCAAAACCGCTGGTTTTTTTCAGTTTCAGTTCTGTGACCAGCCCGTCTTTACTGACCAGCAATAACATCCAGACCGTGCCTTGTTCTTTGCGTTTGCGTGACAACATCGGGTACACCGGTGCTTTATTATTCAGGCCTGCAGCGTCGGCACTGGGCAGTTGTGTGCTGGGCTCGGTTGTTTTTGCGCTGCTGGCCGGCGCCTGTCGCGTGACAGGCTTGGTGCTCGCTGGAGCCGGTGCTGCGCTTGCCGCTTTTGCCACTGGCGGCGGTGTTTTTTGCTTGGGCGCAGTCTGCTTCAGCGGCGGTTGTTTCGTGATGGGCTTCGGCTGTGGTTTCACCGGTTCCGGCTCAGCTTTAGGCGGCGGTGGCGCAACTTTGGGTTCAGACGCGATCAACATGCCCTGCAGCTTCGGTGGTTCCATGTCGATTTTGGGTTCTGTAATGGCTGCATCCGCCTGCACCAGCGCGGCAATAACGCTTAAGTGCAGTAATAGCAACAGCAAAAAAACTCCGGCAGATCCGCGCGACATGATAAAACTTAAAGCATATGAGAATGATTCGCATTATATGCAAGTGTAAAGGTTTTGTCAGCAGCTTTTTGTTTTAAGCGAGGACCCCGCTAAAACCTCGTTTGGCCACACAGGCTTGCAGCTGGGGCTGTGATGGATCTGGAGATTTGAGGCAGAGTAGTGAATTGGTTAATACAGTACGGTATCGCCCAAAATGCGTTGTAAAGAACCGTCTTGTTTCATTTGAGCCAGCACAGCCCGGATCTTGTGTTCCGTATCAGGGTGTTTTAGATGGCGGGACAAACCGATAAAAATATCCTCCGGCTGCAGATCGTCGTGCAGAAATTGAGTGCTTTGCAATTGCCTGGCGATGTCTGGATGTTGGTCCAAGACAGTTTTCACAATATTTGGTGACAGCAATGCCGCTTCAGTCCTGCCCATCGCGACCAATTTCAATGCGTTTAATGCCGAATCCACGTATTGAATTTGGCTGGCTGGTAGCGCGTCAGCAATTTTCTGTAGTTTGTGATGTAAGCGGAACCCCCTGACGATCACGATGCTCATGCTGCTGATTTGCGACAGCAGTAACACAGGTTTTGCAGCAGTGACGGGTCTGTACAGCTGGTCCGGCAGCCGCGAGGCGAACCTGATCAGGATAAACTGTCTGGCACGCTCCTCGTTATAGAGCAAATTGACCATGATGTCGGTGTCGCCTGCAGCGAGATCTTTCAGGCAACGGGCGATGGGTGTCTGACGCGAGAGCTCTAAGCTGAAGCCGGCTCTGTCTGCGATTGCTTGCATCATTTGAACAGAAGGGCCAGTCGCGGTCCTGCCTTTTGCATCAAATTCGTGTAAGCGCGGAAAATGATCCAGACACCAGCGCATCGCAACAGGCGCGGCCTCTGCATTTTTGCTACCGGCAGCGTTGCCAAGCAGCGCCAGGAGTAACCAAAGAAATGAAGGAAATTTCACTATTGCGCTGTCGGGTAATGGCGATTGTTAACAGCATAGCGCAGTAGCAGGGGGCACTGGCGCAAACTTTTGCGCCAGCCCGAGGAAAAGTATGTAGCGTCGAATTAACCAGGTACTTTGGCAGGCGCCGCGTGTTCAGGCTGCGTCGCAGGGCGAAAGATATCCGGATAAACGCGGTCTCGCAACGCCATCGCCGGTGCCTCCAGCAACTTGTACAACAGCGCGCTGACGCCAAGTGATATCGCAATATTCAGCAGCAGCACCAAGCCGTCTGACCAGCCATACTGCGGCGCCTGCTGTTTAATGATAAAGCCAATAGGTTTATGCACCAGATACAGTGAATAGGACCAAAGCGCCAAAGTCGCAGCGCCGGGGATCTGGTAGCGTGCCAATAGACTGCCCGGTTGCAGCGCGCTCGCCAGCAACAAGGCAAACGCCATTGCCAGTAAGGAATAGCCAAACACTGTGGCAAAAAAGCCGTAACCTTCGCCTTTGATATAGCCATAATTCAGCAGCAGATAGCACATCACTGCCACGGCGCCAAATGCCAGCAGCTGCAGCTTGGTCTGATGTTGCGCCAAGGCCGACCAGCGCGCCGGATACGCATTTTTAAACAGGGCCACTGCAAGCCCTGGCAGTAATTCGTCCATCCGGGCGAAGCTGGAATAATAAATAAATGCATTAAAATAGCGCGTCTGGCCATCGGCTTCATTCCCATATAACTGCCACATCTGATAACGATAACAAGTCGCCGCGACGATCAATGCGCCCATCAGCCAGAAGGCATGCTGCACTTTGTTACCCACCCGCAGGCAAAGCCAGACCAGCAATGGCAACAGGAAATAAAACTGTTCTTCAATACATAAAGACCAGGCGTGCGAAAAAGCGGTGCCTGGCATCAGTTGGTAATTTTGCGTGAAGGTCAGAAAGCGCCATAACGGTGGCGGCGTGTTGCCGCCCATCAGCTGTGGTAACAGAAAAAAGGCGGCCAGTACCAGCCAGAACACCGGCCAGGTGCGCAGGGCGCGCCGCCAGTAAAACCGCCGGAATGACAGCTGCTTTCCTTGCGCCAGTCCTTCCAACAGCTGATTACCAATCAGATATCCAGATAAAACAAAAAACAAATCCACGCCAACCCAACCGATTTGACTGAGCCAGCCAAAGGTCGGTTCGCCACTGACAAACACCATATAGTGATACATAAACACCAGCGCAATAGCGCAAGCCCGCAGCAGGTCCAGCCCGCTGTGGCGAGAAGAGTGGCGCGACGACAACACGTTCATTAAAACCCCGGGAATTGTGACGGAAACACGAATGAGAGCAGGCAATTGCATTGAAATTACCATCCTGTCCGGGGATTGTCGTCAGAATGTTCGGCCCGACCTGCCAGCGCTGGGATGAGTGGGGCACGGCATGGGATTGCAGATTGCTGTTTGCTGGTTTTCTGCCCTGTGGGCGGGTGTTTTCGCTGATGCTGAGTCTTTGTCCTACGGGCGGTTTTTATTCAAATTGCATTTTTGCCTGTTGCGGCAAGACCGCTTAGCAAAGATGTCACCTGACGGTGAGTTCCTTTCTTTTATGAATGGCTATGCCATTCACCCTTCGGGCCAGCTAAAGCTGTTCAATCGGACTTTGTCCGATTGTGTCTTGCCAAAAGAAAGGAACCGAAAGAAAAGGCGCCACCCGGTTCCGCTCTAAAGCCCGTCTGAAAAGTCGCCGTCCAAGGCGAAAACGTAACTCGCACGGCGCTAGCGTCGCCGTGCTCAGACACCCGTTTTCTTAAAACCTTGGCCAACGATTTTCAGCCGGTTCGCTCCAACGGGCAGCCGGTCTCAATTAGTGGTACTTGCTTTTAATTCTCTTTGGTTAAAATCAAAAACAACTAAAAAAGCCAATCCCCCCGTTGGAGCGAGCCGATGCAAATCAGCGGTTTGAGGTTTTAAGCTGGGGAGTGTTTGAGTGCGGCGACGGTAGCGCCGCGCGAGTTGCCCCAGCGCCTCAAATTGTTGATTTTCATCGGTCTTTCGAGCGTAACCGGGGTCGGTTTTTCTTTGGTTACTTTCTTTTGCTGAAACAAAAGAAAGTGACTCACCAACAGGTGAAATCTTTGCTAGACGGTCTCATCGTGAAGGTAAAAACGAGAAATAAGCCAAGTGCCGCCCGCAGGGCAAAAAACAAAGGTAATCGTCAGGCCACTTGCTTTTCAGCCAGATGCAGCTCCATCGTGGCTTTGAGCAGGCGGAACAGCAGCACTGAGGCGTCGATTTCTTCACGTCGGTTGGTCAGACTTTCCACGTTAAGGCCAAGCGGAATATCTAAATTGGCGCAGTGCTGCAGTATTTGTTGCAGGTTGTCGCGGCAGATGCGGATCGATTCATTCAGTGGATTTTCTGCATCCAGAATGCGGTAACGCGCTGCTTCTGGCACTGAAATGCCAAGCCAGTGCATAAAATCTAACGTCTGTTCACCGCCACAAGGCGTGAACGTCAGGATCACGCGGTTCGGTGTCAGGCCTTGCTGGCGGCAGCTGCGGGCGTAGCTAGTCAGTAAATCAATGGTGGCCTGCGCGTTGTAGACCGCCTGGGTGATAAAAAACTGACACCCTTGTGCCGACTTTTCGATCAGGCGCTGGTGTTCATTGCCTTTGCTGGCATGACGCTCAGCAATGGCGACACCGCCAAGATATACATCGGCCGGATGTTCCGCTAACTCGCGGTAAGCGTCGGCCAGACTCAGTTTGATCGTGCCGTTGGATGAAGGGCTGCCGACCAACACCAGATTCTGCAGCTGATAATCGCGCGCTGTTTCACCCAGCCAATCACGAAATTCGGCTGCATCGCGCTGCGCCACGGACTTGTAGGTGATCACATCCCGACGCGCCAGCTTACGCAGCAACAGGCTGTACTCACGCGGGTCCAGCGTGGCGTGAAACGGGAAAGGCCGTTCGCTGCTGACCCGGCTGCTTTCGTCCTGAATGTCATAAACAACTAAACCGTCGAATTCGATTTCGTTTAAGCGCTTCAGCAGCTTGCTGGCAATGCGTTCGGTTTTATCCGTCGCAGTGCCGGCTTTTGGCGGAGTTGTGCCAATCAGGTACACACCTTGGTTCGGGTCCTGAATCTTTTGCTGCAGACTGAGCGGCATCGTCGAAATCTCTTATAGCAGTTGATGCGGCTAAGTATACAGATGTTTGGATGGCTGGCCATCTAAATTTAATTGAATTTTTTCGAATCTTCAGTTGAGAAAAACTCAAACTAACTAGTCGAGATGGGGAAAGTGCAGAAAAATCACCTTAGATCGATTATCTTCATACAGATATTTTGCATGGATCTGGCCGGGAGTATTTCAGTGCGAAGCGTCGTTATTTTACTGTTGATATTGTCCAGCATGGTGACGCCGGCTGCAGAGGCCAACGCAACGGCAACGGTATATCCAAAGCTGGATATCTACCTCATTACAGATGAGGCGCCGGCCCCCGACGGCCGGGAAACTGAGGCAACCCTGCGCTTACGTAGTATCATGGCGAAAGTACCGGAACTGCGTTACCAACTGCACTATGTGTCCTGGCCCAAAGCGATGCGGCAGGTCGAACAGCGACATAATGCACTGATTTTCCAGATATTACGCACGCCGCAGCGTGAAGCACGATATCGTTGGTTGGTTGCCGACCAGCAAGTGCCGATCAACCTTGTGGCATTAAACCGGAATCCGAAAAAAAACTGGCCTTTGTCACGTTTGAAACAGGACAAAGACCTCAGGATCGCTTGCCCGGCAAATACCGCGCAGTGTGAAATTCTGTTACAGCAGGGCTTCGATGAGAATCAAATTGTGCAAATCAGCCCGCAACAACAACAAAGCCTGGAGCGGGTGTTGCTGGCCGGGCGGGTCGATTTTATTGTGGTGGCGCCGGTCGATTTACAGCGCAATATGCAACGATTGTCTGTGGCAGCTTCGGCCTATCAAATCAGCCATAAACTCACTTCAACTGACGACTATCTGGCCGGTGGTTTGTTCTTAGAACCGGCGGTACGCCAGCTGTTTCAGCAAAAATTTCCATGACCAGCCAGTCAGGCGCCGCAATCCTTATAGTTTCTTTATAAAGCCGTTCGCGCCACAGTTTTACAATAAACACCTCTGATGTTGAAGGTGTTTGCTGATGTCCAGCCTCACGTTGTCGGCGCCACGCCAGAGTGGTCGCCTGCTGATTTACAAAGTCCTCGGTTACTTGCTGTTATTGTTGTCGGTGGTACATCTGAGCGGCGCCGCGGTGTCGGTGTATTTTAACGAAAACACTTTTTGGACCTTCCTCGGTACTGCAGCGACCTGTGTCATTGTCGGCTACAGCCTGACGTTAATGGGCCGCGATGCGGTTGCGATGAAGCAGCGACAGTTGTTTTTGTTGACCACGTTAAGCTGGTTGGTCATTTGTGTTTTTTCTGCCTTGCCGTTCTGGCTGATTATTCCTAATTCAAGTTTTACCAATGCCTGGTTTGAGACGGTTTCCGGTATTACCACTACCGGCGCGACTGTCTACTCGGGCTTAGATAATCTGCCAAAAGGTATTTTGTACTGGCGCGCGATCCTGAACTGGATTGGTGGGATCGGCATTATCGTGATGGCCATCGCCATTTTGCCAGCGTTGAAAATCGGTGGCATGCGGCTGTTTAAAACCGAAAGCTCCGACACTTCAGAGAAAATCCTGCCGCGTAGCTCCTCGATGTCGGCGGCGATTGGCGGTGTTTATCTGGTGCTGAGTCTGGTCACGGCGATTGCGTATTATCTGGCTGGTATGAATGGCTTTGATGCCATTACTCATATGATGGCGACTGTTGCAACCGGTGGTTTTGCCAATTACGACGCCTCATTTGGTGTTTACAAAGAGATGCCACAGATTTATTGGCTCAGCAGCTTTTTTATGTTGCTGGCGGCGATGCCTTTTGTGTTGTTTATCAGCATGGTGAAAGGGGATCGCAAAGCGCTGTGGAAAGATCCACAAGTCCGGGCTTTCTTATTAATTGTGGCTTTTTGCACTGCGCTTCTGACTTATTATCAGGTAGCGCATAATGCGCGGGGCGCTTTTGATGCACTGACGCATAGTCTGTTTAATGTGGTGTCGATCATTACCACTTGCGGTTTTGCTTCGGAAGATTACACGCTGTGGGGCAATATGGCGGTGATGCTGTTTTTCTACATCACCTTTGCCGGTGCTTGTTCCGGCTCGACATCAGGCGGCCTGAAAATCTTCCGTATTCAGTTGTCTGCGATGTTACTGGTCAAACAGCTGAAATTGCTGATCCATCCTAAAGCGGTTTGGAGCCAGAAATATGGCGGCAAATCAGTTGATGACCAGTTGCTTGGCAACGTGCTGGCGTTTTGCTTTATCTATTTCGCCAGTATTGGTTTCATTGCGTTGATGTTGTCGTTTTATGAATTAGATCTGGTCACTGCGGTGACAGGCGCAGCAACAGCTGTGGCAAACGTAGGGCCGGGTCTTGGTTCTATTATTGGCCCCGCCGGCAATTTTTCCAGCTTGCCAGATGGTGCCAAGTGGTGGTTAAGTTTAGGTATGTTATTGGGCCGGCTCGAAATTCTGACGCTGGTGGTGTTATTTTCCCCGTCGTACTGGCGGTATTGAGGCAACACGATGGCCTTGGCTTATCTGCAAAAGAATAGCGGGTGGCGTCATTCACTGCTGTGGTCGGTCAGCGGGATCCTGCTGCTGCCGGTACTGGGGTGTCTGCTGCTGATACCGCTGCGCGAGGCCATCAGTCCGACTGATGTCGCGATGCTGTTGTTATTGTGGATCAGTGCGATGGCTCTGCAGTTTGGCAAAGCACCGGCGATGCTGACGACGATCTGGTCGGTGTTATTGCTGAACTGGTGTTTTGTGCCGCCGTATTACACGCTGAACGTGCATGATATCAGTAACTTTATCAGCTTTTTTGTCATGGCTGCGTTTGGGGTATTTATCAGCTATTTGTCTGATCGTTTGCGTCAGCAACTGCATACCAGCGCACAGCAACAATTGCAGGTGGAACTGGAACAACAACGCGCCGTGTTGCTGCGCAGTCTGTCACATGATCTGCGCACACCACTGGCGACCATCATGGGCGCGTCCAGTATGCTGGCGGATACTGATTTGCAATTGTCGGCCGAGCAACGGCAGCAACAGGCGCAGAATATCTATCAGCAAAGTCTGCTGCTCAATCAACATTTTGAAAAAGTGCTGGAATTAAGTAAAGCCCAGCTGATGCGCGATTCGTTGCGGATCAGTGTATTCAGTGCAGATGATTTAATTGCCGGCGCGCTGGCCAGACGCAGTGACGATGCCGGCTTAATGCCGGTTTGCCTGCGACCGGAGGGCGCGGCGCAGCAGCTATCCGGCGATTTGGAGTTATTAGAAATGGCGCTGGCGAATTTACTGGAAAATGCCCATCGACACGGTGCTCCGCCTTATCAGCTGGTGTTCAGCGCGGCGGACGGGCATTACCAGTTGCGACTGCACAATGCCCCCGGCGAAAAACGTCAGACGCAGCGCGACAGCGGCACCGGGCTTGGACTGCGGATCTGTCAGACCGTCGCGGCATTGCATCGTGGCCGCTTTGTGCTGGAACACAACGCGACCGGCGTGACGGCGTTGCTGGAGTGGCCACAATGAAAAGTACCACGCCAACATTAATGCCTGCACCAAACCGGGTCCTGCTGCTGGAAGACGACGCGGGTATGCAGAGCTTTCTGCAGGCTTTGCTGCAAAGTCAGGGTTATCAGCTAGAGATCTGTGCCGAAGGGCTCAGTGGTCTGGAACTACTGGCGCACCAACATTTTGATGTGCTGCTGCTGGATTTGGGCCTGCCAGACATCGATGGCATTGAGCTGTTACGCCAGTTGCGGCAATGGTCCGAGGTCCCGGTGATTGTCATTTCGGCCCGAGGTAAAGAACAGGACAAAGTGACGGCACTGGATTGTGGTGCCAACGATTATGTCACCAAACCGTTCAGTGCCGGCGAGCTGCTGGCACGGTTACGGGCAGCGCTGCGACCGCGGCATGGTCATACACCGGTCCTGGGCTTTGGCACAGTGCGGATTGACCCGGTGCAGCGGCTGGTCCACAAAGATGACGTCGCAGTCCATCTGACCAAAACTGAATACGAAATGTTGTTATGCCTGCTGCGTCACGCCGGCTCTGCATTGACCCACAACCAAATCCTGACCCAGGTTTGGGGCGCTACCTATCAGGACAGACCCGAGTACATCCGTGTGCATATGGCGCAGCTTCGGCAAAAGCTCGAAGACAATCCGGCCGCACCGCAGCATCTGAAAACCGAGGCCGGAGTGGGCTACCGCTTGTGTTTGTAACTTCACTTTGTTTGCGCGTTATTCCCCCGGTGATGCCCTTTTGTGACACAAGTGCGTCAGCGCACCGAAGTCCTGCGCTACAGCTGGCATAGTCGCAGTTCCTGCCCCGCACTGCTGCGGATCTGGCAGAGTTCTGAGGTAGCTATGCAAACGTCAACCGACCCGCTCAAAATGAATACCAGCGCCGATGCCAAAGCATCAGGTTTTAATCATGTGATTGACCAGGCGTCTGCTGCCGCCCATCCGGTAATTGATCAGTTCAGTGTCAAAGCCCATGACACTGTCGATCGGCTGGCCAGCGCCGCCAGTCATAGTGCCGAGAATTTTGATGTACGTTCCGAACAGCTGACCGCTGCCGGGCAACGTCTCGGTAACGCGGTCAGAGGCCAGATCCGTCGCCGGCCTGTGGCTGTACTTGGCGCTGCTGTGGCCACCGGTTTTGTCATCAGCTGGTTGCTGAAATCCCGTGCCGGCTGAACCGGCCGGACCTGCCGATACGCCCGGCGCTGCTCCGGTCCATGCCGCAGCGCCGGGTCTGGTGGATCAGCTGAAAGAGTATCTGCAGCTGATCCGCAGCCAGTGGCGGCAACAATTGCAGTTACTGACTCTCGAGACACAGCGCGCTGCCGAAAGTCTGGTGGCGATCTGTGTGCTTGGGCTCTTTGCCGCATTGCTGCTGCTCAGTAGCTGGGTGATTCTGCTGTTGTTAGTGTGGACCGGTTTGGCTGCGCTTGGCTGGTCAGCCTGGCAGGGTTTGCTGGTGTTATTGCTATTACAGCTGCTGGCGCTGGCAATTTGTTTGCGGCAAATCCGTTATCACAGTCACTTTCTGCGTTTTCCGGCGACGTTGCAAAGCTGGAGCGATCACCCGCCCGGCGATAGCGGCAACAAATCTGAACCACTTGCTGAGGTCGCACCATGTCCTTCACATCCAGTCAGTTAAACCAGCAAATCCAGCGCTGTGCCGGTTCATTGCAAGCCCGCCGGGCCCAGCGCCAACAAGTACAGCACCGGTTGATCGTCCGCTTGAAAACGCCACTGCTACTGGCTGGCGGATTGGTGCTGACCCTGAGTCTGCTGCAGCACCTGTCGGTCGGCGCTGCCGAAAGACGTAAAGGCAGATCGTCGTGGCTACAACAACTGCCGGTCTGGTTGTTCGCGTTGTGGCAGAGTGTACAGCATGTGCGTGTTCTGCCACAGCAACGCACCACGTCGCAGCAACGCGCCGCGGCTAAACAAGCAAACGCATAAAAAAACGGCGGGTGCACAGGTGATTTACTATCACCGGCACCCGCCGTTGCAGCGATTAATTCAGGTTGCTGCCGTAAAAGCTATGAAGTGATTTTTCCCATTCCACATCTTTCATATTGGGCCAGTGGCCTTTGTCAAAACCCGGCGCGTTTTTCAGCCGCTCGGGTGACAAATCCATGACAAAACATTTTTGCAGCGGGTCCAGTTTCAGCATCTTCCAAGGTACGGCGAACAGTTTCTCGCCGAGGCCAAAGTAAGTGCTGAACGACAACACGGCATAGCCGACGCGGCCGGTTTCCACTTCCAACATGATTTCTTTGATGTCACCCAGGGTTTGACCTGCATGATTCAACACGTTGTTGCCAATCAACGTTTCGGCACCCATCAAATGTGGACCCGGGCCTTGTGCCATTAGCGGCGGGGAAAACTGTGGATTGTTGTAAATGCCATAAATATCGCGTTCGTGATAATTCATCTGATGAACCTTCTGTGGTTGCCGGCGAACCGGGCAGTGACGATAACGCCGCGTTGGAGCCGCGGGCGGCGGATGTGTCCTGTAATGGACAGTTCATTGAGCATGCGCTGTCAGCGTGCGGTTCTCTGTTCGGCGGAGCACTTATCCCGCCGACGGCCGGGCTATTGCGCTGTATGTAAATTAGCCATTGCAACGGTGTTGAGTGCGCCAGCGCACCGATCGTCTGTACTGAACCGGGCAGACTTGGGTTATCCGGGACCTTCTGTGCTCCGGCGCCACGGAGGCCACCCATGTCCATTTCGACAATTTTGCTGATCATTCTGATCTTGTTGTTTCTGGGCGCTCTGCCCACCTGGCCGCATAGTCGTAGTTGGGGTTACCGCCCTGGCGGAGCCATCGGCATCATGCTGCTGGTGTTGATTGTGCTGCTGCTAACCGGTCGCGCCGGCTGATGCGGCAAGGTGATTTTTTCTGCTAAACCACGGAGTGTATGTGATGAAAACCAATCAAGTTCTGCGTATTTTTCTGCTGACGCTGAGTCTGGCGACCGTTGCCGGCTGCAGCTCTGAACACAACAAAGAAGGCACTGGTGAGTATCTGGATGACAGCGTGATCACTACTAAAGTGAAAGCGGCGATCCTCGGCGAAAAAACGCTCAGTGTTGCCGAAATCAATGTCGAAACCTTTAAAGGCGTAGTGCAGCTCAGCGGCTTTGTGAATTCACAGCAAGACATTAGTACGGCGATGCGGCTAACGCGCGATATTGGCGGCGTGGTGTCGGTGAAAAATGATATGCGGGTGAAATAACCAGCTATGGCGCAGTGATCGTTATCGCAGGACCAGCAATAACATGCTGGCAACCCTGTCATCTGTTTCTTCATGCGTTAAGAAAGGAGTCTTATGCCAGTCGTGATCCCCGCTACTCAAAGACCACAGATCCAGAACCGGTTGCTGCGACATCTGCCGGAAGCCGAACAAACGGCATTGTTGGCGCAGGCCGAATTGGTGCAACTGGAGTTTGCTGAGGCGCTCTGTTTGCCCGATGAACAATATCAGCATTTGTATTTCCCACTGACGGCGTTTATCTCGCTGATCGCCAAATTGCCAGGCCATCCACCGCTGGAAATGGGGCTGGTCGGCTATGAAGGCATGCTCGGAGTCACCATATTGCTGCAGACCCGGCAAGTGCCGTCAGAAGCGATAGTGCAGGGCGCAGGCCTCGCCTGGCGCTTCCCGGTACCGGTGTTTGAAGCGGCGTTGGCGCAGAGTGAACATCTGGCGCCTTTGCTTCGCGTGTACATGTATCTGTTGTTACGTCAGCTCAACAAAAACGCGGTCTGTGCGCATTTTCATCAGGTCGAAGCGCGGTTAGCGCGGTGGTTACTGATGAGTCACGACCGGATCCAGACTGATGAATTGTATTTAACCCATCAGTTTCTGGCTGACATGCTGGGCGTGCGCCGCAGCAGTATCACGGTCGCCGCCGGCGATTTACAGGCCAACGGCATCATTTTGTATAACCGGGGCCGGCTGCATATTCTCGACCGGCAAAGCCTATTGGCACGCAGCTGCAGCTGTTACCAGCCCTTGAGTGGTTAGAACAACAACTAAACACCGCATATGTGCGTTACCGCACATAGCGATAAATTTTTTCTCGTATACTACAACTGTATCTTTTTAGGTACGCTACCGCAAAAGGATCTGCTATGACGATTGACCCGCCGGCAGTAAAATCTGTATCGGAAAAACTGCACACCAAAGCTACGCAGCCGCCACCAGAAGCAAACCGCCTGTTATGTGAACTCCCGCCTGACGTCAAACAACGGATTAACCCGCACCTGGAACTGGTGGAACTCAAACTGGGCCAGGTGATTGGTGAAGCTGGCTGCAAGATGCGTTACGTGTATTTCCCGGTCGACTCGATCATTTCACTGTTATATGTGATGGAAAATGGCGCTTCGGCAGAAATAGCCGTCGTTGGCAACGACGGCATGGTTGGCGTGGCGCTGTTTATGGGCGGCGAAAGCACCACCAGCCGCGCCGTGGTGCAAAGTGCCGGTTATGCCTACAAGTTGTTTGGTCAGCGCCTGAAAGACGAATTTAACCGCCACGGCGCTTTGTTATATTTGCTGCTGCGTTATAGCCAGGTATTGTTAACGCAGATGGCGCAAACGGCGGTGTGTAATCGCCATCATAGTATCGAACAGCAGCTGTGCCGCTGGTTGTTGTTGTCGATAGACCGGCTGCCAAATGATCATTTGCTGATGACGCAGGAACTGATCGCCAATATGCTCGGTGTGCGCCGGGAGGGCGTCACAGACGCTGCCGGTAAACTACAGCGAATGGGTATCATCAATTACAGTCGCGGTCATATCGAAGTGGTGAACCGCAAGCTGTTGGAAGACACCTGCTGCGAATGCTACAACGTGGTCAAACATGAATCGGAACGTTTAATGCCACCGGGGCATTGCGGCAAATTCTGATAATTGACAGAAAAAAAACAGCGGCCTTAGCCGCTGTTTTTTTTGTCGTGCGGAAGTCGTTATTGCAACAGCAAACGAAACAGTACCCGCATATTGGCCATTGCTGCGCTGGAACGCAGTTCGGACGGCTTAATCTCCACTTCGGCCGGTGACGCTTCGCCGTAACCGATACTGGTCAGCCGGGCTGGGGTTAGCCCGCCTTCATTGGTCAGATAGTCCTGCACTGCTTGCGCCCGGCGCTCACTGAGCTGCTGATTATAAGCATCGGTGCCACTGGCCGAGGTATAACCGGCGATCTGTACCTGCGTATCCGGTTGCGCTTTTAACGTTGCAACATGCTGCGCCAGGATGGTTTTGGCGGCAGGCGTCAGCGCAGACTGGTTAAACTCAAAATGCACGTCGGCCAGTTCTATCAATACCGGCGCGGCGTCTGGCGCTGCAGGCGCTGGCGGATCGGCGTACGGTTCCGGTGCTGCAGTTGGCTCGGGTGCTGCCGTGGGCTCAGCATAAGCGGTGCGCTGACCATATTGGTACACCAGACCCAGCGACAGCAGCTTCATATCGCCCTGGTCGCCCCAGAGATCATCCAGCCGGTAGCGTTCCAGTTCCAGCCGCATGCCCCAATCCGGCGTCAGCTGATATTCCAAACCTGCACCAAATTTATGTTTCAGATAGTGCTTACTGCGGTCGTACTGATCCAGATTGATCGGCCGCTGATACTCAAGCCGCGAATCAGTGTCGTTATAGGTCAGACCCAGTCGCGCCGTGACCGCAAAAGCACTGCCTAATAACATCCGCGCCACCAAATCCAGATTGGCCCCCTGATCACGCAGATGACCAGCGAGCGGATACGTGCTGCCGTCCGGCGTGGCGGCAGTGACAGCGGAGAAATCCACTTCACCGAGGCGAAAATAACCGCCCTCCAGTGCCAGATAATCATTCAGCGCGAATCCGGCAAACAGCTTATAGCCGGTGTCATTGGTATTGCGCGACAACGACGCCAGCGGTAAACCTTGCGCCTGCATATCACGTTCAAGTTGTGAGGTATCGAGACTGAGCCGCGATTCGCCAACACTGGCACCGACATACCAGGAAGGTGTTTCCATCCGGTAACTGTCGGCCATTACGAGCTGTGGCAATACTAAAACGCAGCCGCTGCAGAACCACAACGCCAGTGTTCGCGGCGTCAAATGTGGGCAAGATGCAACAGATGCGTCAGCGGGCAGTGCCGGGGCGACGCCTTTGGATTGTATTAACATAATCATCTCCAACAAATCCGGACCTGCCTTACGGGGGCGGAACCGGCAATAAACGGGACCGTCTCTAACTGCGGGCCTGAAAGACATCAACCAGCAGCAGGATCAGCGCAAATACCAATAACGCGTGGATCAGGCTGCCAATCCCTATCGGCGCTAACAGCCCAAGCAGCCACAGCACCAGCAATACCAAAGCGACGGTTCTTAACATGTCAGTTCTCCTATGGGTTGTTGGCCAGCTGACGGCGCGTCCGCGCTGGCCAGACTGTCAGTCACTGCTGTAAAAGCCATCTACCTTGCGCTGCCACTGCGGATCGGCCATCGCCGGCCACAGGGCACGGTCAAAACCAGCCTGACGCTGTAATTCGGTATGTTCAGCTTCAGCGCTAAAGTGGCGCTGGTCAGCATCCAGCACCAATGCATGCCAGGGCAGGGCGAACAGGCGCGGCGGTGCGACAAACGAGCTGGGATAGGCCAGCACTGCATAGCTAATCCGGCCGGTTTTCAGGTCCAGCACAATGCTGTCCAGCGTGCCTAATACCTCACCGCGATGATTCTTCAGCCGCTGCCCGACCAGCTTTTTACAGCCAAGCAACAAAGTGTCGGGATTATCTGCGTTGACTGGATATGGCTCAGTCGATCCGGCGTGCATTGCGGCATGGTTTGCGGCATGGTGCCGCTGCGCGGTACCGCCCGAAATGGACCCTGTTGCTGCTAAGGTTGCTTTATGGTGTTTGTTCATCGGACGCTCCTGTGTCATGACATTCACTCCCTGCAACATGGCTGGTTTGACGGCGTTGATCTGTGCGCTGCAGCACCGAGTCCGTAAAAGCCCCCGGCAACAACCCTGATTTGCTAACAGCATTGCCACAATTGATGCCATGCGCGCTAACGCACCGACTACAGCCTGCTGACTTGCCAAGCTGCACGTCCGGTTCCTGCAACTCTGCAAGACGCCGAATTACCCTGAGGTCCTTATGAATAAGTTCACCGAACAGAATAAAGCTGCTGCAAAAATCGACCCGAATACCACCACGGCAAAAACTGACGCTGCGGCCAAAACGGCCAAAGACGATGCCAAAGCAACTGCCAGCGACACCACCAACATGAGCAAAGCGGTTGCCGCTGATAAAGCGAAAATGGACGCCACCAGCCACAAACCTGCTGATAGCGGCAAACCGGCTGACAGCGTGAAAAAAGATGCGTTTAACGGCAAATGGCATAGCCAAATTCAGGCGGCAAAAAGCAACTGGAGCAAAATCAGTGAAAGCGAATTACTGAAATCCGGTGGCGTGGAGACCAACCTGACTGATTTGGTGCAACAGCGTTATTCGCTGAGTCAGGACATGGCGAGCAAACAGGTAAAAAGTTTTATTGATAAATGCCATTGCTAAGTGAATTTGCACCAGGACCTGACCAGACGGCGGAGCCTAAATAGCTGATTCGCCGCTGTTGTCCGGCCCTGTGCAGCACAGCCGGCGCTGCCAGTGCAGCACCGGTTGCCTTTTCCACCAACAGGAGCACGCTGATGAACCCTCTCTATCGCAAGTTTATGTTCGCCTCGGCCATTTTATTAACGATGGCACCGCAAACAGTTCTGGCCGCCGATGCAGTCACCACCTCGATGGATGACGTGCGGCAGGAAGCTCAAATCGCCACCAGCTATGCGTTAAATCCGTATTTGCGCGCCAACGATCTGAAAGTCACAGTACAAAAAGGCAAAGCGGTATTGACCGGTAAAGTGGATGAAAAAGTCAGTAAAGAACTGGCCAGTGAAATCGCGCTGGGCGTGTCAGGAATTACGGATGTCGACAATCAAATTGTGGTTGAAGCCAGTTATGTGCCGCATTTTGGCCAGAGTGGATTTGGCGACAAAATTGATGATGCCAGCATTTCTGCCGCTATCCGCTCGAAATTGCTGTGGAACAAGGATGTGGATTCGGTGGGCACCGATGTCAAAACGAAAAATGGCCGGGTCACCCTGACTGGCAGTGCCGACAGTCAGTCCGCCAAAGATATCGCCAACCGGCTGGCAATGAATACCCGCGGCGTGATGTCTGTGACCAACAATCTGAAAATTCAGGATCATCCGATGAGCGACGACGACAAAGCAAAAGCGAAAAAGCAGGATGAAAGTCACAACATTTCGGACAGCTGGATCACGGCCAAAGTGAAATCCAGTTTTATGTACTCCAGCAATATCAGCGGTGGCGACATTGATGTCAGCACCAACAACGGCATTGTGACACTGACCGGCAAAGTGGCCAGCGGCATTGAACGCTCACTGGCGATCGAAACTGCGCAGAATATTCGCGGCGTTAAAAGTGTGACCTCAAAAGCATTGTTGTTCTGATATGCCGGATCCGGCAGAGCCTGGCAAGACAACATGCCGGGCGCTGCAGGGCTTTTGTCCTGAACACTCCCGGTATCAAGAACCCGGGCAAGGAGTTGCAGATGTCGAATCAAAAGTTGAATCAAATGTTGAATCAAATCCAGAAATGGTTGCCGGACTGGCCGCGCTTACCATTCTGGCCGCGCCTGCCGCTCTGGCGCCGGCTGCTGCCGGTAATAGCGCTGCCGGTGCTGGTACTGACCGGCGCTGCCGCCTGTAGCTCTTCGCCGCTGGCCACCACCGATGAAATGACCAGAGCAGAGCGCACCATCGCCCGCGCTGAACAGGACCGTGTTGGCCAATATGCCGCCAGTGAACTGGCCGAAGCGCGGCAAAAACTGCAGGCATCACGCAGCGCCTTATTGCATCGGGACGCCGTCAATGCAGATCGCTATGCCATGCAAGCCACACTGGATGCCGAGCTGGCTGTTGCCCGCGCAGATTTGGCGCAGGCCAATAGTGTCAACGACGAGATGAAAACCAGTCTCGGTATCCTGCAGCAGGAAATGCTGCGTAACACGCAAGGAAATCAGCCATGAACCTGCCCTTTGTTTTGACCCCGTTACGCCGGGCGCGCCAGCTGTGCTGGTATGGCCTGACGCTAACTGTATTGACGGCCTGCAGCAGTGCACCGAAGCTCGCCAGTGGTATTACTGATGTGCGCGCTGAACTCAGTGCCCTGCAGGCCAATCAGGAGCTGGCGGTGTTGGCGCCGACGGCGATCACGCAAGCTGAACAGGCGGTGCGCGCAGCGGAACAACCGGTAAAAGACGAAGCATTATCCAGTCATCTGGTGTTTGTCGCTGACCGCAAAGTGAATATTGCCTGGGCGCAGGCGCAAAGTCGTTATGCCGAAGATCAGCAAAAAGTGCTGACCAAAGCGCGCGATGACGCCCGGCTGGATTCCCGCACCCGTGAAGCGGATTTGGCGCAGCAGGATGCACGTAATGCCCGCACTGACGCTGCGGCGGCTCGCCAGCAAACTGATGTGGCGCAGCAGCAGGTATTAACTGCCAAAGCCGATGCTGATAACGCGGCGCAATTGGCCAGCGAACTGCAGGCACAAATAAAACTGCTGAACGCCCGCCAGTCGGAACGGGGTTGGGTGGTGACCTTGGGTGACGTGTTATTTGACACCGGCAAAGCCAATCTGAAGTCCGCCACCAGTCAGCATCTGAGCGATCTGGCATCGTTTCTCAGCAAGTATCCGCTACGGGGCGCCATTATTGAAGGTCACACTGACAGTGTCGGCAGTTCGGGTTACAACCAGGGATTGTCGCAACAACGTGCGGACAGCGTGCGGAATTTTCTGTTAGGCCGCGGCATTCAGTCCGGCCGGCTCAGCAGTCAGGGCAAAGGGGAAGAGCTGCCGATCGCCGGCAATGACTCAGTGGGTGGACGTCAGCAAAACCGTCGGGTCGAAGTGATCATTACGGAACCGGCGCTAGCCGCGCGCTGATCCGTAGCATCAATATCAAGCATCGCAGCTGCCGGGTGTGACACCGGCAGTGTTTTTTTCAATAACGGAGTGATGATTATGATTACCTTCACAACACCAAACTGGTACCCGCTGACCTACCTGCAGGCTCAGGGGGAGCAGATGCTGCAAATGATGGGCTGTACGCCCTATGACAACAACACCGGTCGTGGCGGCAAAGCGGCAAAAGCCGAAGGCATAGTGCCGGCTGGCGCCGTTGCTGATGCGCTGGCGTTATTGCAACAACACAGTGACGCTGACGCCCAGGCCGCCGTACAGACTGACCAGGCGGACAACAGCAATCTGGCCGGGCATATCGCGCCGGTATTGCAGCTGGAATCACAAATCAGTCTGGCTACCCGTACCTTTCCACTACTGCAGTTACTGCAGGCCGCTCAAACGGCGGGCCAACCGGTGATTTGGCGTCATTCGACCAACAGCTGACCGGCGCTGCGCCTGCAACGCCGGGCGAGATAAAGGTTAACCGGTAGTCTTGCCATTCATTGCACTGATGCGAAAATGCCGGCCACCATCCGCTTTGGCGGCGTACATCGCCTGATCAGCCTTTTCAATCAGGCTGGCCAGAGTCTGACCATGTAACGGGTAAATCGCGACGCCGAGACTGATTTGTGGCACTATGACCTGCTGACTGATGGTCATCGGTTGCGTAGCACAATGCAGCAGTTTGTTAACCAGCAGCTGGACATCACGTGGTTCACAGGTCAGTGGCAACAGCAAGACAAACTCGTCACCGCCATAGCGGCAGACGGTGTCAGTGATCCGCAAACATTGTTGCAACCGCGCCGCTAACTGCACCAGTACCTGATCGCCGGTACTGTGGCCAAAGTGGTCGTTGATTTGCTTAAAACGGTCAATATCGATAAATACAACTAACACTTCGGTATGTTGACGTGTCGCTTGGCGGAAGGCTTGGGAAGCCCGATCACTTAGCAACAGCCGGGTTGGCGTCTGGGTCAGAAAATCGAGCTGACTTTGTTGGCGCAGCCGCTCAAAGGTTTGTAGGTCGTTGGCAATTTGCTGGCGGGCCTGATAAAGCTCAGTGCGTAACCAATTGTTTTCAATCACGAGTTGCTCTGGAGTCAGTGCTGACGTTGCACTGTGCACCAGTAATGCCTGTTTTATTTTTTCAGCCATGTTATTTGCTCTCACAATCCCTTTTTACGCACTGCTGTGCTGGTGGCTGCCTGACAACATCACGTCTGCCTTGCAGAGACGGTTAAAGCTTATCAACTGGTCTTAAGATGATCGGTTCGATATCCCACATGGCTGATGCACGTGGCTGTGGGCTAGCGCACCGAACATTGGTTAAACGCGAACGATAATAGCGCCGTCTGTACAGCAATACCGCTGACACTCCGCTGTTTTTGCCGCTGTATTATTTTAAGTAAGGACACCCATGATCATCAAAGCGAAGACTGAGAACACAACACCGCTGCGGGCCGGCTTTAACAGCCTGGTGCCGGATCCGGATAAATGGCTGCAGTTTGACCAAAACCAACGATTGTCCCGGGCACTGCGCAGCAAAGCGACTGCGGAGCAGAATTTTTGGCATGGCTGGAGTGCCATGTTGGTGAAGTTACATTTGAAGACCAGCCCCGGTAAATGACCGGGCCAGCGTGGCGACCGCCGCATTGTTTGAACCCCACCGCAACACCAGGAGCGCCAGAAGCCATTAACCAGCCAGGCTGACATGAAACGGTTATACCGGCTTTGATTGTCATTGCATTATAATAAGATTATAATGGCTGGTTAATGTGCTTTTCATGTTCAAATCAGGAGTTGATTAGATGCAATCTTTTTCCGAATCGCAATGGCGTGTTGGTATTGATGTGATTGTCACTGATTCAACCAGTGAATATTTTGGTCTGGTGGGGTCTGTCGTACGGATCTCCACGCGGGAAAAAGGCGTCAGATGTTCAGTCAATTTTGACGGGGATGTATACGGCTTTGAAAAAGATGACCTGCAAATAGCGACGCTCTAAATAGAACTGCTCTGAATAAAGTTAAATAAAACAGTTATTTAACCTTGATTAATGCTACGGCCGAGGCAGAGTTCGGCCAATGAATCCCTCACTGAATTTCCCGTTTTTTTTATCGTCATGTCTGCGGCAAATACGCCTTATGAGCACCACTGCGTCGATCAATATCGCGATCGGGACAAGCTGCTTTGCGCTGTCTGATAAAGCTGTGTCTGAGAGTGCGTACTGTGGTCGTTGTGGACTGAACAAGGCTGGTACTGCGGGGCCACAGCGACAACAGGCCGGCAGAAAAAAAATGGTCGGTGATGCAAGATTCGAACTTGCGACCCCTTGGACCCAAACCAAGTGCGCTACCAAGCTGCGCTAATCACCGACTGCTGAATTGGGGAAAAATCAATTCTGCTGACATGGTCATCAATGGGTATCTGATGATAATCGCATTATAATGTGATTACACTTCGATTACCAGATATTGGCACACTGATTATTCCTGCTGACTTTGAACAGCAGCCTCAACGAGAGCTAATGGGTGGGTTGTGGTCACAGCGCAGCCCAGACTGTTGACCAGAGTTTTGCTTGATATGGTGGGGCAAAACGTAGTGAGCGGCAGTTATGAAGAAGCTTCACCGTCGCGCTTGGCGATCCTGGCTTTGTAATCAATACCATGGTCCGTCAGGTAGCTGCGGATCAATTGCCGCAACACCTGTGACGGGGTGATGTCCTGTTGCAGACACAACTCTTCCAATGCAGCTTTTTTATCCGGGTCAATCAAAATGGTTAACCGGGCTGTTTTCTTTTCCATGGGCACACTACTTAGTTAAGGTTGTTCAGTACGGGCAGAATCAGATTTTTATCTGCTAGTTATTACCATCTTATTGTAAGGCGATTGCAATAAGTTGCCAATGTCACTACAGCAGCTGATATGCCGTGTTCCAGCATATTCATTGCAAATCTTCACGCTGAAACAGCGCTCTGATCTCGACTTCTCTATGACCCTGCATGGGCTGTGTTCGGCCCAAAACAGCGCCTCATCCAAGTCTTTGACCTGCCACAGTCAGAAACCGGCAGCTCGCTGTCCGAGCGAGTTATAAGGCTCTTTACTGACTCGAACACGCCCATTGTGGCGCTGATTTTACGCCTTCTTTACGCCAGCCCCTGCTTTGCATCTGGAGACTTTACGGCCGGAACTCTGACAATTCTCAATGGAATTACCACTGAGGAAAAGTGATGAACTGGTTGTTGTTATTCACCCTGTGTGCTCTGGCGCTGGTGCTGGCGGAAGCCATGCGTGCGCCGGAAAGATTTTAGGAGCGGCGATGGACGTTGTATTGATTTTACTGGCGGCGGGGCTGTTGTCCTGGCCGCTTGGCCGTTATATGACGGCAGTGTTTGCCGGTGCGCTGCACTGGTCCGATAAAATATTCGCCGGACCGGAGCGGTTAATCCTGCGCCTGCTTGGCGTCGATGGCCGTGCCGGTATGAACTGGCGGCAATATGGTCTGGCGTTTATTGCGGCTAACCTGCTGCTGGGCATCATCGCCTATGTACTCTTGCTGAGTCAGCATCTGCTGCCACTAAATCCGGATAATGCCGGGCCGCTGAGCTGGGATTTAGCGCTGCATACCGCCGTGTCGTTTTTAACCAATACCAATCAGCAACATTATTCCGGCCAGCTGCAACTGAGCTTTTTCAGTCAGAGCGTGGTGCTGGTGACTTTGCAGTTTTTAACGCCGGCGATGGGGCTGGCATTAGCACTGGCGGTGCTGCGCGGCATGACCGGTGGCCTGAATGCTGCGACTTCTAAAACCGGCGAGCCCCGTAACCTTGGTAACTTCTATCAGGACACACTGCGCGCTTTTACCCGCGTGTTGTTGCCGTTGTCGGTGGTGTTGGCGCTGTTGCTGGGCAGTCAGGGCGTACCGTCGAATTATCAGCTGGCAACTGAAGCTGTGTTGCTGGACGCGCCGGCTGAACAGGCACAAAGCCAGAAAATCCCACAAGGCCCGGTCGCTGCGATGGTCGCGATCAAACAGCTCGGCACTAATGGCGGCGGCTGGTATGGCCCGAACAGCACGAACCCGCTGGAAAACCCAACGCCGTTTTCAAACGCCTTACAAACCATTGCGTTAGTGCTGGTGCCAATGGCGATGCTATGGCTGATGGGCGGCATGTTAGGCCGTGCCGCTGCTGCCGGTGGTTCAGGCACACATGCCGGCCTGAGCGTTGCGGCAGGACAGGGATTTGCCCGGATGAGCTTTGCCGTGATGGCCGTGCTGAGCCTGTGTTTTGTCGCAGCGGCTGTCTATAGCGAATTGCAGCCGAATGCGGCTTTTGCCGGCCTTGGCGCCACTGGTGGCAACATGGAAGGGAAAGAAGTGCGTTTTGGCACCGATTTGTCAGCGCTCTGGTCGACACTGACTACGCAGACGTCAAACGGCTCGGTCAATGCCATGCATGATTCAATGAATCCGCTGGCGGGCCTGATCAGCCGGGCCGGCATGCTGATTAACGCGATCTGGGGCGGTATTGGCTGTGGCCTGATTAACTTTATCGTCTACATCTGGCTGGCCGTGTTTATTGCCGGGCTGATGATTGGCCGTACGCCGGAGATCTTTGGCCGCAAGCTGGAGAAAACCGAACTGAGCTGGCTCGGCCTGTTATTGGTGCTGCCGAGCGCGGTGATCCTTGTGTTGACTGCGATCACGCTGTCCGTTCCAGCCTGGACCGGCAACAGCAATCCGGGTCTGCACGGTATTTCCCAGGTGTTTTATGAATACACCTCCGCCTTTGCCAACAATGGTTCTGGCTTTGAAGGCCTCGCTGACAACACGCCATGGTGGAGCCTCAGTACTGTGCTCGCGCTGCTGCTGGGTCGTTATCTGCCACTGCTGATCCCATTGCTGATTGCCGGCCGTTTGGCGAGAAAAGCCGTGACGCCACCCGGCGCAGCCAGTTTACCGCTGCAGAGCCTGACCTTTGGTGTGACTGTGGTGGTGGTGATCCTGTTGCTGAATTTCCTGTCTTTCCTGCCGTCGATGGTGCTTGGCCCGATTGGCGAAGCCCTTGTTGACCTGCGTTAGTGCCTTAATTATTGAGTTTCGAAGCGGAGTATCTGATGAATCATTCAATGCGTATCAGCGCCAGCGCAGTGCGGACGGCCAGTCTGGATGCATGGCGCAAACTGGCGCCAGGGCTTGCCATTAAAAGCCCGGTGATGTTTGTGGTCTGGGTTGGCACTGTGCTGTCGTTTGGTATGACGGTACAGCGCCTGGCACAAGGCGAACCTTATGGTTTTGCGCTTTGTACCAGCCTGATTTTGTTTTTTACCGTCTGGTTTGCCAACTTTGCCGAAGCCATCGCCGAAGCGAGAGGCCGCGATCAGGCGGCGAGTTTAAAAGCCACCCGGCGCGATTTAACTGCGACTTTGCGCAACAAAGCCGGTCAGCTGACGCAGGTTAATGCCAGCGCGCTGAAAAATGGTGATCTGTTGGTGGTTGAAGCCGGCCAGCTGATCCCAGCCGATGGCGAAATCGTGTTAGGTGTGGCCTCCATCAACGAGTCGGCGCTGACCGGGGAATCGGCGCCGGTGCTGCGTGAAGCCGGCACCGACCATTCCGGGGTGATCGCCGGCACTATGTTGCTGAGTGGCCATATCGAAGTGCAGGTTACGGCGGAATCCGGCCACAGCTTCTTAGACAAAATGATCCGGCTGGTTGAAGGCACTCAGCGGCAAAAAACACCCAACGAACTGGCGCTGACCGTGTTGTTGGCGGCGCTGACCCTGGTGTTTTTGCTGGCGGTTGCGACGTTACCGGCGATGGCGGAATTTGTTGGCATCACACTGGACCCGCTGCTGCTCATCGCTTTACTGGTGTGTTTAATTCCGACCACGATTGCCGGTCTGCTGCCAGCCATTGGCATCGCCGGGATGAACCGCGCTTTAGCCGCTAACTTGATTGCTAAATCGGGTAAAGCGGTGGAAGTGGCCGGTGACATCGACACTTTGCTGTTGGATAAAACCGGCACTATCACGTTCGGTGATCGCCAGGCAACAGCATTCCTGCCGCTGCCGGGCGTGACGCAGACCGAACTGGTGCGCGTTGCCGTGCTGAGTTCGTTGCAGGACCCAACACCGGAAGGCAAATCTGTAGTGAAACTGGCACGGGATCTTGGTGATGTCACGACATTGCCGATTGATGCCGAGTTTGTACCATTCAGTGCCGAAACCCGCTTATCTGGTTTACGCCTCGCTGCGGCAGAGTCGTCTGGCAAAGATAGCGGCTTTGCTCACGCTTTTGCCTACAAAGGCGCCAGCGATGCGATCCGCCGCTTTGCATTAGCGCAGGGACTGGCAGTGCCACAGGCGCTCGATGGCATTGTCAGCAAAGTCGCGCAGCAAGGTGCCACGCCGCTGGTGGTGGTGTCCCAACAACGGATCCTTGGCGTGATCCAGCTCTCCGACGTGATCAAACCCGGCGTAGCGGAACGTTTTGCCAAATTGCGCGCGCTGGGTGTACGCACCGTGATGGTGACCGGTGACAACCCAATCACTGCCGGTGCTATTGCCGCGGTGGCGGGTGTTGATGACTTTGTTGCTGAAGCGCGGCCAGAAGATAAGCTGGCGCTGATCCGGGCCGAGCAGGCCAAAGGCCATCTGGTTGCGATGGTCGGGGATGGCACCAACGACGCGCCGGCACTGGCACAGGCGGATGTTGGCCTCGCGATGAATTCTGGTACTCAGGCAGCGAAAGATGCCGGCAATATGGTCGATTTGGATTCAGATCCAACCAAGTTACTGGCGGTGGTCGAAGTAGGCAAACAGCTGCTGATCACGCGCGGCGCGCTGACCACTTTTTCGCTCGCCAATGACGTGGCCAAGTACTTTGTCATCATTCCTGCCGTGTTTGCCGCGTCTATGCCAGGCATTGGCCTGTTGAACCTGATGCAGCTGCCAGATCCGCAACTGGCGGTGATCTCAGCACTGATTTTTAATGCGGTGATCATTCCAATTTTGATCCCACTGGCGCTCAAAGGCGTGGCCATTCGCGCCATCAGCGCAGAAAAACTGCTGCGTAATAACCTGCTGATCTATGGACTGGGTGGTCTGCTACTGCCTTTTGCTGCGATCAAACTGATTGACCTTGGCCTGAACTGGATGCTTTGAGATGAATTCTAAATCTGCTTTTGCTCAACCTATTTCTGTGACCACGCCAGACGATGCGCCTGTTGCGCAGCATGCCGTGTGGCAACCGGCGCTGCGCTTTAGTCTGGCTGGGTTGGTGCTATGTGGCGCTTTGTATTCCGGCGGCGTGACGCTGCTGAATCAACTGCTGTTTCCGGCACAATCTGCCGGCAGTTTGATTCATGGTACCGATGGCAAAGTGCTGGGCTCGGTGCTGGGCTCGGTGTTGGTGGCACAGCCGTTTAGCGCTGAGCACTATTTTCATGGCCGGCCGAGTGCGGTGAATACCGACCCAATGAATACCGCCGGTTCTAACTTAGCGCCATCAAACCCGGCGCTGCGCGAGCGGGTGGCGGCTGACAGTGCGCGTCTGAGTGCTTTGTATCAGGTGAAAGCCGAGGCACTGCCACTGGACCTGCTGGCCAGTTCCGGCTCCGGTGTTGACCCGCATATCAGCCCGGCGTCGGCACAACTGCAGGTTGACCGTGTGGCGAAGGCCCGGGGTTGTGCACCTGCGACTGTGGCTGCTTTGGTAGCGCAACAGACCCAAGCGCCGCAGTGGGGTGTGCTTGGCGAGCCGCGCATTGCCGTGTTGCCGCTGAATCTGGCGCTGGATCAGGCTTGTCCGCAGCAAGGACAGTGATCTGCTGCTGAAGTGCTGGGTTTCGCTGCGCTCTATCCACCCTACGCACCGGATACAGGATTGTAGGGGGCAAAGAGCCTGCGAATTGCACCGGATACCGCGTATCGCATACCGGGTATCGCATACCGGGTATGACTATTTTTTTAAGGATCTTTATGAAAGCTTTATCTCGTGCCGTATTTGGTTTCGGTAAAATTTGTGCCGTAGCAGCATTATTTGGTTCGAGTGCGCAGGCAGACGCTGTGCAATCCGGCTGGCAAAGCAGCGGCAATCTGACTTATATCTCGGATTATCTGTTTCGCGGCATCTCCCAAACCAATGAGGGCATGGCGTTGCAGGGTAGCCTGACGCTGGCTACTCAGGACGGCTGGTATGTCAGCAGTTGGGCCTCCAATATCCGCTTTGGTGAGGGTAGCATGGAACTGGATTTGCTGGCCGGGCGCAAATGGACGCTTTATGACGACATGACGCTGGATCTCGGCCTGATGCAGTACCGCTATCCACAAGGCCATAACAGCAGCAATGGCTTTAACTACTGGGAAGCCTACAGCAAACTGAGTCTGGGCGCCTGGACCTTGGGTCTGGCGCTGACCGACAATTATTTCGCCACTGGTGTCGGCAAATTTGGCTACCTGAGCGCCGACTGGCAACAGGCGCTGACTGCCACTGTGCAGCTGCAGGCGCATGCCGGGCTGAACCGGTTCGCAGCAGCCGATGAGTTCAGCACTTTTCTCGGTGGCGACACTGCCGCTAGCAGTTATCTGGACTGGAGTCTGCTGCTGCAGGCGCAGTGGCTGACGCTGGACTGGGCGGTAGGCTTCGCCGGCACTGACGTCTCGGCTCAGGCTTGTCCGGCGCTGTGTGATGATCGGCTGTTACTGCGTCTGAGTCGCAATTTCTAGGGATGTAAGCAATGAGTTCGACCCGCTATCCATCGCAGCATCAATACTCTGCATCAAAGCCTGACCTTCGCCGGCAACAGGCCGATGCGTTGTTAAAATCGCTGACGCCAAGCGGCGGCCAGTTGAAAATTTTCCTTGGTGCTTCGCCGGGCGTGGGCAAAACCTGCGCCATGCTGGAGGCCGCGCGCGAGCTGCAACAGCAAGGTGTGTCGGTGCTGGTCGGACTGATAGAAACCCATGGCCGCAGTCATACTGCGGCCTTACTCAGTGATTTCCCGCTACTGCCGCGGCGCGAAGTTGAGTATCAGGGCCAGCTGCTGACCGAGTTTGATCTGGATACCGCACTGGCACAGAAACCGAAACTGATCCTGGTCGACGAGCTGGCGCACAGCAATATTCCCGGTAGCCGGCACAAGCGCCGTTATCAGGATATTGCCGAATTGCTGGAAGCCGGCATTGATGTCTACACCACGATGAATATCCAGCACGTCGCCAGTCTGAACGACCTGGTGCTGCAGGTCAGCGGCGTGCGGGTGCGCGAAACGGTGCCGGACCAGTTTATCGACGATGCGCATCAGCTGGTGTTTGTTGATTTAGAGCCGGCGCATTTGCTGCAACGGCTGGCGCAGGGCAAAGTTTATCTGGGTGACTTTGCCACACAGGCGCAGCAGCAGTTTTTCCAGCTGGAAACCTTAACGGCGCTGCGCGAAATGGCGATTAAGCTGGTGATGCACCATGTCGACAGCCAGCTAAAAACTGAGCAACAGGCCAAAGCGACCAGCCAGGACTACACCATCGCCGACAAGCTGCTGGTGCTGATCTCCAGCCGGCGTGACCATGAATATCTGATCCGTATCGGCCGGCGCGTGGCAGAAAAACGTCAGGTACCCTGGGTCGTGGTCTGGGTCGATACCGGTGCAATGCAATATCAGGCGCAGCAACAACGGCTGCAGGCGGCTTTTGCTTTAGCGCGTGAACTCGGCGCCAGCACTGATGTACTGCGCGGACCTTCCACCTTGCAGACCATCGGGCCTTATATCACCGAGCAGCGGATCAGTGCCGTGCTTGTCGGCGCCGGCACGCTACGTTGGTGGCAACCCTGGCGTAAACCTTTGTATCAGCAGCTGGTCAATAGCGGCTTGCCGCTGGAAGTGTCAGTGTATCGCGCTGATGCCTGCAGCCATGCCGAACTGCCATTGCCGGCCAGTCCTTTTGGCCAGACCACCGGTTATGGCGTTGGCGCGCTATTAATGGCGCTCGCCAGCGCTGTGGCACTGGTGTTGCACCGGGTGCTGGATAACGACAATCTAGTGCTGATTTATGTACTGGCGGTGGTGGCCTGTGGCCTGAAATACGGCGCGCGACCGGCGATTTTTACCGCCGTCTTGTCGTTTTTCAGTTTTAACTTTTTTCTGACTGAACCCTATTTCAGCTTTAACGTGAATAAAAGTGACGACCTGGCCACGCTGATTTTTATGCTGGTGATTGGCATGGTCTGTGGCCCGGCGGCATCAAAAATTCGCCAGCAGCTTTTACTGCTGAAAGCCGCCAATCGTTTTTCCGAATTTCAACGTGATTTTGCCGCTCGACTGACCGTGGTACATCAGACCGAAGAACTGGCGCAGGTGCTGGCGGCGCAACTGAGCAGTGCGCTGCAGGCGCCGGTGCATCTGGCGATCAAAGCAGAAAACCAGTGGCAGTTATTGCCTACGGCCACTGGGCCATTATTGCCGATTGACGGTGCGGTGCTGGACTGGTGTCGCCAGCATCAAGCTATGGCCGGCCGCTTCAGTGATACGTTAAATGCCAGCGTCTGGACGGCACAGCCGTTAATAGTGCAGCAGCAAGCTGTGGCGGTGTTGATGGTCCGGTTTCCGACTCAGCAGGCTGTGCTGCGACCGGACGATGAGCGCTTGATCACCAGCTTATTGCAACAAGCCGGCTCGGTCTGGCAACGCATCAGCCTGAGCAGTGAACTGGAAAGTTCGCGCGTGAAAGCAGAAATGGAGCAGCTGCGCTCAGCATTGTTAAGTTCAGTGTCGCATGATTTGCGCTCGCCCTTATCCGCCATGATGGGCTCGGCTGAAAGCCTGTTGGTGCTGGAGCAGCAGATCAGTGCGGCGGATCGGCATGAACTGCTGCAAACGATTTTGAGTGAAAGCCAGCGGCTGGACCGATATATCCAGAATCTGCTCGATATGACCCGGTTGGGCCATGGCCAGCTCAAATTGGAACGCGACTGGGTGTCGGTCAATGATATCCTCGCCAGTGCACGGCAACGCTTAAAACGGTTTTTCCCGCAGCAGGAATTGTTGTGTCAGGTCAGTGCTGAATTGCCGCCATTGTTTGTCCATGCCGCATTGCTGGAGCAGGCGCTATTTAATATTCTGGAAAATGCCGCCCGTTACAGTCCGCCGGACGTGCCTATCGTCGTGACGGCCGAGCTGCGGACGGATAAGGGTCATCGTTGCTGCCATATTGAAATTGAAGATCAGGGCCCAGGCATCGCGACAGATTTACGCGAAAAAGTCTTTGATATGTTTTACGTGGTGGCTGACGGCGACAGCAAACGCCACAACACCGGCATGGGGCTGGCGATTTGCCGCGGCATGATTGGTGCGCACGGCGGTACTGTCGAAGCCCGTGCCGCGAAGAGCGGTCAGGGGTCCTGTTTTGTCGTGGAATTACCGCTGCCGGCGCAGTGCCGTGAGGCGCAGGAGGAGATGGTGTGAGCGCAAAAGTACTGGTGGTCGACGACGAGGTCCAGATCCGCAAAATGCTGCGTATTGCGCTGAAAAGTGTCGGTTATGAAGTAGTCGAAGCGGACAGTGTCGAGTCTGGGCTAGCCGCTGCGGTGCGCCAGCAACCGGACTTGCTGGTGCTGGATTTAGGTCTGCCGGACGGGGATGGCAGTGAATTGTTGGCGGAACTGCGCAGTTTTAGCAAAGTGCCGGTCATCGTGCTGTCGGTACGCGCCAGCGATCGCGATAAAATTCAGGCGTTGGATTTGGGCGCACAGGATTTTGTCACCAAACCGTTTAGCGTCGAAGAGTTGCTGGCACGGGTGCGGGCGCAGCTGCGCGATCGCCTAGTGCAGACGGCCTCGCCGGTGCTGAGCGACGGCCATTTGCAGATTGATTTGGCACTGCGGCAGGTGCAGGTGGCTGGTCAGAGCGTCGAGTTAACACCGAAAGAATATGCGGTGCTCGCCGCTCTGGCGCAGCAAGTACACAAAGTGGTGCTGCAAAAACAGCTGCTCGAGCAAATCTGGGGCCCCAGTCATGGCGACAATACTCACTATTTACGGATAGTTGTCAGTCACTTACGGCAAAAGCTGGGTGACGATCCAACTGCACCGCATTATTTAAAAACCGAAGCCGGAGTGGGTTATCGCTTGTGTCTGTGACGGACGAAAAGAATAAAATTTAACCAGCTCAATGACTTATGTAATGATTAAAAAACATACTGGTCAGGCCTGAAACAAACTGATAGCATGCGCGCCACTTTCAGGTTGTACAGAGGACTGTGTTGTATGAAATGGGCTGTAATTTCTGCGTTATTCCTGGCACTGGCTGGTACTTCAGCACAGGCAACTGTGATCGCTAATGGTAACTTTGAAGACAACGTGATTGGCAACAACAGCTGGCGCTGGTTTGGTGCCGATCAGGTGAATGGCTGGGATGGCAGCAATCTGGAGATCTGGCGTGGTTATGCCGGTGTTCAGGCATATAGCGGTCAACAGTTTATTGAATTAAATGCCCACGGCAGCAATAACGGCGCCTGGTCGATTTTCCAGACTTTCAATACCGTCAGCGGTGCACGTTATCAACTGAGTTTCGCCTACCGCGCCCGCGCCAGCGACAACGAAGTGTTCAGCGTGTCAGTGGCAGATCTGAACCAGATCATGACGGACCACAGCACTGCTGAATGGCGTCTGTTTACCGGTTATTTCACCGCCGGCAATACCAGCAGTTTGCTGCGTTTTACTTCCGGCAATAACGGCACTATCGGTAACTTTATCGATGATGTCAAAGTGACGGAACTGCCGCCGCAAATCGCTAGCAATCCGGTACCAACAGGCCCAACGGGTGTGTTATTGGCTATCGCCGCTGCAGCCATGTTTTGGCGTCGCCGCGCAGTCTAACCGACGAATCTCTTGAAAAGCCGCAGCTCAGTCTGCGGTTTTTTTTATCTGCGCAATAGCTTAATTCACCTCAGATGCTCCGGGAATGCATTACTCTGATATCCGGACGAGATATCACCGATGCGTTGATAAAGGACTCCCGGATGATTGATGAACAACTGCGTAAAGTCATTGAAGGCATCACCAATACTTATGGTGATGAGTTTTTTGTCGCCATTACCGGCCACCTGCATGACATCATTGGTGCTGACTATACCTTTGTCGCCCGGCTTGATTTGGATAGCTACCAGGCCTCGACTATCGCACTGATCGCCAAAGGACAACGCGCGGAGAATTTCAGTTATTCCTTGCTGAATACGCCTTGCGCCAATGTGGCAGACAACAGCGTGTGCTTTTATCCACGGCAGGTCTGTAATGTGTTTCCCGATGACCAGCTGTTAATTGATATGAAGATTGAAGCTTACATCGGTACACCGCTGCTGAATGCTGCCGGAGCAGTGATTGGTCTGATCGTTGGTTTGTATGAAAAAGAAGTGCCGGATGGGGCGCAAACCAAAATGCTGTTTCAGTTATTGTCTGGCCGGATCGCGGCTGAACTGCAGCGACATGATTATGAGCAACGTTTGTTGCTGCTGAACAATGCGCTGGAAGAAAAAGTATCGGCACGAACCGCAGAGCTGGAGCGCACCCTCAGTGACTTGCAACAAACCCAACATAAATTGATCGAGTCGAAAAAAATGGCCTCGTTGGGAGTGTTGGTCAGTGGTATTGCCCATGAAATCAATACTCCGCTCGGCATCGCTATCACAGCGGTCAGCTCCATCTCTGAAGATCTCCGTACACTGGGCAAAGCCATTTCGCAGCGGCAGCTGACCGTTGAGCAACTCAGGTTGTTTCATCAATCCTCTACTGAATTAACCGCTCTGATGGAGCGCAATTTGTTGCGGGCGGGCGAGTTGGTGGAGAATTTTAAAAAGTCATCGGCTGACCAATACTCAGATGAGTTTGGCGTCGTCAGATTAAAAGCCTATTACCTGTTAGTGATTTCAACGCTGAAGTCATTTTTGAAAAGTAACAAAGTAAAGGTAGAGATTGATGCAGATGATGCGCTGACCTTTGCTACCTTTCCGGGTGTGCACGCCCAAATCCTGACCAACCTGATTATGAATAGTATTCAGCATGCATTTGGCCAAACGCCTGAACCGCTGATCCAGATCCGAGTGCGGATGGATGCAAATGGTCTGGACTTCTTGTATGTTGACAATGGTTGTGGCGTTGCAGACATGATTAAAGCGCAGATTTTTGAGCCTTTTGTCACCACGAACCGCTCTGGTGGGGCTACTGGGCTTGGCTTGTTTACCGTGTTTAATCTGGTGACGCAAAAGTTAAAAGGTCAACTGGAGTTAAATGCGGACACAGGTTTTTCCCTGCGGATCCAGATGCCAAAGTTAGCACAAAGCTCCATTTGCAGCGCTGTTGGCTAACGCTGCTTTGTTTACGACCTGGCAAAACAGGGAATATTGTAAACAGCTCGAATCTTCCTACATTTGGTTTTGGCTTGCTGATTTACATTAATTGTTCATTTGTACCTTAATCGTTCCAGCTTTGACTGGCTCGAATATTAATTTAATATAATCAAAGGATTGCTATTTACTATTCGTCAAAAGGACTTCATCTTTAGCGCATGTCTGCACCTTGAGGAGAGTCCTGGTGATGCTGAATTTTATTATTGGTCCTGCGATCCGTTTGTCCCGCAACTTAAGTTTTCAAAGCAAATTTTTACTGATTTTTACCGCATCAATTTTGCCTGGTTTGTTGTTATTGCTGAATTCGCTTTTAGCTGATTTGGCCTATATCGAACGGGATGAAACGGAGCTCGCCGGTAAACGATTTATTTCAGCGTTAACACCGGTCAGCCGGGCTATGTCCGATCACCGGACTTCGACGGCGTTAGCCCTGAACGGTGATGAAAGTGCCAGGGCACAAGCCAAGGCCGACGCCGGGAAGGTTGAACAAGCGTTAGAGCAGCTGAACAAAACGACTCTGCTGATGCATGTAGAGCAATGGCAGGACAAAATCGACGAGTTTTCAACCAAGTGGCGGGACGTGCGTCAGCAGTGGCCACAAATGTCGGCGAGTCAGAATTCTCTGGCGCATATCGAGATGATTGGTCTGGTGTATGAATTCAGACATCATATTGCCGGTGACAGTGGTTTGTTGCTGGACCCGGATGCCAGTACTTATTACATGATGATCACCGTGGTGGATAGCGTGCCGGCTTTGGCTGAATCGCTGCAGCAACTGCGTGGCTCTTTGTCATCGACGCTGGCTGCCGGTGCTGTTGGCGACAAACGCCTGGGGCGAATGGAAAGTACCGTGCAGCGCGAAATCCCGAAAATGCTGCAACGCATCAATAACGATTTGGAATTAGCCAATGATGTTGACCCGCAGGCGGCGCGGGATCTACTGCAGAACTGGGAACCCATCGTTAAAAATCTGGACGCATTTACCGGCCAGTTACAGCAGGTTAATTTTAATAGTCAGTTCGATAAAACCCAGGTCGAAAACCAGCTGATTCAGGTCGATAAAATTCTGGCTGAATTACTCGATCTGGAAAATTTCCTGACGGCAAAACTGGAGAAGGGATTGCTGGCGCGGATTGACAGTCTCTGGTTTGAGTTGTATCAGTTACTCGTTTTGGGTGTCGGTATTCTGCTGTTCGTCGGCTGGCTGATTGCCGGTTTTGCCCGCGATTTAACCAGTCGGGCGCGCAATCTGGAGCAGGATATGAGCGTGTTGGCGTCGGGCGATTTCAGCGCACATGTGCGTGAACGCGGCGACGATGAACTGAGTCGCATCGCGCAGAGTGCAATCGAGCTATCGCGGCAATTGGGCGCGATGCTGCGCGAAGTGCAGCAAAGCGCAGGTCAATTGATGGTTGCCGCCAATGATATCGCTGCATCCAGTACCCAACTGGCAGGCTCCAGCGCCGATCAAAGTCATGCCGCGGCATCGATGGCGGCAGCGATGGAGCAACTGACGGTCAGCGTCAGTCAGATGTCGGATAATGCGCAAGAGGCAAGAATTCAAACCGAAGCATCCGGCAAAGCCTCGGTCGCGGGCAGTAAAGTGATCCACGACACCGTGCAAAGTATGCAGAATATCGCCGCGACGGTGCGCGAAGCGTCGGCCAGTGTGGTGTCGTTGGGGGATAACGCCAAAGCGATTTCCAGTATTGTCGATGTGATCCGCGGCATTGCTGAGCAAACCAACTTACTGGCACTCAATGCGGCGATTGAAGCGGCGCGCGCTGGCGAATCCGGTCGTGGATTTGCCGTGGTCGCAGATGAAGTGCGCAGTCTGGCCGGGCGTACCGCAACTTCTACCCGTGAAATTGCCCAGATGATTGAACGCATCCAGACTGGTACCACTTTGGTGGTGAACAACATGGAACGTGGCACACAACAAGTCGAACAGGGTGTGTTGCTTGCCACTGAAGCCGGTGTCGCGATTGCCAGCATCAGTGAGCGTTCCGCCAATGTCGAGCAGATGGTGCTGATGATGACGCAAACCTTGAGCGATCAGGCCGCGGCGGCTGCCGAGGTGGCGCTGAAGGTGGAAACTATTGCGCAAATGTCGGAAGAAAACACGCAGGCGACCCATCTGACCGCCAGAACTTCCGGCGATCTGAAACAAGTGGCTGCGGTTCTGGATGCGAAAGTGAGTCAGTTCAGGTTCTAAGGGCAGGCCAATCGGCTTGCTCCGGCGCATCCGCTGGAGCAAGCTTTGTTAAGCAAACGGCAGGTGTCCGGTTTTCACCAGGATGATGGTCTCTTCCCGGACAAAAGGCGTGTGCTGACTCAAATGCGGGCTGCGCAGCCAGCTCAGCGCCGGATATTCACCGAATTCATCACAAAAAGTCCCGCTCAGCACCAGTATTTCTTCGCCACCAAAATGGCGGTGTGGCAGAAACACCTCACCGGCCGGCCAGCGCACCAGCGCGGTATGTTCGCCTTCGAAGCTATGCAGCGGCATCACCTGTAAACCACCATGTCCGGGTAACCAAGCGGTATTTTTGCTATCAATCCGCACTGTGGCCTGATCGGCCGGATCAAACTGATGAAGTTTGACAAACAAAGTGCAGCCGTCGCGGCTAAAAGGCGCATGCTGGCTACCCGGCGGATTACGCAGGTAAGAGCCAGGGCCGTAGTCACCATGTTCATCACTGAACACGCCTTCCAGCACCAGAATTTCCTCGCCACCCGGATGCGGATGCGATTGAAAGCTGGAGCCGGCGGCATAAGATACCAGACTGGTGGCATGGCCAGATTCTGCGCCGCCGCGCGACAATGGCTTTCGCTGCACGCCCGCCATCGGGCTCGGTTGCCACGGCAGTGTTGTGGTATCAATCACCACACGTTCGGCAAAATTCATATTCAGCATTAGAGTCTCCAATCACTTTGCGGAAATTGCCGTTTTAATTCCGGCCCGCCATCACACCACCATCCACATCGACAATAGTACCGCTGATCCAGCTGGCTCGATCAGATAACAGAAAAAACACCGTTTGCGCGATATCCAGTGGTGTGCCGATCCGGCCCAATGGATGGAAACCGGCAAAACCGGCCAGGGCGTCGCGGATCTCGGCTTCAGCGATAAATGATTTGTAAATGGTCGACAACACGACCGCCGGAGCAACCGCATTGACACGGATACCATATTCAGCCAGTTCTATCGCCAGATTTTTAGTCAGCGCGTGCAAGCCGGCCTTTTGCATCGAGTAGGCCGACGACGGTGTCGCTTTGACCGCCTGATGGGCCCACATCGAACCAATATTGACGATGGCGCCGCCGCCGTGCAATTGCATGTTCTTCGCAACCGCTTGGGTGATAAAGAAAAATGCCTGATTGATGTCCATCTGTGCCGCGTAATCCGCCGGGCTGTGGTCAAGAAAACTGACCGGTTTAAAGTAGCCGGCTGCGTTCACCAAATATTGAATATGACGTGATTCTGCAGCCAGTTGCGAGATAAAGGCTTGGACTGCCTGTGTGTCATATAAATCCACTGGCGCAATCTCGACGCCAGCGCCGCTGAGTTGTTTCAGTTCGGTTTGCGCAGCCAATAGTTTGTCGTAATCACGGCCCACTAATAACAGCGGCGTGCCTGCTGCGGCCAGTAACCGGGCTGTCGCCAGGCCAATACCACTGGAACCACCGACGATTAACGCGATCTGTTGCATGCTGTTCTCCTTCAGGTTGATTGATGTTTAGCTACCTATCGATAGGTAGGTGGCTTGGTGAGCAAAATATAGATCTGGCGGTTTGCTGTCAATACCTACCTTTTGATAGGTAGAAAAATTTGTTATGCTGCGCCGCATCACATAAGACAAAAGGGGGCTGTTATGGCTGGTTCAACCGCTGAAAAAATTATGGATATCGCCGAATCGCAGGTGCGGGCCGGAGGCTATAACTCCTTTAGTTTCCGCGAGATATCGCAGGAAATTGGTATAAAAAGCGCAAGTATTCATTACCATTTCCCAACTAAAACTGATCTGGGTGTGGCCATCGCCAGCCGGTATACCACGCGGTTTGCCGAACAGCTGGCGCTTATAGTGACGACATATCCAGGCGCCAACGACCGGCTTCAGGCCTATGTGGCGCTGTTTCGCCAGGCGTTGTTACACGACCAAAAAATGTGTTTGTGCGGCCAGCTTGCCAGTGAATCCGATGTATTGCCTGAGCCAATCCGGTTGGAAACCCGGCGGTTTTTTACGCTGAATTTAGACTGGCTGGCCAGTGAAGTCTTTACCGGCGATGACGCAAAAGCACGAGCCGCATCAGTCCTGGCGGCGTTGGAAGGCGCTTTGTTGATGAGTAAAGTATTGGATCAAGCTGACTTATTCGAGCAAGTGGCGGCGGGTTTTGCTGTGATCTAGTCCCGTGACGACAATTCACCAAACTGACACCATTGAAAGCTGAACGGCACCACGCTTTGTAATTGCTGGCAGTTGAGTGTGACCGTTATAAGAGAAAATCCCACCTGTCGTGGCAAAGCCACCGCCGCCACCACTACGTTCGCCAGTTCGCGCCTCCCGCGTTCACTCCGTGGCTGCCGATGCTGGCTTTGTTGGAGTATGGGACAGCAGCTTTAAGCGAATTGCAGACATTCCGTTCAGGCTGTTTGACGCTGCGACAGGTGTCAAAGGTGCAATTCGCTTTGCTCATTGCACCCTACGATCGGGCCGCTGGCTCGTAGGGTGGGTAGAGCGCAGCGAAACCCACCGGTTGTCGCACAACGGTTGTCGCACACAGAGTGTTGCTGACCGTACCTACACTCATGTCGGGGCGGTAGGTACCGGCAAGCAACGCCCGCTGGGCGTCACACGCCGTACATGATAATTAAAGAATGTCAGCTTCTAGCACCCAGCCGCTATGACAGAGAGGCTGCCGAACTACTGCGCCTACTTCATTCTATTACTGCATATTCTGCCCCAAAGTGAACTCCCACTTGCATAAAACCTGAAACATTTTCAGATTTTGCTTGTGCTGGTTTTTTAATCTGAGCTAAAATCTGAAAAATATTCAGATTTAGGGCTTTGTCATGGACCAAACCAATGAACCTGTGGTGCGCTCGCCACAGCAGCAGCGCAGTAAACAGCGTGCGGACCAAATTCTGGCTGCAGCCCGAGCCATCATTCTGGAGAAAGGCTGCGCCAATCTGACGATCAGCGAGATCGCTGAAGTGGCCGGTATCACGCCGGGTTCGATGTATCAGTACTACCGTAATAAAGCCGCGATAGTGTTAGCACTGGGTCAGTACTATGTAGAACAGTTTCAGCTGCGGCTGGCGCAGATTTTTACCGAACCGGTCAGCAACCGCGAGCAATTGTCGATGCTGTTTTTGCAAGTGTTGGAGCAACACTATCAGCTGTTTCGCGACGATCCGGTGGTGCGCGATATTTGGGCTGGTGCTGCCACCGATAAAGATATGCAGAATCTGGAACAGCAGGATAACGTCCGGCATCTGCAGTTTTTCTGCAGCGCGGCTGCACCGTTTTTCCCGCCGTCCGCAGCGCCAGAGCTGCACAGAACCCTGAACCTGCTGCTGCATTTTGGCATTGCCGGTTCACGGCTGGCGCTGGACCAGGATGAGGTAGAAGGCCGCCAGACGCTGAATGCAGCGAAAAAAATGCTCGGCGAAGTCTGGATACAATTTTGTCGCAACTACACTGATTAGGCCCCGGTCGCGGGCCTTTCATTTGTCATGTCACACAGGAATTGATGGTTCAATCTGAATCATTCACAAGGATGGAACGCCACCTGCCGGTGGTCATGTACTCATAGGAGCTCTTATGTCTGTTTTTCCCGATTTATCCCGTCTGTTAGCGGCAAGTTGTGGCTTGTTCACGCTATCTTTGCTTAGTGCTTGTTCTGAAGCGCCACCAGCACCGGCCGAGACGGTCCGCCCGGTCAAAACTGTCGTCGTCAGCGCCGGTACCGGTGCAGAAAAATTGGTGCAAACCGGTGAGATCAGGCCTTCGGAAGAGACCAGTCTGGGCTTTCGGATTGATGGCCGTATCGTCAAGCGTTTAGTCGATGTCGGCGCCGTGGTCAAAGCCGGCGATGTGATTGCGACGCTGGATCCAAGCGACAGTGAAAACCAGTTAAAAGCAGCAAAAGCACAGCTCGACAGTGCCGTGACCGCAGAGAAACTGGCGTTATCGAATTTCAAACGGCTCAAACAACTGGCGCCGGGCGGTGCAGTCTCTGAAGCGCAGTTAGAGCAGGCGGAGTCTGACCATGAAGCTAGTTTGTCGGCCCGTCAAAGTGCTGAAGCCAACGTCACCAGTGCGCAGGACCGTTTGAATTTTACCGCGTTGACCGCCACCAGTGAGGGCGTAGTGTCGGCAGTGACGGCCAATCCGGGGCAGGTGGTCAGTGCCGGTCAGGAAGTGGTGCGGCTGGCGGCGCTGGCCGGTCGCGATGCGGTGTTTGATGTGTCAGAAAGTCTGGTCAACAGTAAAGCCGGCCATCCCACTGTCTTAGTCAGTCTATTATCCGATCCGTCTATCCAGGCTATTGGCCGTATCCGGGACGTCAGCCCGGTGGCAGATCCGGTGACCCGCACCATTCGCGTGCGCGTCACGCTGGAACAACCGGCCGCAGCCTTTGGTTTTGGTGCCACAGTACAGGGCAGTATCGACAAACCGGCCTCCGACCAGCTGGTGGTGCCGGCGAGCGCGATGACGCGCGACGGTACAGAGCCGGCGGTGTATGTGGTAGACCCAAAAAGCTCTCAGCTACAGCTAAAAAAGGTCAGCGTCAGCCGCTATTCTGACACTGAAGTCTTTATCAGTAGCGGTTTAACCGACGGTGAGCGTGTGGTGGTGGCAGGGGTTGGCAAGCTGCGGCCAGGCCTGACGGTGCGTCTGCTGACGGAGCCAAAAGCATGAGTATGCCGCTGACAACACCGGACGAGAAGCAGCAAGGCTTTAACTTATCGGCCTGGGCACTGGCCAATCAGCAGTTAGTCGCCTTTTTGCTGCTGGTAGTGATGGTCTGTGGGGTGTTGAGCTATGACCGGCTGCCACGCAATGAAGATCCGGCTTTTACCATTAAAACTGCCGTAGTATCAGCGGGTTGGCCCGGTGCGACTGTGCTGGATACGATGAATCTGGTCACAGAGCCGATGGAGAAAAAGCTGCAGGAAATTCCGTATCTGGATTTTGTCGAAAGCTACACCAAAAGCGGCGAGGCTTTGGTGTTTCTGGCGCTGAAAGACAATACCCCGCCGGAAATGGTGCCGGACATTTGGTACAAAGTACGGAAAAAAATGCAGGATCTGGCGCCCAGTTTGCCCGTCGGCGTGTCGCCTCCAGGCGTCAATGACGAGTTCGACGACACCTTCGGCACTATCTTTGGCTTTGTCGCCGACGGTTTTAGCCCGCGCGAACTGCGTGAATATGTCGAAACCATGCGCACTGCGCTGCTGCAGGTGCCGAACGTCGGTAAAATTGACATCTTAGGCGTGGAAGAAGAGCAGATCGTCGTCGAATTCTCACCCCGGCGGATGGCGGGGCTTGGTCTGGACCCGATGATGGTGATGCAAAGCATTCAGGCGCAAAATGCCGTGACGCCAACCGGTGTGGTGCGCACCGACAAAGAACGCATCAGCTTGCGGGTCAGCGGTGCCTTTACCTCTGAACAAAGTATTCGTGATATCACGCTGCGCCTCGGCGACCGCTTTGTGGCCTTGTCCGACATTGCGACCGTGTCGCGTCAGCTGGCCGAACCGCCGGTGCCGCTGTTTAAGGTTAACGGCGATAAAGCGCTCGGCCTCGCCATTTCAATGGCGCCAACCGGCAATATGCTGGAATTCGGTCAGGCGATCCGCGCCAGCATGACCCGGCTTGCCGCTGACTTACCGCATGGTATTGAGTTGCACGTGGTGGCCGACCAATCGGCGGTGGTCAAAGACGCCGTCGGTGGTTTCCTTAAAGTACTGATTGAAGCTATTGTCATCGTGCTCGCGGTATCTTTTGTCTCGCTCGGCACCCGAGCCGGCTTGGTGGTTGCGGTGTCGGTGCCGGTGGTGCTGGCGATGACCTTTGTCGGCATGGAACTGGCGGACATTGGCCTGCAGCGAATTTCGCTGGGGGCGCTGATTATCGCGCTGGGTCTGTTGGTAGACGATGCGATGATCACAGTCGAAGCGATGGTGTCGCGGCTTGAAGCCGGCTGGAATTTACGCCGTGCCGCTACTTATGCCTATGAAACCACCGCATTTCCGATGTTGACCGGCACGCTGGTGATGATCGCCGGTTTTATTCCGGTCGGTTTTGCCTCCTCCAGTGCCGGTGAATATTGTTTCTCGTTGTTTATGGTGGTGCTGATTGCGCTGGTTAGTTCCTGGATTGTCGCGGTGTTGTTTTCGCCATTGTTAGGCGTTTGGTTATTAAAAGCCACGCCGGGCGCGGCACATCCGGCGCCGGGGCGTTTTGCGCTGGCCTACGACCGTTTACTTGGGCAGGCGCTGCGCCATCGTGGCAAAAGTATCGCGCTGGCACTGGGGATTTTTGCGCTGTCACTGCTTGGCGCGGGTCAGCTGCAGGAAGAGTTTTTCCCGGCGTCCGACCGGCCTGAGCTGCTGATCAGTATCAACTTGCCGCAAAACAGCGCGCAGGCGGAAACCGCACGCCGCACCGCGCAAATTGAGCAGATGCTCAAAGCTGACCCCGATGTGGCCTATTTTTCCAGCTATATCGGCTCCGGCGCTATCCGGTTTTATCTGCCGATGGATGTGCTGCTTAGCCATGAACATGTGGCGCAAATTGTCGTGGTAACCAAAGGCCTGAACGAGCGTGATGCAGTGCGTCAGCGCCTCGATGCCCTGGTGCTAGAGCAATTCAGCGATCTGGTGGTACGGGTGTCGCCGCTGGAACTGGGGCCACCAGTCGGCTGGCCGCTGAAATACCGCGTGATGGGGCCGGATATTGATGTGGTGCGCACGCAAGCCTTAGCGCTCAGCGGAGTCATTGGTCAGAACCCCAATACCCGTGATGTCAATATGACTGCCGGTGAGCCGGAGCGCACTGTACTGGTCGAAGTGAATCAAACCGAAGCCCGCGCCGCTGGTTTTAGTTCCGAAGACGTGGCGTCGGCGCTGGCGACTATTTTCTCTGGCCAGACTTTAACGTCGGTGCGCGATGGCAAACGGCTGGTCAATGTGGTGGTACGGGGTCAGAGCAATGAACGCGAAGATTTAGCCACTGTGGCGAACCTGCAGATCCGCACCGCGGATGGCCGCGCCGTGCCGCTGCGGCAAATTGCCAAAGTCAGTTATGGCCTGGCCGATCCGATGGTCTGGCGCCGGCAACGCCAGGCCTTTATCACAGTGCAGGCCGATGTGGCGCCGGGCATGACCGCGCAGGGCGTGGTCAACAGTCTGGCCTCTGATGTTGCAGCCTTTAGTGCGCAGCTGCCGGCTGGTTATCAGCTGGAAGTCGGCGGTGCTGCGGCCGAGTCGGAGAAAGGCAATGCGTCGATTTTTGCCGTGCTGCCGCTGACGATGCTGGTGATGCTGGTGTTATTAATGATCCAGCTCAAGCGTATTTCGCGCACCTTGCTGGCATTTATTACTGCACCTTTTGGTCTGATTGGCATTGTGCTGGCGATGTTGCCGACCGGCACACCGATGGGGTTTGTCGCGTTGTTGGGTTGTATTGCATTAGCCGGCATGATTATCCGTAATGCGGTGATCCTGATTAGCGAAGTGGATAGCAATGTCGAGCAAGGCATGGCGCGGGACGACGCCATTATGGCCGCGACCCGGCACCGGGCCCGACCGATTTTGCTGACCGCTGCCGCGGCTATTCTCGGTATGATCCCGATCGCGACTCAGGTATTTTGGGGGCCGATGGCCTACGCCATTATCGGTGGTTTATTTGCTGCGACTATTCTGACGCTGACGGTGTTGCCTTGTGCGCTCAGTCTGCTGATGCAGCGCGAAAGCAGACCGGTGCATGGTTGATGGACGTGATTACCGGTTGTTACTACACATCGCTTCACTCGGGTTTTATCAAGATGCAGTGACGGTGGTGTATTTTGTGATCGCTGGATAAAGAAAAGGGTCGGTAAGCAAAGCGCTACCGACCCTTTATGTTGGTTAAACCCTTATCAGAACTTCACAGTGTAACGCACAGTCCAGACGCGACCGAGCCAGTCGTGGATTGAGCTGGCATAGCCGTTGGTTGGCGATGAGGCGTACGGTGGTTCTTTATCGGTCAGGTTACGCACGGCGAACTGCACATCCTGTTTGTCGGTGATGTTGTAACCGACGCTGGCGTTTAAGGTCAGCCAGGATTTCACCGTCTCGTTATCAAACTTAAAGTCGCCGTCGCCGAGCGAGCTGACATAGTGCGTGCTGATGCTGGCGTTCCAGTCTTGCAGTTCCCAGTCAATCGCGGCGTCACCGACAAATTCCGGCCGGGCGATTTCGCTGGCACCACTGAGTTTGCCCAGCAGATCTTCTGCCGGATCATCTGCTGTCAGCTGACGCTCGTAGCTTAAGGTACGGGTGCCGGCAATAGTCGTGGTGAAACGACCGACACTGCTGTCAAAACCATATTTCAGTTTGACGTCGATACCGTCGGTTTCCTGCGCGCCGACGTTAAAGAAGCCGGTGCGTAAGAAAGTCAGATCGCCACCGGAGTCTTTGACGCAACCAAAGGCGCCATTTAAAGCATCAGCATTGGTGACTGTTGGTGCGGTGCCGGCCAGACAGGCTTTTAACGTGGTGTTGGCATCAACATCAACGATATCGGTGTGTTCATAGCGCCAGTAGTCGACTGTCACGTTCAGGTCGTCGGTCAGGTTCCAGGATAAACCGGCGTTCCAGGCTTCAGAGTTCTCTGCATCGAGGCCGAGGTTACCCAGCGTTTCCTGGTCAAATTCCAGTTCACCGGCCTGAGCACCGAAGCTGCCGCAAAGACCGTTGTATGGTTTGCCGCTACCACAGTCGATGTAGTTCGAGCCTAATGAAGTACCAGCGCCCAGTTCAGATAAAGACGGTGCACGGAAGCCGGTACTCCAGCTGGCACGCAGGATCAGATCTTCGGTTGCTTTGTAACGCAGCGACAGTTTCGGGTTGGCGTCGCCACCAAAATCGCTGTAGTGGTCATAACGGACAGCGGTGATCGCATCAAGTTGTTCGGTCAGCGGCAGGTTAAATTCGGCATAACCTGCATATTGCGTGCGATCGGCTGCAGCATCACTGGCGCCTAAAGTACTGACCAGACCTTGTTGCGCCACCAGCGCCGGACGGTCAAAAATCTCTTCGCTGCGCCATTCACCACCAAATACCGCGCTGATCGGGCCGGCTGGTAATTCACCGAGTTGACCGCTGAAGTTAAAATCGACTGATTTCACATCAGATTCACCGGTCCGCGGCGCCAGTTCACGCAGGCTGGCCAGTACGTCGGGCTTGGTGTCACGGCCTAAATTGAACGGATTGAACTGCCCATTGGCATTGGCTGCAGCCACGCGGTCCAGATGGAAATAACCACTGGTGTGCAGCACTTCGTTGTCTGATTTACCGATGGTTGCGGCGGTTTCCCAGCGCCAGCTGTCGCTGCTGCCAAACAATGTGGTTTCACCACGCAGACCGGCGAGCAGGCGGTAGCTGTTGCTGTCGTATTCTTGCATCCGCACTTCCGGATAACGCGAGCGGATGCGGATAGTGCCGACAGAACCGTTTTTCGCATCGATATCGCGGACCCATTGCGGCACTGTGCTGAGGCTGCCTGGCACACGCAGGTCAAAAGAGCCGGCAGAATCATAAGAATGGCCGCTATTTTGCTGATACATAGCTTCAACAAACAGTTCTTTTTCACCACCGAGGCGGTAAATATGGTTCAGCGTGGCACCGACGTTTTTGGTATCTGGCTGAATAGCCCGCTCGCCAACATAATCGTACTGACAGCGGGTGCCGCCATTGCTGGTTTTGCTGCCACACCAAGGCTCGGCATAATCTTTGCCGTCAATGGTGACGCGGGTTGATGATTTGAATGTGACATCGATTGGCCGATCGGCATTCATCAGTTCGTCGCGTTTGAAATAATCCAGCACTACTGTGGTGCTGGAGTTTTCAGTGGCGAAACCGCCGGTATAAGTGAAGTTGTAACGACCAAAGTCACCGGCGGCTGAATCGTCACCGTACAAGGCGCTGACTTCATGGCCTTCATAGTCTTTTTTCAGGATGAAGTTGATGACGCCGGCGATAGCGTCAGAACCGTACACGGAGGCGGCGCCGTCGGTCAGCACGTCAATGCGCTCGATGGCGGTCATCGGAATGGCGTTGACGTTCACAAAGGAATCAAAGCCGTTAGAGAATGAATCGACTGCGACGCGGCGACCGTTCACCAGCACCAGCGTTGAGCTGGAACCCAGACCGCGTAAGCTAACGCCGGCCGCGCCCGGTGGCGTGCCATCAGAGCCACCGACGTTACCGTTTTCGGTGAAGGTACCAGCGCTCGCGGCTTGCGGCAGGTCACGCAGGAAACTGGCAACGCTGTCGTAGCCCTTGTTCATCAGCTCTTCGGCAGTGAACACCTGCAGTGGGTTCGCGCCTTCCATATCGACGCCTTTGAGACGTGAGCCGGTGACTTCAATTTTTTCAATTTTCTTTTCGGCTTCAGCACCTTCGGCGACTGCAGCTTGTTGAGCCTGCGCGGAAAAAGCCAGCAGCAGCGCACTGCACAGTGCCGTTTTTTTCAGGGCCGATTTTTTCAGGGTGGCGGCCAGCATATGGCGTTGTTGTTGCTTCATTTTTGTTGTGTACATACTCATTCCTCTGGATCAAATGTTGCCTGCAGGCAAGCTAGTTTTTATGTTCAGAAAAATGACGAAGAGGGGGCCGCACAGGCGGATCCGGAGTGACAGGCTCTGCACAGATCACCAATAACATCAGCACATGCCCGCAGGGAGTACGCGTTAGCATGCACATCGGTTATTGCCGTAAAGCCGGGATCTGTGAAGCGTCCCTCTGCGTCAGGCAGAGGGCTGGCTAATTATTAAACCACTCGGAGAGGTAGTAAGGGGAGTAGCGATAGTTGCTAAGATTGACTGCGCATTTCAGCATAACTCCCCTCCTATCTGGTTGCAGGCGCCTTCGCGTCGCTGCGGGTGATGATGGTGTGTGACTCAAACCGAAAACCGGCTGTGCTTTCAAACTCACTGATTTAGAATTTTCTGTCAAGCGGTTTTTTTTAACTCGTTCCTTAACGTTTGATCTGCAGATAAAAATTCTGGTAAGAACAATAATTCACCGCTTGGTCCGCTGCGGCAAAAGTTCCGGCTGCCGCTTTGCTGTCCTTACCCCGAAGCAGTTGTACCTGCGCGACAGCGCTTTGGCCATGCGCCTGAGCTTGGCCGCTGCGGCATAATTCACCGGCGAGTTGGCGGTAATTGTCGTCTGCCAGAAAGTCTTTGGACCAGCTCTTTGGCTTGACCTGTTGCTCTGTCTTGGTTGCCTGAGTGTCAACGATTGCATGAGTGTCAACGTTTGCATGAATGCCGACCGGTTTTTTCCAATCCGCAAAGCGAACACTGAGCTCGCCGTTTTGCAAAGTGGCCTGATCTTCTCGGCTCAGGTAGTGCGTGCGCACCTGATTGATTTGCCAGTCTGCACCATTGCCGTTGGCTTTGGCGCCTGCCAGATCGGCGATATAAACACCGGAAGCACCAATCACCCCGAAGCGGGCGTTGGTGGGCTGCGCCGGGTCAAACCCCACCAGCAGCGCTGTGGCTTCGTCAACGCCAAAACCATACCGCGTTTGTGTATCGCTGAGTAGCCGCACCAGACGGGCTTCGCGGCCGCGTTCGGAAAAATGCGTATCCATCACACCAAACGGGAATAAACCCAGGCCACCCTGGGCGCGATAGGTCAGCTGGTCTTCAGCCAATGCCGCCGGGCAACTGTGGTTTTTCTCACAACCGGCCAGCGGGGCCGCTGCGGCAACGGCGCCAGTTTGTAACGCTTGCCGGCTACTGCCGTTGCTGATCATCGGTATTTGTCCCTGTGCAAACTTTGCCCCAGGCTTGCCGCCGGACTGCACCGCAGTACCGGCACTGGTGCCGGCGACAATCAGTTTGCCGGCCTGCATCCGGGCCGTGATGGCCTGTAATTCCGGAGTCGGCGTGCCATCTGCCAGGCGCAGTGCCTGCAAGGTCAGGCTTTGGTCGCCGCCGTTAAAAAAAATCGCATCGGCTTGCTGGATTTGCGCCACCGCATGAGCCGGGCCTTGTTGGCAAAACTCAGTCAGCTGCTGCATCAAATCCGGGTAAACCGTCGCCCGGCCATAACTGCCGTGGATGTCGGCCAGGTACTGCGGCAACTGCTGGCAACTGGCTTTACCGGCGGTTTTTTGCTGCTGGGCGGCCTGATACGCAGCGTTCAGTGGCAACCACTGCACCTCAGCGCCGGTTTGGGCAAAAGCGCTGAGATAAAAATCGACCGCAGACAACGGGTCGCGACTGGACGCAGTTACCACCAAAATGACTGGCTTTCCCGGCTTTTGCCGAACTTTAGATGCCAATTCGCTGATTTTTTCATAGACTTCAACGCTGAATTTGTCTTTTGTCTGTGCCAGACTAGCGACCTCACTTTGTCGTTGTTGCTGGCGGCCTATTTTTGCTTGTTGCAGCAGGTCTAAAATCAGATTGAGTTCCAGTTCGGACAGCTGCTGGTACAGCGTTTCACCACTGATGGTTTTGTCTTGTTGAGTCACTTTGGTGACGCGCCAGCGCTGCAGCAATTCGTCTTCGCTCATCGCCGTCGGGCCAAAATCGAGCAACAGCTGGCTCAGAATGATTTGGGTTTGCTGGCGTTGTTCCGCCCGGCTGGCTGGCCAGACCGGTGCCTGCACGATTTCGATGATACGGGGCATGCTGATGGCATAGTGTTCGGTAGTTTTGGCGTCAGTCGGAAACTGCGGATTGTCCTGACAGGAAGCCCGGCCTTGTGAGCTGCAGGTATGCAGGCCACCACCGACTAAAACCATTGAATATTCAGGAAATTGTGGCGCAGCGGCTACAGTGGATGCGGCGCTGAGCAGGCTCAGAGCCATGAGCTTTCGGGTAAGATGATGTTTCATTATAGGGTCCGTATTGACGTGTTTATTTACTAATACGCCGGGCCATGCTGCAAAATCCAGCAGTTTTTTTTGGTTGGTGCAGCTTGACTTCTCGCCGGCAAATCAGTAATTGTGAAAAGGACTGCCGGCCGTCAGGCCCAGCATCTGAACATTTCCCATGGTAGCGATATGCTGAAAAATGCCTTTTCCCTGAGCTCATATCACTACTCGTCCTACTACCTGTCGGAGTGGTTTAACGAGTAGCACGCAGCCAGACATCCAGTGTCTGGCTGGCGTTTCTCATGCCGCCCCAAATCCATCACATGCAGTTTGCGACCTGGAACATCCGGGTTAAGACCGCAGTGTGTTGTTCCCAAAGCTCTCCGGCCGTCTTGTTGTTACCGGCCGTTTTTCACAGGTTATGTCATGTCTGTTGACCATAAAACGACTCCATCATCGTCCATGCCGGACGCCATGGTGATCCTGTTTTTTATCATGGTGCTGGCGGCGATTGCGTCGCATCTGGTGCCGGCCGGCTCTTTCCAGTTACTGGAGCCGGCGCCCGTCGCGGAAGGGGCGGCCAAACTAAAAGGCAAGCTGGACCCGAACAGTTTCAGTTTTGCTGAAAATAGTCAGAGTGGTGTGCCGCTGTTTGCCGAAGGCGGCGGTATCGGTTTTTTTAATTACGCCTTTGAAGGCCTGGTGTCGGGCAACAAGTGGGGCTCGGCGGTCGGGGTTGTGATGTTTATCCTGCTGACCGGCGGCGCTTTTGGCATTTTGATGAAAACCGGCGCTATCCATAACGGTATTCTGGCGTTGATTGCGCGCACCCGCGACTTACAGTTTTTGTTTATCCCTATTTTGTTTTTGCTGTTTTCGCTCGGTGGCGCCGTGTTTGGTATGGGTGAAGAGGCCATCGCCTTTTGCATCATCCTGCTGCCGCTGATGCTGGCACTGGGTTATGACGCCATTACCACAGTGCTGGTGACTTATGTCGCGACGCAGATTGGTTTTGCCACCTCGTGGATGAACCCGTTTAACGTCGCGATCGCGCAGGGCATTGCCGAGATCCCGCTGTTTTCCGGCCAGGAATTGCGAATGGGGATGTGGGCTGTGTTCACGCTGTTTGGCCTGGTTTTTACCATGCGCTACGCCGCCCGCATCAAAGCCAATCCAACGCTGTCGCTGAGCTATGAATCTGATTTACGTCAACGCGATCAACAAAGTAGTCAGGTTGTCACCCAATACCAAACGCTGGATTCGGTGATCTTATTGGCCTTTTTTGCCGGTCTTGGTTGGATCATCTGGGGCGTGACCACTCGCGAATATTACATCCCCGAAATTGCCAGTCAGTTTTTTACCATCGGTGTTGTGATTGGGGCGATCGCCGTGCTTGGCCGGCGCATGAGCGTCAACGATGTCGCGGACGGTTTTAAACAAGGCGCCGCAGAGTTGCTGCCGGCCGCCATGATTGTCGGCATGGCCAAAGGCATGTTGTTGCTGCTTGGCGGTGGCGATCCGGAAACACCGTCGGTGCTCAACACTTTGCTGTATTACTCCGCACAATCACTGCAGGATTTACCGACTTATCTGTCGGCCTGGCTGATGCTGATCGTACAGTCGGTGATTAACTTCTTTGTCTCATCCGGCTCCGGCCAGGCGGCGTTGACGATGCCGTTGATTGCACCGTTATCTGATTTGATTGGCCTGTCGCGCCAGACTGCCGTGCTGGCTTTTCAGCTCGGCGATGGCCTGACCAACTGCATTATTCCAACCTCTGCAGCGCTGATTGGCTGCCTCGGTGCTGTGCGGCTCGACTGGACTATCTGGTTGCGATTTGTCTGGCGCCTGCAGCTGTATCTGTTTGGTCTTGCCAGTCTGTTTATGCTGCTCGCCGTGGCCATTCAATATCAGTAAAAGGAATTTTTTGTGAACTCAATTCTTCTGTTTAAAAATGCTGAATTAATGGCGCCTGGCCCGCTGGGCCGGCAGGATCTGGTGGTGGCCGGCAACCGCATTGCCGCTATTGGCAGCGATTTTAATTTGGCGGGCAGCAACTTACCGGTGACGGTGATCGACTGCGCCGACTACTACCTGACGCCAGGTTTTGTCGATTCGCTGGTGCATTTTATCGGTGGCGGCGGTGAAGGCGGTTTTGCTACGCGGACGCCGGAAATGCAGCTGACCGACGCGACGCTTGGCGGCGTGACCACTGCTATTGGCGTGTTGGGCACGGATGCGACGACGCGCACCCTGACCAATCTAATCGCCAAAGCCCATGCGCTTGAGACTGAAGGCATCAGCACGTATTGCCATACTGGTTCTTATGAGATCCCTTGCCGCACGCTGACCGGCAGCATCACCGACGATTTAATCCTGATCGACAAATTTATCGGTGTTGGTGAAATTGCTATCAGTGACCATCGCTCGTCGCAACCCACCACGGACGAAATCCGCAAAGTGGCGGCTGCGGCACGGGTCGGCGGCATGTTGTCTGGCAAAAGCGGCGTCGTCAGTGTGCATGTCGGTGCTGGAGAGCGCATTCTGCAGCCGCTTTATCAGGCGGTCAGTGGCACTGAGCTCAGGCTCAAACAGTTCTATCCAACCCATATGAACCGCAATCGCCGGGTGTTTGAAGCTGGTATTGAGTTTGCCAAAAAAGGCGGTGTGATTGACTTTACCACCAGTACTACCGACTTCGATTTGCAGCATGGTGAAGTCGCTGCTGCTGCAGCATTGGCCGAAGCCCTGTATTTGGGCATTGCACCACTACAGCTGACATTGAGCTCAGATGGCAATGCCAGCTTGCCGCTTTACAACGACGACGGAGAGCTGCAGGGGCTGCAAGTCGGGCAAGTCCGTAGTTTGTTCCAGAGTATGCGCGATGCGGTGCAACGCCATCATGTGCCGCTGGCGCAGGCATTAACCAGCGTGACGGCGGCGCCTGCTGCGGTGTTAGGTCTGCAACAAAAAGGCCGGTTGGCGCCGGGGCTGGATGCGGATTTGGTGCTGTTGCGCCGTGACGACCTGCAGATCGACTCGGTGATCGCTAAAGGCCGGATGCTGGTGCAGGGCGGTGCGGCGCTGGTCAAGGGTACTTTTGAGCGCTAGTAAATCGCCGATCTGTGGCTCATTGATTGAGATGAAACCTTGATTAAGGCGGGTCTGTGCAGACCCGCCGAACCCTCAGCGCATCGTGACGAATTCCTCGGCAGAGGTAGGGTGGATCGCGACGCAGTTGTCAAAATCTGCTTTGGTGGCGCCCATTTTGATTGCGACAGCAAAACCCTGCAGCATTTCATCGGCGGCATAACCAATGACATGCAAGCCCACCACTTTTTGTTCGGGACCGGCGCAGACCAGTTTCATCCGCGTTGGTTCGCGGTGCGAGGTCAGCGCGCGGTACATCGCGGTAAATTCGCTGGTGTAGACCCTCACCGCTGCGTCGCCGAATTCAGCGCGCGCCTGCGCTTCAGTCTGACCGACGGTGCCAATCGGCGGGTGGGAAAACACCACAGTCGGCACTAAGTCGTAGTTGAGATGTTCGTCGGTTTTGCCGTTAAACAGCCGTTCTGACAGGCGCCGGCCTGCCGCAACCGCGACCGGCGTCAGCGCCAGCCGGCCGGTATTATCGCCAATGGCATAGATGCCCGGCACATTGGTGTTCTGGTATTTGTCGGTTGGAATAAAACCTTGTGCATCAATCTCAACGCCCGCAGCTGCCAGATTGAGATTTTGTGTATTTGGCGTGCGGCCAATCGCCCAAATCAGGCAATCAACCTGCAGCACGTGGCCACTGTTGAGTTTCAGCAGTAACGAGCCGTCGGCGTCGCGGCTGACTGCAGTGACTTCACTGTGCGAATGTACCTGAATACCGTTTTGCTGCATCAGCTGATGCAGAGTGTCTGACAACATGGCATCAAACTGGCGCAAAGCTTTGTCGTGGCGCACCAGTAAATGCGTTTCGCTGCCCAGTGCCTGCAGTACGCCGGCGATTTCGACCGCGATGTACCCGGCACCGACCACCGCGACCCGTTTCGGGCAGTGGTCGAGAGCGAAGAAGCCATCGCTGTCGATGCCAAGCTCAGCACCAGGAATGGCCGGCCAGGTTGGTACGCCGCCGGTGGCAATGCTGATATGGTCGGCGCTGTAGCGCTCGCCGTCGACTTCGATGGTATGGGCATCAACAAAGCGGGCAAAGCCATTGATCACGGTCACCTGATTTTTGCCGAGCACCCGCTCGTAGGAGCCGTGGATCCGTGAAATATAAGCTTCGCGGCTTTCTACCAGTTTGCCCCAGTCGAGCGCTGGCGCGACCACGTTGTAGCCGTAATCCGGCGCCAGTTTCATCGCATCGGCAATTTGGCCGGCAAACCACATGGCTTTTTTCGGCACACAGCCGACATTGACACAAGTGCCGCCTAATACTTTGGCTTCAACAATTGCACAATTTTTGCCGTAACTAGCTGCTCGGTTGGCGCTGGCGATACCGCCGCTGCCGCCACCAATCGCGATGTAATCAAAATGCCGGGTCATAAAGCTGCCAAAGAAGGGGATAGATTGTTGTCGGTTATAAGGACTGCCGTACGGAAAAACAAGGGGAACGGTGACTCTGCTAACAGCGGCGCGAAGCTTTTTTCCCAGGCGCGGAACTTTCGCTGGCTATACAGGTTCTTTATAAATCAACAGGCTGATTGGCATTTCCGTGTGACAGATAGAAAAACAGCTGAGATTGTGCCGCTTTGTGCCAAAAACTTTGTTTGACGAAACGCCTGTCAGCCGTTAAAAAGTCCGCCTTCGCACAGCTGAAACGCTGCTGTCTGTATTTGACCGGAACGATGAAAAGTGATTGCCGCAGCGGTATTGCCGGCAGCTGACATCTTCCCAGGTTGACGTCACTGTCAGCCTTCCAGAGGAACCGCAGTAGATGCAAGAAATGCTCATGGCAATCTGGCACCAGAATTTTGATCAGTTGATCCAGCTGGGAAAAGTGGATTTGCTGATTTGGTGTTTAGTGTTGATTTTGTTTCTGGAATCAGCGTTTGTATTTTTACCTTTACCCGGCGATAGCCTGGTGCTGATGGCCGGTGGCTTGTTAGCGGCGGGCGTTGTGCAGCCGGAAGTGGTGTATGTCTATATGCCGCTGGCGGCGGGGCTTGGCAGCTTGCTGGCGTATTGGCAGGGCTATGCGCTGGCACACACCCGATTTATGCATCATATCGGGCGCATAGTGCCCGACAACAGCCTGCCGCGGGCCACTTCGTTGCTGGAGCGACACGGTTTGCTTGCCATGTTTTCGTCGCGGTTTATTCCATTTGTCCGCGTGCTGACGCCGATGATGATGGGCATGACCAAACTGACGTTTTTTCATGTCACAGTGATTAGCCTGGTCAGCGCCTGGTGCTGGGCTGTTGCGTTAAGCCTGGCCAGCGCGACGCTGATGAAATTGCCGTTTTTGATGAAATATCACGAACTGCTGGGGAAAGGGTTGATGTTGATGTCACTAGGACTGTTTGTGCTGGCTGTGTTGGCGATTGTCTACCGTCTGATGCGCAGCCAGAAAACGGCAACAATCGACTAAGCCCGGTTGCAACCGTTTAGTCAGGATACTTCAGGCGTGTTGCTTGTACTGAACCGGCCATCAGCTGCTGTAATACCGGCAGCTGAATATCGCTGAGGCGACGTACCGACAAACAGGCTTTGCCCATTTTATGCCTGCCCAGCTGCGCTAGCAGCTGTTGCTGGTTCTCACCAGATGCGACCAGATAAATACTGATATCAGTTTTGCGGCTGGAAAAACCAATAATACACATATCGCCTTCACGGCCGCTGTCATAGCGATAATGATACTGATCAAAACCGACAATACCTGGGCCCCACATTTTGGCGGCACAGCCGGTAATGTCCTGCATCATGGCCTGTAACCGCTCACAATCAATACGACGCTGCGGATCGGTGATGGCCGCGAGATAAGCCGAAACCGGCTCAGTGGTGGCGATGGTTTTGTTTTCTGGCATGGCAAGCTCCTGTTGGCAGGTTCCCGGATCTTCAGTAATTTTGAGTATAAATGGCTCAGTCGCGTTCGGGCAGACTCATTGCAAAATGCTGTTTTAATGCGATTTGGCCTTTGTTTGTCAGGTGTAGTACCCGATCATCCGGCTCCCGCAGCAGCCACTGTTGCGCTAGCATCATTTCAAGTAAGGCGGCACCGAGATACCCCCCTAAATGCGCTTTACGTTCGCTCCAGTCCAGACAGGCGCAGGCATATTGCCGCCGACTGCGTGGTTTTGGGTGCAGTTCTACGCCCAGTTTTATGAACAGTTGTGCGCCGGTGCTACTGAGCTGATAGTGCCGGGTGCCTGTCTGAGGTTCGTCAGCAGCGCTGACTAACCAGCCTTGCTTTAGCAATTGGTCGTGCAAGGCGACAGCCACTGTACCAGCGAGATGGTCGTAGCAACTGCGCGCATAACGCAGGTGGGTTGGCGTATTTGGGCTAAAGCTGGCTGCAGGTGTTGCCGAGAGCTGCAATAGGGCTTCCAGTGCCGTGGCGACCTGCGTATTGGCCAACTGAAAATAACGGTGTTTGCCCTGTCGAACTACACTCAGAAAACCCAGCTCAGTCAATTTCGCTAAATGCGCACTGGTGGTGGAGCTGCTGACTTCTGCACTGATACTCAGTTCGGTTGCGGTGCGCGCTCTGCCGTCCAGCAATGCACACAGCATGCGGGCGCGTGCCGAATCCGCGATAGCACCAGCGACTTTAGCCAATTGCAGATCTGCGGTCATAGTTCGTTCCAGAGCGAAGCGTAGATGTAAAAGAGCATGCATGATGCCGGCAATTCAGCGTAGGCACAAGAATCGCTGAAACCACAGGAGCCGAGACGAACATGACAAAACCTTTATTCACGATACTACAGGCAGCAGTGCAGCCAGACCCATACCCATATTACTCCGAATTGCGGCAAGGTCCGTTGTTACCCTTCGACACTGGAAGCGGCTGCTATCTGGCCAGTCGAGCCGATGTGGTCACCGAGGTGTTGCAGCATCCGGCTGCCAGGGTACGGCCAGTCGGGCAACCGGTGCCAGCGGCGCTACATGGGCATCGCTGTGGCGAGGTGTTTGCCGCCTTGCTGCGGATGACCGATGGGCCACGCCAACAGCAGCTGAAAGCGATTTTGCAGCGCCAGCTTGCGACAATAGCTCCGGCGCAACTGACAGGCTTATGCCAAGCCGTTTTGCATGAAGCGATGGGGGCGATGCTGCCTGACGCGACGCAGATTAATCAGCTGATTTATCAACTACCGGTGCGGGTCATGGCGCAATTACTTGGCATGCAGCCGGCCGCAGCCCACTTGGCCGCAACGGCGATTGCAGATTTTGTGCGTTGTCTGCCGGCACAGGCTGATGCTGCTGATATCAGTGCCGCCGATGCTGCTGCATTAAAGCTACAGGAGTTGATCCAGAACTGCCTGCAAGACGCCGGAAGTTGGAGTGCTGCGCTGTCAGATGAATTTGGCACGGCGGCGGTACAGATCGCAGCAGCGAATTTGCTGGGGCTACTGTCGCAAAGTTATGAAGCGACAGCGGGTCTGATCGCGAACAGTTTAATTGGCTGTTACCGGCAGCCAGAGTTGGCACCTAAGGACCAGCTGCAGGCGTTGTCTTTTGTCCGGGAAGTCAGCCGGTTTGACCCACCCGTGCAGAACACCCGGCGCTTTTTAGCGCAAGATGCCGTAATCGCCGGCGAGCATCTGCCTGCGGGTTCAACCATATTGCTGCTATTGGCGGCGGCCGGGCGTGATCCGCTGCTGTGGTCTGCACCAGAACAGTTCAGGCCATATGACCGTTTTTGTTTCAGCGAAGGGAAGACCGATCTCAGTTTCAGTCTGGGCGCGCATCAATGCCCGGGCCGTCAGCTGGCAGAGCAAATTGCTGCGACGGCCCTGTTAGTTGTGTGGCCGCAATTGCGTGCTTTGAGCCAAGGCGCTGAATTACGCTGGATCTATCAGCCATCGATGAATGGTCGGCTGGCACAGTTTCAACTTAGTAAAGGAGCACAGTGATGCTAGCCGTGATTTTTGAAGTAACCCCAACCATGACTGGCGAAGCCGATTATTTGGCTGCAGCCGCAGCGCTGAAACCGTTGCTCGCCGACATTGATGGATTTCTTGGCATCGAACGTTTTGCCAGTTTGACTGAGCCGGGCAAGATCCTGTCGTTAAGTTTCTGGCGTGATGAAGCCGCAATTGCCCAGTGGCGTCAGCTGGAAGCACATCGCCTTGCCCAACAACGAGGCAGGCAAGAGCTGTTTGCCGACTATCGGTTACGGGTGGCGACAGTGGTCCGGGACTATGGGATGACTCCAAGGGCAGAAGCGCCGGCAGATAGCAAGCTGCATCATTCCGGTTGAGGTTGGTGGCGGCTGGGTATTTTACTACTGAGTCCTGAGTGCTTCGCATCCACAATAGTGCAAAAAGCTGTATAGTAATACAGTGGTTGTGCTAACCCCTTGAAGTGGAGGCAAAATGAACGAATTGACTGAGATCCGGCTGTGGCTGGAGCTGCTGTTGCTCGCAGGCTTCGCCGCTGCTGCACTGGCTTGGTGGCGCCAGCAACAGGCGCTGCGGGCCCTAAGCGACCAGCATATCCGGGTGCAGGCACAGCTGGAACATCAACAGACCTTGCTCAATGACCATCGCATGCAGTTGCAGCAAAGCCAGGATGAAGTGCGCCAGCAGCAGCAGGATTATTTGCGGCTGAAAGAAAAACACGACCGGCTGCAGGTACTGCTCACAGAAAAACAAAGCCAGTATCAGCAGCAACTGGCGTTGTTGCAGGACAGTAAACTGCAGTTAAAACAAGAGTTTGAAAACCTTGCCAACCAGATTTTGCAGCAAAAAGGCGAGCAGTTTGCCCGCCAGAGCCAACAAAGTTTGCTGCAGCTGTTAAGCCCCTTGCAGGCCGATATGAAAGGCTTCCGTGACAAAGTCGAATCCATTCACACGGAAGATTTAAAGCAGCGTAGCGAGCTGAAAACCGAGCTGCTGAATCTGCAAAAGCTGAACAGTGCCATTACCGATCAGGCGGCCCGTTTAACCAATGCACTGCAGGGCCAGAAAAAGCTGCAGGGCAATTGGGGGGAACTGATGCTGGAGAATGTGCTGGAGAATTCCGGCCTGCGTCCCGGTGTCGATTACCGGCGTGAAGTCAGCTTCCAGACCGAGCAAGGCCGGCGCCGGCCAGATGTCATTGTTGACTTACCACAACAAAAACATTTGGTGATCGATGCAAAAACTTCATTGCTGGCCTATACCCGTTATGTCAACGCAGAACATGATCTGGAACGCGCAGAGGCATTAAAAGACCATTGTCAGGCCGTCAGTGATCGAATTAGCGAGTTGGCCGATAAAAGCTACTACCAGCTCGATGGGCTGAATTCGCCGGAAGTGGTGTTTATGTTTATTCCGATTGAGTCGGCTTATGTCGAAGCTCTGAAACATGACCCCTTGTTATATCAAAAAGCGCTGGAGCGGAATGTACTGGTGGCGACACCAACCACGTTGCTGACCAGCCTGAATATCGTCCGGCAATTGTGGCGGTTTGAGCAGCAAAACCAGCACAGCGCAGAATTGGCACAACGGGCCGAACGGTTCTACGCCAAGTTGGCTGCATTCCTCGAATCCATGCAAGGTGTTGGCCGGCAACTCGACAAAGCGCGGGAAAGTTACGACAAAGCCCTGGGGCAACTTTATAGCGGCAAGGGTAATCTGATTAAACAAGCAGCAGAATTTAAGGAGCTCGGTGTGGCGGTGAAGCAGGAACTGGATCAGCAGCTGGTAGAAAAAGCCCGGCTCGAACTGTCGGCAGAAGCCCAATAATGCTGAAGAACGTGCGCTGCGCAGCGTTGCTTATGTTCGGGCTATTGCTCAACCTGCCCCTTGTTGCCGAAGAACTGTTGCCGGCAGCCCCACCTGCGCAGCCGCCTTGTCATCTGGTCGCGCATCTGAATGAATCCAAGGACCTGACGGATGCAGCCGGCCTGAAATTGCCGCGTTGGTATGATTTACACCACCGCTTGCTAAAACTACTAAACGACAAAGCCGGGTGTACCTTAGAGGTGGTCGGTAGCCCTTGGCCACGGAGTCTGGCGCTATTGCGCGATGGCAAAATCGATTTAATGCTGACGATGTCATACACCTATGAGCGAGAGCTGTACGCCGATTTTATTGGCCCGCATTATCTGGAAGAAACGGTACTGGTGCTGGATAAACAGTATCTGCCCAAAGTGAATAAACTCAGCGATATCCTGCTATTACCCGGTGCGGTGGGCGTGTTACGCGATGCCTGGTACGGCGAAGAATTCGCTCAGGTCAGTCTGGAAACTGAATTTCAGCCTTATTTGCAATATGCCAACAGTCTGACGCAGAAACTGAATTTACTGCAAAAAGAGCGGGTGGTCGGCATGTTGGAAGATAAAACCCAATATCTTGAGTGGAGCCGCGCTTATCCTGAACTGGCAGCCCGCTACCAGATTGCTTTTCGTCTGCACAGTAACCCGGTATATATCGTGGCCAGTCGCAAAGGTGTGCCCTTTGCAGTGCGGGAGCGGCTAAAAAAAGCCTGGTTTGAGGTTTATGGCGGGCCTGAACATCGCGCTATATTAAAGGAATTTGGTTGGGCGCTGGAGTAGCTTCACGGAGGTTTGCGCGCAGATGAGCACCGAGACTTCAATTCGCGAATTACGCCGGATCGTTTGGGTCGGCGGTGCCTTGGATAAATACACCGGGCTGGTACGTCAGCATGTGTTACCGGGCCAGCATTATTTTCAGTGGTTTGAACAACGCGCATTAAGCCGCTTTTTGCAGGAACAGGCGGGTCAACCGGTACTGGTGATCGCGCACAGTTATGGCGCCAGTATGGCGACCCGGGTGATTGCCAATGGTTACCGGGTCGATGAGTTAGTCACGATAGACCCAGTGAGCTGGCGCAGACCCAATGGCGCACTGGTGCACAAAAACTGCCGGCACTGGCGCAATTATCTGGCCGGTGACAACAAGCCGAATTTCGCCAATCTGGTCGCCCGCTGCGGCGGCTGGTGGCAGGAGTGGCCAAAGTTACATGCGCATCAACATCTGGTGCTCAATGCCGACCACGCGCTGATCGTCGATGCGGTGCTGCAATCGTGGCGGCAAGGGGCGGTGCAGCGCGTGGCTTGACGCTTTTTTGCCCTGCGGGCGGCGATGGGCTTACATTTCTTTTTTTCCTGCGCGGAAAGATCGCTTAGCAAAGATTTCACCTGACGGTGAGTCACTTTCTTTTGTTTCAGCAAAAGAAAGTAACCAAAGAAAAACCGACCCCGGTTCTGCTCGAAAGCCCGCTGAAAAATGGCAATTTGAGGCGAAAACGCAACTCGCGATTCGCTAACGTCGAATCGCTCAAACACTCGTTTTCTTAAAACCTCAAATCACCATTTTTCATCGGCTCGCTCCAACGGGGAATGGGTTTTCTGAGCTGTTTTTGATTTTAACGAAAGAGAATTAAAAGCAAAGCCAACTACTGAGGCTAGCTGCCCGTTGGAGCGAGCCGGCTGAAAATCGTTGGCCAAGGTTTTAAGAAAACGGGTGTCTGAGCACGGCGACGCTAGCGCCGTGCGAGTTACGTTTTCGCCTTGGATGGCGACTTTTCTGACGGGCTTTATACGGGCTACGCCCTATCCTTCGGACCAGCTAAAGCTGTTCAGCGCAAGCGCTGTCGAGTGGAATCGGGTGCGCCTTTTCTTTCGGTTCCTTTCTTTTGGCAAGGCAAAAGAAAGGAACTCACCGTCAGGTGAAATCTTTGCTAGGCGGTCCAACCGTCAAGGTAAGACTGAAAAATAAGCCAATAGCCGCCCGCAGGGCAAAGAACCAGCGAAGAGCAACAGACTGTTGCAACAAAGCGGACTTGCTAAAACAGAGTTCGCTGCCGCACTATCAGGCATTATTTCGATACCTCAGAACAGGAATATCCATGCAGAGTTTACTGCAACACCCGCAGTTTGCCGGTAGCTGGCGCATGCTGGTGGCGATGTTGATGTCGGGCACTATTGGTCTTTTTGTCGTCGAAAGCGGTCAGGATACGGCTACTGTAGTGTTTTATCGCTGTTTGCTGGGAGGCGCGGCTTTGTTGGCTTATCTGAGCTGGCAGCGCGGCTGGCAAAAACTCAGTGCTTTGCAAAGCGGCTATTTACTGGCCGGTGGATTTGCTTTAGTCGCAAACTGGTTTTGTCTGTTTGGCGCTTACAAGCTCAGTTCGATTTCTATTGCGACGCTGGTCTATCACACGCAACCATTTTTCCTGTTACTGCTAACCGCGCTTGGTAGCAAGCAGTGGCCGCCGGCAGCGAAATGGGGCTGGTTGGCGCTGGCCTTTGTTGGGGTGGCCGGGACTACGGGCTTAGATCAGGACAGCCACAATCCACTGTTATGGCAAGGCGTCGGTCTCGCCGCGGTTGCCGCCTGTTTGTATGCTGTGGCAACGCTGACAACACGAAAACTGACCGGGGTTGCGCCGGCGCAGATTGCCGGTTTACAGATGGTGCTCGGCGTATTGCTGATGTTACCACTGGAGAAAACGTCAATGTTGGTGATGCCGGCGCTCAGTATCGGCGCGTTGCTGACGTTGGGTCTGGTGCATACCGGCCTGATGTACAACCTGATGTATAGCGCCTTTCAGCGTTTGCCGGTCACCAGTATCGCCTTTTTGTCTTTCGTGTACCCGCTGCTGACCGTGCTGATTGATTTCTGGTACTACGACCTGACTTTAAGCGCGAGCCAATATGGCGGTATGGCGCTAATAGTACTGGCTTTGGTTGCCCATCAGCGTAATTGGGGCGTTTATCCCCGTCATCATTGAAGCTGTGAGGTGTTGGCCGCCTTCACTCACTCAATTACATAGATCGCTATGCTCATTTTCCGGGCTGGCGTTCCAGTTCGCTCAGTTGCCGTCTACCCGCAGTTTCAATGATTTAGGGGATACAAATTAGTGGGTATTGGCGGCGAAAGCCGGTTGATGCGCGCTCAGTCGCTGCTGCCTGCATTTGTCTGCTGTGAAAATTTTGTTATCCTCGTGGCTTTGTCTGTTTAAGCAAAGGGGAGCTTTGATGAAACGAATGATGTTAGGCGCAGTTGCGCTGGCTGTATTAACCGCCTGTGGACCAAAACCAGAACAAGCTGCAACTGCAGCAGCAGGCACAACAGTGGCGGAGGCCGCACCTGTGGCAAAACTGCAATACGCACCAACCAAACAAGGTGATGTGGTCGACACTTACTTTGAAACTAAAGTAGCGGACCCATACCGTTGGCTGGAAGATGACCGTAGTGCCGAAACTGCGGAATGGGTTAAAGCCCAAAATAAAGTGACCTTTGATTATCTGGCGCAGATCCCATATCGCGACCAGATTAAACAGCGCTTAGAAGCGCTGTGGAACTACGAAAAAGTCGGCGCGCCAACCAAAGAAGGCGCTTATACCTATTTCTACAAAAACGATGGTCTGCAGAACCAATATGTCGTGTATCGCCAGAAAGATGGCGGCCCGGCGGAAGTGTTCCTCGATCCAAACGGTTTTTCTGCGGACGCGACCACGTCACTGGCTGATTTACAGTTCACTGACGACGGTTCAATCGCCGCATATGCCATTTCTGAAGGCGGCAGTGACTGGCGCAAAGTCTTTGTCATCAAGGCTGAAACCAAAGAAAAACTAGAACCTGAACTGGTTGACGTCAAGTTCTCCGGCATTTCGTTTAAAGGTAACGAAGGCTTCTTCTACTCCAGCTACGACAAGCCAAAAGGCAGTGAATTGTCGGCCAAAACCGACCAGCACAAGCTGTATTATCATAAAATCGGCACGCCACAAAAAGACGACCAGCTGGTTTATGGCGGGACTGATGCGGAGAAACACCGTTATGTCGGTGGCACCGTAACGCAGGACGGTAAGTATCTGGTGGTGTCTGCGGCGAATGCGACTTCAGGCAACAAACTGCTGGTGAAAGACTTAACCAAACCAGACAGCGTTTTTATCACGCTGGACGGCGAGGGCAGCTCCGATTACAACCTGATCGACAGCAAAGGCGACATCCTGTACTTCTCGACTAACTTTAAAGCGCCGAATCAGCGTCTGATCGCGATTGATATGACCAAGCCTGCGCAAGCAGAGTGGAAAGACGTGATCGCGGAAACGGCGAACGTGCTGGAAGTCAGCAAAGGTGCCGGTTCTTTCTTCGCGACTTACATGGTCGATGCGATCTCCAAAGTGCAGCAATATGATTACGACGGCAAGCTGGTGCGTGACGTGCAACTGCCAGGCGTCGGTTCTGTCGGCGGTTTTGACGGCAAAGCCAAAGATGCCGTGTTGTATTACAGCTTTGCGAACTACAACACACCAGGCTCGATTTACGCCTACGACCCGGCTACCGGCGAGTCTAAAGTGTACTTCAAACCTGCAGTGAAGTTTAACAGCGACGATTATGAATCCAAGCAGGTGTTCTATACGTCAAAAGACGGTACTAAAGTGCCGATGATCATCACCCACAAAAAAGGCCTGCAGCTCGATGGCACCAACCCAGCCATGTTGTACGGCTACGGTGGTTTTAACGTCAGCCTGACACCAAGTTTCAGCGTTTCCAACCTGGTGTGGATGGAAATGGGTGGCGTCTACGCCGTGCCGAACCTGCGTGGCGGTGGTGAATACGGCAAGGCCTGGCATGAAGCCGGTATTCAGCTGAAAAAACAAAACGTGTTTGACGATTTTATCGCGGCCGGTGAATACCTGGTCGCGCAGAAATACACGTCAAACGACAAACTGGCGATCCGTGGCGGTTCTAACGGCGGTCTGTTAGTCGGTGCGGTAATGACACAACGTCCGGATCTGATGAAAGTCGCACTGCCAGCGGTCGGCGTACTGGATATGCTGCGTTATCACACCTTCACAGCTGGCGCTGGCTGGGGCTTTGATTACGGCACGGCTGAGCAGTCCAAAGAGATGTTTGAATACCTCAAAGGCTATTCACCGGTGCATAACGTGAAAAAAGACGTGGCTTATCCTGCGACTTTAGTCACCACCGGCGATCACGATGACCGCGTGGTTCCGGCACACAGCTTCAAATTTGCCGCTGAACTGCAGGCCAAAGCGGGCGGTGCCAACCCGCAACTGATCCGCATTGAAACTAATGCCGGTCACGGTGCCGGCACGCCAGTGTCAAAAACCATCGAACAAACAGCCGATACCTTTGGTTTCACGCTGTGGAACATGGGCGTGAAAGAAGTGGCGAAAGCGCAATAATCTGCGCTTACACTGAGTCCCGACGAAGCCGGCTTAACGCCGGCTTTTTTTCGGGCTCTGCCTGGTGATTTGAGCACTGGCGCTGTGCTTCAGCAACGCCAGTCGTTACAATCGCCGCAGTTCATTTCAAGGAGTCTGTTATGGAAACTGCACCACAGCCTGTGGCCAGCCCACTGAGATTGCGCGTCAAAACCTTTGTTGAATTACCGCGGTTTGGCCAGTGTATTTTGGCGTTGATTTTGCTGAATGCGGTATTGCTTGGCATGGAAACGTCGGCAGCGTTGATGGCGCAATATGGCAGTACTTTATTACTGCTTGATAAAATACTGCTGAGTGTTTTTGTCGTTGAACTGTTGTTGCGGATTTTTGCTTACCGCGCTGCTTTTTTTAAAGATCCCTGGAGTTTATTCGATTTTGCCGTAGTCGCTATCGCGCTCATCCCGGCGTCAGGGCCGCTGGCAGTCCTGCGTTCGCTCAGGGTGTTACGGGTTCTGCGGGTGCTGTCGATGGTGCCATCAATGCGTCGTGTTGTTTCTGCGTTATTGGGGTCTTTGCCCGGGCTGTCTTCAATTGCGCTGGTATTGGTTCTGATCTATTACGTCTTTGCCGTGATGGCCACCAAGATCTTTGGTGCTGCTTTTCCTGAGTGGTTTGGCAGTATCGGTGGGTCGTTTTATACCTTGTTCCAGGTGATGACACTGGAGAGCTGGTCGATGGGTATTGCGCGCCCGGTGATGGAGCAATTTCCTTATGCCTGGCTGTTTTTCGTGCCCTTTATTCTGGTCGCGACTTTTACCATGCTGAACCTCTTTATCGCGATTATCGTCAATACGATGCAGACTTTCAGTGAGGAAGAACATGCCTCGCAACGCGAACTGGACAAACAGGCCGAGCTGCGGGAGCAACAGCTGCTACATACTGAGCTCAGAGCTATCCGTGAAGAGTTACAGCAGCTGCGTGAGGCAGTCAAAAGTCAGTCTGGGGGCTGATAAAAGCGTCAGCTCATCTTATCTAACCGGAGAAATGCTATGGAGCGCTCTCTCGAATTGACCAGTGCCAGGTTACAGCTGCGTACTATGCGTGCCGGCGACTGGCCGCTGTTTTTGCAATTACACCAGGATGAAGCGGTTCGGCGTTATGTCTGTGATGCGCTGAGCGAAGCGCAAATCCGTGGCCGATTTGATAGCCGGCTGTTGCCCTGGACGGTCCATCGTCCCGACATGATGGCGTTAGTGATAGAACGACGGGACAATTCAGCCCCTGTCGGCGTGATTGGTTTGCGTAGCGACTGGGCGAACCGGCAGGCGGAAGTCGGTTTTTTACTGCTCCCGGCGCAGCAAGGTCAGGGGTTTGCCGGCGAAGCACTACAAAGTCTGTTGCAGTTTGCGGTGCAGAATTGTGGCTATCATAAGCTGGTTGCCACTGTGACCCAAGGCAATGAGCCGAGTCTGAAGTTACTGCAAAAACATGGTTTTGTGCAGGAAGGCTTGCTGCGTGAGAACTATTTCCTCGGCGGCCAATATGTTGATGATTTAAAACTGGGTTTGCTGGCGCGCGATTGGCAACCTCTTTAATCTCAGGGCCTGGCGCGTTACACTGCTTCTGCTGGTATTTTGCTGGCAAGGAGTGTCAATGCGCCGAATCTTGCTAAGTCTCAGCTGGTTGGTTCTGTGGCCGGTTCATGCTGCAGAATTGTTGCTGATGTCGATGAGCCCTGCTGAATTGTATCAGGCACAGCATAGCACTTACCTTCCGGTCGCCATGGTGCAGCAGGTACTGCGCTATTATCCCGCGCCTTACAAAATTGAAACTGTCAGCCTGAATCGTGCACTCGCCGGGATGCGAAGTACTGAGGGGGCTTGTGTGTCGGGTGTGCGTAAGTCCGCGGCAAGGCAGGATGAGTTATTGTACAGCGAACCCTATGTTATCGCCCCCGATGTCCGTCTGCTACTCAAAACCGATTCGCCTTGGGTAAACCGTCTGAAGACGATGCAGGACAAAGATGGTCGGGTTAGTCTGGCCCGCTTGCTGGCATTGACCCATCCGCCGGTGCTGGTCACTGAAGATGGACGGACTTACGGTGCCACTATAGATCCGATCTTGTCCGCACATCGCAAAAGCAAAGCCGTCTATATCAGAACCTCCAAAGTATCGCGCTTTGGCGAAACCTTGCCGATGCTGACCAAAGGCTTTGTCGACATGGCTTTGGAGTATTCGGTAGCGATAGCGCCGCAGGAACTCTCGCAGTTGCAGACTTTTAAGCTATTGGAAGCAGATCCCTTCGCGTTAGCTTTTTTCGCCTGTAACCACGATGCTGAAACGGCAGAGATCCTGCAGCTACTGGACAGAGCCATACTGACTTTCCGGAATAAACCGGAGTTTCAATCCATGTTGCTGGAGCCTTTTCCACCTGCCGAGCGGGCTGAAGCCTGGCAAGCCTGGCTCAGGCTTACGGGCGGCCGCTAATCTGCTGGCATCCCCATAATCTTGTGCATAATCTTGGACATCCACCAATTGCATAATCTTGGACATCCACCAATTGAGTTCATCCCGGATGCATAATCTTGGACATCCATCAATTAAGATCATCCTGGACGTCTTGATCGTCCCGGATACCCACCAATGGAGCTAGTTTTCATCGCGCCTGTAAAGTGTCTGGAGGCAGTCAGATTCTAAGAAAATAACGGCAACAATTATTACAAAAGGATACCTAGTGTCTAAGAGGCAAAAAACCGGCTGTAGGCTCATTCGTTAGAACGTTTTCAGACCTGATTTCATTATTGAATTGTAGCCAAGCCCAAAGTGACCAGCTTTGCGCTCAGATGACTTCAAATCTGTGAGGAGAGGCGATGTTTTTGTAAATTTAGCCAAAACTTCGTCGGCAGGCGGTTTGGCCGTGAACCCATCTTTGGCCAAGTTTTTGACAAAACTGTTTCAATAAGCTGATAGGGCCGATCACCTGATGAAACTTGGTTTCAAGTAGTTGGCAGTTTTGTAGCCAACAGTAAGTGGGGATATTCAGACGTGCGAGGATAGAGGGAGTGGTGGTGTTGATACTGCCGCGTTTATCTTGGCGCATTTGTTGGCCAGTCCAGTTAACAAGCTCAACGTAATCAACGAAATGATAAGGAATATGCTGTTGAGCATTCTGCTGAAGACTATCTCCGGCAAATGGCAGCAATTCACCGTGAAAAGTGCAGTGGATCGCTTTACCAAGTCGTTGCTGAATACTGGTGTAGTTGGAAGCTTCCGGCGATGGCGCCATTTTTGCTCTGATTGGATTTAAATCGACATAGGCCATCGCCGTGAGGAGAGCTTTTTCATTGAGCAGTGCTTGCGATTTAAACCGACCTTCCCAAAATCGCCCGGTACAGTTGTCCTCCGAGTTTGCAAGCCTAGCAATGTGTTCGTTCAGGCAGCGCATAAACCAGCTGATATCACAAAGCCGTGAACGCCAGTTTTCTAGAATATTTTCAACAACGTGATTTTCAGCGTCACAGCTTGAATTGCCACTAAGATAACGTTCGACTAGTATCGGTAACCGAAACAACAGTTGCCAGCGGTCAGCGACGTCCTGATAACTCCAGTGGGCCGACCTTGCTACATCAACCCTGACTACCAGGTGATAGTGATTCGACATCAGCGCAAAAGCTGCGATATCAATAGCGAACATCTGTGTGAGCTGATGCAGCCTATCCAAAATCCAGTTCCGGCGGTGTTCAAAGTTATAAGCTTCTGTAATACCACATAAAAATGCACGGCGGACGCAACGGCTAATTAGATGGTAATACGGTGTTTCGCTAAGAGCGATTTGTTGTTTGCGCGGTTTAGGCATGGTGTCATCCTGACAGTCAAAAATTCATTTGGTATAAATTTGGTTGCAAAAAAGTTAATGTCAAGTCGATTTCAACAATCGAGCGTGCTCGCTTTCTGTTTCCGCCTATGTTGGCAATCAATGGCTGTACGCTTTCGGCTGCTGTTTCCGCCTATGTTTGCAATCAATGGCTGTCCGCTTTCGGCTGGGCTCGTTCGGCTGATCAATGGCTGTCCGCCTTCAGCTGTTCAGCAGATTGCAACGGCTGTCGGTTGCCATAGTCTCGTCAGACTCAGTGGAGTCAATGTAGCGAAACCGCAGGTGACGGCTGCACATGAAATCACTGTGTGTTTACCTGCATCTAGCTTTGTGCGGACTTCTGGTTTTTAGGTAGGAATTCGGTCCGGCCCATTTACTTCTGCCGTTTTTTTATGCAGTCTTTTCCTGTGCCTGTGATCTTTGCAGGCTGACCGCGATTTTCAGCGCTGCATCAGGAAAGGACCCGCGCGATGATGGCAGACCGATCTGTTGGTTTATGGTTCAGTGTGGTGCCGGTACTGGCTGGGTTTGCTGTGCTGGCGCTGGCCGATGTGGCTTTACCGCTTTATTTGGTGCAGGTCGGCAGTTTATTGCTGGCGGCGGTGTTGGTCTGGCTGGGAGCGCGCAGTCAAGGAGATGTGTTACCTGGCACTTTACAGGCGCTGGCCTGTTTATTGGTGTTATTGCTGGGCGTGCCGTTGCTGACGGTGTTATCTCCTGACGCACCGGCGCAACCGTTGCGCTGGTTGCAGTTTGGCCCGGTGCAGCTGTATAGCGGCAGTTTATTATTGCCTGCCATTCTGGTGCTGACTGCACAATTGTTACAGCAACCGGCGCATCAGGCGGCAGCCTGCGGTATTTTGCTGGCCACTGCGGTATTTCTGGCGATGCAGCCGGATGCGGCGCAAGTGCTAGCGCTGACCATTGCGTTCCCATTATTGTATTTACAGGCCTGCCGTCCAGCCGGCGTCACAACCAGCACGCCAGGTCTTTTACCTGGGCTGGTCTTTCTACCATTGCTGGGGTTATGTTACTGGACGCTGCGACAGCAGGATGAGCTCAGTGCCGTGCCTTATGTCGAGGGTGTATTCGCTCTGGCGCTGGAGTATGCGGTGTGGGCAGGGCTGGCTGTGATCGCCAGTGCCGTATTACTACTTCTAGCCCTGTACCGGCAAAGCCTGCTGGATCAGCCCTGGCTTGCGGCGGTGTCGGTATATTATGCGGTGTTATATGGCGGTTCAGTTGCCGGTGCGACGCCGGCGCCATTGATTGGTTATGGTGCCGCGCCAGTGTTAGGTTTTGGCCTGATGTTGGCACTATCGTTGTGGTTGCGGCAGCGTAGCCGCACCGAAATGGTCAACTCAGAGTAAAAAGGAAGTAGTGATGTCTCAGGATTTTTTTGCCGAAAAAGCGGCGTCTTACGAGCAAAATCCACAACGGGTTGATAATGTCGTTGCGATCGGTCGGGCGATTAAAGCGGCGGTAGCATTGCAGTCTGACATGCAGTTACTGGATTTTGGTGCAGGCACTGGGCTGTTACTACAGCAAATCGCCCCTTGTGTGGCCAAAATTACTGCGCTGGATGTATCACCGTCGATGAACGCGCAGTTGCGGGCAAAAACGGCGCAGATTGCTTGTGAGCTGGAGGTTCTGGAGCAAGATCTGCTGCAAACGCCGCTGCAACGCCAGTTTGACGGCATTATTTCGTCGATGACCTTGCATCATATCGCAGATATTCCCGCGTTATTTCTGCAGTTTCATCAGTTGCTGCGGCCCGGTGCTTTTATCGCGCTGGCCGATCTCGATACTGAAGATGGCAGCTTTCATACCGAAGATACCGGCGTATTTCATTGTGGTTTTAACCGCGCAGCGATCGCCGCACAGGCCCTGGCCGCTGGTTTTACTGAAGTGCAGGTTTGTGATGCCAGTGTGGTGCAAAAGCCGCATGGCCAATACCCGGTGTTTTTATTAACCGGCAGACGCAGCGCCGCGGCTGCCGGCTAAACCAGCTGCTGTTCCAGCCAATCCGCCAGAGCCGGCCATAGAGTGTGCTGGTGCTTGCGGCGGAAAAAGCCCATATGACCGATAGCGCCCTGTTGTGGCTGGATCTGCCGCCGTTCCGTCTGGCAATTCACTAGCTGACCCACCAGTAAATCAATAACCGTGGGCGTCGCCCACAAATCATCGGCAAAACCCATCGCCAGTACCGTTATCGCTGGTCTAGCAAAAGACACTAAGACGCTGACAGTTGCTGAAAAAGGCAATTTGCGTAGCAAATATCGACAAAATATGTCAATTGCGTATTTCAATTGCGGATATTTCAATTGCGGACAGCCACCGTCCGGAGTCATCATTGTGATCGTACATTTTCAATTGCAGATTTTAGCGACAGCCATTATGCGACCCTCGGTGGGTTTCGCTTCGCTCTACCCACCCTACGGTTAGGCAGCCGGCTCACAAGTTAATTGCGGACAGCCACCGTCCGGAGTCATCATTGTGATCGTACATTGTCAGTTGCAGACTTTAGCGACAGCCATTATGCGACCCTCGGCGGGTTTCGCTTCGCTCTACCCACCTTACGGTTAGGCAGCCGGCTCACAAGTTAATTGCGGACAGCCACCGTTTGTGGTGATCATTGCGACCGAGGTTGGTTCACGGTAGGCTGACCATAAGCCTAATGTCTGAACTGCAAGGGAATTCAACCATGCCGCTTCTTGCACAAACCCCAGTCCCGCCGTATTACGCGGTTATTTTCAGCTCTGTGCGCACCGAAGGTGATCACGGATATGCCGACATGGCTGATCGGATGGTCGTGCTTGCAGCGCAACAAGCCGGCTTTCTCGGCATCGAATCTGCACGCGAAGCGCTGGGCATTACCGTGTCGTATTGGACAGATCTGGCAGCGATTGCGGCGTGGAAAGCTGATGTCGACCATCTGGCTGCACAGCGGCTCGGTCACAGTCAGTGGTACAGTGCATTTAAAACCCGGATCGCAAAAGTAGAACGCGATTATGGGATGGACCAGGCGCAGCAGTGACAGCGTGCTGTGCCTGGTCAGCTATGGATTAACTGCAAGCCTGTTTCAACACCGCCATAAAGCGATCCGGGACATAGTGGCCCTCGGTATTCACCGACAAAAATTCAGCGCGGGCTGCCGGTACTGAGATGTCCGCACAGCTTTTTTCCAGATCGCGTCGATAGGGTGCTGCGCTGAATTCCTCGGTCGGACGACGATCCAGATACATCCGCAATGCCAGACGACATTCGTCCTGCAGACCAACACATTCCCAGGCTTTGGTCTGATTGCTGCACAAGCGCAGCACATGTTTACGGATCTGCTGATTCTGCATCAGTGGTTCGCCAAAGATCCGCACAATCTCATCATCATCCAGATAAGCGCCCATACATAATAAAATGAAGGCGCATTTCTCACATTTCTTACACCAGATATTTTTACTGATGCCAATGTTGCAGCTAATAAATTTATCAAAATACTTTGGATATTGTGAGAATATTTTGACGATGGCTAGTTCATAAATAGGTCGGAATAAGCTGAAATAATGTACGCCGCCTTGAGTGACACTTTGGGCGAAGTTTCGATAGTGTGATTCAAAATCTAATGATTTAGAGTACTGGTGATTGATTTCAACACCGGCTACAACCAGATTAGGATCATCTGCGGATCGTTCATTGCTGAATACAATATATTTATAACCTTTCAGGTAGGCATGCAGTAGTGCGGTGGCAGAAATGAATGCCGGGCCAGCGATCGGGGTGTAAGAAAATTTCGCATTCTGACCAATCTTGCTGTCGGTTTTGTAAGTGATCGACAAACTGTCGCCGCTGGCGGCCGTCTCGATCACGGTTTTTCGCACTGTGTTTAAACCGACTGTGTACCAGGCAAATGGCAAGCCAGCTTGTTTTGCCAATTCACCAGAGGTGATGGAGTCCTTTCCGCCACCATTCATCACCAGACATTGCTCGTTGAATTCCCGCGGCGGCAACTGCGTATCTGTTTTACACACTGCGTTGCCGGCGACCGTTAGGGGGTGGTGTAAAGACAAGCCTTGCAGAAACTTAAACTCGCCGAGTGCGCGTGACAGCAGGTATTGATGGAATTCAGTCCAGTTAGGCCCGAATGCGGCAAACCGGCATTCGATCCTGTTGATATGGTCAATTTTAAAGAAAACATTGCTCATCATGATGGCAATATGCGCCACTAGTAAATTTAATGTGGCGGCGTCTACTGATTTGAAATCATCTTCAGTCAAATCAGTAAACTCAATCTTATTCTGATAGTTGACGCCTTTAAATTCATATTCGATAAATATCAGTGGATGTTGCAGTGACCAGCTATTGATAAATAAAGTCTGATCTTTGCCTTGTGGGTAGCGGACTTCATTTAATGCCCGGCGGATGTAATGTTTTGATAAAGCTTTTAGATGATTCACGCAGCAAGTACCTCTTTTGCATGGAAAATTGGAGCAGCTGAAGTCAGAAAACTGCAAGGGCTGAAAGTCGCGGTATGATTGTTGCCCAGTATTGTGCTGCTGTATTGTTGTAATAGTATGGCAGATTGTTCATGACGCGTCATCGTACAGCACTGTTGTCTCCAGCTGCCGGACTCCGTATGCTGAGTTATTTGCTGACAGTCAGGTTCTGCGATGACAACACAAAGCTCAGGCTACTGGTTGTACCTTCCTTTTCGGAGTAAGGGGGCTCCCCGGCGAAATCACGCCGCGGTGGCTGTGACGCTGCTATTGCTTTGCGGCTGTACCCGCGGCCATTTGGACTATGTGACGCCACAAGGTGAACACAAAACCGGTTGCCACACGGAGTACAGCTGGGCACCAGCCGTCGATCATTATGCGGTCGATTACGTGCTGGCGTATTGCGCCAAAGGCGCAGCGGCACAGGGGCATCAAATTAAGGATCTGCGCTTGCTGCAACTAGATATGACGATCCCGCATGCACCACAAGGCCAGCGCTGGAGCCATGAATTGGCGGCAACTCAGCATAAAGCCGGCAAGATCAACGACCAGCAATATGGCTACATTGTCGCTTATCTGGATTTAGGTCTGGACCAGCCGCAAACAAAATCAAAGGAGCGTTAAATGAGCGATCCAGTAACACCGATCACAAGTAGTACCCCATTGGCAGTCGCAGCGCAGGATGTGGCGCCGCGGCAAAAGCCGTCAATTTATCCACCGCCGTTTGCTGCCATGATGCAGGGCCGGCAAAAACGGGTGCTGGGAGATTTGTTTGGCCTGCAGAATTTTGGCGTCAATCTGACCGAACTGGCGCCTGGCGCGATGTCGGCGCTGCGGCATTGTCACAGCCGACAAGACGAATTTATTTATATCCTCGAAGGCGAGGTGACGTTGATCACCGATGCCGGCGAGACTTTATTGGACGCAGGCATGTGTGCCGGCTTTGCCGCCGGCAGTGGCGATGGTCATCAGCTGGTCAACCGCAGCAGCGCAGTGGTGCGTTATCTGGAAGTCGGCGATCGCAGTGCCGGCGATGCCGTGGTATATCCGGACAATGACCTGCGCGCTGATTTTGTGTCTGGTCAGTGGCAGTTCAGCCACAAAGATGGCAGCCCGTATTAAGATGGAAGCCCTTATTACATGTTAACCGGTCTGAATCACATCACACTTTCAGTCAGTGACTTGCCGCGGGCACTACAGTTTTATCAGCAGTTGTTGGGCTTTCAGCTTGAAGTGCAGTGGGCGCGTGGCGCTTATCTGAGCTTGCCTGGATTCTGGTTATGTTTGTCGTTGGGCGAGGCAAAACCGGCACAGGACTATAGTCATCTGGCGTTTAGTATTTCTGAGCAAGACTTTGCTGCTTTTGCTGCCAAACTGCGTGCTGCAGCGGTGCTGGAATGGCAGCAAAACAGCAGTGAAGGTGCTTCACTATATTTTCTGGACCCGGATGGCCATCAGCTCGAGATCCACTGCGGCAGCCTGCAAAGCCGGCTGGCGTCGCTGCGCCAACAGCCGTATGCCGGCCTGCAATGGCCGCAAAGCTGAGATATTTCAATTCGCTGCGTATACCCAAAATCATTGAAGATTTGGGTAGGCGGCAACTGAGCGAATCTGGAACGCCAGTCCGACTCAGGAGCATAGTTAACTATGTGACTGGGGTGAGTGAGGGCAGCCAACACCGCCAAATCTTCAAGGAATAAGGGTATATACCCTCAGGAAAACTGATACCCCCATCCAAAATGACAATTAGACGGCACCGGCACTGCGCTGCACACTGTGCGCATTGCCGGTAGCTGAAGCTTTTGCGGTAGCAGTGACCGGCTACAACCAACTTAAATCTGGCTTGAGGGTGTCGCAACGCACACCGGGAGAGGAAGAGTGATCGCACGCAAATATACCCCATATGTGTTCTCGTTTTTTATGTCGCTGCTGATGTCCGGCATCATGTCTTTTGTTATTACGCTGCTGAATCTGGGGCCGGTTGATGGCCTTGCCGGGATCTGGCTGCACGCCTGGGGCATGGCGTTTATTGTGGCATTCCCGACAATTGTGCTGGTGACGCCGCTGGTACGGGCGCTGGTCACTGCTGTTGTCGATAAAGACGCCTGAGGTGGATGATGGATGCATTTATCGATATGGCCGCCGCAGCGCTGGTGCTCGGCATCGGCGCGACATTGCTGCTGGATGGCTGGTCTTGGTTACTCAACAAAGGTTTTGGCGTCAAATCGCTGAGCTTTTGTCTGGTTGGTCGTTGGTTTGCGCTGATGCGTCATGGCCAATTCCGCCACAATGGCATTGGCAAAGCGCCGGCGCAGACTGGTGAATGTGTATTGGGCTGGACCGCGCATTATGCGATTGGCGTGTTATTCGCCTTACCACTACTGTATTGGCAGGGCGGACAATGGCTAGCCGCGCCAACGGTGGCACCGGCGCTAATCCTCGGTGCAGTTACAGTGTTGATGCCATTTTTGCTGATGCAACCGGCCTTTGGGCTGGGGGTTGCGGCGGCTAAAACACCTGCACCCTGGCAGGCGCGGCTGAAAAGTCTGAGCAGTCATCTGGTGTTTGGTGTTGGCTTATATCTGTCTGCACTGGTCTATAACGCCTGGTCAGTGAGTTTATTGCCGGTTTAAGCCACGTCCGGTACAGGAGGCGATATGGAACTCTATCAGTTAAAGATTTTCGTCACAGTCGCCAAGACCGGGGCAGTGACCAAAGCGTCAGAGCAGCTGTACTTAAGCCAGCCGGCGGTCAGTGCCCAGATCAAAGCGTTGGAAGAAGAGTTAGGGTTGGCGCTGTTCGAACGCACGGTACGCGGCATGAGCCTGACACCGCATGGTGTGGTGATTCTTAGCAAAGCCGAGCAGCTACTGGGCCAACAGCGTGATTTGCTGGACGAAGCGCGGCGGTTACGTGGCGGTCTCACAGGTCGTTTGCGGCTCGGATCAAACCGCGGCGCCAGCGCGGTTTTATTGGGGAAATTGCTGGCACAGCTCAGTGAAACGGCGCCAGAACTGGATGTCAGCTTAGAGTTCGGCAGTCCGGCCGATATAGTCACCGCGTTGCGCGAAGGGCGGCTCGATGCCGGTTTTTACACTGAGTATGAACAGCACGAGCTGCTACACAGTGAGGCCGTGGACCGTTTTGGTATTCAGCTGGCGGTTGCGCCGCAGCTGTTACCGGCGGGCTTCAGAACTGAGCCAGTACCTGACTGGCAGTGGATCGCACTGTTGCCGTGGATCAGCGCACCGGCGGGCAGCTGCTGCGGCCGTGCCGCTGAGCGCTTGTTTCGCGAGCAGCAGTTCCGCCCGGCCAAAATGATTGAAGCCGATCAGGAACATCTGATCCGGGCGTTGATTAGCAGTGGTGTGGGTATCGGCTTGCTACATACGCCAACGGCAAGGGATGCCGCCGCTAAGGGCGAAGTGCGCTTAATCGGACCTGTGCTGCAGCAAGTACAGCTGTTATTTGGCTGTTTGGCGCGCAAGCAGCAGGAGCCATTATTATTGCTGGTGATGCAGCTAATGGCACAAATAGCCGCGGATTTGGCTCAGAGTTCAGAAGCATAAACAGCATTTGGAGCACCTTTTAAAGATAGAGTGCTTCAACTGCTGGTCTGATTTCTGTCCTTCGGTGGCAAAATTTTTTCTGCACCTATTGCCACCGGTGGCAGCTTGTCTTATGCTGGTTTTCACAGCAGACTGATCAGGCACTTTGCTTGCCATTCGGTCAGCGCAAAAACTCAGCACAGGAAGATGCCATGCCGATGATGCCAAAACGCCAATTTCTCAAAGCCGGTCTTGCCGCCGTGCTGCCATTGGCATTGTGGCGTTGTGCCGGTGTACCGGGCGCAGTGGCGGACACCACTGATACGCCGCGTAGCGCACTCGATTTATTATGGGATCAGGCTGATGCGATTGAACGCGATTTAGCCCGCACCAGCTTTTCCGCCAGAACTTTTGCTGTCACTGATTTTGCTGCACATACCGGTCGGCAGGATGACCTGAATACGGCGCGGCATAACAGAGCGGCGTTTCAACGCGCCATCGACGCCTGCCATCAGGCCGGTGGTGGCCGTGTTTTGGTGCGCGCTGGTGTCTGGCCTTGTGGCGCTCTAACGCTGAAATCCAACGTTGAACTGCATCTGCAGCAGGATGCTGTACTGGCCTTTCATCCGGCCCTTGAGCTTTATCTGCCGCTGGTGTTTACCCGTTGGGAAGGCATGGAGCTGATGGGCTATCAGCCGCTGATTTATGCCTTTGGCGCCGAGAATATCGGCCTGACCGGCAGCGGCACCATCGATGGCGGCGGCAGTAACAGCAGCTGGTGGCCGTGGAAAGGTCAGTGGAAACATACGCCTTGGCCAGTCGACAACGCCAAGGTGCAACATGCCGGCCGGGATTTGTTAATGCAGTGGATTGAGCAGGGCAAGCCGGTGGCGGAACGGGTGTTGCCGGAGAATTTTCTGCGCCCGCCGCTGTTACAGGTTTATCAGTGCAGCAGAGTACTGGTCGAAGGCCTGACCTTACAGAATTCACCGTTTTGGGTGATGAACCCGGTGTTATCCGAAGATGTGTTGATCCGCCACGTCAAAGTCGTGTCGCATGGCCCCAATTCCGATGGCTGCGATCCGGAATCTTGTCGCCGCGTGCTGATTGAACATTGTCTGTTTGATACCGGTGATGACTGTATTGCGCTGAAATCCGGCCGTAACGCCGATGGCCGTCGCCTTAACAGACCGGTGGAGCAAGTGCTGATCCAGGATTGCACGATGAAAGCCGGACACGGCGGTGTGGTGATTGGCAGTGAGATTTCCGGTGGCGCTAACCATATTTTTGCCAGGCGTTTGCTGATGAGCAGCCCCGATCTCGACCGTGGCCTGCGTATCAAAACCAACGCGCTGCGCGGTGGTTTGATTGATACCGTGGCGCTGCGGGACATCGTCATCGGCGAAGTGAAAGACGTCATCGTCGTGAACTACTTTTATGAAGAAGGCCGGGCCGGCGCGTTTTTGCCGACGGTACGTAACATCTTTGTGCACAATTTGCAGGTCGATAAAGCGCAGCGTTTGTTTGAACTGCGTGGTTTCCCTGAAGCCCAGATAGGACCCCTGCAATTATCCAGTGTGCAGGTGAATTGTCAGAGCATTGGTGTGCTCGAAGCGGTTGGACAGCTTGATTGCAAGCAAGTGCTGGTCAACGGCGCGCCGTGGCGCTGGCAAGGTTAAAAAGTTTTGGCATTGCGCTTTTAAAGCGGCGCAGGCTTTTTGTCTATTAAATTGCCACCGATAGACAGTGCATGCCCAAAATCATTGAAGATTCGGGTAGGCGGCAACTGAACGAATCTGGACCGCCAGTCCGACACAGGAGCATAGTGAACTATGTGACTGTGGTGAGTGAAGGCGGCCAACGACCCCGCATCTTCAAGGATGACGGGTATATGCAATTAAGTGAAATAACCGCGATGACAGACGCTGTCTGCCACGCTGATCACAATCAAACATTAGTTTAAGAACAGGCACTGATTAGATGGCGACTGAAGTAAATACCAACTCCAGCTGTAGCGCTCCGCTGTTGCAAACGCCGCAGATCGCGTTGTGGCAAGTGCACCCGCGCGATAATGTGGCCGTAGCACTGCATCAGCTTGAGGCCGGCTTTGTGCTGCCGGCTGACTTTACTGCCAGTCCGGTCGCTTTGCCGGCCGTTTTGCCCGCGGAGGTACCGGCCGGGCATAAATTAGCGCTGACGCCTCTGAAAGCCGGCGACAGCGTGATCAAATATGGTTATGCCATCGGTGTGCTGACACAGGACGTGCCGGCCGGTGGTCATATCCATAGCCATAACTTAAAGACCGGCCTCGATGGTGAACTGGCTTATCAGTACCATGGTCTGTCGCGCGATAACGGCAGCTATCCGTCTGATTTACCGACTGAATTTATGGGCTATCCACGCGCCAACGGCGAAGCGGGTACCCGCAATGAACTGTGGATCTTAAACACAGTCGGCTGTGTGAATCAGGCGGCCAGCCGCATCGCCAAGGCGGCGCAGCTTTATGTGGACAATCAGCAACTGGCCAATATCGACGGTGTGTTTGCTTACACCCATCCGTTTGGCTGTTCACAGCTCGGCGACGATTTGGCCCATACCCGCAGTGTATTGGCCGGTTTGGCGCAAAACCCTAATGCTGGCGCAGTACTGATCATTGGCCTTGGTTGTGAAAATAATCAGCTCGCGACTTTGTTAATGGGGCTCGAGCATCTGGATCCGGCGCGCATTCGCGCTTTTAACGCCCAGCAGGTTACCGACGAAGATGAAGAAGGTCTCAAAGCTGCGATTGAATTGTTGCAGTTGATGGCCGGCGACCAGCGTCAGCCTTGCCCCATCAGCAAACTCAGTTTTGGCATGAAATGCGGCGGCTCAGATGGTTTCTCTGGCCTCACCGCCAATCCGCTGGTCGGGCAAATCGCCGATTTAGCCGCAAGCGCCGGCGCCAAAGTGATTTTGACCGAAACCCCCGAAATGTTTGGCGCTGAGCAAGTGCTGATGGCACGGGCGCGCACCGCGGAAGTATTCAGCGATATCGTCAGCTTAGTAAATGAATTTAAACAGTATTTCATCGCCAATAACCAGCCGGTCTATGAAAACCCAAGCCCGGGCAATAAAGCCGGTGGCCTCACTACGCTGGAAGAAAAATCCTTAGGTGCCATTCAAAAAGGCGGCAGTGCCGTGGTCGAGCAGGTGATTGGCTACGGTGAGCGCGCCAAAGTGCCAGGCCTGACCTTATTACAAGGCCCCGGCAACGACGCGGTATCGTCGACTGCGTTGACCGCCGCCGGCGCCACCATTTTGTTATTTACCACCGGTCGTGGCACGCCGCTGGGTTTCCCGGTACCGACCGTCAAAATCAGTTCAAACAGTGCCTTAGCCGTGCGTAAACCGACCTGGATCGACTTTGACGCCGGCGCCATGTTGCAAGACGGCGTGGCGGTGGAAGCCTTTGCCAAAGACTTTTTCCGTTATTTGGTCGCGGTCGCATCGGGTGAGCGCACGCGCAATGAGATTTATCTGAATAAAGAAATCGCCATCTGGAAAAACGGCGTGACGCTTTAACAACACTTTTGTGGCCGGGAAGGCAGAAATTAATTCGCCCGCGGGCTTTGACGGGCAAGCAGCAAAGAGATCATTTATGTCAGCATTAAGCAAAATTTTAGAGTTACATCCGGACCGTCTGTTTGCCGCCGATCCGCTGCAGCGGGATATCGCCCGGCGTTTGTATGCGCGGATTCAAGATTTGCCAATCGTCAGTCCGCACGGTCACACCGACCCACGTTGGTTTGCCGATAATCAAAACTGGGACAACGCCACCAGTTTGCTGCTGCTGCCGGATCACTATGTGTTCCGCATGCTGTACAGCCAGGGCATCACGCTGGAACAACTCGGTATTCGTCGTCGGGATGGCGTTGCCGTCGAAACCGACTATCGGAAAATTTTCCATATTTTTGCTGCGCACTACCATCTGTTCCGTGGCACGCCGTCACGGATGTGGCTGGATTCGGTGTTCCATGATGTATTTGGCCTGCGTGAAAGCCTGACCCCGGCCACCGCTGACCTGTATTACGACCACATCAACGCCGCACTCGCCACTGAAGCTTTTAAACCGCGTGCACTGTTGGACCGTTTTAATATCGAAGTGATTGCCACTACCGAAGGTGCGCTGAACGATTTAAAACATCACGCCAAACTCAAAGGCACTGGTTTTGAAAAACGCGTGATCACCACATTCCGCCCTGATGATGTGGTCGATGCTGACCGAGCTGATTTTGCGGCCAATGTGCAGAAACTCGGTGACATCACCGGTGAAAATACAACGACCTGGCAAGGCTATTTGCAGGCGCTGCGTATCCGTCGGGCCTATTTCCGCGACCATGGCGCTACCGCCACAGATCACGGTCACCCGACCGCTAACACTGCTGATTTGTCATTGTCTGAAGCCGAAGCCTTATTTTCCCGCTGTTTAGCCGGTGCCAGCGCTGCCGACGCAGAACTGTTCCGTGGCCAGATGCTGACCGAAATGGCCGGCATGAGCCTCGAAGATGGCATGACGATGCAAATTCACCCGGGCGCACACCGTAACCACAACGCGGTGATTTTCGAACGCTTTGGGCCGGACAAAGGCGCTGATATTCCAAGCCCGACTGAATATGTGCAGGCACTGAAACCTTTACTGCAGAAATACGGCAACGAAGCCCGGCTGAACATCATTCTGTTTACCCTCGATGAAACCACCTACGCCCGTGAACTGGCGCCACTGGCCGGGCATTATCCAGCGCTGAAACTGGGCCCGGCCTGGTGGTTCCATGATTCGCCTGAAGGCATGCTGCGTTTCCGTCATCAGGTCACAGAAACAGCCGGTTTCTACAACACTTGTGGTTTTAACGACGACACCCGCGCGTTCTTATCCATTCCAGCGCGCCATGACGTGGCACGGCGTATCGATTGCCGTTTCCTCGCGCAGCTGGTGGCAGAGCATCGTTTAAACGAAGACGAAGCGCACGAATTGGCTTATGACCTGACTTACCGTCTGGCCAAGCAGGCCTATCAGTTATGAATCGGTTAAGTCTCAGCACTGCCGGCGCGTTATTGCCGGTCTATTTAACACCGCAAGGTGACAACCCACAGATCGGTATTGTGCATTTGGGCCCCGGCGCGTTTTTCCGTGGTCATCAGGCGTTTTATACCGATGCGGCGATGGCCAAAGCCGGTGGCAACTGGCGCATTTGCGCGGTGTCGATGCGCAGCAAAGATGTGGCACAAGCGCTCAATCCACAAGATGGACTTTATGCCTTAGCGCAAATGGAACAGGACAGCCACTTATCGCTGATTGGCAGTATTGCTGAAGTGCTGGTTGCGCCTGTCGACTACGCCAAAGTGCAGGCGCGTTTAACGGCTGCCAGCTGTAAATACGTGACGATGACCATCACCGAAAAAGGCTATTGCCTGAATAACAGTGGCGAGTTGGATTTAACCCACGCCGATATTGCGGCGGATTTGCAGTTAGCCGATGCGATATCGCAGGCGAAATCAGCCATTGGTTTGCTGACGCAGGCGTTATGGTTGCGCCATCAAGGCGGTTTACCGCTGCTGACCCTGATGAGCTGCGATAACCTGACCGACAATGGCCATAAATTAAAGGCCGCAGTACGCTGTTTCGCTGCAAATGCCACTATTTTTGCCAAAGATGTCGACTTTTTACTGCAACTCACTGAGTTGATTTGCCCTTGTTCTATGGTCGACAGCATTACACCAGCCACCGACGATGCGCTGCGCGATTTGGTCGCGACACGACTGGGCGTGCAGGACGCCTGGCCGGTGAAGCGCGAAGCGTTTTGCCAGTGGGTGGTCGAGGATATTTTACCGGCCGACCAGCCAGCCTGGCGCGACGTTGGCGTGGTGTTCACTAAAGATGTCACCGCCTTTGAAAAAGCTAAATTGCGCCTGTTAAACGCACCGCATTCAACGCTGGCTTATCTCGGTTCTTTACTGGGAATTGAGACGGTATTTGATGCGATGGCGCATCCGCAGCTGAGTCAGCTGGTGCGACAGCTGGTCGAGAGCGAAATTCTGCCGTCTGTGCCTTTGGTCGATGGACTGGACCTACAGCAATACAGTCAGGACATCTTCCGTCGTTTTGAAAACCCGTCAGTGCGGCATTTGCTGGCGCAAATTGCCTGGGACGGCTCGCAAAAGCTGCAAATGCGCTTGTTGCCGGTGCTCCGTGACAATCTGGCGGCCGGCCGCTCTGTGCAGTTATTGGCACTGGCGATTGCCAGCTGGCTGCAGTTTATTCGCTTACGCGCCGCGCAGGCGGCCGAGCTGGGCGCGGCAGCCCCGGCGCTGGTGGACCCGTTAGCGCCACTCTTGCTGGCCACTGCAGCGCAGTGTACCGGCGATGCAAGTACTGACGTACCGCTATGGCTGGCGCTTGATAGCGTTTTTGCCGCGGACCTGATCACTCACACCGCATTTGTGTCGGCGTTATGGCAGGCCTATCAGCAGCTGAGCCCAATCCTGGCGGGTGGTCCCGCTGATTTATCGCAGTTTTTATCCGGAGTTGATGCATGAAGGCCTTATCGACCTTATTAAACGGCAGCCCGCTGCTGCCAATTATTCAGACCGAACAGCCGGAACAGGCGGTGGCTATTGCAGAGGCCATGCGCGACGGTGGCGTCAAAGCGGTCGAAGTGGTGCTGCGCACGCCGAAAGCGCTGGCTGCAATTTCCGCGATCCGTGCAGCGTTGCCAGACTTATTGGTCGGCGCCGGTACTGTATTAAACGCAGAGCAGGCGCAGGCCTGCAGTTGGGCCGGCGCGCAGTTTCTGGTCAGCCCGGCTGCCACGCCGAAATTACTGGAAGCGATGTTATCGACTGGTCTGCCGTTAGCCCCCGGTGTGCAGACTGTTACTGAAATGGCAGCCGCCCACGAGATGGGCTTGACCGAGCTGAAGTTTTTCCCGGCGCATTTAAGTGGCGGCCCGGCCTTGCTGAACGCAGTGCGCACTATTCTGCCAAAAGTGCAGTTCTGCCCGACCGGCGGTATCGGCATCAATAATCTGGCGGATTATCTGGCGCTGCCCAACGTGTTTGTCGTTGGTGGCAGCTGGCTGACCCCAGCCGCAGCATTGCAAAACGCGGACTACGACGCTGTGCGCCGCCTGACTGAACAGTCGCTGCAAATTGCTGCAGATGTGCTGGCAGACAAGCTACAAACCCAGCAGTTAAAAAAATCAGCCTGACAGGAGCCTGCTCATGGCCACAACCCAGATAAACCCGCGCGTGGTGATTTTCGGCGAATGCATGGTCGAGCTGTATCAGCTGGTCGAAAACGTCTATCACCAGAATTTTGCCGGCGATGTGTTTAACACCGCGGTCTACCTCAAACGGGTCAATCCGGCGTTGCAGGTCGACTTTTTCTCAGCCATCGGCACCGATCTCATCAGCGACAAACTGCTTGCTGCCGTTGAAGCGGAAAAGCTGGGTAGCAGCCTGTTGCTGCGCAGCAAAACCGCGCGCCCAGGCCTTTACATGATTAATACCGACGCCTTTGGCGAGCGCAGTTTCGTTTACTGGCGTGATAGTTCTGCCGCCAAACAAACGCTGCAGCTGTTCCGTGCCCGGCAGGACAGCTCGCCGCTGACCAGCGCGGACTGGTTCTATTTCTCCGGCATTAGCCTGGCGATTTTATCGGAGGCTGATCGGGAAGATTTGTTTGCCCTCATCGCCGAGTTAAAAGCCGCTGGCGTCAAGATTGGTTTTGACCCGAACTACCGTCCGGTGCTGTGGCAAAGCGTGCAGCAATGCCGCGATGCATTCTGCCGCGCATATGCCCTGTCAGACATCGCGCTGCCGGGCCTTGACGATCACAAAGTGCTGTTTAATGCGCAAAGCTGCGACGATGTGATCACGCAGTTAAAAGCGCTGGGTACGGCGGAAATTGTGGTGAAAAATGGCAAAGAAGGCGCCGTGGTTTTTGCCGGTGGCGAACGATTTGTCATGCCGGCGGTGACGGTGAAAAAAGTAGTGGATACCACCGCAGCCGGCGACTCCTTTAATGGTGGTTATCTGGCGGCGCGCCTGGCTGAACAATCACCTCAAGCGGCGGCACAGCTGGCGGCGGCGCTGGCAGCCTTTGTGGTGGAACACACCGGTGCCATTGTCAGCATGGATAACTTCCGCGCTTTTAAAGCGCATTACAGTTTGTAAAACGCTGAGTTAAAACAAGAGCTGCATCAAACGCCGCCAGTTTTCTGCAACCACGGACACGGCAGTATTTAGTCAATAAGGAACTGTGTATGTCTGAGTTAAGTTTGTTATTTCCCACTGCAGCGCAAGTTGCAGCCGAATTTCCGGCGCCGGTTTATCTGGCGCAGCGTCACTATCTGATTGATGGTGAATTATGTCATTGGTCCGGTGAACTGGCGGAAGTATTCAGTCCGGTGCAGATCCGTGATGAGACCACCGGTCAGATCGCAGCAGCGCGCCTCGGTGCTACACCATTGCTGGATAGTGCTGCAGCGCTGACGGCGCTTGATGCGGCCGTGCGCGCTTATGATTTGGGTCGTGGCGAATGGCCCACGATGCCGCTGCTGCAGCGTATCCGCCATGTCGAACAATTCCTCGCGGCGATGCAGCAAAAGCGCGCCGACGTGGTGAATCTGCTGATGTGGGAAATTGGCAAAAATGCTGCAGACGCCGCCAAAGAATTTGACCGCACCTGCGATTACATCCGCGACACGATTCAGGCGCTGAAACAGCAGGACCGCGCCGACAGCCATTTTATTACTGAGCAGGGCGTGCTCGGCAAAATTCGCCGCGTGCCGCTTGGTGTTGCGCTTTGTATGGGGCCTTTTAACTATCCGCTGAATGAAACCTTCACTACGCTGATCCCGGCGCTGATGATGGGCAACACCGTGGTATTTAAACCGGCGAAATACGGTGTGCTGCTGATTGAACCGCTGCTGGACGCCTTTCGCAGCTGTTTCCCGGCCGGTGTTATTAACGTGATTTATGGCCGCGGCCGCGAAACGGTCGGTGCGCTGATGCAAAGTGGCAAAGTCGATGTGCTGGCATTTATCGGCACCAACAAAGGCGCCAGCGATTTAAAACGGCTGCATCCGAAGCCGCACCGGCTCAAAGCGGTGCTCGGCCTTGATGCGAAAAACCCGGCGATTGTGCTGCCTTGTGCCGACCTTCCTGCCACTGCTAAAGAAGTCATCGCCGGCGCCTTAGCCTTTAATGGCCAGCGTTGTACTGCTTTAAAAATTATTTTTGTGCCACGGGCACAGGCTGCTGCGTTGTTACCGCTGCTGGCGGCGCAAATCGACGCGCTGAAGCTGGCGATGCCGTGGCAGGCTGGCGCGCAAATCACGCCGCTGCCGGAGCCAGGTAAAACCGACGCGATGGCGGCGCTGATTGCTGATGCCCGCGATCATGGTGCGCAGGTGGTCAATAGTGGTGGCGGCGACTTTGCCGGCAGTTTGATGCGTCCGGCGTTGTTGTATCCGGTGTCGCCACAGATGCGGCTGTATCAGGAAGAGCAATTCGGGCCTTTGGTGCCGGTAGTGCCTTATGACGATATCAGCGAAGTGATCGACTATGTCATTCACAGCAACTTTGGCCAGCAATTAAGTATTTTTGGCACCGATGGCCGCGCAATTGGTCCATTAGTCGACATTTTTGCCAATCAGGTTGGCCGGATCAATATCAACAGCCAGTGTCAGCGTAGCCCGGATAGTTTTCCTTTTACCGGCCGCAAAGATTCGGCGGAAGGGACTTTGTCAGTGCAAGACGCTTTACACCAGTTTTCAATCCCAACGCTGGTGGCGACCAAAGGCAATGAAGCCGGCATCAATTTAGTGCGCGACATGGTGCAGCAACGCGATTCAGCGTTCCTAGCCACGGACTTTTTGTTTTAGAGCATAAGCAACTTGGGATCGGCCATGTAGCGGTGCAATTCGCTTTGCTCTTTGCACCCTACGGCACCATCTCGTAGGGTGTGTAGAGCGAAGCGAAACACACTGGGTGTCGCACACCGGGTGTCGCGCACTGGGTGTCACACATTGAGTCATCGCTTTAATGTTGTTTTGCTACCGGTGGCATTCAGCCGAACGCAAGACAAATACTTAAAAAATGCAGTTAAAAAAACGGAAGTAAAACAAGAACGTAAATAAATCAACAAGAAAGGACGACAGGGTATGACACAACATAAAAAAACAACGGGAAAACCACAATTTACATGTCAGGCGCTCAGCCATGCGATCTGGCTGGGGCTTGGTCTGATCGCCGCGCCTGCGCTGGCACAGCAAACGGCAGCAGAGCCTGCCGCCGACACAACTGCCAAAACAGCCAGCAGCAAAGCCAAAGCCAAAGCCGAAGAGATTGAAGTGATTGAAGTCTCAGGCTTTCGCGGTAGCTTAAACGTCGCTTTAGCGGCCAAACGCGAAGCGGTTGGTAGTAAAGAAACCATTTTGGCAGAAGACTTAGGCAAATTTCCGGACTTAAATATCGCCGACAGCTTAGCGCGCGTTCCGGGCATTGCGATTGAGCAGGACGCCGGTGAAGGTCGTCAGATCAGCTTACGTGGTCTGGGTGCCACTTTTGTTAAAACGACGATTAACGGCATGGAATCGGCGTCGGCCGGTGCTGCCACCGATGCGTCGGGCGGTGCCAATAAAAGCCGGGCTTTTGATTTTAACGTCTTTGCTTCAGAGTTATTCACTCAGATTGATGTGAACAAAACCGCTGCAGCGGAGCTCGAAGACGGCGGTATTTCCGGGAACGTCAACCTGCAAACCGCCCGGCCTTTCCAGTATCAGGACGACAAGTTCGCCTACAACCTGAACGCGCGTTACAACGATGTCGCGTCTGAAGTTACGCCGCGTGCATCGCTGATGTTCAGCAAAAACTGGGACAATACCTTTGGTGTGCTTTTATCCGCCGCTTATTCAGAAGGTCTGGTGCAAAGCGAAGGTGCCACCACAGTGCGCTGGAGCGTGAACAATCCATCGTGGAAAACCGGTAACGCCGGCAACAAACTGACCGCAGCGCCGGTCACGCAATTAGATCCAAAAGGCGTTTATACCAATGCCAATATGGAAGGCTTGTGGATCCCGCGCATTCCGCGTTATTCGATTTTCAACAAGCAGCAGGACCGGCTGGGTTTAACCGCCGCCGCGCAATATCGGCCACACGACAATCTGCTGCTGAACTTTGACCTGTTACACGCCAAGCTCGACAGCACCATGGACGAGTTCCAGTACTCGGCGCTGTTACGCGGTAACGTCTCCAGCAAAACCAAAATATTTGCCGAGAATCTGGTCACTGATGCTAATAACACAGTCGTAGCCGGCACCTTGTCTGGCGTGCCGATCCGCTCAGAAGCGCGGCAGGACGTGTCGACTTCTGATTTTAATCAGGCCACCTTTTCCGGTGACTGGCAGATCAGTGATGCGCTACAGATGACTTTCCTTGCAGGTCTAGGCAAATCCGATTTGGACATCCCGTATCAGCGTACTTTTGCGCTGGATGCGAATAACTCAACTTTTGCCTATAGCTATGACAGCAACATTGATCCGGTCAGCCTGATTGGCACGAAAGGCACCGGGTTTGGCAGCGGCACTATGAATATGGATATGCCGGCTTTTGCGTTTGCGCCGGGCCAAGCCTTTGGTAAAAGCTACACACAGGCTGAATTACAGGCGCTGATGCTGAATCCGGACTTGTACAAAGTTGGCCTGGTTCGCAACAGGAACCAGCAAATTAATAGCGAAAACACCAATTTTAGCGTCAACTTCAAATATGAGCTGAATGACGAACTGACGCTGAAGTGGGGCCTGAATCAACGCGAATTCACCACCTACAACGCGCAATATGACAACGCCTGGAAAGTGCTGAATACCACCACCAACAAAACCAGTGGCGACGCGGCAGAATCGCTGGTGCTGGGCTTACCGGCTGCGCGCATCGCTGGCGCTTTGTATGGCATCTCGCTCGATGCCGCTGGCCAGCATTTTGGCAAAGCCGCTGACGTGCCGGGGAGTTCCACGCTGACTGCAGGCAGCTGGCTGACCACCGACTATCAAAAAGTGATGGCAGCCTTTTCCGGCGAAAGCTTTTTTCAGGCTAAGCAGCGTTACAACGCGACGTATGACATCGAAGAGAAAGTGACAGGTGCCTTTGTGCAGCTCGATTTCCGCTATGAATTAGCAGGTCGTGAGCTGCGCGGTAACATTGGTGGTCGTTACATCGATAACACCAATACCTCAGGCATTGTGAATCTGGACCATATCTACGCCGATGGTTACACCGCCGGGCGCGGTGAGGGCGCCGCGTTAGACGGTGGTCATGGCTGGCGTTACACCGAAAGTAACGGCAAAGATTTCCTGCCAAGCTTAAACCTGGCCTATGACCTCAGCGAAGAACTGGTCGGCCGTCTGAGTTTATCGCGCGCCATTACCCGGCCGGCGATTGCCGATTTAGCTTCGGCGATCAAAGTGAACACGCCGGATGACAAAGACCCGACGGCGACTATCGAAATGGGCGCTGGCCCAACGCTGCGGCCTTATGAATCAGATCAGGTCGATCTGGCGTTAGAATGGTATTTTGATGAAGAAGCATTATTGGCGCTGTCGGTGTTTTACAAAGATATCACCGGCCTCAGTAAAGGTTCACGGCAAGAAGTGTTAGATGCCGACCAGTTGAAAAACCTCGGTATTGACTTGGGCACCCGCGATCCGGCGGCTGTGACCTGGGATGTGACGCAGTTGCTGAATACGCCAGCTGAAGGTGTACGCGGCGTCGAACTGATTTATCAACAACCGTTTAGCTTCCTGCCGGAGCCATGGAATCGCTTTGGTGTGACGTCAAACCTGACCTGGATTGATTATGACCGCGACATCGCCGATCCGATGACTAAAAGCGTGATCAGTTTATTGGCGGAAGAAACATCGCGGCTGAACTACAACTGGACGCTGTACTACGAGCACAATGATTTCAGTGCGCGGCTGTCGTACAACTTCCGTGAACGTTACATCAAAGAATATCTGGATAAATACAAAGACGAAGGTAACTGGGGCCGTGGTTACGAAGACAAAGGCCAGCTGAATCTTTCGTCACGCTACAAAATCAACGACAACCTTTCGGTGAGTTTTGAAGCCATCAACTTAACCAATGCGGCAACTGAGCAATGGAGTGATGTGTATACGTCCAGACCGGTGGAATATCTGTTAACCGGCCGGCAGTATCTGGTTGGGATCCGGGGGAATTTCTGATGGAGAACACAGCTACGGGCGCGGCGAATCTGGCGATGCTGATCGCTGGGTTGTTGCTGCCCGTCGGGTTGTGGCCAGCGGTTCAGGCAGCAGAGGCGACAGCCGCCTCTGCTGCCGACACCAACCTGTGGGGACAGCCGGGTGCGTTGTCAGCGGACTGGCAGGCCTATCAGCAGCAGTCTGCCGCCGATGCGGCTATGCTGCAGCAACAGCTGCAGGCCGAGTTAGCGACAGCGAAACTGACGGCGCCATTGCCAGCCCGGAAAGCAAAAAACTTCGGTCTCAATGGCATCGACAACCCCGCAGCGCTGAACGCCGTGCTGAGTTATCAGACCCTGTTGGGCGGCTGGAGCAAACGCACCGATATGCAGCAAGTGCGTAAGCCTGGCCAGTTGGCTGGTTCCGAAGCGGCCTATATTCCGACCTTTGATAATGGCGCCACCAGCACGCAAATACGCTGGCTGGCGGCTTATCATCCGAACGCATCAGCCGCGGATCAGGCAAAGATCCAAGCGGCACTGACGCAAGCCGTGCAGTTTGTCCTGCGGGCGCAATATCCAAACGGCGGCTTTCCGCAGTCGTATCCGCTGCGCGGCGGTTACCATGATGCCGTCACGCTGAACGACAACGTGATGACGGACCTGCTGAATCTGCTGTGGGATATCGCCAATCAGCCGGATTATCGCTGGCTGGCCGCTGATCTGCGTGCCGCAGCGCAGGCCGGGTTTCATAAAGGCGTGGATTGGCTGGTGCAAGCGCAGGTGCAGGTGGATGGCAAGCGCACTGTCTGGACGGCGCAGCATCATCCGCTCAGTGGCGCGCCGGTCGCGGCGCGCAAGTTTGAACAAATCAGCCTGGTCAGCAGCGAGAGTGCGGCGGTGTTGCAGCTCCTTTTAGATAAAGGGCTGGATAAAGGGCTTTATAAAGAGCAGAGCATTCCGGGTGTCCTGCCGGCGCTCTGTAGCGGGGTCGCCTGGCTGCAACAGCATCAAATTCGCGACAAAGCCTGGCAACGGCATGAAACAGGCTCTGCTTTGGTTGAGAAAAAAGGCGCACAGCTGTGGGCGCGGTTTTACAGCCTGCCGCAGCAACAACCGGTGTTTTTTGACCGAGACGGTCAGGTATACAGTGACGTGAATCAGCTGTCACTGGAACGCCAGCAAGGCTATGGCTGGTATCAAACCAATGCCAAAGGCGTGCTGAAAGCCTGGAAGAAAAAACCAGAGCTGGCCGCACAGTGTGAAAAGATTGGGGGCTAACGTGAAGCTATATTTGTATGGCTGCATCGCCTGCCTCGCACTACAGGTGGCTGCAGCCCCGGCTTTGCAGCTGCCGGGCTCTAATTCGCTGCCGCTGGGGGCGGGCGTACGCACCGCCGACCCCTCCGCGCATGTCTGGCCGGACGGCCAGTTGTGGCTGTATACCCTTATTCCTTGAAGATTCGGGGGTGTTGGCTGCCTCCACTCACCCTAGTCACATAGTTAACTATGCTCCTAGGGCTTCGCTTCGTTGCCGCCTACCCGAATCTCCAATGATTTTGGGTATATACCTCGCATGATCAGGAATGCCAGCAGGATTTCCATATGAAAGACTGGCTGGTGTTCTCCACTAAAGACCTGAAAAGCTGGACCTCACACGGCGTCGCTTTAGCAGTCGACCAGCTGAGCTGGGCCGACGACTATGCCTGGGCGCCGGATGCCGCCTATCGCAATGGCAAATACTATTTAATTTTCCCGGCCGGCACCGGCGTGAAAAACCGCCAGGATCCAAGCAAGAGCACCAAATGGATGGGCATTGGCGTGGCGGTCAGTGATAAGCCACAAGGACCGTTTAAAGATGCGATTGGTGGCCCGTTATGGCGCACGCCATACGCCAATGACCCGGCGTTATTTATCGATGACGACGGCACGCCCTGGCTGTATTTCCACGGCAAAGACTTTGATTATTATGTGGTGAAACTCAATGACGACCTAACCGCAGTCGCCGGTGATTTTATCAAAATGGATATGGGCGGTTTTGAACCGAAAATGGAAGGGCCCTGGGTGTTGATACCCAAAATCATTGGAGATTCGGGTAGGCGGCAACTGAGCGAATCCTCAGGAGCATAGTGAACTATGTGACTGAGGTGAGTGAAGGCAGCCAACACCGCCGAATCTTCAAGGAATAAGGGTATAAACGCAACGGCCTGTACTATTTCACCATGCCGGAGCAGAACCGCGACTTGGCTTATTACACGTCGACCTCACCGACGGGCCCCTGGTCGTATCGGGGGATTTTTATGCCACGCGATGGTGAGCAGAATAATCATCACTCCATCGTGCAATATCAGGGGCAGTGGCTGCTGTTTTATCACCGCTGGCTGGAAACTCCAGGCTGCGCACGCAAACAGCGCCATGTTGCCGCTGAGATGCTGACATTTGACGCAGACGGCAGTATCCGGCCAGTGCAACGCAGCCTGACTGGCATCTCCGGTCACCCAGCCGCAGGGGTGAAATCTAATTAAATTGAGCAGTCCGGCAGAAAAACCAGACTGTTTTGGCTATGCTCAGGCAAAAGGACTCTGTGGAAAGTACCGGATGCTGCCAGCCATTTCAGCGCTGCCCGCAGTACGCCATTGGCGGGCTGCTTCTTTGATTTTGTTGATATTTTTCTTATGCCCTGCGTCAGCGCAAGCGTTATGGCCGGCCAAAGTCATTGCCGATGGCCAGCCGAAAGACTACCAACCGGTTGCTAAAGCCGCCAAGCAATGGCGTATTTGCGCGCTGTTGCCGCATGGCAAAGATCATTATTGGTGGGGCGTGGCCTGGGGCTTATCGGAACAGGCGGCGGCCAGCGGCGTTGAGCTTGGCATCTACGAAGCCGGCGGCTACGAATTTGGCTGGAAGCAGCTGCAACAAATTCAGCAATGCCGGCAGAAACAAGCAGATGCTTACATCATTGCCGCCATTCATGCGACCGGGCTCAACGCAGACATCAAACAGCTGACTGACGAAGGCAAGCCGGTCATTGATCTGATTAACGGCATTGATAGCCCTGATGTCAGTGCGCATTCAGCAGTGTCGTTTGCCGAGATGGCGCGATTATCCCTGCAGTTTATCTTACAGAACAACGGCAGTGGCAGCCGGATTGGCTGGTTGCCCGGACCGCGTGGCGCCGGCTGGGTGCAGGACGCAGAATCCGCAGTGCAGCAACTGAAGCAGCAGCATAAATTGCAGTGGTTCCCCGGCGGTTACGGCCCGCCGGATGCTTTTCATCAAACCAGTCTGGCACGTGCGCTGATTGAGCAGCAGCCGCAACTAGAGTGGGTATTGGCCAATGCGGTAGCGATCCGTGCGCTGGCGCAACTACAGGCCAGATCCAAAGGCTCAGTGCCACAGTTGGTGGCTTATTACAGTAATCCGGATGTCGTCGACTTATTACGGGAAGGCCGTATCGCGGCAGCGGCGACAGATTCACCGGTGTTGCAGGCCCGGATAGCGGTCGACCTCGCGATCCGGCTGTTGCAAAAACAACGGGTGCCAAAACACATAGGTCCCAAGATCCAAATCCTGACACCGGACAATTTGTCGCAGTACAATCTGCAGCAGCTGTTACCGCCGGATGAACAGTGGATTATCCGGCGGGAATTATTAAACAAAGATCCTGCAGGCAAACCCTGAAAGAAGCGTTCAGGATCGGCGAAATTATCCTTGTATCGCCGCCGGGTTTCGATATATTAGTTCCTGATAATGTAACAAGAATGCAAGGAAGCCGATGCTGACACGCTGGTTGTTCGGATTGATGTTGTGCTGCCCAATCTGGCAAGCCATGGCTATTGACTGGTATGTGCGGGACTGGCCGCCATTTAACATGCAGCAAGGCCCTGATGCCGGCCAGGGATCTTATGACCTGATGTTAGGGCAACTCGTCGCGGCTTTACCGCAGTACCAACACCGTCAGTTTTTTGCCACCTTGGTTAAGCGTCAACAGTTGATGCAGCAAGACGTACCGCATTGTTTATTTGGCGTGCTGAAATCCAAAGAGCGGCAGGAAAAAATGCTGTTTTCTGACATCGCTTTTTATTCACCCGCCTTGCGCTTAGTCGCGTTGGCCGATCATCCGTTGTGGCAGGCAAATAATGCCGGCGCAGCCATTGAATTATCGACGCTGTTACAGCAACCCTGGACCGGTATGGTTGAATACAAAAGACTATATCCGTCACATATTCAGCAATACACCGGCAAGTTGTTACAAGTCACAGATAGTTCTACCGATCTGGTCGCGATGTTAAAAGCAGGCAGGGCCGATTACGTCGTGGAATACCCGGATCGGATACACTGGCTGGCCAGTCAGCATCCGACTGTGTCATTACGTTACGCCCGTCTTGCCGGCGAAGCACCGGTGGTGCCGGTGTATGCCGCTTGTCAGAAATCAGCACAAGCTGCCGAACAGATTGCTGCTATCAATACAGCGCTGCAGCAGTTGCGCCGTAGCCCCGCTTATCAGCAGGCCTGGTTACATCAGTTGCGCGATGTGTCGCGGCAGGAACTGCAATTGCAGATGGCACGGGATCCGCTGTTTCAAACGCCCGCAGCCCTCAGCACTAACCCAGTGGCGCAGTGAGCCGCCACACAACGCTGGCCTGGATCACGGTCAATACAAACAGATTGTGAGCTGCGGCTCAAACGCCGGACTTGACCTGATGCCGTCGCACCCGCTTAATAACAGCAACGGAACTCTCAGGACAAAACGATGAAATTTGTGGGGATGTTGTGGCTGTTGTGCAGCACGTGGTCGCTGGCGGCCGAGCCCGTGCTGACACTGGTCCACAGTGGGCAAAGCAAAGCGTGGACGCTGGCGCAGTTAAAACAGCAGTTAGCAGTGCAGCAGGTTAGTCTGAATGACCCATCGTACAATCAGCCAAAATCTTATCGGGGGTTCGCCTTTAAACAGTTATTGGCGAGCGCCGGTTTTCCGGAACTGAATGGCGACGATACGCTGGTGTTAACCGCCAGTGATGGTTATGCACCGACGCTATCAGCGCAATTATTAACCAAGCAGCAGCCGATGCTAGTGTTTGCCGAAGCCGATAAGCCGGATTTTAGTTTTACCCCGCTGCAACAAGGCAAAGGCATGTTGTCGCCAGCGCCCTTTTATTTGGTCTGGCCCGGTGCCGGCAAGGCGGGCGAGCAATATGCCTGGCCCTATCAGCTGGTGAAAATTGAGTTGATCCGCTTCAGTGACCGTTATGCGCAGGTGATCCCGCCCGGCACAGCGTCAGCGCAAGTGCAGCAGGGTTTTGCCTTGTTTAAACAGAATTGTCTGAAATGCCATTCGATCAATTTGCAGGGCGGTGTGTTAGGCCCCGAACTCAATGCGCCGAAAAATGTGACAGAGTACTGGCAACTGCATGATCTGAAAGCCTTTATTCGTAATCCTGAATCCTATCGCTACCAGTCAAAAATGCCGGCGTTCAGCCACTTCAGTGATGCCGATATCGATGCTGTGCTGGCATATCTGCAGCAAATGAAACAGCAGAAGCTGGTCCGCTGAGCGCAGACGGGCCGTAACGTCACACTTTATCGATAAAGTTTTCGGTATATGATAAATAAACTGCGCTGCAGTCAACAAACAGAGGTCGTTATGTTCAGGTTTGGTGTTTGGTTGTTCGGGAGTTTTGCTTGTGTACAAAGCGCCCTGGCTGACACCATGGACTGGTTTATCCGGGATTGGCCACCGGTCAATATCCTGCAGGGACCGCAACAAGGGCAGGGCGCATACGACGTGATGCTGCAGCGGCTGATGCTGGCGTTGCCGCAATATCAGCATCAATTACATGTCTCTACGCTGACGATGCGCCAGCAAATGATGCAACAAGAAAAATCGCATTGCCTGTTTGGTTTGTTGAAAACACCACAACGTCAGACCTTTCTGCAATTCTCTGAGCCTGTTGCAGTGATCCCAAACCTGCAGCTCGTCGCCCGCGCAGACCATCCCATGTGGCAGCAAATTCAACAGCGTCGCACCGTCGATCTGACCTGGCTGTTTGGTCAATCCTGGCGCGGCATGGTCGAGGAACATCGCACTTATCCGTCGCCAATTGCGGAACATTTAACTGAGTTTGTTCAAGTGTCGGCCACCGAGACCAATCTGGTGCAGATGCTTAAAGCCAACCGTGCTGACTATGTCCTCGAGTATGCTGATCGGATGCACTATCTGGCGCAGAACTCTGATGGGCTGAAATTAAGAGCTTTGCCATTGCAGGGCTTACCGGCGGTCACTGAAGTGTATGTCGCCTGCAGCATCAGCGAGCAGGCGAAAGCACAAATCAAAGCGGTCAATCAGGCGTTACAACAACTCAGGTTCGACCCGCAATATCGGGCTGCCTTGTTAGATTGGCTGACCCCGGAGTCGCGGCATTTAATCAAAAACTATATGGCGCAGTCGCCGATGTTCAGCAATGTCAGTCAGGTCGCTCCGGCTGACAGACCACGTGCCCGCTGAGTCGCTTTTTTAAAGGGCTGTGGGCAAATACAGCGACGATCAATGAATCACCCGCGCGCTGCGATCTCACACAACAGTTTCACCGCATTCTGATGCTGCTGGTTTTTATCAAACGCCAGCACCAGTTCGCGGGTGAGTGCCGGGCCCTGAATGGCGCGGTACTGCAGGTCTGGACGAAACTTTTGCATCTCAAAATCCGGCAGCAGCGCGCAGCCGATGCCAGCGCCGACCAGCGCGATGGCGTATTCGATGGTATGAATATTGGCGCGAATTTGCGGCTTGATATTGGCTTTACTGAGCGCGAGCGCCACCTGATCCCAGGCCTCACAGGGCGTGCGTTTAATCAGCGGCAGTTTTTTAAAATCACTGAGCTGGATCTCGGGCTGCGTACACAATGGATGCTGTGCCGGCAGCGCCAGCAAATAAGAGTCGGTCCAAAGGCTTTGATACAACTCGCCGGCTCTGAGCTGCCGGATATTGATAATGCGCGCATCACAAGGCTCGTCCGGTTCCACCAGATGCAGCTCCAACCCCGGCAGCTGGCTATTAAATTCTTTTAGCAGCTGGCTCATCCGTTCCACCCCCAGCGCTTTGACCAGCCCAAGGCGAAACAACAGCCGCTTCGCCGGTTTGTTAAAAGATGCCTGCAGCGCCTGCATTTGGCTCAAAAGCTGACACGCCTGCACATACAGCCGTTCGGCATCTTCAGTGGGCTGAACACCTTTGGGTAAACGTATAAACAATAAGGTGCCGAGTTGCTGTTCGAGCTGCTGCAGCGCACTGGAAACGGACGGCTGCGCGATATCGAGCTGGCGCGCCGCCGCACTGATGCTACGCTGCTCATAAACCGCGACAAAATAAGCCAGCTGACGTGTGTCCATAGGTAATTCCTATAGGTGTGACAGTTTCTCTATATTTTTACTTTAAACCCGCCGTCAATAAGATGGCAATCAACATCTTAGCGCGGCTGAAAATAACAGCCCAACGCCCGTACCGGAGCCTTTCTGATGAGCAAAACCGCTTTTAACTGGCAAGACCCGTTTTCTTTCCAGGCCTTGTTAACCGACGAAGAACGCATGATCCAGCAAGCCGCCCATGATTATTGTCAGGACCGGCTGATGAGCCGCGTGCTGCTGGCCAACCGCCATGAACACTTTGATGTCGAGATCATGCGTGAACTGGGTGAACTCGGCTTATTAGGCGCCACGCTGCCGGAAAAATACGGCTGTGCCGGCGTCAACTACGTCAGTTATGGCTTGGTCGCGCGCGAAGTAGAGCGGGTCGACAGCGGCTATCGCAGCGCAATGTCGGTGCAATCAAGTTTGGTGATGCATCCGATTCACGCCTACGGCAACGAAGCACAGCGGATGAAGTATTTACCGAAACTGGCCACCGGCGAATGGATTGGCTGCTTTGGCCTGACCGAACCAGATGCCGGATCAGATCCTGCCAGCATGCGCACGACGGCGAAAAAGGTCGACGGCGGTTTTATTCTGTCCGGCAGCAAGATGTGGATCACCAATAGCCCGGTGGCCGATGTGTTTGTGGTCTGGGCCAAATTAGACGGCGTGATTCGCGGGTTTATCTTAGAAAAAGGCTGGAAAGGCCTTAGCGCACCAAAAATTGAAGGCAAATTCTCGTTACGGGCATCCATCACCGGCGAAATCGTCATGGATGAAGTTTTTGTGCCGGAAGAGCAGTTACTGCCGAACGCCAGCGGCTTGTCCGGCCCCTTTGGTTGTTTGAACAAAGCGCGCTACGGCATCGCCTGGGGCGCACTCGGCGCTGCCGAATTCTGTTTCCACGCCGCGCGCCAATACACGCTGGACCGGCAACAATTTGGCCGGCCTTTGGCACAAACCCAGCTCATTCAGAAAAAACTGGCTGATATGCAAACCGACATCAACCTCGGTTTACTCGGCTGTTTACAAGCCGGCCGCCTGATGGACGCGGGCCAATTACCGGTCGAAACCATCAGCCTGATTAAACGCAATTCCTGTGGCAAAGCGCTGGAAATCGCACGCATCGCCCGCGATATGCACGGCGGTAACGGCATCGCCGATGAATACCATGTCATCCGCCACGTGATGAACCTCGAAGCAGTCAACACCTACGAAGGCACGCACGACGTCCACGCACTGATTTTAGGGCGCGCCATCACCGGGTTGCAGGCGTTTTTCTGATCTTTTTTGATTTGTAGAAAGACTGGTGAGCTGTCAAAACGCGGTTTGGCAAATCTCAATGAAGATAAGGCGACTATAGAGCGGTGCGGGATTTGTAAAAGCAAACCCGCCATCGCTTTGCTCCGGACTCGGCTCCCAGTGATAGCTTTGGCAAATAAAACAATAAAACCAAGGACTTCCGATGAGCCAACAAGAATTCCATCCGTGGGCAGTCAGCTACCTGCAACGGGTCCGTGACGGCCGCTTACCCAGCCCTGTCACCAACGCCGACAACCTGCCAACCCCAATACTGGCGCAAATTTTTCAGTCGATGCTGCAAAGCCGGCTGCTCGATTTACGCTCCCGCCTGCTGCAGGCCAAAGGCCAGAGTTTTTACACCATAGGCTCCAGTGGCCATGAAGCCAATGCGGTGGTGGCGCATGTGTTAAACCGCACAGATCCGGCGTTTTTGCACTATCGCAGCGGCGCTTTTTTTGTCGAGCGTAGCAAGCAGTTAAACGGCAGCACACCGCTGTACGACATGCTACTGAGCTTCGCCGCATCCAGCGACGACCCGATCTCCGGTGGCCGCCATAAGGTGCTCGGTAGTTTGCCGCTGTGCGTGCCGCCACAAACTTCGACCATTGCCTCGCATTTACCCAAAGCGGTCGCCACCGGCTTTGCCATCGATTTATCCGAGCGCTTAGGCATCGACGGCAACTGGCCGCACGGCGCTATTGCGGTTTGTAGTTTTGGCGATGCCTCGGCCAACCATTCTACCGCGCAGGGCGCGATTAATGCCGCCTGCTGGGCCGACTATCAGCATGTACCGGTGCCGGTACTATTCTTGTGTGAAGACAATGGCTTAGGTATTTCCACACCGACGCCGTGCGGCTGGATAGCGCATAGTTTGTCGCCGCATATGCAAACCTTCACCGCCGATTCGCGCGACTTGGGCGACGTGTACAGCGCGGCGCAGGCGGCGGTCGAGTTTGTCCGCAGTAAACGCAAACCGGCGCTGTTGCATTTAAAAACCTACCGGCTGTTCGGCCATGCCGGTGCCGACGCCGAAGTGGCGTATCGGAAAAAAGAGCAAATCGAAGGCGAGCTGGAGCAAGACCCACTGCTGTATGCCACGGCGTTGCTGTTAAGTCGCGGTGTTGAAACTGCTGAGCAGTTGGCGGCGCAGATTGAACATCTGGATCAGCAAATTGCCCGGGTCGCACAGGAAGCGACGCAACGACCAAAACTGCAAGATGCGGCCGCGGTGATGAAATCCATAGTGCCGCCACCGAGCGGTAAACCGGCTTTGCCTTTGGCGGACCGAAGCATCGCGCTTGGGTTTGACAAACACAACCTCGGCAAGCCGCAGCATATGGCGAAACTGATTAACTGGACGCTGCATGAAATTTTTGCCCGCTACCCAACCGCCGTGATGATGGGCGAGGACGTCGGTAAAAAGGGCGGCGTGTACGGCGTGACGCAGCAGTTGGTGCAGCAATATGGCCCGAACCGCGTGATCAATACGCTGCTCGACGAGCAAAGTATTCTCGGCCTTGGCATTGGTGCGGCGCAGCAGGGTTTGCTGGCGCTGCCGGAAATTCAGTTCCTGGCTTACGTGCATAACGCCGAAGACCAAATTCGCGGCGAAGCGGCAACGCTGCCGTTTTTCTCCAACGGCCAGTATCAAAACCCGATGGTGGTGCGCATTGCCGGCCTGGCTTATCAGCGCGGGTTTGGCGGCCATTTCCACAATGACAACAGCTTTGCCGTGTTCCGCGATATTCCGGGCCTGCTGCTGATTTGCCCGTCCAATGGCGCAGATGCGGCGTTATTGCTGCGTCAGGCGGTGGAACTGGCGTATCGCGATAACCGGCTGATAGTGTTTTTAGAGCCGATCGCGCTTTATATGACACGCGATTTACATGCCCCAGGTGATAACGGCTGGACCTTTGAGTTACCGGCGCAGGATGCGGCATTGCCAGAATTTGGTACGCCAGCGGTGGTGGAAGCGGATGATTCGGCTCAGGCTGACATTGTTATTGTCAGCTACGCCAACGGCTTTTATCTGTCGCGCCAGGCGCAACAGCAGCTGGCGGCGCAGGGCATTCGCGCCAGGGTGCTGGATATCCGGTATTTAGTGCCGCTGCACGCCGACAAAATCGCCGCTGCGATTGGTGATTGCCGCAAAGTGCTGATTGTTGATGAATGCCGCAAACGCGGTAGCCTCAGTGAAGAGCTGTTCACCGCGCTGCATGAGCTGCAGCCAAACCGCTACCACATCAGTCGGCTTTGTGCCGAAGACAGTTTTATTCCGCTTGGCGCTGCGGCCTATCACGTCTTGCCGTCAAAAGGCGCCATTGTTGAGGCAGCTTTGATGTTGCATGGAGCAGAAAAATGAGCAAAAAGACCGCAGTGGTGATTTGCCCGGGCCGGGGCACTTATCAGAAAAATGAATTTGGCTGCTTAAAACCGTTTTACGACACGGCGCTTCTAAACCAAATCGACCAGGTGCGGGCGCAGCTTGGGCTGGAGACAGTCTCGGCGCTCGACAGTGCTGACAAATACCTGCCAGCGCGCCATCAGTTGCCGGTCAATAACGCTGCGCTGATTTATGCCGCTGGCCTGTGCCAGTTTAACGCCATCAATCCGGACGAGTACGAAGTAGTGGCCGTCACCGGCAATTCGATGGGCTGGTACACGGCGCTGAGCTGTGCTGGCGTCTGGGATGTCGACAGCGGTACTGAAATGATGTCGGCGATGGCAGGCTTAACTGCCAACTGCAAAGGCATCAACGGCGATGTGGGCGGCCAGCTGATTTACCCGGTATTAAACGAACACTGGCAACCGGATGCGACGCGGCTGGCTTCAGTTGCGGCTGCGCTAAAAATCCCCGGCATGTACCGCTCGATTCAATATGGCGGCTATGCGGTGCTGTCCGGCACCACACCTGCGGTGAAACAGGCGTTGGCGCAATTACCGCCGGTCGATGAACGTTTCCCGATGCAACTGGCTGGCCACAGCGCCTTTCATAGCCCGCTGATGCAGGATGCTTCTGATCAAGCCTTAGCGCGATTTTCCGCTGAGTATTTTAACCAGCCAAAACTGCCGCTGATTGACGGTCAGGGCCACATCTGGCCGGATTTACCGGTAAACCCGGAGCTGCTGCGCTATTACACCTTCCAAAGCCAGGTTAGCAGCGACTACGACTTTAAAACCGCGGTGCAGGTTGCCGTGCGTGAATTCGCGCCGGACCAGCTGATTTTGCTCGGCCCCGGCACCGCACTTGGCGGCGCCGTGGCGCAAAGCCTGATTGAAATCAACTGGCACGGCTTGAGCAGCAAAGCCGACTTCGTTGCACTGCAAGAGAGCGCTTCACCGTTTTTACTGCAGTTGTAGTGGGGTAATGTGACGGCGGTGCGTTGCGCTTCGCTTAACGGCTCCCTACACATCGGTTCGGATGTAGGGTGCAATGAGTGAAGCGAATTGCACCTGTGTTTGCCGAAACTGTCACATACGGCGTCGACGGTCTCCTCGTTAAACCGAATAAGTAGGTACCGGCCAGCGTAGCCCGTTGGGCGTCACAGGCTGGGCGTCACACGTTGGGCGTCACACGTCGTGCAGCGACTAATTGATAGCTCGCGTCTTGATTTGGGGTATTTGTGTAACTTATTGGTTATTTATTTGTTTTTTTAATCTTCTTTTTAAGTTCTGATTTTGCCATCATGTCCAAGATGTAATCCATATGGATGGAAGTTGTCTTTTAACAACGGATTTGATGATGTTGAAACAAATATTAGTTGCGGCCTTTATTGCCAGTATGTCGGTCGCCCAGCCTGTCGCGGCTCAAGTGTTTGATCCTCTGCCGCAGGATAAAAATTTTGGAAATATCGAAGCCGGACCTGTGGTTGTCGGTGACTATGCGTATGTGCTCACCCTCACAGGGGGGGATCAACAGAAGGAAAATCTGTTATGGCGCGTTGATAAATCCGGTGAAATGAAACTAGCCGCTCAGATGCCAAATCAAGTTTTCGACGCTGGTTTCCTGCCGGATCACGATTCCATTTCATTCAAATCACTACAAGTCCGCGATGGTAAAATACTGATTAAAGCTCGCAGTATGATCCTCAGCTATGACCCGACCCGTGAGCGTTTAGGCTTGTATCAAGGTGACATCCGTGGTTGTACTTCGAAAGATGACGCCATTTGTCTGGAATCAATCGATGGCAAGGCATATCAGTTTAAGCGCACTGACAATGAGCGTTTCAATGGGTTTCACACGAGCTTTCAGCCAGATTCAGCGTTAGTTTTGCTGCATGATGACTGGCACAATCTTCGCGTTTACAAAATAGGTGCGGATAACAAATCTCAGCTGCTATATACCATCGCGAATCCGCCGGCAGAGTTAGCTGCCGGGTCGGTGATTAGTTTTAGTGAGCATTCACTATTATGGAAGCGCGAGCAGGATGGCCGGATCCAGCCAGATGACAATCTGATTAAGTTGTATCACTTTGGCACGAACAAGCTGCAAAGCATTGCACTGAATAGCGTGCCTGCAAGGCCAGGGCAATCAGGGCGGTTCGCAGCAATTTACGATTTGTCGACCAGACAATATTTGTTGTCTCTGAGTTACGACCATGCTTTTTGCACTGCGGAAACGCGCCAGCATGCGATTGAAGCATCTGTATTGTTTCGCATTGCAGAATCTGTCGAATCTGTACAAAAAGTCACAGGCTTACCACATGGCCCAGGCGCTGGGGCGAAACCTTTTCATTTTCATGGCGATATTGCTTGGCTTTGGTCCAGTGAACACCAACGGGTGACCACGTCGGGCGGCACGCATTCATATTGTTTTCCGGACTCGTTTTTGTTGAAAAGCGCGACCATACCGCAGTATGTCGAGGCTGGTAAGAATAAATCAAAGACACAGGTGTCGGAGCTGGTTCAAACCGATGCGCAGTCGTTCGTTGCCTTTAATAACAAACTATTTTTACTGCGACAAAGCCGCAGCACTGCAACTAACACTCAGTTATATCTTGTTGACCCGAGCACGGGCCAAAGCCGGTTATCGCAAGATTTGGGACCTTGGGCATATAGGTTTTTGCCACTACGCGAACAGCTCTACCTATTCAGTGCCAACGATAAGAAGCTGTTACGTTATGACAAAACAACGCAAAAGTTCGTTGCAGTGAATGTCAGGGTTCCGATAGATGAACGGGTGCAGGACACTGCGCACCTGTGGCTGCATGGGCAGTCACTGCTTGATGTTTATTATTCTGATGCCAAGCAGAGCTATGTGCTGATGCGTTATCAGCTGCAGGACGGCCAACTCAGTGAACAGAATGTCGGGACTGTCAGATCGTTGTTTGAGACGCCTGACGGCCGGCTGTATTTATTGACCACGCAAAACACCTCCCAACTGCTGGAGTTAGATGCAGCCAAAGGAGAATTAAGAACTGTCGTAGACTTTCCGGCTGGGTTTGTCCCGAACTATGTCGGCAGCTATCAACAACAATTGCTGTTCAGTGCTTACCTTTTTGAGGCACCGTGGATCGCAGCCCCTTTTGGTTTTAGTGTGGATGTAATGACAGGACAGCTACAACAGCAAAAAGCACTTGGTGCCCTTGTGCTCGCGTCCCAAACTTACGGGGTTGAGGCTGCTTTTGTTGTTGGTAACGACCTGTTGCTTGAAAGAGAAGCATTGTACACATGTAGCATGTGTGAACCTGGAGAGCCATTTACCCGGTTCATTAAACTATTTAGTGCCAACCTGACAGCAGAAGGCCTGCAGACTGAGTTCGCGGCGTTTACTGCGATGGGAGCGCGAGTATCCCCATTGTCGGTATTAAACAATAAACCGGTGCTGCTAAATGTGAATGGCGAACTGGAGAGTGACAAGTTAGGCCTTGCTGTACAGGGGTTAAAGAGTAAAGCCGTTGCGACTTTACCTTGGGCCGACCAGTTAATTGTGATTGGTAATCAACCAGGTTTGATTAAACACAAGCAAAGCAAACCGGTATTTGAAGCCTTTATGCCGGAAGAAATTACCCTGGCATCCAGCGTGATCCTGAAAAAAACCTTCTATGCTGCCGTCATCAAACCGGACGGTCAGCTCGAGATCCGCCTGATTGCATTGCCCAACCGTTCTCCTGTTGCGAGCGCAGATCAGGCTGCTACCGATAATCGCACTGCGGTAACCGTGGATGTCCTCAAAAATGATGTAGATCCTGATGAAGACCAGTTGGTAATCGTTAGCGCAGATGCGAAAAATGGCCAGGCTGTGATCACCACGGAAGGACAGCTGCGTTATAGCGCGAAAGCGGATTTTATCGGTGAAGATGTCGTTATTTATCGCATCCAGGATACAGATAAGGCTGAAGTATCGGCGGAGCTTCGGATAAACGTAACTGCAGCTCCGGTGGTGAAGCCAGACCCTATAGCGGAAACAAAATCATCTGGTGGCGCATTGCATTGGATTTGGTTTATCGGTTTGGTGTTGCTGCGACGCAAAGCCTGATTAACCCTGTTGCGGGTACCTTAGGTCTGGTTTGAACCGCAGGTACCCGCAAGCGCAGCTGCTGGTCGTCACACGATGGTCGTCACACGATGGTCGTCACACGATAGTCGTCACACGATGGTCGTCACACGATGACCACGTGTCATATATTGCTAGTAAAACGCAAGCTGATACAACTCCGGCAATGACATAAAACCTGTCTCTGAACCAATTCATCTGATCCATGCAAATCATGCCGAACCACCATTTCCACCATGCAACAACAAACTCAACGGGCTTTTGACGGCATTGCCGCCCCGGCTTAATACATGGGTATAAATCTGCGTGGTTTTCACATCGCTATGGCCGAGCTGTTCCTGCACGGTGCGGATATCGGCACCGGATTCGAGCAAGTGAGTTGCGACAAATTCATCGGGAATGAATTTGAACAGCCGCAGGCTGGCCCGCAGGGGAAACTACAGGGATGTAGTTTCTAAATGAATGCCTGAGCGTGTGGCAAGTGACGTTTTTCTGGATTTTGGCCTGAAAAGCAGCGAATTTGATCGCCTTACGCACACAAGTCTCGTCCAGATGGTGACGGCGGATAAGCGCCGATTCAGGGTCTCGACTGAGCTGATTCGATGGAAACAAGTAGTGCCAACCGAGCTGCTTGGGCGCCGCCGGATTTTTCAGTGCCAGCGCATAAGGCAGCCAAACGCCGCTATAGATTGGGTTTTGCATATCGGCATCCAATAAGCGTTCGACATGGATGATTTGCTGCCGTAACGCGGGTACTAACTCGCTGGCCAATGTAACGCGCCGGTTTTTATTACCTTTGCCTTGCCACACCATCACTGACAAATAGTCAAAATCAATATCTTTGACTCGTAGCCGCACCGCTTCCATCAAACGCAAACCACTGCCGTACAGCAGCTGAGCCACCAATTTGTATTTGGGATCGATCCAGCGTAATAGTGCGCCGACTTCAGCGCGGGTAAGTACCACTGGCAGTTTGGGCGGTGTTTTCGCCGCATTAAAGTTAAGTTGTAACGAGAGAGGTTGCTGCAAGAATTCACGGTATAAAAACACCAGCGCATTCAGTGCCGAACTTTGGGTTTTAAACGCCACATGGCGCTCCACAGCCAGCCAGGTTAAAAACTGTTCCACCTCCGCATTGCCGAGCTGCGATGGATGCTGCTTTTTGTGAAACAGAATATAAAACCGAATCCAGTGTTGGTAAGTCTCGATAGTGCGCTTGGCATAACGCCGGGTACGCATATAGTCCGCAACTTGTTGTAAAAATGACGACGCCATCGCAGTTCCCTCTGCAGCGCAAAAATCTAACTGCAGAATGTAAATTTAATGTTTCAAGTTAGATCAAAGGCACCTTGCACGCTTTCGCTTTTCGCAAAGCGTGCAACAGCGACGAAGAGATTGAGATCTGTAGCTTTTTTCGGTAGTGTTAACTGATGTTAAAAAAGATCAAATGCACAGCGCAGGGTTTAAAGCGTGCGTTTTGCCGTTGATTAATATGTTAAATGCTATTTCGAGTTCCGCATATGAGAACCATGACATTCTGGTTATTAGTTGCAGTAGGTTTGTTTTTTACTATCGTCATTGGCGCGGACGGGATTTATGTCGGTTTATTCGCAAGTCACCCGGAGTTAAATCAATATCCTTGGGGTACTGAACAAGGTTGGCAGTACTTAAACAAGCAAAACTACATGTACTCTGCACTATTAAAAACAGCTGCTTCATGGTTACCGCTTATCATGTTGTTGTTAGTTAGGCATTTAACAAGGCGCGGCACTCGCGGCCTACGGCCGCAGTGACGCCAAACGCGCTGCGCGGTTTGCCGCACGTGCGCTTATAGTTATGTACTAGGTGCTAAAGGTTGGAACTGAATACATTAAGAAAAATTCAGCGAATAATCGCAGTAGTTTTTGTTCTTTTGCTTGCGTTGTTTTTTGCTGCTTTATACAGAATGAATACTTGTGGTTATGACTGCGGCATGTTTTCGCTGGCATTTGGTGGCGCTACTGTTATTTACTACTTGCTTTCTTTCTGGTTAGGTATCATTTCATTTGCAATCTTAGTTGGTGTTAGTGTTTATATTTTTATAAAGCCAACTTTCAAAGGCTAATTTAATAAAAACATTGCTGTTTCAAACGTACATAACAAGCAAATGTTAATCGCCCACGCTGCGCGGCTTTCCGCGCTAAATTTGGTAGTTATAAGGCTAGAGAAGCATGAGTGACGAATATAAGTTCGTTGAGTGCTGCACACACGGCAAACAACAAGCAACATACGTGTGCCAACACATCGTGCAAACCCTGAGAGACGGGAAGCCTAGGGGCTTTTGGTCAGCAGAGCTGGAGCAGGGAAACGAGCGTCCAGACTCTTGGTGCACTGCCTGCGAAGATAAGGTTAATAGCTTAGGCGGAGCGTGGAATGATGAGTCGGAAGCATTTGCTGGTGTAACGTTGCTATGTGGCGCCTGCTACGATCGCGCAAAAGAATTAAATAGAAAAATATCGTAATCGTGCAAAAGCCTTATAACAAGTCGCTCAACCTCGATCGCTGCGCTCACTGGACTCGCAAAAGCTACGCTTTTGCTCGCCGGTTAGCTTAATCGTTATACCGCTTGTTCATCTTAGAGGATGTTTCATGGAAGGAAGTTGTAACTGTAAGAGTGTTCAATTTAGTTCATCGGATGAGATCAGAGCTATCGTTAATTGTCACTGTAATCTTTGCCGAAAAATGAATGGAAGTGCATTTTCATCATACGTAGTTGTTGCAGAAGAAGGCTTTATTTTAAAGAGTGGTGTATTGAAAACAGTGCAAGTATCAGAAAACGCATCCAAAATTTTCTGCGATCATTGCGGTACGCCAATATACAATCAAAATCCTAAACTTGCTGGCCTAAAAATTTTATATTTGGGTTCAATAGACAACGCTCCGAATCTTAAACCTGCAATCAATATTTATTGTGAGTCACAACTTCAGTGGGTTAATCAAATCGCTACATTACCCAACTTTGAGCAAGGTGTGGTGTAGCGGTATAACAAACCGCTGTAGACGCAAGCGGAGCTTGCTGGGACAAAACACGTGGGCTGTCCTCGCTTCGCTCGATATTATAGCCCACGTATTTTTGCCCCTAAGCGGGGTGTTAGCTAGAATTGCCTTCCCCATAAAGTGATACTATAGTGCCACTTTAAAGTTAGCACAGGGTGACCGCATGAAAGTTGAGCTAGTGACGAATCTAAAGCGCCAAGCTACAAAGATTCTGGCAGATCTGCACTTATCGAAAGAGCCCGTATTGATTACGGAGCATGGTCAGCCATCTGCATACCTTGTTGATGTGCAAGATTATGAATTCATGCAGCGTCGGCTTGCGCTGCTTGAGGGGCTCGCCCGGGGAGAGCGCGCTGTACTTGAGGGAAGAACGTATAGCCAAAGTGAGGCCAAAGAGAAAATGAGTAAATGGCTGAAGTAATCTGGACAGAGCCAGCCCTGCAAGAACTGGATGCCATTGCGGAGTATATTGCTTTGGACAATCCTGCTGCCGCAAGCGATCTCGTGAAGGCCGTTTTCGATAAGACTGCGCGTTTGGAGAATTTCCCCAAATCCGGGCGGATTCCGCCTGAGCTACCAGATTCGGTATACAGAGAGGTCGTGGTGCCGCCGTGTCGCATTTTTTATCGTGAGGATGAGCAGCGGGTTTTGGTCCTCTTTGTCATGCGAGAGGAGCGACAGCTTCGTGCGTTCATGCTTGAAAACAGCTAAAAATCTGCGTCATTCGTGGCCTGCGGCCGCAGCGACGCTCACAAGTTCGCGCGCATGCGCCGGTCGTTAGTCCGTTTTGGAGCTCCTGTGGAAGATTTAAAAACTATATTGATTGAGCTTGAGGAGCGACTTTTTCAGCCTGATGTTCGAAGCTCTTCAACTGCGCTTTCTAAATTAATTTCCGACGATTTCATTGAGGTTAATGCTTCAGGATTGCGATTTGGTAAGGTTAACGTTTTGGAGCGTTTACCAACTGAAATTGCCTCTGAGATAACTGCGAGAGATTATGAGTTGCGAATGCTTGGTTTAGATTGTGCTCAGTTATTATACAAAGCAGAAGTGTTAAAAAATGAACAACTATCACCAACTTATTCGCATAGGTGTTCCATCTGGCGGCGGAGTTCGAGCGGTCAGTGGCAAATGATTTATCATCAAGGGACAACATGCACTCCGCTCTAGTTTATTGCCCTAACAATCTTTACCAAAACGCCACTGCGTGGCCAGGCTCGCAACAAGTTGCCCGCGTTTGTGGTGGGCGTTATGTTTCTGTGGATACGCCGAAAGATGCGCAGCAAAACTTTCTTTAGGTCCAAATACATAGCCACTGTTATTTCCATTTTTAGTTTGGTTGCATTTGGTTTCTATTCAAACGAAGCGCGTAAAGAAGTGTATTTTATTTGTGGAAACTATGGCACGGGTGATTCTTTGGAGCATGTTGTTAAACAGTTGAATACTGTTAACTTGTCTGAATACAAAGTAGAAAACGTTGAGCAAGGGAAGCGAATTACTCATAGTAGTAAACTAAATTTTCATCTGGTTGGATGCAATATTCAATTCACCCCTGAAGAGAAGGTAGTTTCTGTTTCATATGGCTAATCATAACCAGGCGCGGTACTCGCGGTCTTCGGTCGCAGCGACGCTCACCAGTGCGCGCGCATGCGCACGGCGTTAGCAAAAATCTTAAATTTTGAATCTTGTGATAAGGAGAATCTAAAAATGGCGCAAAGTGAATCGTCGCAAGCTTTTCGTAAGTACTTTGTCTACGGCACTGTCTTTGGTGTAGCCGTTACCTTGATTGTTTGGTATTCACTCAAATTTTTTAAATAAAACATTAGGTTATGTTTGTTGCTAACAAACGGCAACACCGCGCGCGCTCGGCGGCGGGCTCGACAAGACTAACTCGCCTGTGTGGCGGCAGTTATCATTAAAAGGAAAAACAAAAAATGGATGTGTCATCGTTTCCAATCGTTCCGTTGATTATTATTGTCGTGATCTGTGTCCTTCTACTTTTGCAAAATTTTGCGAAGAAAAATGGTTACTTTGTAAAGGTTGAATATTCTAAACCCAAGCGGTTGTTTTGGGCTGTGCTGATATCTTTAATAGTCGCGAGTAATAGTGTTGTTTTTGGGAATGTGTATTTTATTTTACTGGCTGTTGCTATTGGTTTTTATTTGTATTTTTTCAAACAATATTATGTAATTAAGCCCAAATAATGCGAATGCGGCGCGGCAACCTTCTACTGCAGCGACGCTCAATGCGTTTGGTTCGGTTATAGTTACACCTGAATGAGATTGAGGCTTATGGGCAACCCGATTATTCAATTTGAACGTTGGTGGCAGGCAGCGTTGGCTGATAGTCCTTTGCAGCAAAAAAATGCAGTCTGCGTTTCCACCATTGATGAAAATGGTTTTCCGTCGGGCAGGTTTGTCGATTTAAAAGCGGTAAGTGATACAGGCTTTGTTTTTTGCACCTATTTTGATTCAGCCAAAGGCCGGCATATTTCGCAACAGCCAAAAACTGCAATGACAATCTGGTGGGACCACGTTGGTTATCAAATCCGCATTGTTGGTGTCACTCACTTGATATCTGATGCTGAGGCGGATTATTTTTGGCAAAGCCGCAGCAGAAGTGCCCAGTTAACCACGACGGCTTTTTCACAAAGTGAACCACTAAACTCTGAACATGAGTTGAGCACTCGGCTTGAAGAGTCATCTGCACATTATGCTGACCGACCGGTTCCCCGACCAAAAAATTGGGGTGGTTACCGTATCAAGCCCATTTCAATTGAGTTTCTCACGTTTCGGGAAAGCCGCTTACATCTCAGAGAGTTATTTGAAATCAAAGGCGATGGCTGGGTAAAGCAACTACTTCAGCCTTGAAGGTATCACCATCGGTGTATTGAGGGCTGCGGCACACACTACATTTGGGGCATGTGCGGGGCGTTAGTCTCATTGTCACTGGAAATCATGTTGCTGATTGCGAGAATGTCTGGAATAGGAGTGTCTGATGCCACCGATTAGCGACCTTGCCACGCTACTGCGTAGCCTCCAGCCTGAACTGCACGAGGGCATCTTCGTGTTTGCTACGCTCGGTCCGGGTCAGCAGGTTGACCTTGCCGAACTGGTCGCGATGGTGCGCGAACCTGAAGGCGTGTCGGTGGTTGTCGCCGAGCAGGTTGCAAGGCGGCTTGGGCTCAATGCGATGTTCCGCTGCGGCTGGATCACCCTGACGGTGAATTCCGATCTGCAGGCGGTCGGGCTCACCGCCGCATTCTCCACTGCGCTTGGCCATGCCGGAATTAGCTGTAACGTGGTGGCTGGCGCGAATCACGACCACATTTTCGTGCCGATTGAACGGGCCGCTGAGGCGATGGCGGTGCTGCAACGTCTGCAACAAACTGACCTGGCGCAGGAGGCCAGATGACGCGGAACACCGCATTCAAGCGTTGGTCTCGCCGCGCTAGGCTGCGCTGGAACATGCATACAACATCACTGTTCCGCTTGATAAAAATGTCGTGCCGCGACGCAACCAAAAGCGAAGCGCTGCTGGTGGTCGTGGCCTGTATGGCGCTCCAGCTAGCAGCATGTTCAACCTATCAGAGGCAAGAGATGGTACAGAAACAGAACCCGGCACTGTATTTTGAGATCCCGGTTAACGACATGACACGCGCCATGGCTTTTTATGCAACAGTGTTCGGTTTTGATTTTGAGCTTGAAGAGATCCACGGCAATCAGATGGCGTTCATGCCGTTTGCAGTTGATGGTAGCGGCATCAGCGGTGCCCTGGCGAAGGGCGAGATTTATAAACCGACCGTCAATGGCACTCTCATCTATCTGCACACTGCCAGTATTGATAACACGCTCAACGCGGCGCAATTGGCCGGCGCGAAAGTGCTGTTCCCGAAAACTAAAGCTGGCGACCATGTCTATGTCGCGGAAATCGAAGACAGTGAAGGCAACCGCATTGGGCTGATGGAGCCGTTGGAATAACCCATTCTTGCTTCTTGCAGAAGTGACCATGCAGAGTTTCAGCGGCAGCAATTGCCAGCCGATTGTCATAATCAGGCGCAGCAGTGAACTGCAGCCGTCTTTTTCACACCATCAAGAATGCACCCAATCGGCCAGCACGGCCGGCTCGCGCTGTTTCAGCCGGTATTCGTTCGGCGTGTCGCCGGTCTGGGTTTTAAATGCGCGGGTGAAAGGGCCGACGGAGGCAAAACCGCTTTCCAGCCCGACCACCAGCACTGGCCAATGCTGTTTGGTGGGATCTGCCAGCAGTGATTTGGCGTGTTCTATCCGTAAGGTGTTGATGAAGTTATTAAAATTACTGGCATGCAACTGGCTGCGGATCAGCCGGCTGACGCGGTATTCCGGCACCTGCAGCTGCTGCGCAACATCGGTCAGGCGTAAGTTGGCCTGCAGGTAGAGTTTCTCCTGAAACAGCAGCAGCTGTAGCTGTGCGAAAAGCGCCAGATCGGCTTGGCTCAGCGCCGTGGTGCCCGTGGCGTCGCTGCTGGCTGCCGTTGGCAGGGCTGGTTGTAGCTGTTGCTCTCGCTGTGTCTGTGTCTGTGTCTGTGTCTGTGCCTGTGCTTGCAGCTGTGTCTGAAGCGCTTGCTGCACTGAGTTCGCTATAGCTTGAGGTTGATGTTCCGGTTCAGCAGCCCCAGCTGACTCTGCAGTTGGCGCGGCAAAGCGCTGGCGGATCAACCATTGTGTCATGACCAGAATAGCCACAGCGGCGCCGGCACTTAGAACCTCCATTTGCAGCGCAGCGCCTTTGGCCGGCAACCAAATTTTGGCAATCACCGCGCACAGCGTCACAGCTGCGACAAAGGTGGCCAGAAACAGCTGGCGGTGCCGGCGCTCGGCACCTTGGGTCTGAGCGTAGCCCCGGCACGCTTCCCAGGCCGTCAGCATCAAAATCGTCGAGGAGAATAAATTCAGCAGCTCATTAACGATGACGCGGCTGGAGGTAAACAGCGGCTGGCCGGCGGGCCAAAGTTGTTGCAGCAAAGACAGCCCTTGCGAGGCCACAATCAACAGCGCAATGGAGCCTGCCACCAGCACGTGTTGCCAGTTGATAGCATGCTGTTTGCGAAACATGGCTCTGGACAATAACCAATAGCCGTTACAGGTCATGCAAATGCCCATGCCAACCAGATACTGATACAGGCCGAGGTCCGCGCCACCCAACCTTTTAATCGCCATCAGGCAAACAGAGCCGCAAAACGCCGCAAACAGCAGATGCACCAGTTGCTTTTGGCGGACCAATAACTGACTGCATAACAAAGCAAAACTAACGACGAGTAATAACAAATGAATGCTTTGGTGCATGGTGACAGTTCCTGAGCCCGCAGAAATTCGATGGTAACAGCTGGTTTTAGCGAGCGTCAAAGCAGAAGCCGCTGATTGGATGCACCGTACTGTTACAAAAGGTAACGGCGGTTCAGTGGCCGCTGATGTCGTCGATGAAAGCAATGAGCGCAAAAATCATAAGCCGAATTCCGAATCCGGCGCGATCAACGCCGCTGTTGCCGCCATGCTGCCTGAACATTAGTTACTTCAGGAGTTGTTATGACGACCTCATCCATTCGAAATCCCGCGCCGACACTGCGCCAGCCAGACCGTGCTGCGGCCCTGCTAAAAGGCAGTGTGTACAGCTGGTTTGTGCTGGCGCTGTGCGGCCAGTGGTTATTTGCCATCTACATCATGGCGCGCTATGGCTCGCCGCTGCTGAGTGGTGATTATCAAAGCGTCAATCAGGGCAATCATATTGGCGGTTATAAAGCGGGCGAAGGTTTTTACAATCTGATTTATTTCGGCCATATCCTGCCGGTCGTGCTGCTTGGGCTGGGTGGCATCCTGCAGTTTGTGCCCAAGATCCGTCAAAAAATGCCCAAGCTGCACCGCTGGAATGGCCGGATGTTTATGACGCTCGGCTTGAGCGGCGCCATCACCGGATTGTACTTAACCTGGGGCGCCGGCAACCGGCTGAGCGATTTGGGCGCGATGGGCATTACGCTGAATGGCTTGCTGATCCCGGTGGCGATTTTCTTCGCCTGGCGTTATGCCATCGCCCGCAATTTCACCGCGCATAAACGCTGGGCCGTGCATAGCTTTTTGCTGGTCAACGGCGTCTGGAGTTTCCGCTTATACCTGTATGGCTGGTTTGTATTGAACCAGGGGCCAAATGGCAATAGCAGTAAGCTGGACGGGCCGATGGACTTATTCTTCAGCTTTGCCTGTTATCTGCTGCCGATGGCCGTCGCCGAACTGGTTTTCTGGGCACAGCGCCAGCGCAGTGCCGCTGTGAAATGGGCAGTAGCCAGCCTGATGGTGCTGGGATGTCTCGTCACGTTCGGTGGCATTGCCGCCATTGGGTTTGTCAGCTGGGTACCGACGATTACTGGCTGAGGCCAGCCGGTGCCCAGTCCTTATCACAACGCACTATGACCATGCTCACCCCGGTGTAACTGGTCATGGACTTGGTGGTTGTGCGGCAGATATTGCGGCAACAAAGAGCCTATCAGCATGCCGGCCAAGCTGGCCAGAAAGCCGGCAAACTGTGGAGCTAGCAGCGGGTCTTTTGGTCCCAGCCAGATCATGCCCTGCCAGACCAGCAGACCGGCGCCAATCGCACACAGCGCGCCCTGATTACTGGCACGACGCCAGTACACACCAAAAGCCAAAGGCACAAAGGCGGTGACCAGCGTGACTTGATAAGCACTTTCGACCATGGCAAAAATCGACGCGTCGCTGTGCAGGGCATAAGCGAGCACTGCGCAACAAAATACAAAAGTGACCGCCTGCATCAGTCGCAGCAGCTGCCGGTCATTCAGCGGTGGTAATAACGGCCGCAGGATGTTTTCGGAAAAGGATACTGAAGGCGCCAGCAAGGTTGCTGAGGCACAGCCCTTAATGGCTGACAACAAAGCGCCAAAGAAGATCACCTGAGCGACAAAAGGCATTTGGTCCATGACAAACTGCGGCAGGATCAGCTGACTGTCGGTTTGCATCAGTCGCGCCACCATCTCGGGCTGCAACATGGTGGCAGCATAGGCAATAAATAGTGGAATAAAGGCAAAGAAGAAATAGCCAGTGCCACCGCAAATGGTTGCCCAGACAGCAATTTTTTCTGATTTTGCGCTTTGCACGCGTTGGAAAATATCTTGCTGCGGAATTGACCCCAGCATCATGGTTAACGATACGGCGACAAAGGCCAGCACTGCTTTTAAATCCCAGCTTGGCCAGAAAGTAAATTTGCCGGCGTCCGCCGCATGCTGCACCACGGTGGCCACGCCGCCAGCCATGTCCGCCACTTCACTGCTGATATATAACAGGCCAAGAATAATCACCACCATCTGGACCAGATCGGTGATGGCAACGGCCCACATACCACCGACCAGGGTATAAACCAGAATGGAACCAGCACCAATCCACATACCGAGTTCCTGACTGATCATCCCGCCAGAAACGACATTAAATACCAGCCCGAGCGCAGTGATTTGGGCGCCGACCCAGCCCAGATACGAAATCACAATAGCGAGCGAACAAAACACTTCGGCAGTACGGCCATAGCGGCGCTTATAGAAGTCACCAATGGTCAGTAAACGCATGCGGTATAAAGGCGCGGCGAAGAATAGCCCAACTAAAATCAGGCAAATCGAAGTACCAAAAGGGTCAGCAACGATAGAGCCAAGATTGCCGTCGAGGAAAGTGGCAGGGATGCCAAGCACGGCTTCAGAACCAAACCAGGTGGCAAAAACGGTGGCTGTGACCATGTAAAAGGGTAGGTGACGCCCGGCGACCGCGAAATCAGCGCTGGTATTGACCCGGCGTGCCGCCCAGAGCCCCAATAACACTGAGAAGATCCAATACGCAATGACCAGATTTAACAACATGGGCCGCCCCTTGTGCGCAGATTCATCAGCATAGTGTGCTGCTTAAAAGCACTAAACTGCAAATTTTATACATAAACAGAAGCTTATGAATGAAGAGTCCCCATTTTTTACAAGCTCAGCCGCAGCGTTTCCGAGAGATTGTTGCTGCACAGAATCTGAATCAAAGATTGAGTCAGCAGCATATTTTGTTATCATATCCGACCACAATTCCCGCTGAGTTGTGCAAACAAAAAAACAACAAAGGCAGCACGCAGGCGTCAATCTGCCAGAGCCCGAGTGAAATCTGACGACAAGCTGTCTGTTTGTCGTGGTGTTATTGACCAGTCACCTGGAGTTTTTGAAAGGAACCCCTGATGGATTCACCCAGTGCGTTAAGTTTAATCCCACCAATTGTGGTGATGGCGGTAGCAATTTGGTCGAAACGGCCAATTCTGTCGCTGGTAGTTGGTGCTGTAGCAGGTTTACTGCTGTTATCACCGGCCGACTCGTTTAATAATTTTGCCGAAATCTCGCTCAAAGTCATGCAGGACGAAACCATTGGCTGGTTAATTCTGGTCTGTGGTGGTTTTGGTGCTTTGATTTCGTTGCTGATCCACACCGGTGGCGCCCTGGCCTTTGGCCGTTTCGGCTCTCGCCTGGCGACCGGTCAGCGCTCGTCGATGTTTATGACCTTCATTCTGGGCTGTATCATCTTTATTGATGACTACCTCAATGCGCTGTCAGTTGGCGAAGCGATGAAGCGCGTCACGGACAAGTACAAGGTTTCCCGGCAGAAGCTGGCGTATATCGTCGATTCAACAGCTGCACCAATCTGCGTGATTATTCCGATCTCGACCTGGGCCGTGTTTTTTGGCGGCTTACTGGTTGATAACGGCATCGCGGAAAAAGGCAAAGGCATTGAGGTCTACATTCAGGCCATTCCGTACATGTTTTATGCATGGCTTGCCGTGTTGATGGTGATGCTGGTTGCGCTGAAAATCATTCCTGATATCGGGCCAATGAAAAAAGCTGAACTGGCGACTCAGGCCGGCACGCCGATTGATTGCGAGCTGGCGGCAGACGCCAAAAATATTGTGCAGGGCAGCCATGGACAACACCATGCGCAGCATGAAATGCCGCACCATACCAGCGACGAATATGCGGTACAGGCTATTGAGCAAGAGTTTGAACACTCGGATAAACAAGGCCAGTTGCATAATTTCGTGGTGCCAATGCTGGCGCTGATTGCCTTCACTATTTACTTCGATATCGACGTGCTCAAAGGCGTCATTGCGACTTTGCTGCTGATTATTCCTTATTATTATTTCCAGAAACTGATGACGATCAGCGAAATGATGGAAGTGATGATGAACGGCTTTAAGACGATGTTGCCGGCGATTAGCACCGTCATCGCTGCGTTTATTTTCAAAGACGTCTGCGACAAAATCATGCTGCCGCAGTATGTCATCGAGAACCTGACGCCTTACATGAACGCAACCATGTTACCGGCGCTGGTGTTTGTGGCGATGGCGTTATTGTCGTTCGCGACGGGCTCAAGCTGGGGTATTTTCGCCGTGTCGATTCCGATTGTGATGCCACTGGCCACTGCGGTAAATGCCGACATTCCGCTGGTGATTGGTGCGCTGTTATCTGCGGCGTCTTTCGGTTCGCAGGCTTGTTTCTACAGCGATTCGACGGTGCTGGCGGCACAGGGTTCAGGTTGTAATCTGATCTCGCACGCAGTGACACAACTGCCGTATTGCCTGATTGCCGCAGCATTGGCCTTTGCCGGCTTTATCGGTCTGGCTGCAATGGGCTGATATCAGCCCAGTTGCTAAAAACCGCCGGGAGTGGTTTTTAGCAACGCAATGGGCCCGCTTGCATAGTGGCTACCATGGATAGCAGTGCATGAAAAACCACATCTGGTTGTTTTTCAGTCGCTGCTATCTTGTCCAATATGTTTGACAAAGCAAATCCCTAAATGCAACATCAGCCACAATTTTGATCCTGCTGGTTTTTACCCGGACCTATCTCCACACCAACCATGAACAGCACTACAGATCCTACGCCATCGACGCCGACCAGTATTCGTATTGGGTTAGTCGTATTGGATCCATTCTGTCGTACGCTCTGCCGGGATGAACAGCGGCTGCATATTGAGCCGAAGATTTTTAATGTCTTGTGGTTAATGGTCCACAGCCCCAATCAGCAGGTTAGCCGCGAACAGCTCATTCAGGGGATCTGGCAGCAGCGAGTGGTGAGCGACAGTGTGATCCACCGGGTGTTCTCACAGTTACGCAAACAGTTCGCTATTCTCGATGATTCTCAGGACTACATCCAAACTATTGCAAAAGTAGGGTACCGGCTGGTTGCCAAAATCGAGCCCATTGTCCCGTCAACAGAGAATAACCATCGCAGCACGCTGTCGCATGACTCTGCCGATCGTGGGGCCGATGAGCTGGAAGACGCTGCGCTCGCTGCCGTTGGGAGGGCTGGGCATGCTGACGACAGCACCCGGACTTCCGATGGAAAAGCGCCGCTATTCAGACCATTTTGGCAGTATCCTGCGATCCTGCTGGGATTGGCTTTTTTTAGCGCGGCCGGATATTGGTTAATGACCGGCGCCAACGGTTCTGCTGAAACGGCGTCGGCGTCTTTCGTTCAACAGTTTCCCCTGACCAGTCATCAGGGCAGTGAAACGCACATCAGTACTGACCGCAGCGGACAAGTGCAGTTGTATCTGCAACAAAGTCAGTCGAATCAGGCGGTCTTATGGCGGCATCAGGCTGGTCAGCATCAGCAGTTGTTACCAGCGTTAGAGGGGCTGCGTTTCGCCATGTTGTCGCCGGATGGCACACAAGCTGTTCTTGTGACGCAGACAGAACTACCGTCAGAAACATGCCAGGTCCTTTTAGCGACATTGAATTCCACACCGATTGGATTGAAAACATTGTTGACCTGCGCGAGCGACGGTCATTTCCGAATGCAATGGCGGGCTGACAGCCGTGGTTTTTATTTTCGCCAGCGCGTGGACAAAACCCAGCCATACAGCACTTTCTATATGGACCTCATCTCCGGTCAGCCACAACAGATTTCCTTGCCGGCGGCTTATGTGACGAACGGTGATATCGCTGCAGCGCCATCGCCCGACCACCGGCAACTGGCGATTGCACACTATAAAACAGTCACGCAGACTGAATTACAGTTTTGGCGGGTCCCGTCATATCAGCGCCAGTACAGCCATCAGGTGGATTTGGCCGTACGGCAATTGCATTGGCTGGATCCCGATCATTTACTGTTGGTTACTGATAAAAACGTCTACAGGTACAATATTCCAACTCAGACTCACCAGTTGGTGTTGGCCGAGAAAAACTATATTAATAGCCTGGCCGTTAGTGAATCGCGTTGGTTTGTCGGCCTGAGCGAGCAAAACACTGATATTTTACGTGTTACCTTGCCGCAATCCTGTGAAGCCGGCGAACGACAGGCTGCGATTGCGGCTGCCATACCTGTGGTACAAAGTTCCAAAATGGACCTGTTACCCCGCATTAGCCCGGATGGCCACTCACTGGCATTTTTATCTGACCGCATGGGTGTTTTTAGCATGTGGCTGAAACCGTTAGCTGCGGATGGTCAGGATTTGAAGCTGTCAGAAGCCGCCTTACCAAGTTTGCCAGCTGAGCAACATTTTTTGCGTTTTAGCTGGGCACCCGATAGCGAACAAATCGTATATAGCCAGGGTGACGCGCTTTATGTGCAACGGATTGGCCATTCGATGCCAGAGTTGTTATTACCGGCCAGTGCAAAGGCATACAGCGCCAACTGGGCAGCGGATGGCCACAGTGTGATTTTTGGCAGTACGCAATCCGGGGATTGGCAGTTATGGCAGTATCAACCGGCCAATCAGCAGTTAAAGCAATTAACGACTGATGGTGGTTACAATGGATATCTGATCGGTAACAGATTGATTTTCAGTAAATTTAATCAACCCGGTCTCTATCAGAAATTGCTTGATAGCGCAAAAGAAGAGCTGTTACTGGTCGATTTTAGTGTGACCAATTGGCTGAACTGGCAGATTGTGGGTGACCAGCTGTATTACTTCAAAGCGGGCTTTGGTGTGATGCGTTACCATTTGGTCACTGGACGTCAGGAATGTGTATTTCCGGAAGGATCCGGTTTCGTCGACCAGTACAGTGTGCAGGGTTCTTACCTTTATTTTGTCAATGCCCATCAAGTGCAGGGCGATATCTACTGGTTGGCCCCTCCCATTCGTGACTAAACAGTCAAAAAGTGCGGCAGCATCAGACTGCCGCACAGATCACTTCATCAGCCAAAGCTATCAGAAGCTATAGTCAACACCCAGATAGAAGGTGCGACCAAACGCATCGGTATAGCGGTGATCATAGCCAGTCTGGTGACCTTGACCGCCGCGTAATGACAGCGGAGGTGCAACGTCTGTCAGGTTATTGATACCAAAGGTTAAGACTGTATTTTCAATACCTTTGTACGAGGTTTGATAGTTCACCGTCGAATAAGATGGAACGGCCAGCTGGATAGCAACACCGGCACCACCGGTACCGCCTAACCGAACTTCGCGGCTGGCAGCAGTAATTGCACGGTCTTCATAACCTGAACGGTAGCTCAGGATCACCGAGTGGCTAAAATCGCCATGCTGTAAGCTATTTGTCCACTTCGCAATAGTGCGGAAGTCCACAGCCTGGTTCGCACCAAAACGGCCTAAGCTGCTGATCCAGTCATCGGTTGTACCCGGACGGGTGTATTCTTTTTGCAGCAAATAGGTACCGGCAAAACTGGTGGTCCAACGACCAAATGACAGGTCATGCCCGACCATCAGGTCCCAGTCAACACCGCGGGTAATGGATTTACCAACGTTCACCGAACTACGTAAAATTGCCAGCTCAGTGCGGCCTGTGGCTAGATTGGTATTTGGCAGGAACCGGTCGTAATAGCGGGCAGCATCAGCAAAAATCTGTGCTTCTGTCAGACCGGTGACCAGGTTTTCCATGTTAATACGCCAGTAATCCAGCGCCAAGCTGAAGTCTTTTGACGGTGCATAGACGAAGCCATAAGCGAATTGTTCAGAAGTTTCCGGCTTCAGCGCAGGGCTACCCTGCGTAAACACGGTGTATTGCGAACGGGTTGATAAACACCAGGCGGCTTTTGGATCATTGGCGGCAAAAGGACAATCGTAAGAACCACCGGTCACGCCGGCCGGTACGCGTGGCTGCGCAATGTCTAACATCGATGGTGCTTTGAAGCCTGTACCTGCAGAACCACGTAATAACAGGTCATCTGTTGCCTGATATTTCAATGACATCTTGTAGGTGACGTCAGACATATCGTCGTTGACGGTGAAACCTGATGAGCCTTTAATCGGGAAACCTGCGGCATTGTAGGTTGAACCGTTGTAAACAGCACCGATACTGTCATAACGGACTGCCGCAGACAGTTCCATCCCTTCCATGACCGGAACTATGGCTTCTGAGAACAGGCCATAGGAATCCCGGTCCAGATCGTAAGCGGTGTCACGGCCGAGGAACAGAATCTTTTCCTGTTCATTCGCATCAGCGATTTTGTTGCTGTAATCCATTTTGCGGTATTCAGCACCGGTACCGATGTACACCTGACCTGCCGGCAATTCAAAGACTGGCATCGACGCTTTGAGGTCAACAGCCTGCATCGTGGTCTTGTCGTTGGTCCACTCACCGTTGTAAACCGTCTTCATCAGGGCATCACGGTTGGCAGTACTTAACTTGTCTGGTGTGGTGAAAATATCGATAGTGCCTGAACGCATCAGGTTGACGAAGTCATCACGCAGTAACCAACCGCCAACAAAGTTCTGAGTTGAATCGTTGATCGAGTAGGTGTAACCACCTGAGTAATCAAGATCACCGCTGACACCTTCAAAGCCCAGGACCAGATTGGTTGCCTTGTTGTTCCACTCGGTAGCACGGGTACCGACCGGTAGTGCGCGCCAGCGGGCATTGACGCCGGTCACAGTGGCTCTTTGTGCCGGTGTCAGGTTTGGCATAATCCATTGCTGAACAACCGGCGATGTCAGTGGTAGCGGGAAATAGCCGGTTGGGTAAGGCGCAACGCGGTTGGTTTCCGAATAATCAGTGGCATTAAAGTTAGCAAATACGCGGAAATCATCAGTCACTTTGAATAGTGAATTGATCATTAAGTTATCGCGCACACTTTCCGGGAATACTTCAATCGTCGAGGTAAAGTCCCACGAGCACTCAGTGCCTTCAGCAAAGGTATCTTGCGGGCAACCGCCGTTAGTGCGGGCATACGGGCTAAAGACGAGTGGCGTATTGGAGCCTGACAAGAACACCTGAGCATTGGCTGGAATGCCGTTTGGCGAACCAGCGACAAATGTATAGTCCGTTTCATTGTAACGGAATGGAATAATGCCTGACTTAGCAAACTTACGATCGGTTGATTTCAGCTGCGCCTGATCATCGCGGGACACTGACACCAAAACGTTGTAGCCATCGGCATCAAAATCACCAAAACCGGCGGAAGCTGAGATGTTGTTGCTTTCGCCACCGGTTTCCTGTGGCTTATTGTAACGGGCGCTCAGGTTGAAGCCTTGCATGTCAGACTTGGTAATAAAGTTGACGACCCCGGCAATCGCATCAGAACCATAAATGGCAGACGCACCATCCGTTAATACTTCAATGCGTTCAATAGCGGCCAATGGAATCGAGTTTAAGTCGATGGTACTGCCTGACCCCCTTGGTGCTAAACGGCGACCATTGAGCAGGACTAATGTGTATTCAGAACCAAGGCCACGTAATGACGCTGTTTTTTGACCGCCACCGCCACCGCCCACGGACTGAGCGGCAACTGTGAAACCTTGCATTGCCGGTAAGCTCTGAATTAACTCGCCAGCCGAAGTAAGACCTGTTTTATCAATATCTTCACGGTTCATCACCTGAACAGGTAATGCCCCTTCCATATCTGTCCGTTTAATACTGGAACCAGTCACCTGGATACGTTCAACGTCTTTTTTATTGGTGGTTTCAGTCGTCTGTACGGCAGAAGCAGAGGACATAAAAGTTAACGCGGAAGCGGTAGTACCGAGTACGAGGGCCGTGCGGATTGATTTGTGTAACTTGTTTGCAATAAACATGCAGATTATCTCCGTCGATCACTAAAAAGTGATTCTCATTTTTGGATGTCAGCCCAGCAATCGATGGGCAGCAGACCACTGGCGTGTTTACGAATCAGCATCAGTACCGGGCTGACTCGCTGCACAGCACCCGGTAGCGGACTTTCCTTACCGCTAGCGGATGATGCGTGGCATAGAGACTGTGATCAACTGGCCTGCGCGACCATAAAAAAAATCGGAGGAAAACCTGATGATTTGCTGATGAATGTAAAAATAGCGTGAACCGATGCAGGTTGATGCGGCAAAAACCCATCAATCAAGCGGGTGGTATTCGCATTGTTTCTTCTGACTGGTAACTTTTTGTTAGCAAGTGCGGTTTCAGGCATTCAGGTGACAGAGGGGTTGGCAATCGGATAGAGCTGTATAGATATGGGGTCCAATCTTAACCGGTTATGCTGCGTGACCGCCGCAGCAATCGATAGCGCTGAAATATTTGAGTAGTGCTCGTTGCGCCCTGAGCGCCTGATGCGATCTTTAGCCGTATGGCTGCCCCCAGCATGGTGCTAAGTTGCACAGCCATAGCCACTGTGACGACGATTCAGCGTTGTCCGGCCTGCACACATTGTTGCCGCCAGGCCTGAATATCGGCGCTGGTCAGGTCTTGCTGCGAGCCATTGAGCTGGCTGAACATGATACTGCTGTTGTCAGCTAAGTGGTCGATGCCGAGCGCATGGCCAAATTCGTGTAGCAGTGTCAACGTCAGGTGATGGTCGTCTTTGTAGGCGAATATGGTCATGGTACGGTTGGCGCCGCGTTGTTCCAGCAATCCCACTTCGGCCAGGCCACTGGCTTGTTGCTGTGGGATCAGCGCATTACGGTCGGCGATGGTGTTGTTCAGCTGTTGTTGCCGATCCTGCAGTTTCTCCGACAGAGCATCTAACTGTTCGGCCTCCAGCGCATGCTCTTTCTGCCGACTCAGCAATTCGGCCTGCTCACGACCCAATAATGCTGCTGCGCCCGGATCTGCTTGCTGGGCTTTTGCATTAAACAAACTGATATCTGCGGCCAGTTGCTGGTCTTTTTGTTCAAAAGCGCTTTTATCCTGCTGGAATTCGGCCAATTGGCGTTCGAAATCCTGTTGCTGGTCGGCAATACGGTCATCATAGCGGTGCAGATTGCGCTCTAGCATCAATTGCTCCAGCTGCTGTTGCTGGCGGGCATCAAACACAAACCGGATCGGGAAACCTTGCTGCGGATCATAGCGCAGGACTTCTTTGCCAAGCGCCTGATTCCAGCGCGAAGCGGCATTCTGGATCAAGGGCAGGGCTTGCTCAGGGCTGAGGCCAAAAGCCGGGTCTATCGAGTCCAGACGCCACAGGATCACCTGATCACAACTGGCGGTTTTACTGCCTAGCGGGGCTTTGAGCGGCGTCGCAGTGGGCCAGAATACCCAAAGCAGCACGGCTGCCAGTAACAGGAGTAAGCGCAGGATCAAGTTCAGTTAGCTCCGTGGTTGTTAAACCAAATCTGCAGCGGCATTGCCGCGTCTGACGATAAAGGGTTGGTCGGTGGAAAAACCGCCATAGTTTACCTCAGAGTGAAGAAGGGGTAAAAAATTCCGTCGCCTTGGCGATTTTGTCAGCAGGTAGGGGGCAGAGGTGTTTTACGGGCCGACGCCTGTGTCGTGCTGGCATCGGCCCATTGCATGATGCTGTGGGTTTAGTTTAACCGGTAGTCGCCGCCTGCTTTGTGCGTATAGCAGGCACCACTGCGGCATTGTTTTTGTGTCGTGACCACAGTGCCACGCACCAAAGAGAACCATTCGTCGCCAGACAGCTGCAGCTGAATGTCTTCAATGCCGGCGCTAGCCTGATTGCCGCGGTCGCTGTGGCGGCACAGGCTGATCTCCAGATGGCGGGTGCCATCGTTGAACAGCAAGGTTTGTGGTTGTTCTTTACTGCCACATAAAGCGACAAACTGCGCCGGATTTTTCAGGCCTGTGCTCTGACCGTCGGCGAAAAATGCCAGTAAGTGCTGGTAATAGACCACATAGCTTTTCACTTGCTGATGCGAGCCATGTTCTAGTGGAAACAGTTTATCCAGCATGGCTTTTGAGTAATCCAGTACCTGACGCAGATGAGCGTCGTTCAGTGCAGTCAATTGTTGCAGCTGTTGCTGGATCATCGGGTCGGTTTCAATCTGCAGTGCGGTCATGGTCATCTTCGTATCCTCGCTCACTCTTTGTCTGTTTGGGCCCGGTAGGGTGGCGGGCATGGCGGCTGTTGTACTTGCCTGAAAAACAGTCTATGTTGTTTTTAAGCGAAATTTCACAATTAAAACTTCACAGTGTGAATTTTACAAAATGACCAATAGCAAAAGCCTGTTACGCCAATCACATTTCCTCGGGACTAAGATTAGAAACCTGAGGAAACGCAATAACTTAACGATGGATGACTTGTCCACACGCTGTATCCGCATCAATGCGGAATACGCGCCGTCGGTGTCATATCTGTCGATGATCGAAACCGGTAAACGGGTGCCTTCCCCCGAAATGCTGGAAGTGATCGCGGAAGTTTTTCAAAAAGCCCCGGACTGGTTTTTAGACGGCGAAGAAGCTGGTCATGACCTGACACCAGCCAAAGGCAGCCGTGGCGGCATTTCCGGGATGGCGCTGGAGCCGGGCTTTTTATTTGCGCCGGATATCCTGCAAATTGCCATCCCGGAGCTGTTGTCGCAAACCGGCACCGGTGGACGTCAGTTTGCCCAGCTGCTGATCCGTGCCCATCAGGAACACCACCAGAACCACTTTCCGGAACTGGAGCGGGCCGCCGAAGAGATTGGCAAAAAACGGATGCCGCTCAGTAGCGATGATTTGTTGCAGATCGCGAAAAAAGTTGGCTTGCAGGTGCGTTGGTTTACCGAGGTACCTACTGAGCTGCTAGACGAGCTCGGCGTGCGCAGTAAAAACGTGCAGACTTCATATTTCCTGCCGCCCGGTACTTTGCATTTAAACCGCATTCTGGAACAACATCCGACCCGGCTGAAATATGAGCTGGCGGTACATATCGGCCACGCGGTGCTGCATAACAAAGACGGTGTGAAAAGCAGCATGCGCGTCGGCGGCGCGCATGAAGCATCAGATGGCAACGTCAATCTGGCGCCACAGGATATTCTGCATGCGTGGCGTGACTTTGAATCAAGCTTTTTTGCCGGCGCGCTGCTCTGTCCGAAATTACCATTCCGTCAGCTGTTAGACCGGCACGGTTATGAAATCAGCTCGCATCAGGCGGCCGGTGTGTCGGCCTCGGTAGCGATGCGGCGGATGACGGCGGTATCGCCTTATCAGCACTGGCATTATTTTGATGCTTATACGCCGGGTAAGCTCAAGGCCGTATACCGTGGCAATGGTATTCCGTTGCCCTGGGGCAATATGCGCCAGGTGGAAGACCCTTGCCAGCATTGGGCCGTGTTCCGCATGTTTGAAGCGGCAACGCTGCAGCACTCTGCGCAGCTGTCGCTACTCGATGTGCAGGGACAGCCACGGATTTATTGCTGTGAGTCGACCAAAGTGATGGATTTGGCCGGCAACCCGCACGTGTTGTGCGCCGGTGTCGATTTAAACCCGGCGATCAGTGCGCAGGGCATTGATGCCGATAGTCTGGCGCTGGAGCTGAAACAACTTTGTGTCAAAGGCGGCGGCAAAGTCGCGGTACCGGCACCGATCCGCTCGACGCTGACCACCATCAGTAACATTCTGAATATTAACTGGGTAGCGCGTTCGCTGGACAAACCGGCGCAATTGATTTGTAGCCGCGGCAACAGTTGTCCTAGGGAGCCGGGCTGTTATGCAGATTGTCAGCAGGAAGGCCCGGGTTGTCGCTGACAGCGGTGAGGAGCAGCGCACTGGCACAGAGCACTGGGCTGGTCTAGGCTCGCTATAAGCCTGATAAAAGGATAAAACTGCATGATCAGACTGATGTTTTTGGGTGTGCTGAGCTTGTTTGTTGCGTTGACGAAGGCGGATGAACCGCCGCCTGTCAAAGAGCCACCGCCGGCCTTTACGGCACAGCCCTGTGATATTGCTGTGGTATCGGCAGCCGTCTCGGCGCGGCTACAGTGCGGCACACTGAAAGTACAAAGTCCCGATGGCAGCGTGTTTCAGCTGGCCGTGGTGCGCAAATCAGCGGCTGAACCCAAAGCCGGTGCAGCGCCAGTGCTATATCTGCATGGTGGCCCAGGTGCTGAGATGACGCAGTTCCTCGGCCGGTCAGAAGCGGATTTTGTACCGGGGCATGAGCTTATCGCCATTGATATGCGTGGCTCTGGTCGCAGCACACCGTTGTTCTGCCCGCAACTGGCAGCGAACTTAAGCTCGCTGTTGCAGCACAGTGTGGATGACAGCAGCTTGCTACAGCAACGACGCGACGCGCTGCTGCAATGCCAGCAACAGATGCTGGCGCAGGGGTATAGTCCCGCCGATTTTGGCACAGCGCAGACAGTTCAGGATCTGGAACTGTTGCGTGAGCAGCTCAACATTGAAAAATGGCATTTGTATTCAGTTTCTTACGGCACCGTCGTGGCACTGCATTACTTAGCGGTCGCGCCAAAGGCCATCGTGTCGGTGACGCTGGACTCCGTGTATCCACCAGATGAACTGCTGACGTCGTTTAAACTGCAGCAAGACCAATGGCTGCGCAAGCTTGACCAGTTGTGCCGGCAACAGCCTGGCTGCAGCCAAAGGTTTGGCGAGATGCCAGCGCTGTTTAACCGTGCGCTGGCGCGGGTTAGCCAAAGCCCACTGCAAATGGGGGCGTCGCCTGCGCAAATGCTGCTGACGCCGGACAAACTGCGCTTAGCTGTGATGGCCGCCGCAACTGCAGAACAACCGCTGTCCTTGTTGCCGTTATGGCTCGAAGCGGTTAGTCGGGGCAAGCCTACGCTGTTGTCACCTTGGGCCAGGTTGTTGGCGCAGCCATCGGATTTGCAGCTGGCCGCGGCGATGGCAACGGAATGCGCCGATCGCAAAAGATTTTATCAACAAAACCGGGCTGACAGTCTGGAGCAGATATTTGCATTGCCGGAGGGGATTTGCGCTGCTTTTGCTGGTGTCGCGGCAGCATTGCAAACTCCGCTGGTGCCGGAGACTGCCAAAGTCCGTACACCGGTATTAATCCTGGCCGGTGGTCTCGATCTGTTTCAGCCCGACAGTTTGGTGTTGTCACAATGGCTTGGCCCACATAGCCAGCTGGTAGCCGTGCCGTTTGCTTTACATGGCGTGCGGGGGCCGGATCCGTGTTTGCGTAAAATGGTCAGCGATTTTATCCGCGCTCCCGAGCGGTTTGGCCCGCCGGCGTGCCTGAAACAAGCCGTAATGCCTTATTTGATCACCGACCTGGAGCCAAATGCGCGGTTGGCCGCTGAGTATGCTGCGCTCAATCAGGGCGCGCCAAGCACGCTGTTACTGGTGTTGGCAGCACTGCTGGTCGCAGCCACGTTGATTGGGTTGATCTGGCCGTTGCTGGCGGGATGCTGGCGCTGGTTAGCCGGTACTGCACAGCACTGGCCGAAGCCTGAACTGCTGAGTGGGGCTTTAATCGGCCTGACGCTGAGCGCCTGGTCTGGTCTGGCTCTGGTGTTGTGGCAAGGACTGGAGCGGCAAAGTGCTGAACTTTGGCTCGGATTACCCGTCGACAGTCAGCTGTGGCGTATGGCGCTGTTGATCCTGACGCTGCCGGCGTTTGGCATGGTCTGGTGGCTGGCACGCTGCCGGTTGTGGCAACAGTTACTGGCACAGCTGATGGGATTGACTGCGGCTTTGGTTGCACTGGCGCTGCATCTGTTGCCGTGACTTCGATAAATAGCCTGTCGTTGGTCATCGATCCCGCCGCGCAGGCCGCTTATCGGATTTGACGGCAATACGGCTGGCTGCAACCAGCCGGACTATGCTAATGAAGACGCGTTTTGGCGTCATGCAAAGGTTATGTAAATTCACTACGGACACGGCAAAGCTACTGTTAAAGTACAGCTGCCGTGACTGCTTCGGAGAGAATCATCAAATGTTTCAAGTAGTTGTTATCGGCGTCAATCCGACATTACAAAGCCTGGTCCGGCATCTGTGCGCGGAACATTCTCAACTCTGGCACTGTCGCTTTTTTCCAACAGTGGGCAGCTACCTGCAGGCACCGCGTCTCGACAGTCAGATTGATTTATTGATTTTTGATGGTCTGAATACCACCGCCAGTCTGGAAGATAAACGACTGGTTTGTTTTCAGGCGCCGTTGGCGCTTCGCGTCATTGTGACGACGCCGGAACATGATGATGTGGTGCTGGGCCATCTGAGCCATTTTCATAGTTTTGTTGGCAGTGAACTAAATACCGAACATTTGGAGCTGTTGTTCAGCAATGCGGCGCGGTTATCTGAGTTGCCTATAGGTGAACAAGAGCGCCGGCTGGTAGGTGGCCTTATTGATTTCCCGCAGCTGCCCGCGTTGCTGAGCGGCCTCGACAAACTGCTGGCTGAGCCGAACGTCAGTTCTGCTGCGGTGGCTGGTTTGGTCAGTACTGACCCATTAGTCGTATCCAGACTATTCCAGCTGATTAACTCGCCTTATATGGGCTTTGTCAGCGAAACCTGGAACCTGGAAGTCGCGATTAGCCGGCTCGGTTATCAGAGTTTGCGCAGTCTGGTGCTGTTACTGGCCATGAAAGGCGGCAACGTACAGGCAGAGCAACAGGCTGAGTATCAGCGGGTGCTGGACCAGATCCTGGCACAGGCCGGACAAGCGCGCAGTTATGCCCGCAGTTCCGGTTTTAATCGGGTGCTGCAAGATCAGGTATTTATCGCGGCACTGCTCAGTGGTTTTGGCAAGCTGGTATTGCTGCAGAACGGTCGTGAAGCTGGCGATGCCGAGCTGACAGAAGTCAATCCGGCCGGGCGTGGCAGTTATCTCGCAGTGTCAGCGTTTTTACTGACCTTGTGGGGTTTTGAAAATTGGGTGGTTGCCGCGGTGTTGAACCAGCACTGCTGGCAGACCTCGGGGATCGGCGCGCAGATCAGTAATTGTCTGTTTCTGGCGCGGGCGCACCAACAAGGCGCAATCAAATTAAATGCATCGGAGCGACAGCAGGCATTGCAGGCTGGTTTTGTGCTCTGAGCGCAATCAGCAATCAGACAGAGTTGGATAGGGAAAGATGCAGTTAAAGACTTGGGTTTCAGGCGCAGTATTGCTGGCAGCAGCAGGGATTGGCGGATATTTCTGGCAACAACAGGCCGAAGATCCGGTTGCATCTGGGCAAGGCGCGGCTGCTGCTGCCGGACCTAAAGCGGGTGGGCCACAAGCGGGTGGACCACAAGCGGGCCAGCGTCCGGCTGGCGGCGGTGAAGGCCGCGGACCGCGTCGCGCTGGTGGCCCGGGTGGTGCCGGTGGCAATCCATGGAACGCCGCCGTGCCGGTCCGGGTGATCGAAGCACAAACCACAGATTTAAAAGTGCAGTTTAAAACCATTGGTACCGCGACCGCATTAAACACCGTGCTGGTGCAACCGCGGGTCGGCGGCCCATTACTGCAGCTGCATTTCACAGAAGGGCAGAAAGTCGAAGCCGGTCAGTTGCTGGCTGAAATCGACCCGGCACCCTATCAGGTCAAACTGGCGCAGGCCGAAGGCCAGCTGCAACAAAATGTCGCGCAGCTGAAAAATGCCGAGCTGGACTTAGCGTTGTACGAAACACTGAAAAGCCAGAATTCAATTTCGCGCCAGCAATACAACACGCAACAGGCGCTGGTCAATCAGCTCAAAGGCTCGATGAAGTCCAATCAGGCGCAAATCGACGCTGCCAAGCTGGAATTATCCTATACCCGTATTCTGGCGCCGATCAGCGGCAAAACCGGTTTGCGTAAAGTCGATGCCGGCAATCTGGTGCAGGCCAATAGCGCCGAAGGTCTGGTCAGTATCACGCAAAGCGCGCCGATTTTTGTCGTGTTCAGTATTCCGGAAAGCCAGCTGCAAAGCTTGCGTCTTGCTGTACAGGATCAACAAAAGCAGCAGAAAAAGCTGGTCGTCGAAGCCTGGGATCGCAGTGACAAACAGTTACTGGCAACCGGCGAACTGACCACGCTGGACAACCAGATAGACCCTGCCACCGGCACATTGAAGCTCAAAGCGCAGTTTGCCAACAGTGACGACAGTCTGTTCCCTAATCAGTTTGTCAACGTGCGGCTGAATATCGCCGAACAAGCCGGTGCTGTCACCATTCCACAAGACGCGGTGCAGTATGGCGCCGACGGCACTTACATTTACGTGGTGGAAAACAACAAAGCGCAGCTGAAAATGCTCGAGCTTGGCGTGGTCGACAATGGCCAGGTTGAAGTACGCAAAGGCTTAACCGCCGGCGACCAGATTGTGATGGAAGGTCTCGACCGGTTGAGACCAGGTCGCGACGTGACAGTGGTGCAAAGCAGCAAGCAGGATTAAGCCATGCAACTGTCCAAACCTTTTATTTTGCGTCCCGTTGCCACGTCGTTACTGATGCTGGCGCTGCTGATCGCCGGTTTGCTTGGTTGGCGGCAACTGCCAGTGGCGGCGCTGCCGCAGGTGGATTATCCGATCATTCAGGTGTTTAGCTTTTATCCGGGCGCGAGTCCCGATGTGATGGCGCGCACCGTGACTGCACCGCTGGAACGCCGGCTGGGCCAAATTCCCGGCCTGAAACAAATGTCGTCGTCCAGCAGTGGCGGCGCTTCGGTGCTGACGTTGCAATTCGCCTTAGTGGTGGATATGGGCGTCGCTGAGCAGGAAGTGCAGGCGGCGATTAATACCGCGTCATCCTTGTTACCAAACGACATGCCAATTCCGCCGGTCTACCGCAAGGTCAACCCGGCCGACGCACCGATCCTGACGCTGGCCGTCAGTGCCAAAGCGATGGCGCTGCCGCAGGTGTACGACTTAGTCGATACCCGGATGGCGCAGAAGCTGGCACAGGTTAATGGTGTCGGTATGGTGAGCCTGGCGGGCGGGCAACGGCCGGCTATTCGGGTCAAAGCTAATCCGTCCGCGCTGGCAGGTCTTGGCCTGACGATGGATGCACTGCGCACGGCGATTGTTGCCGCCAATACCAATCAGCCGAAAGGCAATTTTGACGGTCCGTTCCGCTCTACGATGCTCGAAGTCAATGACCAGCTCAGCTCGACCGCTGAATATGAAGCGCTGATCGTCGCGTTTAAAGGCGATGCGCCAGTGCGGCTTGGTGATGTGGCGAAAATCGAGCAGGGCGCCGAAGACCGTTTTCTGGCGGCATGGGCTAATCAAAGCGCAGCAGTGCTGATTAATATTCAGCGCCAGCCCGGCGCCAATGTGATTGAAGTGACCGATCGGGTGCGTGAGTTATTGCCGCAGCTGACCGCGACTTTGCCGGCAGAGCTGGATGTGTCAATCCTCAGTGACCGCACTGAAAGTATCCGCGCCTCGGTGCGCGACGTGCAAAAAGAGCTGCTATTTGCTGTGGCGCTGGTTATTGCCGTGACCTTTGTATTTTTGCGCACTGTGCCTGCCACTATTATTCCGTCGCTGGCAGTACCTCTGTCGATCATCGGTACTTTTGCCGTGATGTATCTGCTGGAATTTTCGATTAATAACCTGACGTTGATGGCGCTGGTGATCGCCACCGGTTTTGTCGTCGATGATGCGATTGTCATGCTGGAAAATATCGCGCGGCACCGTGAACAAGGCGAGTCGGCGCTGGAAGCGGCAAAAAAGGGCGCGAAAGAAATTGGTTTTACGCTGATTTCATTAACCTTCTCATTGATCGCCGTGCTGATCCCGTTGCTGTTTATGGCTGATGTGGTCGGCCGGTTATTCTTTGAATTTGCTGTGACGCTGGCGGTGGCGATTTTAATCTCCTTGCTGGTATCGCTGACGCTGACGCCAATGCTGTGTGCGCACTTGCTCAAAACCTTGCCTCCACATGACGATGGCACCGGCTTTATGGCCCGTGTGATCCGCCGTTATGGCGAGATGCTGCAGTGGGTACTGGCACATCAGCGCCTTGGCATGGCGGCGATGGCGGCCAGCGTCGCGCTGACTGCGGTGTTGTATCTGGCTGTGCCGAAAGGCTTTTTCCCGGTGCAGGATAGTGGCGTTATTCAGATTGTCACCGAAGCGCCACAGGATATTTCGTTTGCCGCGATGACGGAGCGCCAGCAGCAACTAGCGGCGGTATTGCAGGACGACCCGGCCGTGGCGAGTCTCAGTAGTTTTATCGGCGTTGATGGCAGCAATGTCAGCCTGAATGCCGGTCGGATCCAGCTGAATCTGAAACCGCATGCCGAGCGGGACGACCATGCACTGGCGGTGATCGACCGGCTGCGTGATAAAGCAGAGCAGGTGCCTGGCATCAAAGCCTGGTTCCAGAGTGTGCAGGAACTCAGTATTGAAGACAAAATCAGCCGTACCCAATATCAGTTTACGCTGACCTCGCCGGACAGCGCCGTGCTGGCTGAGTGGTTACCGGAAGTGATGGCTGCGCTGCAAACCCGGCCTGAACTGGCCGACGTGGCGGACGATTTGGCGGAAAACGGCTTGCAGGCTTATGTCGATATCGACCGCACCGCGGCGGCGCGGCTCGGCATCAGTGTCAGTCAAATTGGCACTGCGCTGCAAAGCGCTTTTGCCCAGCGTCAAATCACGACCTTGTTTACCCAGGCCAATCAGTACCGCGTGATTTTGGAAGTGGATCCGGAGCAGGCACAGGGCTTGGATGCGCTCGATAAACTCTTTATCAACACCGCCTCCGGCAGTCCGGTGCCGCTATCATCGGTCGCCACAGTGACGCAGAAACCGGCGCGTTTATTGATTAACCATCAGGGCCAGTTCCCGGCGGTGACGCTGTCGTTTAACTTGGCTGAAGGCTATTCGCTCGGTGATGCCGTCGCTGCGATTGAACAAGTGCAGCAGGATTTACAGCTGCCGGCGTCGATGGAACTGACATTCCAGGGTGCGGCCGAGGCTTTCCGGGCGAGCTTGAGTAACACCTTGTGGCTAATCTTGGCTGCGGTCGTGACGATGTACATTGTGCTGGGCGTGTTGTACGAGAGCCTCATTCATCCGGTGACCATTTTGTCGACTTTACCTTCGGCGACCGTCGGCGCGTTGGCGGCATTACTGATCACCGACCGGCCGCTGGATTTGATTGCGGTCATCGGCATTGTGTTGCTGATTGGTCTGGTGAAGAAAAACGGCATCATGATGGTCGACTTTGCGCTCGAAGCGCAGCGTAGTCGCGGCTTAACGCCGCAACAGGCCATTTATGAAGCGGCCTTGTTACGCTTCCGGCCTATTCTGATGACCACGCTGGCCGCGTTATTTGGCGCCGTGCCCTTGCTGTTAGCCGATGGTTCCGGCGCTGAACTGCGTCAGCCGCTTGGCCTCGTGATGGTCGGTGGGCTGTTGGTCAGTCAGGTGCTGACACTGTTTACTACGCCGGTGGTGTATTTATGGTTTGACCGCCATCTGAGCCGCAAAGCTATGGCGCCGGCGGAGGCGTTATGAAATTGAGTCTGGCGCTGATTCAGCGGCCCATTGCCAGCAGTTTATTGGCGCTTGCCATCGTATTGCTTGGCTTACTGAGTTACCGCGCGCTGCCGGTGTCGCCGCTGCCGGCGGTGGATTTTCCGATGGTGGTAGTCACGGCCAGTTTACCGGGTGCCAGTCCCGAAGCGATGGCGGCGACTGTCGCTACGCCGCTGGAGCGCCAGCTTGGTACTATCGCGGGCCTGCGCCGGTTAAGTTCTTCCAGTAATCAGGGCTCGACGCAGGTCCGGCTCGAGTTTGATTTAGACCGCAATGTTGACGAAGCCGCGCGCGAAGTTCAGGCGGCGATTAACACAGTGCGGGGCCAGTTGCCGGCCGGTATGCCGGGCAATCCAACCTATCGCAAAATGAACCCGTCACAGATGCCGGTGATGGCGTTGGCGCTGTCGAGCGACAGTCTGCCAGCATCAGCGTTATACGACACTGCTGCGACGATTCTGGCGCAGAAAATCGCGCAAATTCAGGGCGTTGGTGAAGTCGAAGTGGCCGGTTCTTCGTTACCGGCGGTGCGGGTCCAACTGAATCCGGCGCTGCTGAGCCAATACGGCGTGGCACTGGATGAAGTACGCAGCGCCATCGGCGCGGTTAATTCCAATCTGCCAATTGGCACGCTGGAACAAGGCGATTTACGCTGGCAAATCAACCTCAGTCAAACGCTGAGAAACGCCGATGATTATGGCGATCTGGTAGTTAAATACGTCAATCAGGCAGCGATCCGGTTAAAAGATGTGGCTGTAGTCAGCGATTCGACTGAAAACCGCTACAGCGCCGGCTTTCACAATGATAAACCGGCGGTGATTTTGCAGATCAGCCGGCGCAGTGGCGCCAATATTGTTGCCACCATCGATGCGATATATCAGCAGATGCCGGTGCTTGAAGCGTTAATCCCCGAAGGTGCCAAGCTTGCAGTGGTGATGGATCGCAGCCCGGTGATCCGCGCGACCTTAGATGAAGCGCAGTTCAGCTTGCTGTTATCGATTGGCTTGGTGGTGGCAGTCGTGTTGCTGTTTTTACGCAGTGTCCGGGTGGCACTGATCCCGACGCTGGCGATCCCGGTGTCGTTGATTGGCGCGTTTTGTGTCATGTATGTGTTTGGTTTTTCACTGAATAATTTGTCGGTGATGGCGCTGATTGTCGCTGCCGGTCTGGTGGTCGACGACGCCATCGTCGTGGTAGAGAACATCAAACGCCATCTGGAGCAGGGCCTGTCGCCGTTAAGTGCGGCGCGGCGCGGCGCCAGTGAAGTGGGGGTCACGCTGGTGGCGATGAACCTGGCACTGGTGGTGGTGTTTTTATCGATTCTGTTTATGGGCGGTTTGGTCGAGCGGCTGTTTCGCGAGTTCTCGATCACGCTGGTTGGCGCCATGCTGATCTCGTTGCTGGTATCGTTAACGCTGACGCCAGGCCTGTCGGCACGGCTAATGGTAAAGGAAACGCCGCATCAGCAGGCGGACGGTTTTTTCCGTCGCTTTCAGCAACGTTATCAGCGCAGTTTACGCTGGGTGCTGGTTAAGCGGCATTGGGTGCTGGCGCTGTTGGTGTTGTTATTTGCTGCCTCAGTCTGGTTGTTCCGCACGCTGCCTGGTGGCATGTTGCCGGAGCAGGACACTGGCCAGCTGAATGGTTTTGTCCGTGGCGATGATGGCTTTTCTTATCAGCTGATGCAGCCAAAAATCGAAGCTTACCGTCAATATCTGCTGAAAGATCCGGCGATTGCCGATGTCACTGGTGCCAGTGGCGGCGCGATGGGCACCAGTAACTCATTCCTGCGCATCCGGTTAAAACCATTGGACGAACGCGGAGTGTCGGCGCAGGAAGTCGTCAACCGCATCCGCGCCGGCGCACCGGTGATCCCGGGTGGCATGATGTTTTTAAGTGTCGATCAGGACATCCGGCTGGCGTCACCTTTTGCCAGTTCCGACTATGAACTGCTACTGATGTCGGGCGATCTGAAACTGCTGAAGAGCTGGTCGAAGAAAATCGCCAAGGCGATGCAGGAATTACCGGAGCTGGTCGACGTGAATACGCCGGGCGGCGAGGACACCCAACAAATTGTGTTGTCGGTTGACCGTGAAGCGGCGCAGCGACTCGGTGTTGATATGCGTGCGGTCGCCACGCTGCTGAACAACTCATTTTCACAACGTCAGGTTGCGACGCTGTATGACGAAATGAACCAGTACCGGGTCGTGATGGAGTTGTTGCCAGGCTACACCGCCCAGCCGGAAGTGCTGAAACAGCTGCAGTTAATCAATAGCCGCGGTGAGCGGGTGCCACTCAGCGCTTTTACCAGTTATCAGTACGGCCTGTCGAATGACCGCATTCGTCGCGACAACCAATTCGCCGCACAAGGGATCGGCTATGCCCTGGCCGAAGGTGTCAGCGCACAACAAGCGGATGCTGCACTGGACCGGATGCTGGCTGAACTGATGGTGCCGACGGCAATTTATGCGCTTAATGGTGAAGATCAACGCAACGCGGTGTTCAGTCAAGGCGACCAGCTGTGGTTGTTTATCGGTGTGGTGCTGGCGGTGTATCTGCTGCTTGGTATTTTGTATGAAAGCACGCTGCAGCCGCTGGTGATCCTGTCGACCTTACCCTGTACAGCGCTTGGTGCATTGCTGGCGTTGTATCTGACTGATACACCGCTGAATCTGATCGCGCAGCTCGGTTTGTTCCTGCTGATTGGTATTGTGATGAAAAACGCTATTTTGCTGGTCGATTTTGCCTTAGCCGCTGAACGCCAGCAGGGCCTGTCACCACTTGAAGCCATTGTTCTGGCCGGTCAGCAACGGCTACGGCCTATTCTGATGACCAACTGCGCCGCGATGCTGGGTGCGGTGCCGCTACTGCTTGGTATGGGCGAAGGCTCGGAGCTTCGACAACCACTCGGCACCAGCATTGTCGGTGGTTTATTGCTCAGCCAACTGTTCACGCTGTATAGCACGCCGGCGGTGTATCTGATGTTAAGCCGGTTCAGGCGCAAGGCCAGTCGTGCCAGCGTACCGGCGACAGAGCTGTAAGGTCAGGTGCTTACAGCACAGTCCGGTCTGCTGCATAGGTCTGATACAAGGGTAACATCGCGGCGCCAAGCAGCATTGCGTTAGCGCCGAGGCTGCCCTGTTGCAGTGTTGGAGCCAGCAGACCAAATGTGGGCCAGGTTTGTAGTCGCTGTTGTATGCCGGCCAGCAGCGGCGCAAGATCGCGTGCTGTGCTGCTGTCGATAATGACCAGCGGAATATCCAACAGCGCCATAGCCGCTTGCAGCCCTGTGCTAATCGCGTCGGCATCTGGCTGTTGTAGCAACAACTGGCCTTGTGTCACCGGTAACACCGCCAGATGAGCGGCGTTACCGTGGCGGCCACGCCACAGCTGACCGTTGAGCACTAACCCTCCTGCGACCAGCTGGTCGAGATACAGATACAAAAAATCCGTTGCCGTCGGTTTGCCAAGCCACAACTCGGCTGCAGCAGCGGCAGAGCCATCATTTTCCAGATAAACCGGTACCTCGAGTTCAGTCTGTAACGCGGTTGCGAGATCAACGCCTTGCCAGGCCTGTTGCAAAGCCTGTAGTTGCTGCGCCGTCAGTTGCGGATATAAGCGGGCAGCAAACTGACTATTGCCGGCAAACCAGGGCATGGCAAGGCCAATACCACAGAGTCGCTCCAGCTGCAGTGCGGACAGCTGCGTCAATAACTGCCGGGTTTGCTGTAATAAGGCGGGCTGAACTTGCTGCGGCAGCCAGTCGCTTAAGGGGCAGCGCTGGCGGCGCAGAATATTGCCGCAGAAATCGACGAGCACCAGCTGCAGTCGCGTGCGTTGTAATTGGATCCCAATACTGAACACCGCGTCTGGCACAAGCTGATAAAACTGGGTCGGCTGGCCCACACCCAGAGTTTTTTTACCACAGCTCTGCAGCAATCCATCGCGACAAAGGCCGGCGACAATCCGCGTCACTGCTTGTAACGACAAGGCCAGCTCCGTCGCCAGTTCAGGCCTTGAGACCTGACCACGCCGGCGCACGGCGCCCAGAAGTAGTCGGACATTCAGGTCGCCGAGGGTCGCGGAATTTGCTGCTGTTCTCACTGGGATTATCCTCGTCGGCATCATGCTATCAGCACAGTTCAGTATCATATCGCATCTGACTGATTTAGGAGCAGATTTGGCAGAAAGTGAAAGAGCCGACCATACTGCAATGTACCCCCATTAGTAAAACACCTGATTGGGTGTTTACCGACCATTCTCAGGACTGAGGTAAGACACGATGAACTGGCAGAGTATCCGAGTCAAAAGTAGTATTCCGGTGGTGATGTTAGGCGTCAGCCTGCTCGCTGTGATGTTAATGTTCAGCAGTTTAATTGCGATGCAGCATAAAGCGCTGGAAGTGCAGGCCGAGAAGTTTTTGCAGGCAATCTCGTTAGTGTTAAACGCGGACCGCGATATTTATCAGGCTAAACTCGCAACCACTCATTTGCTTAGTGGGGTGGGTGATGCCGCCGCGGAGCGCAAAGATTTTGCCGACAATGCGGCGCAGGTGAAAGAACGTTTTGATCAGTATCTGAGTACATTAAAAGCTTATCCTGATATTACCGGCCAATTTTCCGGCTTCGAAACTCAGTTTCAGCGTTGGCAGCAAAGTGCGGTGACCTTGCTGGATAATCAGGATGCTGGGCAAAAGGCCGCATTGGCAGAGCAGGAGCAAACGGAGTTCTCTGCACTACGCGATGTGCTGGATAAGGCTGGAGAAGCTGCATTGGCGCGGTCTGAACAAGAGCAAAAAGAGCTCAATGCCAGTATCTCGATAACAAAAATTTGGGTATACAGCCTGTCGTTGTTACTGCTTGTGATTGCCGCCTGGTTTAGCTATCAGGGGCCGAAAAAACTGGCCGAACAAATCCGCACTTTATCCGCCCGCTTAAGCGATATTGCCAATGGTGATGGTGATTTAACTGCGCGGCTGCAGATCGATACCAAAGATGAAGTGGCTGATTTAGCGCATGAATTCAATAACTTCATCGGTAAGCAATGTGAAATGATCGCGGCCATTTTGCGCCAGGCCAATCAGCTTAGCCAGTTAACCGGACATTTGTCAGAGTCGGCTGACAGGACCAGTGCGATCACCCAGTCTCTCAATACCGCGTCGGATTCGATTGTCAGTGCTGTGCATGAAATGGCGATGGCGAATAAAGAAATGGCGCAGGTAGCCACGGAAACGGCGCAAGTGTCAGAGCAGGCCAAACGTAGTGCTGGTCAGGGCCTCGAAGTGGTGAAAGTAGTGAACAGCAGCATGCAGAACTTAACCCGTGATGTGCATCAGGCGCTGGGGGCGGCCGAAGAGCTGGAACAAAGCTCTTCGACTATTTCTTCTGTGCTCGAAGTGATCCGCAGCATTGCCGATCAGACCAACTTGTTGGCGCTGAATGCAGCGATCGAAGCGGCACGCGCCGGTGAACATGGCCGTGGTTTTGCGGTGGTGGCGGATGAAGTCAGAACGTTGGCGTCACGTACCCAACAAAGCACCAATCATATTCAGCAGATGATTGAGCAGTTGCATTTGCGGGTCACGGAGTCGCGGCAGGCCATCGGGAGTGGTAAAGATAATGCCGATTTGACGGTGAACAACTTCGCCCGCGCTGAACAGGTATTTCAGGACATTATGCAGTCCAGTCTGCAGGTAAATGACATGGCAGTTCGCACTGCGGCTGCCACTGAAGAGCAGACCACAGTGTCGGATGAGATCAGTAAAAACCTGTATGCGCTCAATGATCAGGCGCTGGCGGCCGGTGAAGTGGCGAAACGTAACGATCAGTTATCGAATGAAATCAGCACCTTGTCACAGATGCTGTTTGGTCTGGTGGGTAAGTTTAAAGTCAGTTGAGGCTTGGTTATCAGTAAAAAGGGCGCTTAATTGCGCCCTTGTTGTTTCTCGAACCACTGGTTAAAACGGCCACTGACTTTACCGCTACAGGCCCAGATAATCAGTGCGCCCCAGGCGATAAACGACACGCCGGCCGGTACTGCCGCGATGGCGATATATTTCAGATGTGGCCGGTTAAAAAAGACTGCCAGGATCACCGGTAAAAACCAGATAAACAGTACCAGTGGGATCAGAGTAGCCCAGAACATCGGGCTGGCATTGCTAAAAGTTTGCATCAGTTCGTTCATTAGTCTCTCCGGATGGTTAGGGGGCGGCGACTGCGTATGGTTATTACGCAGTTGATGAATGCATTCTGCCTGAGTGGCTCAGTTGCAGGGAAAAATAGTGATAAACGGCGTTCCATCAGGAAAAACGGCGACTGGAGCCAGTGCAGTGGTTCCGTTATCGCGCCAGGTCAGCTTGCAGTTAACATTTACTTAATGTAACTTAAACAAGACTTTAGTGTCTAAAAAAGGAACTTAAGATGTTACGTGTGTGCTCTAAAATGTTGTTGATTGGGGTTGCAGTACTGGCGTCGCAAGCGCATGCGACCAGCGATTTTTATGCGGTCGCCGGCGCGCAATACAGCCGCAGTGGTGAACCTGTTGATGTGAGCGGCGCCGGTTATCAGCTAGGCGCTGGTTATGTGATCAACCAGCAGTGGTCCGTTGAGCTCAGTGCTGAACAGTTATTTGCGGAAAAGAAGCAAGTTGAACTCGGACAGAGCCGACTGGACAGTGATGCGCTGACGCTATCAGTGTTGGGCAAAACCCGGATCAGTGATGATGCTGTGCTGTTTTACCGCGCTGGCGCCAGCAGTGTGGATCATGAGGGTTATTATCCATACGTGGTCAGTAAGAAAACTCTGCCAAATGCTACTGTCGTGACCACAGTTGGTTATAAAGACATAGATGATGATCTGGTTCACGGGGTGTTGGGTCTGGGCCTGGAGCAGAATTTCACTGCGCAGTGGTTTGGCCGGGCAGAAATTGTTCATCTGTTTAAGAAAGACCAGCTGCAGGCAGACACTTTCCGCCTGAGCCTGGGTTACCGCTATTAACCGAATCCTAAGAAGAGCTTTGCTGCGGTAGGCGAATATTTTCCTGCTGCAGCAGGCACTGGTTGATGAAAAATCCGCCTGCTGCCAGAGCTTTGTTGTGTGTGTTTACCGGTGGTATTCCTGAGCCGGATCTTCTGAACATTGTGGCCGCCATGACGGCTGAATGCCACCAGGCGGTGTTTTGGTTCGATGCGAAACCCTGACCTGTTACTGCAACAAGCGCCAGGTCAGCGGAAAACGGAAGATCTGGCCTTCAGTCGCGCCTTTCGCCGCCAGTACATACAGCACCACGGTGACCAACCACAGCAACGGCATCAGACTGATGCCAATAATGCTGATCCCCAGCACGATATAAACCAGCAATACCGTAATGGCGAAATTAAGGCACTCTTTGGCGGTCTCTTTGACAAACACATCGTCACTTTTCAGCAGATACACCGCCAATGGCGCTAGAAAGGCAAAGAAAATTGCCGCGATATGGGTGATGGCCGCAATATTTTTACTGTCTTTATCAGGGGAATGCAGATTGTCCATGTGAGTCCTTCCAGGGATTAATTTTTATCGAGGGTCAACAGCAGACTACTGCAGCACCGGTCAGCTTGTAAACTGATGGATCAGCCAGCGGCATCTGTAAAGTCAAAGGCTGTTCATGCCGGGTAATAGAGTTTTGCCTGTGACGGCCACCGTGTGACGGCCCCAGTATGAAAAGAAGCGCCGGATCACGTTCCTGTCGAATGCAAATTCCGCAATAAGCTGATCGATGCTTGACTACACAAGTAATTTAATGAATACTTGAGTACTCAAACACTAAGCAAGAGAGTGCATGATGTCAGAACCAATCGTTGAACAACTGGTTATTGAGCTTGGTAACCTGCAAGCTAGGATCCAGAAAAAAGTTGGTAGCGCTTTATCGGTACACGGATTGGGTTTATCCGACTATTTTGTTTTAAACCAACTATATGTAGCACCGACACAAACCATGCGTCGGCATGATTTGGCTGAACTGGTGGGGTTAAGTCCATCCGGCATTACCCGTTTGTTGTTGCCGTTGGAGAAGATTGGATTGGTCGAAAAAGAGACGAATCCCCGCGATGCGAGAGTGAGTCTGGTGATTCTGTCTGCCGCAGGAAAACAACTGTATGAGGATGCCAGACTTAGTTTTGCCGAGGCATCCAGTCAGCTGTTTAAATCTCTTAATGCTGAACAACAAAACAATCTGTTGGCCATGCTGCAGGCGCTGCGGTAAAAGCGTAGGCTATGACTATGAAACGCATCACAGCTGTGATGAACCATAGAGTGTTCAGATGTCTCATTGTCGTCTGAACGCAATGAGTGACTGAGACCGCCGCCAGATGGAGCCATGATGAAAACGCCAGATATCGCCATCCCCTTGTTACCCAGCCGGTCTATGGCTGATACCTTGCGTTTTTATCAGAAACTGGGGTTTGATGGCGAGATAGTCTCGCCAAACGGCGACTATGCCATAGTCGAGCGCGGTAGTCTGGAACTCCACTTTTTTCTGCATACCGCGCTAAATCCGGCCGAATCGGCTTTTGGCTGTTATTGCCGGGTGCAGGATGTCGACAGTGTTTATGCCGCTTTTTGTCAGGCGCATTTGCCGCATCATGGCATCCCACGTATCACCGTGCTGGAGAATAAACCCTGGGGTATGCGCGAATTCGCCGTGATCGATGAAGATGGCAGTTTGCTGCGCATCGGGCAGGTGTTGTAGCAGTCTGCGCTGATCCATCAGCAGCGCGGGAGCCTGTCTCGCGCCAGCAGACTGATGGGTGGCGCTGCGTTCAAATCGCCATAAAACCACCGCTGCCTGCTGGCGAGCTCTCGCCGATCCAAGATACCGCGCAGCACCAACCTGCCAGCCGATTTTCTTTGGCCTGTCACAGAGTCGCCGTTACAATGCCGCGTCTTAATTAGCGCTTGGAGCGAAATGTGGAACAATTGCCGGCCGGTGTCAGTGCCTTTTTTATTCAGTTGTTGGTGATCCTGGCTGTGGCTCGCGGAGTTGGTGCGCTGGCGTTGCAAATTGGCCAGCCACGGGTGGTCGGTGAGATGATCGCCGGCATTTTGCTCGGGCCGACTTTATTTGGCGCGCTGGCGCCACAGCTGCAACAACAATTGTTTGCGCCGGAATACCGGCCCTATTTAAACCTCGGTGCGCAGGTTGGCATCGGCCTTTACATGTTTCTGGTGGGGTTAGATTTTGATACCGGCATGTTTAAAAGCCGGGCGCGCAGTGCCATCGCAATTTCTGTCTCCGGCATTCTGGTGCCATTTCTCATGGCTTGCCTATTGGCAACCTGGCTGGTGAGTCACGGCGGCTTGTTCGCCGACAATATCAGCTGGAGTCAGGCCACGTTATTTCTGGGAGCGGCCATTGGGATCACCGCGTTTCCAATGCTGGCACGGGTGATTCAGGAGCAGGGCCTCGCCAATAGTAAAATCGGCACGCTGGTACTGGCGGCGGGTGCGATAGACGACGTGGCGGCCTGGTGTCTGATGGCGTTATTGCTGGCCAGCTTCAATGGTGACGATTCGTTGTTTGTTAAAGCGGTGCTGGGCGCAGTGATTTTTGCCGGCCTGATGCTGACGCTGGTGCGCAGATATGCCGTCCGGTTGGAAGACTGGTATCTGCGCGAAACCCGGCTGACACCGCGACTATTGCTGGTGATTTTGCTGTTGTGGGTGGTTAGTGTCAGCACCACCGAATGGATTGGCTTGCATGCAGTGTTTGGTGGTTTTGTGCTGGGGGTGGTGATGCCACGGGGTTTATTGGCCAGCCATTTAATCAAACGCTTGCAGCCGATTGTGCTGATCGCGCTGGTGCCGTTATTTTTCACCGTGTCGGGTCTGAAAACCGACCTGTCGTTGCTGGCAGAGGGCACCTTGTGGCAAGTGGCGCTGGCCGTCATCGCTGCGTCTATCTTTGCCAAAGCGGTGGCCTGTTATATCGCGGCGCGGCTGTGTGGCGAAAACCATCCGATGGCGCTGGCGGTCGGCATTCTGATGAATGCCCGCGGCATGATGGAACTTATTTTGCTGAATATCGCGTTGCAAAATGGCGTGATTAAAGCTGATTTATTTTCGGTGCTGGTATTGATGACCATCGTCACCACGATGATGGCGACGCCGTTGTTTAACTATCTGCAACGCCGACCGTCCTTTCGCCAGCAGATCGAATGACAATAAGCGCATGAGTTTGGCGACTTGCTGAAACAGGGACAGACAACTAACCTTAACATCCGATAGACAATGACGGATGTTAAAGATGGAATCGGATGCCCTGGTCAAGGCGCAGGCTTTTGACTTGCTCATGTTGCAGTTGCCGGTGGGCCTGGCAATTCTGGATCGACAGCAACGTTATCTGGCAATCAACGAACGGTTGGCACAGTTTCATGGTATCCCGCAGGCCAATCATCTGGGCGCGACGGTCGCTGAAATGCTACCCGAGTTATATCCGGCTATCGCGCCGCTGCTGGCGCAAGTCATGGAATCCGGCAATCCGCTGCTGAATTTTGAGATCCAGAATGCCCCTGCGACTGACAACTCCGAACACTGGTTTGGTTCGTATCTGCCGTTGCATGATGAGCAGCAGCAGGTACAGGGCGTGCTGGTGATTGCGCTGAATCAGACTATGGAATGGGGCGTGCAGCAACGCCGGCAGCAGGATCTCGATAAACTACGGCGGGTGTTGAACAATATGTTTGCCTTTGTCGGCATTCTGGCTCCGGACGGCACGCTGCAGGATGCCAACCAGCCGCCGCTGGAACTGGCCGGTTTGACATTGGCTGATGTGCAGCACAAAAAATTCTGGGACTGTTTCTGGTGGAGCCACGATCCAGCGGTCGCTGAGCAAATCCGTCAGGCTGTGCAACGGGCGCAGCTGGGCATCGTTAGCCGCTTTGATGTTCGTGTCCGCATGCAACACGGCATTATCGATGTCGATTTTATGCTGGCGCCAATGTATGACCAGGATGGTCAAATCTGCAATCTGATCCCGTCCGGCATTGAAATTACCGACCGCAAATCGTCAGAACAACAATTAAAAGATAATGAACTGCGTTTTCGGCGGGTATTTGACAGTGTCGCTGACGGCCTGATCTCGGTGGACCGCAACGGCCGCATTTCGCTGGTCAATGCGCGTGCGTTGGAAATGTTTGGTTACCCGCAGCAAGAGATGATTGGCCAGCCGATCGAAATGCTGGTGCCGCTGGATAAAGTCCCGGCGCATCACCACAGCCGGCAGCAATATTTGGCCAGTCCGTCGACCCGTACCATGGCCGAACTGAAAGAGCTGTTTGCCCGCCGCCGCGATGGCAGCCTGTTTCCGGTCGAAATTGGCCTGACTTACCTCGAAGGCGACAGCCTGGTCTCTGTGCTGGCGACAGTCACTGATGTCACAGATGCCAAAGCGATCCAGCAGGACCTGCAACAAATTGTCCATGACAAAACCACTCTTTTGGCGGAGCGCACAGCGTTGCTGAATGAAGTGCATCACCGGGTGAAAAACAATTTGCAGGTGATGTCGAGTCTGCTCAGCCTGCAATCGCGCAGTGCGCCGCCGGAATTAAAACAAGCTTTTGCTGAAAGCCAGATGCGCGTGCGCAGCATGGCGCTGACCCACCAGTTATTGTATGAAAACCGCAATTTCAGTTCAGTGCCGTTGGCAGTATATCTGGAGAAGTTGTGCCGGCTGATCCAACAGACTTTAGCTCCCACCAGTCATATCCGTTTTAACTACAGCGGGTTAGATCAGTCATTGTTACTGGACCTGGAGCAGACCATTCCTTGTGGTCTGCTGGTGAATGAAGTAGTAACCAATAGTTTAAAACATGCTTTTGTGACGAAAGTCAGCGCTGGCAGCAGTGCGCAGAGCGAGGGAGAAGTCCGCCTCGGTTTACAAGCGCTGGCGGATGGCCGATATCAGCTCGAGATTGGCGATGACGGTATTGGCATGCCGGCAGATGTCAAAATTGGCAGTGGGGTGTCGATGGGCATGCAGCTAATCCCGGCGTTTATCGCCCAGATTAATGGCGAACTGGAGCTGTACCGTCACAACGGTACTTGTTATCGCATCAGTTTTAACCCGCAGAAGGAGGCGCGATGAATAGCAGTATTCTGATCGTTGAGGACGAGTTTGTTGTCTCGCTCGATTTAAAAAATATGCTTGAAGATCTGGGCCATCAGGTTGTGGCGTCGGTATCGCGCGGCGAGGATGTTGTACAGGCGGCTTTGCGGGAACGGCCTGATCTGGTGCTGATGGATATCCGCCTTGCTGGTGTCATGACCGGTACTGAAGCCGCGGTGTTGCTGAAACAACAGATGGACGTGCCGGTGGTATTTCTCACAGCGTATTGTGATGAAACTGTGTTGCAAGACGCTGAACGCAGCTATCCGCACGGCTATCTCGTCAAGCCGTTTGACCGGCGCGAATTGGCCGCAACTATCCGGATGGTGGCGAATAAACATCAGGCGGAACTCAGTTGTCGTCGTTCTGAGCAACGGCTGAAACTGGCAATGGCCGCGGCGCAGCTTAGTTATTTTGAACTGGAAGTCAGTACCGGCACATTGGAATTGCATGGTCCGCTGGCGACAGATCTGGCGCTGGAGCCGATAATGCTGCAGCAGATGTTGGCTCAGACTGAGCATGAACGACTGGATAAGTTATTGCGTTCCGGCAAAGCCTTCAGTGGCGTATTTCAGGCGGTTAGTGAGCAAATGCCGCGGTTTTTACAAATTCATGCGCAGCCACAGTACTTAAGTGACAGAGCCAGTCCGGTGTTGATTGGCGTGATGGAAGACGTTTCCAGACAACAGCAACATGACTTACAACGACGCCAGGCGCACGCGGTATTCAGCACCACCGCTGAGGCGATTTTAGTGCTGGATGAGCACGGCGTCGTGGTGCTGGCGAATCCGGCATTCAGCCGCATTAGCGGTTATTCGCTGGCCGCTGTGCGTGGTCAGTCGCCGCAGCAGTTTTTATACCCTCAATCGCCGAACTCGCCGGTAACCCCGGAGCTGCATGAAGTCAGCGCGGCCCACTGGAGCGGAGAAGTGACCTGTCAGCGCCAGGACGGTACCCTGTTTCCGGCCTGGCAACACCTGTGCAAAGTACGCGCGCCGATGACCCGTGGCCGGCGCAATCATTATGTCTTGATGTTTTCGGATATCAGCGCATTGCGCCGGGCGGAAGAGCATCTGGTGACGCTGGTGAATCTTGATCATCTAACCGGACTCGGCAACCGGCGTAAACTCGAAACTGTGTTGAAAACTGAAATTGAACGGGCGCAGCGGTCCAGCACTATGCTGGGCATTTTGTATCTGGATCTGGATGGTTTTAAGCTGGTCAATGACACTCTCGGCCATCATGTCGGCGATTTATTGTTGCAGGAAGTGGCCAGCCGTATTTTGCAGTGCACCCGTGCCGGTGACGTTGCAGTAAGGGTTGGCGGCGACGAATTTGTACTTATCACGCCGGATATTCACGGTCCGATGGATTGTTATGCTGTGGCTGAAAAGTTGCTCAGTGGGATTTCGGCCGATCTGGAGTTAAACGACAGTCAGGTCAGTATCTCAGCCAGTATCGGTATTGCGTGTTATCCGAATGATGCAATGGACTACACCGAATTACTCAAATGCGCCGATTTGGCGATGTTCGCGGCCAAAGATGCCGGTCGTAACCGCTACATGTTTTTTAATCCGTATTTGTCGGAAAAAGCCCATCTGCGCGTGCGTCTGGAACGCGATTTAAAAGTGGCGCTGTTATGTCCGGCCACGGCGCCGCAGCTGGCGGTGCATTATCAGCCGATCGTGGATGCCACGACGCTGCAAATCTGTGGCGTTGAGGCACTGATGCGCTGGCAGCATCCAAAACTCGGTGCCATTTCGCCGGACCGTTTTATCAAACTGGCAGAGCAATGCAATCTGATCCAGGACCTGTCAGACTGGTTATGTGCACAGGTACTGGCCGACTGGCCCCAATTGCAGCAGCTGACCGCACCGACATTTTATCTGGCGCTGAATTTATCGGTGCGGCAGTTTGACGATGGCTTACTGGTCGAGCGTTTGCAGCGTTATTTTGACCGCCCAGGGTTGTGGCCGCAGTTGCAGTTTGAATTAACCGAAACTGCCTTTATGCAGTCAGACCGACTGGAAAGTAGCCTGCAACAGTTGCAACTGCTGGGTGGGTCTATCGCACTGGACGATTTCGGTACCGGTTATTCGTCGTTAAGCCGGTTGAAAGAGTTGCCGCTGGATTGTCTGAAAATCGATCGCACTTTTGTGGCAACCATGACCGATGACAGCCGCAGCGCGCAGATCGTCCAGGCGATTTGCACGCTGGCGCAGGCGCTGGATTTGATGCTGGTTGCCGAAGGCGTGGAAACGCATGCTCAGCTGGCCGGCTTGCAACAGATGGGTTGTCAGCGTATTCAGGGCTATCTGATCGCAAAGCCGGTGCCACTGGACCAACTGTGTGCATTATTGCAACATGGGATCCATCTGCATTAACGCCGGAGCCGGAACGTTGCCGAACCGCCCATTTCTGCAGCGCTATCGTCTGATATAATCGCGTTGCACAGTCCGCGCTTGTGGTTGTGCAGCGTGACTCTTGTAGACTGGCAGTTATGTTATGCGTTGCATCAGGATCTGGCAGTGAGCGGTTATGTCTGCGATGCGCTCAGCGAGGCGCAAATCCGTCAGCGTTTCGACAGCCGTCTGCAGCCGTGGACGGTGCAACATCCGGACATGATGGCACCGACGATCCAACGGCAGGACAATGCTGAAACGATCGGAGTGATTGGCCTGCGCAGTGACTGGTTCAATAAAAAGGCTTTGGCGATATTGTGCTGGAATACACTAGTGTATTGTCAGCCGCGCAGTTGGCGCAGTTTCAGGTATGCCAGATTCAGGAGGCTATCCTTTTACCTCTGCTTATTTTGCCTGCGCCCGCGATGCGGCGACCCGCGCGATCCTAACATTTCGCCGGCCACTATAGAATCAGCAGTTGCTGCTCGAGCTTTTCCCTGTGGTAGAACAAACACAGTCGTGGCAGGTCTGGCAGCAAATGATGGTCGCCCGTTAAACGCTGCATACTGCCATTGTGGTCTCAGTCCCGCTTTTCGCTATAAAATTAGTTTTTCAGGAACATCAACCGGATAGGCAGGATCCGGTCGGTTTGCCCGTGCTGTCAGTTTGACACTGCCAGCTGTACTCCTACACTGCAAACACACTGTGGCCGGCTGACAAGGAATTGGTTATGCATGGGCTGAAATTATTCCTCTGTTTTTTATTGTTACAGCCGCTGCATGCGACCGAGTTATTGCTGCTATCGCTGACACCGCCGGTGGATTATCAGGATGAATATAACGATTATCATCCGGTGAAAATGGTGCGCCAGGTGTTGAAGTATTATCCCGAGCCCTATGCTATTGAATCGGTCAGCCTGAACCGTGCCTTTGTGGTGTTACGCAAAACGCCGGGCAGCTGTACGCCGGTGGTGCGTAAATCGGCAGCCCGTCTGCAGGAATTTTTGTTCAGCAGCGCTTTTATTATCGCGCCAGATATCCGCCTGCTGGTGAAAACCGGTTCCCCTTGGTCGGCCCGTTTACAACGGATGCAAGATCGCAATGGCCGGATTAGCCTGGAAAGTCTGATGCAGTTGCCGCATCCGCCGGTGCTGGCGACTGAAGATGGCCGCTCTTATGGGGACAAACTCGACCAGTTGCTGACATTGCTGCGCGAAGTGCAATCGGTGTATGTCCGCACCGCGAAAACAGCGCGTTACGGTGATTTACTGCCAATGCTGCAGAAGGATTTTGTCGATGCCACGCTTGAATTTGTCGAAGCGCTGCCGGCTGAAGAAAAAGAGAAATTCACCGCATTCCGGCTGACCGAAGCGGCTGATTATTCGCTGGCGTATTTCGCTTGTGCCAATGATGCACAAAGTGCCCAGATCATGCAGCAGCTGGATCAGGCCATCATGGCGTTTCGCCTGTCCCCGGAGTTTCGGCAAATGTTATTGTCACCTTTTCCTGAAACTGAGCGGCCCAAGGTGTGGCAGGCCTGGCTGCAATTGAACTGGCAGCAGGAACAGCCTTCGGCGGTAGCGCAACCACATTTGTGGTAACTGCTGCAGTATTGATCGGCTGGTCACGTTCTTTTGATGTGAAAAGGTTGAATTCAATGGCGTGCATTCGTGATGCTGGCTTTTGCCTGCTATAACACAAGGACGCATTGGAGCAATGAGTGCACGCCTGCATGCAGACACAAATGAGCGCCAGAACGCTGAACCGCATCTTATTCACAGGCGGCGTCGTCGGGCTTGGCACTGCGCTGTTGTTGTATATGGAGCAAATTTATCCGCTGTCGATGGTGATTGACGGCGGAGCGGGTTTGTTGCTGGCGTTGGGATTTGTATGGCGCAAACAGCTGCAACCGGAGCAGAAGTTGTGGTTACTGATGAGCTGCGGGGGCGTTGTCGGTGCTGTTGCCGTGCTGCAGGGGCCTTTTACCGCGGATGGTCTGATGGTGCTGGCCGGTGTGTCAGCGCTGGCATTTAGCAATTGGTCCGGTGGCAAAGCACTGTGGATCCCAGCCTTATGTCTCAGTTACCTGTTATGCCTGACGCTACTGGTCGCGCTGCGATATGTCCAGTATCCGCTGAATGTATTGGCGGACGTCAATCATCCGGGATTGTGGCTGATCACCAGCGGGTCATTTTTATTGTTATTGCTGGCAATAGGTGCAAGTATTTTTGAGCTGAAAGCGCGGCTCTGGCAAAAAATTCAGCATCTGCAAACCAGCAATCAGCAATTATTCAGTGCCGCCTATCACGATGAGCTGACCGGCTGCGTCAACAAACATCTGTTACAACAACAGCTCGACCCTCAGCTCAAAGCGGGCGGTTGCGGCACTTTACTGGTACTGCGGTTGACACATTTACGTCAACTCAACGCATTACACGGTCATCAGCAAGGCGATGAGTATATCCGGATGCTGGCGCGCCATTTGGCAAATAGTCTGCGCTCGCCGCAACAGCTAGCGCGGCTGAATGGCCCCCAGTTTGCTATCTGGCTGCCGGATCTTTCTGACGCGCAACCGCTGGTAAAGCAGCTGCTGCAGGTTTGCCAGGCCGAGCTGGATCTGGGACTGAGCGGGGTCAATCTGATCGCAGCTGCCGTGACTGCCCCGGCGCATGGCGCTGATTTGGCCGAGCTGTTAAAAAATGCCGATGTGGTGTTTAGTCACCAACGTCAAGGTGAGAGATTTACCGCGTTTTCGGCACAAATGGCCCAGCAACTGAGTGCACACAGCCTGGCCAAACAACGGGTGCGCCATGCGCTGGATACCCAACTGTTTTATCCGGTTTATCAAAGCAAAGTCAGTAGTCATGACAGCCATATTTGTGGTTTTGAAGGTCTGGCGCGGATGCAGAGTTTTGATCAGCTGCCGCCATTGACGCCGGGGCAGTTTATTCCGCTGTTGCACGAAGAGGGCTGGATGGATGAGTTTGGCCGCTCGATGTTACAGCTGATTATTGGTGACATTCCGTTATTGCAGCAGAAATTCGGCGCGGCGTTAAAAGTCTCGGCCAATGTGTCACCACCGCTGTTTCTGGCGCAAGGCTTCACCGCTTTTATTCGTGACTGTCTGGCGCATCACCGGGTGGCGCCGCAAAACTTGGTGCTGGAGATCACCGAAGAGGTGTTTGCCATTGAACCAGCCCGGATCATTGCCGTGACGCAGGAATTGCAGCAGATGGGGGTTGAAGTGTCGCTGGATGATTTTGGTACCGGCTTTTCTTCGCTGAAATATCTGCAGCTGGTGCGGTTCGATGAAATCAAAATCGATAAGTCTTTTGTCGATCGGATTGCGCTGGATGACAACAGTTTTGTGTTATGCGCCGCCATTTGTCGTTTAGGTACTGATTTGGGCTGCCGTATTGTGGCGGAAGGTGTAGAGCAAGCTGAACAGGTCGACCAGATCCGCCGCACCGGCTGCCAGCAAATGCAGGGGTTTTATTATGCAAGGCCTGTGTCGTTAACGGCGCTGTTGTAGGTGTATCGGTTATCGCCTAGCGGCTATTGAAGGTGCAATTCGCTTCGCTCTTTGCACCCTGCGCCTCGCATTTGACGTAGGGTGTGTAGAGCCGCGCGAAACACACCGGGTGTCGCACAGCTGCTATGGAAGGTGCAATTCGCTTCGCTCTTTGCACCCTACGCCTTGTATTTGACGTAGGGTGTGTAGAGCCGCGCGAAACACACCGGGTATCGCATACCGGGTATCGCACACCGGGTGTCGCTACCTGTTACTGGCAGCTGCCGTTATTTTTCCACACGTCCCATTGGCCGGATTTTTGCGCCGGGTTTTCACCTTGCGTCCACCATTTGGCTGTGTATTTGACACCCTGATGCGCGACGCTGTTACCGGCTACATAAATACCGGTGGCCGACCAGGTTGGCAGACCGTTACAGCCGCCGGTGTTGCCACTGCTGACGCTCAGTGTCTGACTGACGCTGTGGCTTAAGCCTTCCGCGTCTTTGACGGTCAGGGTGACGGTGTAACTGCCATCTGCCGCGTACGTATGGGTCGGTGCGTTTGCGCTGGAGCTGTTGCCATCACCAAAGGTCCAGGTGCTTGATACCACGGCTTTATCGTCAGTTGACTGATTACTCAGGGTTACGCTTCGGCCGTTGATGCTGACGTTGAACTTGGCGACCGGCGCCTGGTTCTGACCCGTGCCGCCGCCGTTACAGCCAGCGGTCAGATAGTCATACGCGGCTTTGGCGTTGATAATACCAAAGCCAAAATTGACATCGCGGCCAGCGCTGCCTTTGTCCACAGCCGTTTTATTCAGTGCATTGCGGATTTGTACGTTGCTGCACTGCGGATAATGGCTCCAGACCAAAGCCGCAACGCCCGATACATGCGGAGTTGCCATCGACGTACCGCTAATTGATTTGTAACCGCCATCCCGCCAGGTTGAATTGACGCCAACCCCTGGCGCGGCAATTTCCACCTGATTGTTATATTGCGAGAAACTGGCTTTGGCACTGTTGCTGTCGACCGCAGCAACCGACACCACGGCATCATAAGACGCCGGATAGGACAAAGTGTTGTTGCCGGCGTTACCTGCAGCGGCTATGTGCAGCATGCCCGCGGCATAACTTTGTTCAAAGGCCGTGCGTTCCGCGGTAGATTGACCACTGCCGCCCAGGCTCATGCTGGTGACATTGGCGCCGGCCGCTTTACATTGATTAATGGCGGCAATCAGGTCGGAACCATAGGCCCAGTTGCCGGCATTGTTAAACACTTTGACGATATGCAGCTTCAGCTGGCCGTTGCGGTTGACGCCGACCACGCCTTGATTGTTACCGCCGACGGCGGCGATAGTGCCGGCGACATGGGTACCATGACCGTTGCCGTCTTCATACCAGTTACCGGTGTCGTTATTGCCATACCCATCATCACCGGTGACACCGCTGTTAATCAGATCGGGGTGATTCAACGTATAGCCGGTGTCCAAAATACAAACCTTGCGATTACTGACCAGGTTATCCGGCACCTGCAAGGCTTTTACCATCGCAATACCATAAGGCGTGGATTCTGCTTGCAGATAGCGGATTGGGTCTACTTCGACCAATGCCACTTGCGGGTTGGCTTTGACCTTGAGCAGTTGCTCCGGCGTCAGCTCGACGCTGATCAGATTTTGCTCCGGTACCGTGAGTTGTGGCTCCAGTTGCAAAGCATTGGCAAAGTGTTGCAGGCGTTGTTGCTGTGCCTGTAATGAAGCTTGTTGGTGGGCGCCTTCGAGTTTTGCGCCGGCGTTAAGGACCACGATATAGCGGCTGCTTTGCTCCGCTGCGCTCAAGCTGCTGGCGACACAGAGTGCAAGGGCGCTGATGGCAAGCCCGCTCCGGCGGGAGTTTAAACGAGATAAAACGTGCATGGTGGTGTTTCCTGTTGTGCTGATTTTTTATTGTTGACGTCTGTTATTTTTAACATCTGTGGATGTGCGACTCGGACAGCCATGCAGGCTGGCTGAAATGACAACGCTGTCGGTGCAAGATTAAAGCAACAAAACTGTCACGCTCCGGCTTGATATCTGCGCGATAAATTTTGGATAAAAGCAGGATTTAGCGGTGTTTAAATTAGAGTTTTCACTAAGTGCGTGAAATATAAACCGTGTTTTTGCTGGCCCTGTAATCGGTCTGAGGTGTCGATTCATGCTGCGACGATTTGGTCCGAAGCGGGCGCCGTGCCGTACCGTAGTCAGTGTGGCCGCATCGCTGTCGCAAAAATAAATACTAAATGTTGTGGTAAAACTGGTAACTGGCGGCGGGACTGCTAATTTTGCCTGACAAGTGCTGGATTATTCTGTGGCAACTCCGAACAATCAAGGCAGATGCAGAGACTGATGTATGAATGAAGTAACGCGCTTAGATACCATCGCCGAGTACTCGTTGCAGGTCGCTGAAGAAGACCCGAGCCTGAACCAGTTGCTGGCCGCATTGGCGCAATTGTTTGATGCGCCTATTGCGCTGGTCAGTCTGATCGGCGCTGATTTCCAGTTTTTTAAAGCCCGCTATGGCCTTGCTGCAGACAGAACCCGGCTGGAAGATGCTTTTTGTGCCCATGTCGTGGCACAAGACGCGCCGCTGGTGGTGGAAGATGCCAGCATACACGCCGATTTTCATCATAACCCGCTGGTGACCGGCGACCCGCATATCCGCTTTTATGCCGGTGTACCGCTGCAGCTGAATCATGTACCGGTTGGCGCTGTCTGTGTCATCGATAAGGTTCCCCGCACGGTCAGTGCGCTGCAGCTGGCTTTGCTGGAGAAAGTCAGTGCGCATGTATCACATTATCTGACGCTGTGGCATCAACATAAGCAGCTGCAGCAGGAACAGGACCTGCTGGAACAGTCTCCTGCAGTCCTGATGCAATGGCGTAATTTACATGGCCTGAGTCTGAGTTATGTGTCTGGTAATATCGACACTCTGTTTGACCTGCCGGCAGAGGCGCTCAGGCAGAAACAAGCAGTGCTCGAAGACTTTATTCTGCCATCCAGTCTCAATGACTTTAATTTTCTGCTGACTAACCACCAAAGTGGGGTTGCAGCTGCCGAAGCGCATTTCCAGATTAAATCACGGAACAACAAGCTGTTTTGGGTCAAATTAATCTCGCGGGCGTTTTTCACCAATGACGGCCGGCTCGATGCCATTCACGCCATGCTGATTGATCACACCGCGAATCGCTACACCGAGGTCAAACTGACCGAAACCAATCAACAGATGCGCCTGTTATTAGATGCATCAGGCCTGGGAACCTGGGATTGGAATATTCAGTCGGATGTCAGCAAAGTAAACCGGCGCTGGTGTGAAATGCTCGGGTTGGATTATGAACTCTTCGATAGCAGCAGTTTGTTCTGGCGCCAGCTGATCCATCCAGCTGACCAGACTGGCCTTGACGCCGAGCTACAACGTCATCTTGACGGTAAAACGTTGGTGTTCAATACGGTGTACCGGATGAAACATCAGGCTGGACATTGGGTCTGGATTGAAACTTACGGCAAAGTCGTGACGCGCGACAGTCAGCAACAACCGGTTCGCCTAGCCGGCACGCACCGCGATATCACGGCCAAAAAAGAAGCGGAGTTACTGGAAACCAAACAGCGCCAATTGCTGAGTTTTATCAATAAAGCGCAGGCGATTTACCTGCGAACCGGTGATTTGTCAGATGCCTGTCGTGAAGTGTTAGCCGAATTGACCGAGATCGCTGACAGTCAGTTTGCATTTATCGGTCAGATGCTGCCACATAACGGGCAGCAGAGTCTGTTTATTCATGCAATCACCGAGTTGTCCTGGAATGAACACAGCAGCCAGCTGGTGGAATTGTATCAGCAGGGCCAGCTGTATTTTGACAGCTTCGATAACCTGTTTGGCAAAGTGATCACCAGTCAGGCACTGATCATCAGCAACGAGCCGGCCAGTCACCCTGCGGCTAAGGGCACGCCGGTCGGGCATCCGAAGATTTTCCGGTTTCTTGGCCTGCCGATCATGCTCAAAGACGGGCTCGTCGGCATGATAGGCCTTGCCAATAAGTTTTCTGATTACAGCGCGGCTGATGCGGCGTTTTTGCAGCCGCTGTGTGATGCGCTGGCGGGTTTGTTTTACGCGGTGGAGCAGGAACAGGCGCGGGTGCGCGCCGAGGAACAGCTGAAGAATCTGGCAATGACAGATCCGCTGACCGGCATCCCGAACCGGCGCGCTTTTATCGAACATTGTGCCCGCTTAAAAAACAGTCCGACTGGCTATGTGCTGGCGATCCTCGATATCGATCATTTCAAAAGAGTTAATGACACCTATGGCCACGCCGCCGGCGATGAGGTGATCAAGCTGATTGGCCGCAAACTACAGTTTTGCCTGCGGTCTGACGATTACAGTGCCCGGCTCGGCGGCGAAGAATTTGCGCTGCTGATTGAACATACCGAAATCGATATGGTGCATCTGTTGCTGGAAAATCTGCGGTTGGAAATCAGCGCCGAAGTGGTGAATACCGCAGATGCCGATGTGTCTGTCACCGTCAGTATCGGCGCGCGTTATGTGCCGGCCGGTGAAGTGGAGGACTTGCACCTGCAAATGGCCGATGCCGATGTGGCCTTGTACAAAGCCAAAGAGAATGGCCGCGATTGCCTGATGTGGTTTTGATGGCCGGCCTTGAAACAAGGCGCGGCCATGAACGGTACAAGATCCAACAAAACGGGCTGTCAGGCCTTCAGATGCTGGTTAAAAAATGCCACAGTCCGCTGCCAGGCCAGTTCGGCGGCGGCTTTGTCGTAGCGGGGCGTGGTGTCGTTGTGGAAACCGTGTTGCGTGTCCGGATAGACAAAACTCTGTGCGTTTTTGCCGGCGGCTTTTAAAGCGTCGTCATAGGCCTGAGTACCGGCATTGACCCGCTCGTCGTTGCCGGCGTAATGGATCAGTAATGGCGCTTTAATCTGCGTAACTTTGCTCAACTCGCCCTGACGGCCATAAAACGGCACTGCTGCCGCTAATGTAGGTAATTCAGTGGCGAGGAAGTTGGCGATCCCGCCGCCATAACAGAAACCAACTACTCCGACTTTGCCATTGCCGCCCTGCAGTTTTTGCAGATACGCCACGCTCTGGACGAAATCCTGCCGCGTTTTGGTTTGATCCAGCTTGCCAAATAATTCACGGGCTTTGTCTTCATCGCCCGGATAACCGCCGAGTGTAAAGAGTGCATCCGGCGCCAACGCGATAAAACCGGCCAGCGCGAAACGGCGCGCTACATCTTCAATATGTGGGTTTAAGCCACGGTTTTCATGCACGACCAACACCACTGGCAGCGGCCCTGTTGCTTTGGCCGGCTTCACCAGATAACCACGCACAGTGCCATTGCCTTGTGGGCTTGGGAATTCAACAAAGCTGGTGGTGATACTGTTATCGTCCGGCTTGACCTGCTGACCCAGCGCATAGTTCGGCGTTAAGGCTTCTAGCACCGATAAAGCGGTAACACCAGCGACCGTAAACTTCGCAGCACCAAGCAAAAAGTCGCGCCGGCTGATATCGCCATGCACATAACGGTCAAACAATCGCATTGTTTCCGGATGAAAATCGTTGGCGGTTTTACGCTCAGACATAAACAGACTCCTGGTGCTTGGTCGGCAAAAAAACGCGGTATTGAGACCGCGGCAATGTATCGATTTTATATACTGCGCCAGGGCCGAAAAAGTGCAAATGTTTTTACTGGGTTTTGAATCAGGCTGGTATTTATCTGCGTTACTGGCGAAAGAAAGCAGTGACCTTTGGCTACATCTATTACGTTTGGTTAAAAACCGAAAAACTGCGTGTCGATTAATCCGGCAAAAAAACGTTAGCCTGTTGTCCTTTCCGCGCGAATTTGTGTATAACGAGGGATTATTGCGGATTTTGTTTGCCATTTATGCCAAAACCGACCCAAACCCTGAAAACCGTCGCCCAGCAACTTGGGGTGTCGACGGCCACTATCTCTAACGCCTTCAGCCGACCTGATCAGCTCTCTGCACAACTGCGGGAAAAAATCCTGACCGCCTGTGCTGAGCTCGGTTATCAAGGTCCGAACAAAGCGGCGCAGTCGCTGCGTAAAGGCAGTTCCGGCATTATCGCGGTGATTTTATCTGATTCGCTGGAATATATGGTTAGCGACCCGGTCGCCAGCCAATTTATCCGCGGCGTCGCCAACGCGCTGGAACAGCATAAACGCCATTTACTGCTGTTTTCCGGCAGTGCACCAAGCCTTGATGCTATCGTCGATTTTGTTGACGGTTTCATCTGTTATGGTGCGCCGCGCAACACGGATTTGATTTCTCAACTGGAAAAGACCCGCAAGCGGGTGCTGACGGTGGATTGCGATTTAACCGACCGGCCGTCAGTCAATATCGACAATGAACAGGCCGCTTATGAAATCGCCCGCCAGGTACTGAGTAAGGATTCAACAGTGGCGGTGTTAGGCTTGCGGCTGATTGACGCACCGGATACGCGTCCAGTCGGCGATGCGCCGCTGTGGGATAATCAAAGCTCTGTCGCTCACCGCCGGCTCGACGGCTATCAACGTGCGTTAAGCGATGTTGGCCAAACTTTAGTGCCAGAGCGGATCTGGCACATTCCGGAAAGTAACCAGCAACAAGCCGCGCTGGCTGCGCGCGCCGCGCTGGCATTAAACCCCAGACCCGACACGCTGCTGTGTATGAGTGACCTGATTGCATTAAGCGCGATGCGTGAAGTGCTGCAGCTGGGCTTACGTATTCCGGAAGATGTGCAGGTGGTTGGTTTTGATGGCATTGAAGAAGGCCAGCGTTACCACCCGACGCTAAGCACCGTTTGGCAACACAGTGACCAAAAAGGGATTGCGGCGGTCGAGGCCTTTATCCGCGGTGAAGAAGGCCGGATGTTATTGCCTTATGAAATCCGCGCCGGCGAAAGCTGCCGTTCCGTGCAGCGTTGAATGGTTCGGGGCAGCTCCCGGTCATTTGGAAAATTTGTGTGAAATTTCAGTGATATGGCTTGCAGCATGGCTTAAAGTGCAATAGATTGAGCCCTCGCTGTTACAACATTATCATTTGGCTCACAATTTTTTCTGAATCAGACACGGAGTATGTATGTCGACTTTAGCGCAATTTATCCAGCAACTGGCCACAGATCCTGCATTACAAGCCGCATACGCCCTAGACGCAGCTGCAACCTTACAACAACATGGTGTCAGCGCAGCTGAAGCCGCCGCAGTGTTAAACGGTGATAAAGCTGCCGTGGAACAGCTGGTTGGTCATGGCGTGAAGCCGGTGACTTATTACTTCCCTGCCAAGTAATTGAAGTTAAAACATATACTGTTCTTTTTCGGAACGTTGTTAAGCGTTCCAGCTTGGTCGGCAAGTGAAATTGCCGACCTTTTAGCATCTGCCGAAAACAACAGAACCAGCAATCCCACACTGACACAACAAAATCTACAGTCAATTGAAGCCAGACTCGCTGAATTAACGCCGGAACAACATGCGCGTTATGTATTTATTTCTGCGTATTCCAGCGCCTTTAGCGGAAAGCTGGATAAAGCAATTGTGTTAGCCGAGTCGATCACAACTACGCCTTTTGTTGACACCCGCGTTAAAGCAAATTTGTTACTTGCCAATATGAACGAATCAATTAAGGATTTTCGTAAGGCATATAGCTACTTATATGAAGCATTAAAAGATTCCCATCATCTGAAAGACAATGCGATCCTGAACAACATCTACACCGTCGCTGCACAGCTACATATCAGCGCTGGTGCCTATGAAAAAGCTTATGAATTCGCCCGGACCATGGAGTCGATCGCTACGACGGAGCGACATTTATGTATCAGTCAGTCACAACAACTGCATGCGTTGATTGGGCTGAAAAACAGTTACGACCCGACCAGTTTTCAATCGGCATTTGCGCACTGTGAAGCCGCAAACGAACGGCTGATGGCACTGGCATTGTATGTTTTTACGGCGGATATTGAATTAAAACGTGACCCGGCTGCTTTGCTGCAACGCATGCAGGACATTTTGCCGGAACTGGAGAAAATCGGCTTCCAGTTTACCATCCTCAAAGCGCGTTATTACCGTGGGCTGGCGCTGTTGCAGCTGCAACGCCTCAGTGAAGCCAAACAGGCACTGCAGCAGGTGTTTAGCCAGGCCGAACAGCTGCAGGACCATGATATTGCCAACAAAGCTGTATTGCATTTGGCCGAACTGGCGGAACAGGCCGGGCCGCAGCCGCAGGCGGTGTTGTTGTACAAACAACATATCGCCGCGCTAAACCAGCACCTGAGCGAATACAAAGAACGCAGTATTGCCTACCATCTGGCGCAGGCCAACTACATGGAAAACCAGAATAAACTGCTGCTGCTGCAACAGCAAAATGCCGTGCTACAGCTGGAAGCCGAGCTGAAAAAACAAGAGTTATGGTGGACAGTCCTGGCTGGTACCGCTTTTATCTGCCTGCTGCTGGCAGTGTTGGGATTATTGCAACGCAAACAACGCCAGTTGTTTTTACTGGCCAATACCGACGGCCTGACCGGCTGCTTAAATCGCCGCCGTTTTAGCGAGCTGGCGCAGCAGTGGCTCAGTCAACATCCGCAGCAAAACGTCGCTTTATTATTGTTTGATATCGATTTATTTAAAAATATTAACGACCGTTATGGCCACAGTGCCGGTGATGCTGTGCTCAAAGCGCTGGTGAGCCGGCTGCAGCAACTGCTGCCGCCTCAAGGCTGGTTTGCCCGGCTTGGCGGTGAAGAATTTGCCATCTGGCTGGGTGGCGCCAGCCTGACCGAAGCCGCGTTGCTGGCCGAACAGTGCCGGTTGGCTTTATGCAACGCCCCCCTGCAGTGGCAACAACAGCAGATCAGCATCAGTGCCAGTTTTGGTGTGGTGGCAGGCCCGGCCCCGGCAGAGCTGGAAACCCTGCTGCAAAGCGCCGATCAGCTGCTGTATCAGGCCAAGACCGCCGGCCGCAACTGTTGTATCAGTAAGCCGCTGCAACGGGTGGAATGATGCGACAGGATAATTTGATGCAACAAGGCCGGTTGCATTGCATCGGGCTTGGCATCACCTTGGGCAGCCAGCTGACACTGCTGAATGCGGAGTTGCTGCGCAGCGCTGATCTGGTGTTTTTCCACGCTAATACACAATATCTGGCCAACTGGCTGGCGCAGTTTAATCCTGCGCTGGTCGATTTACAGCCGTTTTACCGGCCGGGTCAGTCCAGAGCTGTCAGTTATCAGGCGATGGTCGATGCGGTGCTGGACGCAGTTCGGGCCGGCAAAAAAGTGGTTTGGGCCTGTTATGGTCACCCCGGTGTCGCCAGCTGGCCGCCGCATGAAGCGCTGCGTCAGGCCAAAGCCGAAGGTTTCTTGGCCAAAATGGAGCCAGGCATTTCCGCCGACGCCTGTTTGTATGCCGATTTAGGCATAGATCCGATGGCCGAGGGCTGTCAGCAATATGAGGCCAGTCAGTGGTTGTTTTATCAGCGCCAGATTGACGTGTCGGCACTGCTGATTTTATGGCAGGTCTGCATCGCCGGTGATTTCAGCCTGACCGCGCTCGACAGCGAAGCGCAGCGCATCGGTGTGCTGACCAGCGAACTATTGAAACATTATCCGGCCGCACATCAGGTGATTTTGTACGAAGCGGCCGATTTGCCGATTTGGCAACCACGCATTGAGTACATCGCGCTGGCTGATTTACCGCGGGCGACACTGAATCAAATCACCACGCTGGTGATCCCAGCTGTTACCGCGCGCCGTCCCAATCTGGCGGTACTGGACCTGTTGCAGGTGCCCCTTGATCATCCGCTACGACAGGGCTGATCTTCCCACGACTTTATCGCTGTATCTTTAGCGCAGCCAGCCTTTACTGATATGACGAAACTGCGCGGTGCCGGCCCGCTGCAACCATTCAAACGCGACCATTTCACGGCTGACAATCACCACACCCGCTTGCTGTAACCTGCCAAGCGCCAGCTGTTTATCGCTGTCGCGCCGCGATCCACAGGCTTCTGCCACCAGATAAACCTGATAGCCGGCGGCAACTAAATCGAGCGCAGTTTGCAGCACACAGACATGGGTTTCAGTGCCACAGAGGATGATCTGACGGCGGCCGACATCGGCGAAAGCGGCCTGAATATGCGGCTCTTTGTACGCACTGAAATGGATTTTCTCCAGAATTTCTTCGCTTTTCAGCAGCGCCAGCACTGATGGCACTGTCACGCCAAGCCCCTGCGGATATTGCTCGGTCGCGAGCACCGGCACCGCCAGTTCGCGCGCGACTTCGACGAGCCAGCGGCAGTGTTGTTCAACTTCAGCGTTGTTGTGAATGGCTGGCGCCAATTTACTTTGCAGGTCAATCAGTAGTAACAGACTGTGATCGGCGGTTAATAACTCAGCGGCTAATGACTCAGCGGTTAATGACATAAGATGCTCCGGGATCTGTGCAGCCGTTACTATGCCAGTAACTGCTGCTACAGTGCATACTCGATGCAAAAAACTGATTGTTGGAGGCTGATATGGCTGAACCTGCAGAGAAACCGCTGAACCTGCGCGATGTTGCGCTGGTGCTGGATACTCAGCAGCGGGTCCACGCGATGCCAACCGGGCCCGAGTTATACCCGCAGCTGGATACGCAGTTTAATCAATTTCTTGGTTGTGTGCTGTTGTCGGAATATGCATTTAGCGCCAACTGGTCATCCTATGAGATGCATCCGGCCGGCGATGAAGTGTTGTATCTGTTATCTGGCCGCTGTGAGCTGCTGCTGGAGCAACAAGGGCAGACGCAGCGCATTCCTTTTGATACACCAGGGCAGGTGCAGGTGATTGCCAAAGGCTGCTGGCACAGTGCCGATGTCAGGCCGGGTGAGTCATGTCGTATTCTGTTTTTCACGCCGGGGGCGGGTACTGAACAGCGGGCGCGCAGATAGCTGAAATCAGCCAGACAAAAAAATTTCACTTTTCTGTCGCAGTGTTATTGATTCTTAAACGTTTAAGATGTATACCTTGGCACAGCTGTCGGTCATTACACCGGCAGAGCGCTGGAACCCCTGCAACGGAATTGAGTTGGACTGCAGTGTTCCGGTTTTCGCAGCGCGAACGGATGAGGCAGCCATGATCAATAGCGATTCAATACAGGTAGGCATGACGGAGCAACAAACACAGCAGCGTCAGCTCAGTCAGGTTAAGTGGATGACCTGCCTGATGTTTTTTGTCTTTGCCATGACCACGGACGCCGTTGGCGTCATTATCCCCAAAGTGGTGCAGCAGTTTAATTTGAGCCTGACTGAAGCCGCCGCGTTTCATTATGTGCCGATGGTATTGATTGGCCTGTCGGGTTTATTGCTAGGCCGTCTGGCTGACACTATCGGTCGCAAAACGGTGATTATGGCGGGCCTGGCGATTTACACTCTGGCCTGCGTTGCCTTTGCTTTTGGCGATACCTTTTTGTTTTATTTGGGTTTATTAGGCGTCTCTGGCCTTGCCATCGGTTTGTTTAAAACCGGCGCTTTAGCGCTGATTGGCGATATCAGCCCGGATAATCAGCAACACACCCGCCTGATGAACCGCGTTGAAGGCTTTTTTGGCTTAGGCGCCATTGCCGGCCCTTTACTCGTCACTTTACTAATTAGCTACGAACTGGACTGGACGCAGCTTTACCTGCTGGCCGGTTTGATTTGTGGTTTGTTATTGGCACTTGCCGCGATGGTGCAGTACCCAGACTATGAACCGGCTGAGCAGCAAGCGGACTTATGGCAGAGCCTGAAGCTGGTGCGCGACCCTTATGCGCTCGGGTTTTCTATTGCTATCGCCTGTTACGTTGCGGTGGAGGTGGCAGTATTTGTCTGGCTGCCGACTTTGCTGCAAAGCTATCAGGGTGAATATCAGTGGCTGGCGCTGCATGCCATTACCATTTTCTTTGTGCTGCGTACCCTGGGGCGTTTTATGGCGGAATGGATTTTAAGCAAGCTGGAATGGAGCCTGGTGCTGGCGTTGTTCAGTAGCGCGATTTTACTCTGTTATGTCGCCAGTATGCTCGGCGGTGTTGAGGTCGCGGTGTGGCTGATGCCATTGTCCGGTCTGTTTATGTCGATGATGTATCCGACCATTAATTCCAAAGGCATTAGTTGTTTCCCGCGTGCCCAGCATGGCGCCGTCGCCGGATTACTGTTGGCTTTTACCGCGCTGGCCGCTGCAGTGGGCCCACTATTAATGGGCATTGTCGGCGACTGGTTTGGCGAAGTGCGTTATGGCTTTTATCTGGCGACCGGCGTGGCCGGCGCGCTCTGTCTGCTGATGTGGCTCAATACCCTGTTTAAACCTGCTGAGGCCCGACTGGCGGCGCAGGACCAACCTTCACTTTCCCGGTGATGTAAGCACGGCAGGCTGTGCGCCTGTCTTCCCTGTTGCGGCGGCCATTGGTCGCCGTTTTTTTTGCTTGCATGCCCGATGGCTTTGCGCGACAGTGGTTAAAATTTAGTTGCTGTTTTGTTCGAACGAATCAACCAAATCAAGGAGTTAAGATGACTGGGATTATTCTGCTGGTGCTGATCGCGGTATTGGTGTTTGTGGTGATTGGCGTTTATAACCGCTTAGTGGCGCTGAAAAACCGCTGGCAAAACGGCTTTGCCCAAATCGAAGTGCAGCTGAAACGTCGTTATGACCTGATCCCGAATCTGGTCGAAACCGCGAAAGGTTATATGGCGCATGAACGGGACACGCTGGAAGCGGTGATCGCGGCGCGCAATAGCGCAGTGTCTGGTTTAGCGGCCGCCGCGGCAGCGCCCACTGACGGCGCGGCAGTGCATGCGCTGGCCGGTGCCGAAAACGCTGTGCAGCAGGCGATGAGCCGTTTTAGCGTAGTGATGGAAGCCTATCCAGATTTAAAAGCCAATCAAAATATGCTGCAACTGAGTGAAGAGCTCAGCAGCACCGAAAACCGCGTCGCCTTTGCCCGTCAGGCCTTTAACGATGCCGTAATGGACTATAACAGCTACCGTCAGAGCTTCCCGGCAGTGGTACTGGCCGGCAGTTTTGGCCATGGTAAAGATGCGACGCTGCTGGAGTTTGCCGACAGCGCCGCCATTCAGGCTGCCCCCGTGATCAAGTTCTGAGCCTGCGCCAATGGCGATGAACTTCTTTGAAGCGCAGCAACAAGCCCGCAGCCGCACCCGGCTGCTGGTGTTTTTGTTTGCTGTAGCCGTGTTGTTGCTGGTCGCCCTGACGGACTTCGTGGTGCTGATCGCGCTGGCGTTTTTGCAGGCGGATCAGCTGGATCCAGCCGCACCTGAGCAGTTCCCATGGGGCTATCTGGCGGTCAGCAGCCTGGCTGTGGTTGTTGTCATCGGTGCTGTGGTGTTGTTCCGGCTGCTGCAGCTGAAAAAAGGCGGCAAAGTGGTGGCGGAAGCACTCGGCGGCCGTCGGTTAAAAAGTGACGAAACAGACCCCAAAGTGCGGGTGCTGCAAAATGTGGTCAGTGAAATGGCGATTGCGGCCGGCGTGCCGACACCGCCACTTTATGTATTACCGGAGCAAAGTATCAACGCTTTTGCTGCCGGTTTTTCGCCAGCAGACGCTGTGATTGGCGTCACTGAAGGTACGTTAAATTTACTCAGCCGCGATGAATTACAAGGCGTGATTGCGCATGAATTCAGCCATATCCTCAATGGCGATATGCGGTTAAACCTGCGCTTATTGGCGCTGTTGCACGGCATTTTGTTTATCAGTGAGGCTGGGCAGCAATTGCTGTTTGTCCGGCACGGTGGCGGCCGTGACCGCAACGGTGCTGTACTGGTGGTGCTGGGGTTAGGGCTTAGTTTTATCATCATTGGCTACATCGGCGTGTTGTTTGGCCAGTTGATCAAAGCTGCAGTCAGCCGGCAGCGTGAATATCTGGCCGATGCCAGTGCGGTGCAGTTTACCCGCAATCCGGCCGGCATTGCCGGCGCGTTAAAGCGCATCGCCGCACTGCAACAAGGCGGGCGGGTCAAACATCCGCAGGCCAGCGAAATGAGTCATTTGTTTTTTGCTGACGCCTTGTCGCGCTGGCAAATGGGCTTTATCGGCGGCTGGTTTGCTACCCATCCGCCGTTACCGGATCGGATTAAACGCATCGAACCACATTGGATCGGCGGCCTGCCGGATGCGGCCACCGCCGCGACACCGCCTGATGCCCCGCGTACAGAGGCTGTATCGCAACCGCTGGAACAGCGCATGGCGTTATTACAGGCCGCACTACTGGCAGGACATTCGGGCGGAAATGCCGGCGGGCAAATGCCGAGCACATTAGCAGGGACATTGCCAGGCGCGCCGGAACAGTTGTTGGCCGCCGATTTGAAGTTACAGCGCCAGCAGTTGCAGGCCGAATTTGACAGTCTACCGGCCGCAGTGCGTCATGCCAGCCAACACGAATTACCAGCGCAGGCATTGTTATGCTGCTGTCTGATGAGCGAACACGAATTGCCGCGCCAGCTCAAACTGGTACAAGGCCTCGGCATGCCGGGATTACTCAGTGAAGTGGACCGTTTATTTGATCTGGTGCAGCCGCTGCAGCCGTTAACGCGGCTGACGTTGCTGCAACAGCTGGTGCCAACATTAAAGCAGCTGAGCCAGAGCCGGTTTACTCATTTACAGCAGTTATGCCGGGCACTGATTGATCTCGATGGCCGTTGTGACACCTTTGAAGCGCTGGTCTGGTTATGGCTGGATCATGTGGTCGCCGCCGAATTCGACCCACAAGCACAGGCAAAAGCGCGGCATGGCCGTTTGTCGCAAGTATTGCCGACGCTGTTGCCGTTATTACATTGGGTCAGCCTGCAGTCGGCAAATCCTACTGCTCAGCTCGACAGTTGGCAGGCGGGGGTCCGCGCGCTGGGCTTAGAGCCGGCGTCTGTGCTGCAACCTGAGACCCAGGCGCTCGGCAGCATGCAGCTGATGCCGCTGATTAACAGTACTCCGGCCGTCAAACAGCAGATTTGGCAGTCGTTGCGGGCAGCGGTCGCCGCCGACGGTCAGCTGTTGCTTGACGAATTGCTGGTGCTGCAGGGCGTGGCGTTATTGCTGGAGATCCCGATCGACAGCGCGCCGGCAGCCAGTGGGTTTTGATTCCGCCTTGTGACCCGGCGCGTACGGCGATGTTGTGTACGGCGGCACTGCGTTTGCCGTACCTACTAATGCTTTAAAAACGTAGGTACGGTAAGCAACGCGCCACCGTACGATCAATGCCCGCTGGCCACCACGTGGCGTACAAAACCGTCGTCGCCTCATCAAATCTGTACATTTAACTGCGCCTTGCAACCAGCTGCTGTACCTGCGCCGGCAGCAGTTGTTGTAAGGCGGCAGACCAGCGCGCTTCGTGACGCTGCCATAACACACCAGCATAAATCACAGCAAAACCGATAGCGCAGAGCACCAACGGGAACCAGTTGCTGTCTTCGAATAAATCAAAAGCCAGATGGCTCAGATAGATCAATATACCAAAGCCACCAAACACTGCGAACATACGCCGCGCCAGCGCGACGCCAATTAATAACAGGCCAATGTTAATTGCAGCGTATATGGCTTTGCCGATTTCACTGTCCGAATCCATCGACGTCAGGCCACCCCAAAAACTCAGCAGGCCGGATAGATACAACCAAAAGGCAAAATCGGCTTGTCGACGATTGCGCAGGTCGACATAAAACGCCAGTGCCAGCGTCAGCAGACCCCACCAGACCGCCACCCATTTGCGTTGTTGCCAGTCCGGATCTAAATCCTGCAACAGCAGCGGCGCCAAATCCATGCCGAGATACCACAGAGTTACAGCCACTGGCAGCAGTAAAAACGGTAGCCGGTAGCGATATAAAGCCACCGCCGAGGTCAATAAAGTCGCCAGTTCCATCCAGAGCCAGCGCGCGTCAATCCATTGATGGTAATGCTGGTAGTCGCGGTTGTCCCACAAGCCATATCCCAGCAACAGGCCAAATACAAAGAGCGGGGTTTGCACTAACGCAAAAGTGGCAAAGATGCCGGTTAACAGCGGTTGTTGCCGGCTGCGTTGATGTTCAGCCAGCGCCAGCCCCAACAAGGCATAACAAGCGGCCAGCGTGGCGAGGCCTAGTCCACCATAAAAATCATGGCTGAGGCTCATAAATAACGACATCGCCGCAATCGCCAGCACGCCGCCAAAGTAATACAGCAGATGGGCGGTTTTGAACTGCGCAATTCCTTGCTGTTGTTGCTGCAGAAATTGCCAGAGTTTTTGGTCCTGGCCTGGCTGCAGAATGCCTTGTGTGACGGCTGCTTGTAATTGTGTATTGGTGATTTTCATCGGGGCCTCCCTGGCAGATCTGGCTGTGATGGCATAAGCCGCTAGCTCAACTTACCACGCCGCAGATAATAATCCAGACTCAGATAACGGCCGCCACCAAACCACAGCAGGCAAAGTAGCATCACAAAATACGTAGCGGCGAATTCGATGCCGTTATTCAGCACCACCAGATTGCCGCTTTCGCTCAGCCAGTCGTAGTTGCCGTGTTCTTGTAGCAAATCCCGCGCGCGCTGCAGTTTTTCCGGTGCCGCCAGAATGCGCTCTGAATGCAGGAGAGTGCCGTCGGCGAGCCAACTAGATGCATCGGCTATCGCCAGCCAGCCATTTTTGGCATGCACAGTGATCATCGCAACAAGCATGGTGACAGCCAGCGACAACGCAGCGAGACGCGTCAATAAGCCAAATAATAACAACAGACTACCGCCGATCTCAGCCGCGATAGCCAGCGCAGCCAATAGGGTAGGGAACGGCAGTCCCAGGCCCCATTCAGTGTTGCCAAACCAGGCGACAGTGTCGGCAAAGTGCAGGTACTTGTTCCAGCCTGCCTGCAACAGCACCGGGGTCAAATAGAGGCGTAACAACAATAATGGCAAACCTTCGCTTATGCGCAGGCCAGCCAGCAGACGGGAATACCAGACAAACATAGGCAAGTCTCTGTGGGGAAATTGTCCCCACAAAGACCGCGGTACATCGACTTTTCTTTCAGCACTTTGCTGAAAATATCATCAGAACTGGTAACTGACGCTCAGGCTGTAATTGGCCGGCGCGCCATAATAGGCCTGCGCCCAATACAGACTGTTCAGATAGGTTTCGTCGGTCAGGTTATTGGCATTGACCTGGACCTGCCACTGACCATTGATGTCATAGCTGGCCATGATGCCCAGCAAGCCATAGGCATCTTGGGTCGTGACAATATCCTGACCAGCATTGGCATAGACTGCCGCGACTGTGCCTTGTTTACGCGAAATGGCTGACTGCCAGCGATAGTTCAGGCCGACGCGGGCGCCCGGTAATTGTGGCAGCTGGTAGACCGCAGCGAACTTGGCGACGCGCTCTGGCGTATAGCCTTTGACTAAATCATCACCGTCAATGTCGATGCTGGTCAATGAGCCGCTCAATTGCAATTGTTCGGTCAGACTGCCGGCCAGTTCCAGTTCAAAACCTTTGCTTTGGATGCCATCAGCAGTGCGGTACACCTGATACAGGCCCTGCACCGGGTCTGACACCGTTTTATCAAATACCGCCAGATCCTGCTGGTCGATATCAAAAGCGGCAAATGACAGTAGCGCTTTGTCGTCAAACAGGCTGGCTTTGAGGCCCAGTTCCAGCGCTTTGCCGTCCACTGCCGGCAGTAACTGGCGGTTTTCATCACGTTCTTTTTGCGGCTGGAAAATCGCAGTATGGCTGGCATACATACTGATCTGTGGCGTCAGTTCATATACGGCACCGATGTAAGGCACCACTCCGTCGTCGGCCATGGTCTGGTCGACGCCATAAGCAGTTCCTGCTACTTCGGCGTCAATCCAACGCACGCCGGTGATCAGTTTCAGGCTATCCGCCAGGTCCCAGCGCACTACGTTGTACAGCGCTTTTTGGTCGGCGTCGATGGCGCTGCCACTTTGGCCGTCTTTAAAGCTCGGCAGTGCGGTGTTGCCATCCCAGCTGGTTAATGCCGGCATGGCCGGAAAACCGAGGCCGGTGCTGTAGTCGTACAGCGACACATCGGTGTATTCACGGTCGGCGATATTGAGGCCAGTGACCAGTTCATGTTGGCGACCACCGAGGCTGAATTTGCCCTGCAGGTACAGGTCGCCAAACTGGGTGTTTTCGTCTTTGCCATAAAAACTGCCGTAACCGGTGCTGCCTAAACCGGTTTTTGGATCTATGCCGTTCGGCGCGCTGACATAGACATAAAACAAGTCACCGGCCTGATCGACGTTCATCAGCTGGTAGGAGGTCACCAGTTTCCAGTCGGCATTGATCTGGTGCGCCAGTTCAACAAAAGAGCGGTTGTCTTTGACCTGCCAATAAGACCAGTTGGCGGACGTGCTGGCGGAACGGTCGTAGTTTATGCGGCTACCGTCGCCATAATGCAGCGTCAAAGCGCCCCACATGCCGCCATTGCCCTGGCTGTCCTGGGCGCTGTGGCCAAACGTCAGCTGGGTGTTGTCGCCAAGTGCTGCGCTGGCTACGACATAACCGACAGTTTTATCGTGGTTGTAACGGTCGAGGTAAGAATCTTTATCCTCTTTCACCAGCACAGCACGGGCGTTCAGGCCGTCAGTTAAAGCACCCTGCACATCGCCTTCAAGCCGGGTATTGGCCCATGAACCGTAGCTGGCTTTGACGTTGGCGGCGAAATCATTGCCAGGGCGTTTACGCACCATATTCACCGTCGCCGACGGATTACCGACGCCGGACATCAGGCCATTGGCGCCGCGGATCACTTCTATCCGTTCAAACAAGGCGGTGTCCAAATCACCTTCGATACCACCGCCGGTGAACGGCAAACCCAGGCCGTCGACCTGGAAGTTGGTGATATCAAAACCGCGGGCGTTGTAATAAGTGCGGTCGGTTTCTATGCGTTCAACGTTCACCCCAGTCGCCTGGTCCAGTGCCAGATTGATGTTGGTCAGGCCAAAATCCTGCAGTTGTTCTGCGGACAAAATGCTGATGGCTTGCGGCGTGTCTTTTAACGACAAGTCGAGCTTGGTGGCGCTGCTGTTTTGATTAACCAGATAGCCTTGAGTGCGGCTGCCTGTCACTTCAATCCGCTCGACACTGCGATCAGCCGCGATGGCGCTGTCGTCTGCAGCCAGTCCGGCATGGCTAAAAAGGGCACTGCTGATGGCAAGCGCAAGCAAAGAAGGAGCCTTGATACCGGTGGCAGCAGGCATGTTTTGCAAAGGGGTAACCACTGACTTGGACATGATAAAAACCTATGTTAAGTACGCAAATAAGAATCATTATCACATGCGTTTTTGCTGATTTCGACTAATAAATTTTTGGCTTATTACTAAGTGACTGTTTTTAAATTGAATTAACTGAGTTTATTTGCAAATCTTAACGCGAATAATTCTCAAATATATTTGAGAGCTAATGATAATTCAGGTACATTGCGTTTTTCCAACGTCATTGCCGCAGGTTTTTACGGCAGTGTGAGACTGGCGGCGATCTGTGCTGTGGCTGCTGCTGGCAGGCGAGTGGTGGTTGGTCCGGTGGCAGGTTAAGTAACAGGTAAAGTTCGATGAAAATCTCGCAAAAACTCTGGTTTCAGTTACATGGCTGGTGTTCGCTACCGGTCTGGCTGATTTTTACTGCGGTCTGCCTGACCGGCACTATTGCCGTACTCAGCCATGAACTGACCTGGTTGTTTAACGAAAATGCCCGGGCACTGAATCCGCAAAACCTACCAGCCAAACCTGTCGCTGAACTGGTTGCTGCCGTGCAGCAGGCTGAGCCGACGGCTGCTGTCACTTCAGTGATGGTGCTGGAGCCATATTTAGTCACTGCGGTGCTGTTCACCACTGAAACCATGCCTGCCGCCATTGCCTATGTAAATCCTTATACCGGCGTCGTGCAGGAGATTAACCCCGGCATCAACTTCATCACTTTTATGCGCAGTTTGCATGGCTGGTTATTGTTCCCATGGCAGCACAGTTACAGTGTCGGTTATTACCTGGTCAGCGCGATGTCGTTGCTGATGCTGGGCGCTTTAATCACCGGCCTGATCATTTACAAGAGATTTTGGCAGTCGTTTACCGCGCCGAAACTGCGCTTGCATCAGGGCAAAAAGACGGTACTGGCGGACTTGCACCGGCTGGCGGGCGTCTGGTCGCTGTGGTTTTTACTGCTGATGTCACTGACCGGCTTGTGGTATCTGGTTCAGGCGGTGCTGTGGCACAACGAGGTCGAGTTTTCTTATGAAGTGGCACCGCTGAGCAGTCTCTATGTGCCGGCACCGGTAGCGGACGGCGACGCCTTACAAACAGTACCGGCGATGATCCCACTGGCGCAGGCGGTTGCGCGTGCACAGCAGTTCTTGCCTGAACTGAAACCGGCTTTTGTCGCGATGCCGGAACATCCGCGGGATTATTACCGGATCTCAGGTTATGGCGATTCGATTTGGTTTGATCAGTATTCCTACAACGTCTGGATCAATCCCTGGACCGGCGAAGTGGCCGACACTCGGGTACCGGCGCAAATGGGCGCGCTGGAAACGCTGATGTCGGTGGCGGACCCGCTGCACTACGGCACTATTGGCGGCCTCTGGACCAAAGCCATCTGGTTTGCGTTTGGTTTGCTGGTTAGCGGCATGGCGATCACAGGTTTTATGATCTGGGGCAGCCGGACTATCCGTGGTGCTGCCGGTCGCGAAGCGCGGGAGCGGGTTGAAACAGCCATGACAGCACCGCAGCAAATACCGACTCTTTCCCGCACCACCGACAGCAGCGCAGGAGCCAGCCAATGACAGAGCAGTATCAAGGACTGCGCCAATTTTGGGCGCGGCACAAGTTTAAACTGAATGGTCTGGTGTTAATCCTGCCGTTCTGGTTTTTATATCAGTCGCTGAACCTGCAGTTCCCGCCGGCATTGCCAAAAGCGCAGCTTGGGCCTTATGCAGTCACGGCGATGCCGCTCAGTGAAGACGGTCCTTATGCGCATCATGGCGAATGGGTAAAAGACTATTACCTGCAGTGGTGTGCCGGTTGTGTCGAAAAGATCCGTCAGGGCTTTTTGCTGGTCAGCGACAATGAGCCGGATTTAGCCAGCTTAAGCCGCGACCACAGCAGCCTGTTGCACGGCAATAAACACGGCCTGCATGTGCACGCGCGCACACCGCAGCAACTCAAAGCCGGCGACAAACTCTGGCTGATTATCGAAGACTGGCAAGGCCAGGTCTACTCGCATCATTGGGTGTTATAAGACGCTTACATCTGTTGTTGCTTTGCCCCGCGGAGTTTAGGCCGGCCCAGCTGGATGAGCTGGCCGAACAGTGGCGCGAGCAAAAATATCGCGACGACCTGAGTAATATGTATCTGACCGCTATTTCGGCGATCCGAAAGACAGTCTTTGGCCAATGCTCGGTTTAAGTTTCTGGGGCTTCGCGACTCATATCATGCCCAACGACAGCTCAAATGCTTTTGTTTTGTTCAAATACAAAATCGATGCTGATTTTAAGCAGCAATAGCTGGCTGTGTTGATGAGTGTCGGGTAGATCTCAGTAAGTCTGGTGTTAACAGCGATCTGGATTACGCTAGCAATCACGGGAGAGGCTTTCATATCACAGGGCACACTGTGCGTGACCTGATGTCATGCGCCAGACACATAATTAATTTTTTGTTAATTACTTGCGGGTAGGGTGTATGTGAATTAGTTTTTATTATCAATTGACTAAATCAGAAACGCCCGTTCATGTTCACCATCAGAATTCTGTATGTCCTTATCTCCCTTGTCGCGGTCTCTTTGTTGTTTCGTCCGGTGTCTGCACAAGTCGCTGTCAATCCTTATGAAGAGCAACGAATAGACTCAGTCAGTGTGGTACTGGTGACGCCTGCACCTGATGCGGCGAAAAGTGCCCGTCTGGTCGACAAAGTCCGCAAAATGCTCGCGCTCTTTCCGGGCGATTTATACCGCGAACATGCTGTACAGCTCACACTGTCGACGATTAAACGGCTTCCCGATATCGCCAACCTGACACATGAAGTCGAGTTTAGTCCGCGAGGCGGTTTGCAATTACTCGTCAAAGTCGAGTTGCCGCCGGAAAACATCAGTGCTGAATCTGTACCTCAGTTTCCCTGGTTGTATGACCGGCAGGGGACCTCGATCAAGGCCAAAGTTGAGTTATTGGGCATGTATTACGGTAATCAGGATGCCTGGTTTGGCCGGGAAGAAAAAATGCTGGATGGCAACCCTTTTGCCATTGGCAAATCTGCGGGCAAAGGCTATTCAGACTGGATTGAGGGCTTTGTCCATGGCGGTATTTATGGCATCACGCCGGTAAGTGACGATGTCAGTGTGTACGGCGGGTTTAGTGCCATTGCATCAGGTTCAACCGGGCAGGAGCTTTTTACCGATCAAACTCGCACACATGTGGCCACGGAAGATGCTTTTGCCGGTATCGTTGGTGGTGTGGTGACAGAAGATGGAGACAGATTCGTCTACAACTTCTCTGCCGGCCGGCAGCGTTTTAGCCTCGGCGAAGGTTTTTTACTGGTGAATACCTCACAAAATGGTTTAGACAGAGCGGCATTGCAGTCAAACCCACGCTGGGCAAGCGATCAGGTCGTATTGGCGCAATTTGCCTATAACAACGTCAAAGCTGAATTTTTTGCAGTCGATCCGGACGAGTTGGCAGCTATCGATTCAAAAACCAAAATTCGTGGTGTGAATCTGCAGACCAATCTGACCGATTATCAATTGGGTTATGCTTATCTTTCCGTACCTGAATCTTCCACAGGCTATTACACCACCAGTGCGCAATATAGTCGCGAAGGTTTGCGGGTACACAACGTCAGGTTGCGCTGGCAGCCAACGGCGCCACAGCAACATACCACCGCAGTGCCATTTGCCGGCGCTGAATTCGCCAGGCAGAGCAACCGCAATTTTTCAATGGCTGCATTGGGTTACTTTGTTGAAGGGGGTTATGTCTTTCCGTCGGTCAGCTGGTCACCGACTGTCAGCTATCGCTATGCCCGGTTTAGCGGCGACAAAGCTGACACTCAGACCTTTGAGCGCTGGGACCCTCTGTTATCCGGTGGAAACGGTGAAACCTGGGTGCAGGGTATCAATCATTTTAAGATTTTTCAGAACTCCAACCTGATTAGCCACAGGGTGCAGCTGCGATTAAGACCAAAGCCACAAATCGAATTGGTGCCGCAGCTCTGGTGGTTCAAAGCGGATTCCCTGACAAACTTAGGCGGCAATCCGGCGTTGTCATTTCTGCCGGATGACGATCTGGGCAGGGAGCTCAATCTGACCGCTAAGTATTTTTATTCCAGAAACATCATGTTGCAGGGGCATATAGCGGCCACCTTTGCCGGTTCTGCGGTCAAGGATGCTTTGGGTACACATCACAGTCCATGGATCAGCACTATGCTGTTTTTGCGGGTTGGTTTTTAAACAGAAAAGAAGGATTTGCTATGGAACGCAGAGATTTACTTAAGTACAGCGCTTTTATGACGCTGGCTACTGCAGCCGGTTCGGGTTTTGCTCAGGTGCCATTGAAACAACCCCCGCCGGTCCTAGGTGTCAAAGATGTAGATGCCGTGCCTGAGAACTATTTTGTGCCGGATCGGTTTAAAGGCAAAACGATCATTGTCACCGGGTGTGCACGTGGTATGGGCGCAGCGGCAGCAATCCGCGCGGCCCGAGAAGGTGCGAATGTGGTCGGGGTGGACTGGATCGAAGATCTGGGGGCGGCCACCATCAAGGCTATTACTGATGCCGGTGGTAAAGCGATTTTTGTGGCAGGCGATGTCGGTAAAACAGAAACCTGTGAACGGATGGTCGCAGCGGCCGTTCAGCAGTTTGGCCGGGTTGATTATGCAATTAATAACGCCGGGGTCATGGATGGCGTTTATTCCGGTGATCCGATCAATTATCAAAAACAAAAGTCACTGATTTTTGCTCCGGTGCATCTTGCTAGTGACGAATATTGGGACCGGGTGTTTCACAGCAATGCGGCCGGGGTGTTTCGCAGTATGCGGTCTGAACTGAAACAGATGGTGGCACAAGGCGGTGGTGGAGCCATCGTGAACGTCGGTTCGATTGCTGGCCTAACCGGCCTTTCCGGAAATCCGGCCTATGTCGCCAGTAAGCATGCCGTGACGGGGCTGACCCGCAATGCCGCAATTGACTATGCGCCTTATGGTATCCGGGTGAACTCAGTCAACATGGCAGCGACCGACACACCAATGGTGGCGCGCGCAGGGGCTTTGGTTAAAGAAGCGTCCAAAGAAGCAGGCCCAAAAATGGGGATGATTAAGACCCAAAGCATTCTGGCTTATGCCGATAGCCAGAAGCGTCCTGCAACCGTTTGGGAACAAGTCTCGGTCATGCTGTTCCTGCTGTCACCGGAAGCCTCCAACCTGACCGGTGCGACCTATGCCACCGATGGTGGCTGGACCACTTACTAGTACTGCGCAACCGAGCCCTGTGGCTGGCAGTTTCTGACACTTGCCAGCCATTTGGTCGAACTGACGCTCTGAGCGGCTTCCAGCGCTCTTTTGCTATTCCTGTGACTGCTGCTGGTGCAGCCCCGATTATCGCAACGGCTTATAAAGGACTTAACAATGCTCCCCTCTCTGAATCGTTCCTTACCTGTGCTTTTGTCCTTGTTGTTGCATGGTTGTGACAAACCCGCTGAGCAGGCGACGGCGCCTGTAGATGTGTCAAGACCGGCCCTAATCTACACCGTGCAGCAATCCGGACTGAGCGCAGCGAGTTTTACCGGTGTGTTGCGCGCAGCACAGCGAGTCGAGCTGGCGTTTCGTCAACCGGGTAAGCTGACGCAGTTGCATGTGCAGGAAGGTCAGCAAGTCGTTGCCGGCCAGCTACTGGCGGAACTGGATAATCAGGAGCTGGCGACGCTGCTGGACTCTGCCCGTGTTGAATACAAACAGGCCCAGGCAAACTATGCCAGAGGCGAGACTATCTTTCGTGAATCTCAGGCCATTTCGCGCAGCGACCTGGAACAGTTACTGACCAAACGCGATGTCGCCGCCAATAAAGTCAGTCAGGCAGCACAGAATTTAGATAATGCGCTGCTCAAAGCACCTTTTTCCGGTGTGGTGGCACAAAAGCTGACCAGCAATTTTGCTACGGTGCAGGCGAATCAACCTGTGTATGTGTTGCACAACCCGACGGATTTTGAGGTTGTTATTGAGGTGCCGGCGAAATACTTCGTGAATCCCAGAGCCAGCGTACATGGCCTGGCTGAGATCGAAAATTTACCCAATCAACGTTTTGCCGTGACTTATCGCTACCACGCCAGTGCGGCCGATCCGATGGCGCAGACTTACCAAGTGGTGCTGGGATTTGATGATCTGGCCGGTGCCCGGTTAATGCCGGGCATGAACGCAAAGGTATTTGCCAAATCAGCGAGCGGTGCCCAGCAGCAAAATATTCTGATCCCTGTCACAGCGGTGGTGCCTGCCAATACCGGCGAACAGTTCCTCTGGATAGTGGGCTCCGATAACAAGGTGCAAAAGCGCACTATTATGCTTGGCCGGCTGTTTGGCGATCAGATTGAAGTTACGGATGGTTTATTAGCCGGTGATCGGATCGTTGTTGCCGGTGTGCAGGCGCTGACGGCCGGCATGAGTGTGCATGCGATGGAGACGCGCTGATGAATATCGCCCGTTATTCGATGGCCAAACGCACCAGTTTGTGGGTCCTGGTGTTGATTATTCTATTTGGCGGCTACCTGAGTTATCAGCAACTGGGTCGTTTTGAAGACCCAGAATTTATTATCCGTAAAGCCGTGATCGCAACACCGTATCCGGGGGCCAGTGCCCGCGAAGTGGCCGATGAGGTGACCGATCTGATTGAGCGTTCGGTCCAGTCACTGCAAGAGGTGAAACAAGTCAAATCGGTATCCAGTCAGGGCATGTCGGAAGTGACGGTTGAGATTGATTTGCGCTTCGCCCGTACCAGTGCTGAGTTGGATCAGGTTTGGGATAAATTAAGGCGTAAAATCGGTGACGCTCAGCGGGGCTTGCCGAAGGGGGCCGGACCTGCAGTGGTCAATGATGACTTTGCCGATGTCTACGCGCTGTTTTATGCCATTACAGGACCTGGCTATTCTGACAGGCAACTTTATGATTATGTTGATTTTTTAAGTAAAGAACTGGCCATGGTGGCGGGGGTGGCTAAAACCGCCGTACTGGCCAACCGGCAGGAAGAAATTTACCTGGAGTTTTCCGCCGCGCGCCTTGCCGCGCTGGGGATGACAGCTCAGCAATTGTATGGCGTACTGCAAAAACAAAATCTGGTGGCGACTGCCGGTGAGCTCAGTGCCGGGCAGATGCGCATTCCGGTGCGACCGGCGGCAGCAGTGGACAGTTTTGCCGCATTACAACAGCTGCCGGTAGCGGTCGGACCCAATGGTAAAACCCTCGCTTTGTCTGACGTAGCCACTATCAGCCGGGCGTCGAAAGAGCCGGCCGGCTTGTTGGTGACTTACAACGGTGAACGGGCAATTGGCCTGGGGGTCTCCAATATCAAAGGCGGCAATGTCGTTGCAATGGGGGACGCCGTGAAGGCCCGCCTGGCCGAACTCGAGTCACAACGCCCGGTTGGCATGGAACTGAATCAGGTCTCTGTGCAGTCGGAATCAGTGAAGGCCTCAGTTGCAAGCTTTGTTGATAATCTGATCGCTGCAGTCCTGATTGTTTTTATTGTTTTGCTGTTTTTTATGGGCTTCCGGGCGGGCGTCATCATCGGCTTTGTCTTGCTGCTGACTGTCGCGGGAACCTTAATCATCATGTTGATTGACGATATCGCGATGCAGCGCATTTCACTTGGCGCGTTAATCATTGCTCTTGGGATGTTGGTTGACAATGCCATCGTGGTGACTGATGGCGTGATCGTTAAGCTCCAGCAAGGCGAAGAGGCCGAGCAGGCCATCAGCGATGTTGTTGCTGCGACCATCTGGCCTTTATTAGGCGGTACGCTGGTTGGTATTCTGGCCTTTAGTGCTATTGGCCTGTCACCAAGTGATATGGGGGAATACGCCGGCTCACTGTTTTGGGTCATCTTGTATTCGATGCTGTTGAGCTGGATATTTGCCGTGACGGTGACACCGATGCTCTGCCAGCAGTTTTTAACGGTGAAGCCGCAGAATGCCGCAAGCGCGGATAGCCGCATCATGCGTTGGTACCGGCAATTGCTGGAACAGGTGCTGCGTTATCGCCTGCTGAGCGGTGTTATTCTGCTGGTATTGTTTGTGCTGGCGGTGTTTGGCATGCGCCTGGTACCGCCAGGTTTTATGCCGGAATCGCAGCGGGCTCAATTTGTCGTTGATTTATACCTGCCACAAGGCACATCGATCGAGCAGACTGCCGCAACTACCCGTCAAATCGCAGCCGATGTGGCTCAACACAGCGGCGTGACTCACATCACCAGCTTTGCTGGCGGCGGTGGTCTGCGTTTTATGCTGTCGTATTCACCGGAGGCCCGCAATCCGGCTTATGGTCAGTTGCTGGTTGACGTTTCCGACCACCAGCAAATCAGTGCGATGGTGAGCCTGTTACAGCGACAGTTGTCCGCGGCTTACCCCGACGTCTCAATCAAAGTCTGGAAATTTATGCTGGGCCGCGGCGGTGGCAAAAAAATTGAAGCCGGTTTTAGCGGTCCGGATCCGAAAGTGTTGCGTGTGCTGGCAGAACAGGCCAAAGGCGTCATGCTGAATACTCCGGGCCTGATTGCCGTCCAAGATGACTGGCGTCAGCAAGTGCCGGTATTGGTGCCGGTTTACGACACCGCTTTGATGCAACAGCTGGGATTGACCCATGTTGAAATTAATCAGGCGCTGCAACAAACCCTGAACGGGAATGCCATTGGCAGTTTCCGGGATGGTCATCGCTTGATCCCCATAGTAGTGCGCGCGCCGGCGTCGGAACGCACAGATGACCGCTTGCTGGATACGGTACAGGTCACCAGTCCGCTGACACAAAAACCAGTTCCTCTGAGCAGTCTGACAGTGAGTTCTGCGGTGCAGTGGCAAGACGCGATGATCCGACGTATTGATCGTCAGCCAACCATTCTGGTGCAGGCTGATCCGGCGCCAGATGTGCTGACCAACGAAGCGTTAGCGCTGTTACGGCCACAAATTGAGGCGATTGACTTACCTGCAGGTTATCAGTTGACCTGGTATGGTGAATACAAAGCGTCTAACGATGCCAATCAGGGCATTGCCAGCTCAGCTCCGCTCGGTTTTGCCGCGATGATCCTCACGGTTGTGCTGATGTTTAATGCAGTACGCCCGGCTCTGGTTATCTGGCTGACGGTGCCGCTGGCTATAGTCGGGGTAGTGATTGGACTGGTGGCCTTTAATACGCCTTTTGAGTTTATGGCGATCCTCGGCTTTTTAAGCCTGATTGGCATGATGGTAAAAAACGCCATAGTGCTGGTTGATGAAGCGGACCACAACATCAAAGCCGGGTTGGCACCATTCCTGGCCGTGATACAGGCGTCCGTCAGCCGGGCAAGACCCGTGGTGTTGGGCGCTTTGACGACCATTCTTGGTGTTGCACCGCTGATACTGGACCCATTCTTTAAAAGTATGGCGGTGACCATTATGTTTGGCCTGCTGTTTGCCACAGCGTTGACGCTGGTGGTGATTCCATTGCTTTATGCGGTGCTGTTGCGGATCCCGTCGCCGCAACCTGAATAATGGACCGTACCAGCCAGTCACCTGCGGGACTGGCTGGTAATCGGTTATGCTTAATGCAGATATGACGTGCTATGGCGGTCCGGGGTTGCCGACGCCACCTGGTGATACCCACAGTGCAGCAACGCCTCCTGCAAATCAGCCTGCAGCTTCAGCAGGCTGGCGCAGAGCGCTGCGGGGAGTTTGGGTTGTTGCAGCGCACAGCAGAACCAACGCTGGGTTTGTTTTAGCAGGGCGCGGCTGCGACCTGGCTGGCCGGCGGCGCGATAGCTGTTGGCTAAGTTGCGTACGGCCACCACCAAGCAGCAGCTCGGCAGACATAATTCATCATCACTCAGGCGCTGCAGAGCACCCGATTCGGCCGCAGCGCCTAATGTGCTTTCCAACCAGACCGGCCAGACATCCTGCATTGCTTGTTGATAGCAGTGTTGGGCCTCCGGCCAGTTGTCAGCAAAATAGGCCTGATTGCCCAGTTCCATCCAATGTTGCCAAATCTGCATAAAGCCTCCCTGTGCTGTGAACTGCTGGTCAGCCTGCCAGCGGTTGCGTCGGAAACCACTGATATTGCTGATTTAATACTAAAAACAGCGTGACCAGTGCCACAGTACAAAGCGGGGCTAATTTTTTACGGAAGTTCATTTGCGGTTCCTCCACAGCAGGGATAACAGCAGTATAACTAAATGCGAATAGTTATCAATAACAAAAATTAATCAATATGAGTGGAAAAATTGCTGCAACGCCGGCGTCATGGCTGGCAGGGTTTTGTGATACTATCACGCTGTTTTCGCCTGCAACTGCCCCGGAGTTTTTATGCGCCATGAACGTATCCCACTGATTTTATTAACTGGTTTTTTGGGTAGTGGTAAAACTACGTTGTTAAATCAGCTGGTGCAGTTGCCGGAGTTCAGCCGCACGCTGGTCATCATCAATGAGTTTGGTGAGACCAGCCTGGACCATTTGTTGGTTAGTAAAAGCAGCGACGACCAGATTGTCGAGCTATCGAGCGGTTGTATCTGCTGCACTATTCGTGGCGATCTCGCCAAAACGCTCAGCGATGCCACCTGGCGTTTTGCCCGCAACGGCGTGCGCCAGTTTGACCGGGTGGTGATTGAAACCACAGGTTTGGCCGAACCGACGCCTATTCTGCAAATCATCAGCAATACGCCAAAACTGTATGACAGCTACCGGATGCAGGGCACTGTGACGGTAGTCGATGCGGTCAATGGCGCCGGCACCCTGGCGACACATCCCGAAGCGCAAAAGCAGGTCGCGGTTGCTGATTTACTGCTGCTGAGTAAATCGGACCTTGCCACGCAAGCCCAAGAAACCGAGACACGTGAAGCGATGTTGCTACTGAACCCGACGGCGCCGGTGCAGCTGGTGCTGCAGGGGCAGACTCAGGTTGATGAGATTTTGGCGCTTGATCATGCGGAACCGGTGCAATCGACCGCGCCGCTACACAGCTGGTTGCCTACCGAACAGCTGAGATTTGCACCGGTTAGCGGCAAACAAGGGCTGCTCCGCGCCGATCAATCCAGCGCAGCACCGGCCGATCTGAACCGCCATAACGACCGCATCCGTGCCTATTGTTATGTGTTGGAACATCCAGTCACTGCGGCGCAAATCGACCAGTGGCTGGACGCGCTGATGCCGGAACTGGGGCCGCAGTTACTGCGCCTCAAAGCGATTTTAAATGTGGTCGGGTTCCCGGGACCGCTGGTGGTACACGCGGTGCAACATCTGTTGCATCCGGCGGGGCTTTTAAAAGAATGGCCGGACGAAGACCGGCGCTGCAAGTTGGTGTTTATTACCGACAACTTAAGCGCCGAACGGCTCGAGCAGAGCCTGCAGTTGTTACAGTAGCGGCAGGCTATTGTGGGCGGGGCTGCCGAAGCGCCCCGACCGGGTTTTGTCTGGCCACTGCGCTAGTTGGATGTGCCGCCTTTTTCTGCCGCCGCTTTTAACGCCTCATAACCACCAGCGTTATGCACATTGGTAAAACCCAGCTTTTTCAATTCAGCTTCCGCCAGGCCCGAGCGGCGGCCTGAGCGGCAGTAAAGCTGGATCTCGGCATTTTTATCCTGAGTCACTGTAGCGATTTTAGCGGCGATGTCGGTATGGACGATATTGACGGCGCCGTCGAGATGACCAGCCTGAAACTCTTCGACACTACGCACGTCAATCCAGATTTTGTCAGCGGCCAGCGCCAGTGGGCTGCAAAGAGCCGACAAGCTGAGCAGGGCTGTTGCGCACAGCATTTTTATCTTATTCATCAGTCATTCTCCGGGTTGAATATCAGAAATTTGTGCCATACGCAGTATTGTACAGCTGGGTCAATTCGCTATGTAAATCAGGCGAAAACCAGTGCAAATGTGCGTCCAGATAGGCGCGTTGTTTGCTGACGCTACTGATAGCGTGTTCTAGCCTGGCCAGGAAAAACCGGCCTTTTGACGTATCAGCGCAAATAATATGGCCAGGTAATGTGGTCGGCGACTCCGCTAAGGCAAAACTCAGCACTGCGGGTTGCTGCGGCAGTTGCGCCAGATAGTGTTGCACCACATTCGGGTATTCAATCAGCAGGTCAATGCGGCCCCGGCTGAACATCTGCAGAATGGCGCCGGCGTCATCAGGGCCGCTGCGAGAGAACAAGTGGCTTTCGCCGGGCGCTTGCTTCAGCAGCCGGTCCAGCTTATCGCCATAACTGCGCCCGGCAGCAAAACCCAACTTGAAGCGTTGATTGCTGTCCAGCAAACGTTGCAGACTCAGCGGCTTGGTTGCGCCGAGTTGTTGCAGCCAGGGCACCAAGCCTGAAGATTGCAACACATAGAGCCGCAGCCCCGGAAAAATCACCTGCGGCTGATGGCTGATGAGCCCCCAGTCACGCCGCGCCGGCAGCGGAAGTTTGTTACCAACACAAGCATGCGGATTGCTTTGCAGCAATTTGGCGGCACGCAGCGTAGTGGCCTGTTGCCGGCTGACCGTCACCCCCTCTAACTGTGCTTCCAGTAAGCGGAAGGTGCTGTCATTGATATCCAGCATCTGTAAGTTCTGGTCTGGTGCATGTTCCGTCAGCCACAGCAGCGGGTGTTCGGTCCGCCCCGAGACATGAGCAGCGAAACAGCACAGCAACACCAGCAAAGCCGCTTTCAGCATCCTGCGTCCTTTAATATACAAAGGTCTAATATACTCTGAAAAACCACCTTGTCCCGCACTTCTATCGCATAGAAAAAACCAGTGAACGACAGACTGGTCAAATTTTGACTAATCAATTGATAAAGTGGATAAACCGCCGTTTTTGCGGCTGGACAAGCGCCGCCGCGCACAATACAATGGCCGCCGTCGCGCACCCGTAGCTCAGCTGGATAGAGCGCTGCCCTCCGGAGGCAGAGGTCTCAGGTTCGAATCCTGACGGGTGCGCCATATAAATCAACCACTTAGAGGCAACTCAAGTGGTTTTTTTATTTTCTGTGACAGTAAAAATCGAATTTTGTGACACTTTCCCTGTACTGGGAACCGCTATTTTTGACCTCTGCTCTGCGTCTCGTTTTTCAGCATTTTGTGCCTGAATAGGCACGTTCTCAACTTCAGTGTTGTGATTATTCCTGGTTTTGGCGAGAACATATCAGCAGGCTACAAGCTGCCAGATATCCTTGTCTGAGAGAGCCTTAGTATTAAAACAACAATCTATTTCACTAGAGCGGCTTTTGGGGATTGGTGTTATTTGTCATTTATGGACGTTGACCCTACGAATAATCGAATCGCTGCTTTTCACTGAAAGCAGACAATCCTGCCAAAACTAAAGCTGAGCTCTCGAAAATTTCGAGACTTCAATACATCGTTAAAACGTAAAAAAGCGCACATTGATTTTTTCTTTTTTTACTGGTTATCAGCGTTCGGATTATAACGATGTGGCACAAATTAGCTGTCCACTACAATAAACCGAGCCAGAAAGCACTGTGCCGATAAGACGAGCAATGACATTTTTATGTAATAAAAACCACCATCAAGGGAGACTGACAATCAGATAGCTATGTAAGGAACAATTGACTGCAAACGCTCTGCTGAACATCTTCGCTTTCATTTAGAGCCCTCGATGCTCAATGGAGTTTCGAGGGCTCTTAAACAACGTCATTTCACAGTGAAGCTAACTTTATTGGTTATCTCGTGTAAATCCCGACCCTTTACCATATAACTAATCGTATATTGGCCTGCCGGTAAACAAGGCAGCTGAACACGATGCTCCCAATTCGTAGTGGTCCTTGGCCGAAACCCGACGTCAATAAGTGTCCCTTTCGCATCAGAGAGCATGAACTGCTTTAGTTTATGCTTTTGCGTGAATCGGACATAGAACGTATCTGGGCATGTTGGAAACACGTCGCCATCAGCAGGAGAGACTTTCCGGGTGATGGGGTGCGCGTAGGTAATATTTGGCCACAACACTAAAGCCATGGTAACTATCAACAGCAGTTTGATAAGACGCATACATCCTCCTTTGAGGATAAAACGCAGCTTTCGCTGCGTTCATTAGGTTACTTGTTAGACCGGATAAGCCGGCACAACGCGGGCAATACCACCAGAGTTAGCAAGGTTGACGAAATAATGCCGCCAATCACCACTGTTGCCAGTGGCCGCTGAATTTCCGCTCCGGTTCCGGTGTTAAATGCCATAGGCACAAAACCAAGACTTGCCACCAACGCCGTCATCAGTACCGGTCTTAAGCGTGATAAAGCGCCATTTTCAATTGCCTGACACCATCGCTGACCTTCTTCCTGCAACTGCTTAATAAAACTCACCAGCACGATACCGTTCAGTACAGCGATCCCCGACAGCGCAATAAAGCCAACGGCCGCAGAAATAGACATCGGCATATCACGCAGCACTAAGGCAAAAACACCACCGGTCAGTGCCAGTGGCACACCACTGAACACCACCAATGAATCCCGCCAGGAATTTAACGCGCTATAGAGCAAGGCGAATATCAACAGCAGCGTCAACGGCACAACAATGGATAGTCGTTCCGATGCGGACTGCAGTTGTTTGAAGGTGCCGCCATAATCCACCCAATAGCCATCAGGCAGGACAACATCGGCCATCACCTTTTGCACATCCTGAATAAAACTGCTGATATCCCGACCATCAACGTTGGCGGTGACCACCACATTACGTTTGCCACTTTCCCGGTTGATTTGGTTAGGACCCACAATTTCATTGATCCGCGCAATTTCACCCAGTGGAACATAACGCAGCTCTGCCGAATCATCGACCGGTAAGGCCACAGGGATTTGCGCCAGTGCAGACGGATCTTCCCGCAGCGATTCAGGTAAGCGCATCAATAATTTAAAGCGCCTGTCGCCTTCATACATCAGGCCCAGTTCCCGGCCACCAATAGCGGTCTGAATCACCTGCTGCATCATCGCGACATCCATCCCCACCAATGCCAGGTGGTCACGCTCCGGCTCAATCGAAATCATCGGCAATCCGTCGGCTTGCTCCATCCGGGTATCAACCGCTCCCGGCACATCGGCAAGCACGGCAGCTACTTTCGCGCCGACGGCATTCAGTGCATCCAGATCATCACCGTAAATCCGAATAGCCACATCCGCTCTGACTCCGGCAATGAGCTCGTTAAAGCGCATCTCGATAGGCTGCGTGAACTCGTAATTGTTGCCGGGGACTTTTTCCACAACAGCACGAATGCGCTGCTCCACGTCCGCTTTGGTATCCGAAGGCTCTGGCCACTGGCTGCGCTCTTTGAACATGATGAAGGTATCCGCGACATTCGGTGGCATCGGATCGTTGGCTATCTCTGGAGTGCCAATTTTAGAGAATACCCGTTCTACTTCAGGTACCTGTGCAATTTTTGCTTCCAGCGCCAATTGCATCTGAACGGATTGCGCAAGGCCGGTGCCGGGAATACGCATGGCAAACATCGCAATATCCCCTTCGTCCAGGCGGGGCAAAAACTCACTGCCCATTCTGGAGGCCTGCCACACAGAGCCACCGACCAGAAACAGAGCTGTAATGGCAACAAGCAACGGCTGACCCAATGCAAATTTCAGCATCGGATGGTACGTGCGACGCACGGCAACCATCAGGCGGTTTTCTTTCTCAGAGAGAGGACCACTGACAAATAAACCGATGGCCGCTGGCACAAAGGTCAGGGCCAGGATCATGGCACCCAATAATGCAGCAATCACCGTGAAAGCCATCGGCTCGAACATTTTGCCCTCGACACCACTGAGCGCAAAAATCGGCAGATACACCAGCATGATGATAAAGACACCAAACATTGCGGGCGTGATCACCTCTTTTGTGGCGTGATAGACAATCTCCAGCCGTTCAGACAGTGTTAGTAACCGGCCATGATGGTGCTGAGCCATGCCTAAGCGTCGCAGACAGTTTTCAACCACGATCACCGCACCATCGACAATCAGGCCAAAGTCAATTGCGCCAAGGCTCATCAGATTGCCGCTCATTTTATTGGCTGCCATGCCGGAGATCGCAAACAGCATACTCAAGGGGATCACCAGGGCCGTGATAATGGCGGCGCGGATGTTACCCAAAAACAAAAACAGCACGACAATCACCAGCACCGCGCCTTCAAACAGATTGCGCTTCACCGTATCGATGGTTTTATCAACCAACACTTCCCGGTTGTAGCTGATTTCCGTTTGCACGCCTTTGGGTAACCGCTGATTAATATCTGCAAGCTTCAGGGCAACATCCTGTGACACGGTTCGGCTGTTTTGGCCAAGCAACATCATCACAGTGCCAAGGACCACTTCCTGTCCGTCCTGCGTCGCTGCGCCGGTGCGAAGCTGTTTGCCGATAGCCACCTGCGCGACGTCTTTGACCCGGACCGGGGCATCATCGCGTTTTGTCACGACCAGCTCTTCAATCTCGGTAATTGACTTCAGCTGACCTGGTGAGCGGATCAACCATTGTTCCCCATTGCGTTCAATGTAGCCTGCACCGATATTGGCATTGTTGCGCTCTAAGGCATCGGCAAGATCATCCAGCGTCAGCTTAAACGCCAGCAATTTGACCAGATCAGGGGCAACCTGATATTCGCGGACAAAACCACCAATGGTATTGATTTCCGTCACGCCTTTGACTTTCAGCAACTGGGGTTTGATCACCCAATCCTGAATGGTCCGCAGATCTTCAGCGGTATAAGGCTTGCCATCTGCGTTCAGTGCCTCGCCGGTGGCTTTGACGGTATAGGAAAAAATCTCGCCAAGCCCCGAGACAATAGGCCCCATTTCCGGCTCAATGCCTGGTGGAATATCCTGACGGGCCATCTGTAACCGCTCTGCCACTTGCTGTCTGGCCCAATAAATATCGGTGCCTTCTTCAAAGACGACGGTCACCTGAGACAAACCATAGCGGGATAATGAGCGGGTGTACTCCAGCTGTGGCAGACCCGCCATCGCGGTTTCGACCGGATAGGTGATGCGCTGCTCAGATTCAAGCGGGGAATAACCAGGCGCAGCCGTATTGATTTGGATCTGCACATTGGTAATGTCGGGAACCGCATCAACCGGCAGTCGTAATGTCTGCCAGACGCCCACGCCGAGGATCAGCAGTCCGAAGACCATCATCATCCACGGGCGACTGAGCGATAGTCGCAATATATTCTTGATCATGGCTGGCTCCTAGTCTTCATGGCTGGCGCCAGACTTCAGGATGTCGGCTTTGATTAAAAAACTATTCTGGGTGACCACCTCAACGTATTCTTCCAGACCTGACAACACCTCGATAAAGCTATCGTCACTGGCACCAAATTCCGGCATTCGCACTTCATAAATATCGCCAACCCGGATGAACACAACGGTCTCACCGTTAAATTCCTGCAGGGCTGATTTCTTCACGATTTGGCGCGCTTCCACCGAGGCCACTTCCACATCGGCTTTCACGTGCATACCCGGACGCCAGTACCCGTTGTCATTACGCACAACGGCACGGGCTCTGGCGATATGGCCACCGGTCATTTGTGGCGCAATATATTCAATCTGGCTGGAAGTTTGCTCTTCGCCATGAACATCACGCACGACCACCGGATTGCCCCGCGCCATTTTGGCGGTATCCCCCGGAAAGGCCGACATTTCGACATACACGGTGGATAAATCACTGATCTCCACTAACGCCTGGTCCGATACCTTTTCTCCGGGATTCACAAACCGGTTAGTAACTTCACCGTCCGACAACGCCTTAATGCTGTAATTTTTTAATGTCGCTGCGTTTTGTACCGTGGCCACAACCTGACCCGCTTTGACCTTGTCGCCAATCCGCACCGCCACACTTTGCACGACGCCCGGATAGACCGCACTGAGCCTGCTTTGCTGCTCTGGGATCACCGATACCACACCAAACAAATGCGCCTGAGTGCGAATACGACCTGAAGTCACAGGCTCGCTGATTAAACCGGACTCTTTTGCCACATCCGCTTCAAGTTCGGTGCGTCCCTCGTAGGACTCAAAGTGCCAGGTATGATTTTGACCTTTGGCACTGAGTGCAACTTCCACTTCAAATGAATGCGGCTCTGCGACCGGCTCCTGACTGACCAGCATGTCACCACGTGGGCGCAAAGTCAGCACATCCCGACGACCTCCCAGACGCTCCAGTGTCAGTCCGGCCTGATAAGTCCCGGGGGCCAGAGGCTCTCCATTATCAGATGCAAATAAACGAAACTCTGGTTTGCCGCCGTTTTCACTGAGCACAACTTCCAGTGTCAGCGAGCCTTTTTCCAGTAAATGCCCGCCATTGGGGCCTTTTCTCTCTTCGGTTTGTGCGTGTTCGTCAGCATGGTCATGCTCTTCGCTGGCTTGTAACGGGCCACAAAACCCTGTGAATGCCGTTAGCAGTAAAGCCGTTGATATAAAACGGATGTAATTCATCATATTGTTATTCCTTCATGCGGGATGGTAATGCAGCAGGTCCGTTGACCACTAAAGGCATTCCCACCAGACGTTCGAGTTCGACTAACTGACGGTGAAACTGGGCCTGAGCGTCAATCATGTTGCGTTTGGCGCTTAGCAAATCTTCATGGGCAGATAGCAAATCCGTCATATCAAAGATGCCGGTCTCATACCCTTTAAGTGTGCTTTGCACGACCGACTCCGCCGCCGGAAGAATGGCCTGTTGCTGATCATGGATTTGCTCTGAAAGCAGGGTTAATTGCTGATATAACCGGCCCGTAGAGAGCTGCAATTGCTGACGACTGAGCTTTAACTGATGCGCTGAACGCTCTGAAGTCACCCTCGCTGCTTCAATCTCACCGGCATTGGGGTTTGAAAGTGCCAGAGGCATGCTGACACTGAGCACAAACGCATTCTCATTCAGCTGCTCGTTACGGCGCACCCCAGCCCCGACTGTAAGGTCGGTTTGGCCATTGGCGATCGCCAGGTTTTGCAGCGTGCCCGCCAAACGCTCCTGTGTCAGATAGAACCCAAGTTGTGGCGAGCTATCAATCGCTGCCAGCATCTCATTGAGCGATGGCAGCATCGGCAACACCGCCAACTGCCCCTGCACCGTATCGAAATCCGGTTCATTGGACCAATTGGCGGCTAACTGGCGTACTGCAACCTGCAGTTCGGCTTTGAGCGCTTTTAAATCCATCTGGCTTTTGAGCACCCGACTTTTCAGCCGCAATACATCCGCGTCAGTGACTAGTCCTGCCCGTGACCGCTCTGTCGCGACCTGCAGTGCGTTTTGCTCCATCACCAGGCGTTCAGCGGTCCAGCTGCGCACCGTCTGCAATTCCAACACATCCAGATAGTCGGTCATGGTTTTGGCCAGAACATCCACCCGGTCGAGTTCGTATTGGGCCTGTGTCAGTGCTTTCCCTGCACTTGCGCTCTCCAGACGGCGCTGACGCTTGTCGCCAAGTTCAATGACCTGACTCAGTGTCAGCGTAAGCTCTGCGCTTTTAACGCCGCTGAGGCTGCCATTTCCAAGGACGTTCTCCACAGAAACACCAAGCTCAGGGTTTGGTTTAAGACCAGCTTGTAGGGTTTTAGCTTCATCAATCCGAAGCTGATAAGGATAAAGTTGCAGTTGTGGACTGCTCGTTAAAGTTCTTTCTAACGCTGTAGTGATCGCAAGCTCTTGCGCCGTCACCGAAAAAGATGCGACACACAGCAATGCCAAGGCAACAGCGCCTTTGCAATAAGGGCGGGACATAGAAATTCTCCGTCAAATGTAAAATCACGTTGTTAACTAAAAACGATGATCTCAGGCATTTGGCGGGGGCACAGCAGGAGCGTACGTCATGCTGAAGGCTTCAGCACGGGAAAACGGAACTATGGTCTGAACAACGGACTCTGCCGCTGCGCTTGTCATATAAGCGACAAAACACATCACATGCACATGGGGCTCATGTGGGTCGTCAACATCATTGACGGCCTCATTGGCGTGAGATGTTTGATGTTCATTGTGTTGGTGCGCAGCATTATCCCCGAAAGAAATCAGATTATGATGTTCTGTCGGTAAATGTACGACAATGCTGTCACAGGCTACAAAAGCATGATTAAGCATAATCGTAAACATAAACCACAATATCCATCGGGAATATTTAGACACAACAATCCTTTATGTTAAGTGCGTAGCGCTAATATACGTCTTGCACCATCAAGGACAATTATCCCAATGATACCGCCAATCACTAAATCCGGATAGCCCGATCCCGTCCAGGCGACTAGGCCACCGGCAACAATCACCCCGAGGTTCGCCAGAACATCATTGGTCGAGAATATTTTGGTCGCTTTCATATGCGCACCGTCACTGCGTGACTGTGAGATGAGATAAAGACATAAAGTGTTCGCTATAAGTGCCACACTCGCCATTACAATCATCAGCGTCGACATGGGTTCAGTGCCAGCCCAAAACCGTCGTGCTACTTCGAACAACACACCGGCTGCAAGCAACGCCTGCAACCAACCTGAAAGATGGGCAGCCCTGACTTTTTTGGCGGCGCTAAGGCCAACAGCCAGCAAGGCAACACTGTAGACAGCGGCATCGGCCAGCATATCTAACGAGTCGGCAATAAGGCCGGTGGATTGTGCCCAGACTCCGACAATAAGTTCTGTGACGAACATCACGGCATTAATCGCCAACAATCGCTGTAATAACTTACGTTCGTCTGCATCGGCTTTGCTGTTATCAACTGACGCTGTTGGGTCGGCCTGAAACGGCGCTGAGCTTTGCAGTACTGCACCTAAATTTAATGACTCCAGACGTTGGGTGATGGCGTCCGTACCGCCTTGATGCACCACATCAAGCTGCCGGTCTTGCAGGAAAAATTGCAACTGTAGCACCTGTGGCAACGCGCCAAGCGCCATTCGAATAAGATTTTCTTCTGAGGGGCAGTCCATCTTGCGAATGTGGTAGCGGGTTTTGTGGTGCAAATCTGATACAGAACACTCAGGCAACGGAGCATTTTCAGAGGCTTGCACCTGGGCTTTACATTGGCAATCTGACATAGCGGCCTCACTTTGAACAAGATACCGCCATTAAAAACTATAAAGCCACTTTAAGGTCAACAGTTTTTTCACCGATGTTGTACACAATCACTGGCACATGGATGCACCAGATTTTTCAGGATCTCGCAGTCTTTGGCCTGATGGTCATCCTGGCAAAGCGCCCGTAATGCCTGTAAATCCGCTTTTAATTGATGAAGTTGGGTTAATTGCGTGTCTAAATGCCCCAATTGCTCATCGATCAGCGTATTGACCTGCCCACAAGGTTGGCTGGGAGCTTCACGAAACTTCAGGAGTTGCCGGACCAACGACAGACTCATATCAAAGGCCCGGCAATGCCGGATAAATTGTAAATCTTCGAGATGGCGCTGCTGATAAGTCCGATATCCGGAGGCGGTTCTTGCAGGAGCGGCTAACAATCCCTGCTTTTCATAAAATCGGATGGTTTCCGTTTCACATCCGGCCAGTGCCGCCAGTTCACCAATTTTCATTGCCTTTCACCAACTCTAAAGTTACTTTAAGCATTAAATGTATCATAATGCAGCCAGCAGAAACTGCATTTTAATTGACCAGGGATAGTGATGGAACCAAAGGTATTGCTCGCCTATTTTGAATACCTGGCGCTGGCCGACCAAGCGCGCAAACCAAAGGACTATGAGAGAAGTTTTACGTACCTGGAGTACGCCCACATCCTTGGTCAACAAGACGTTTTGTGTCATTTGCAGATGCTCTGGTTGGCCCTTTGTACCGCAGACTGGCGCGAACTGGCAGGCCTAAGCTATCGGTTGTTGTTAACACCTTTTGGTCATCTTTTTAATCGCCTGCCACTTGGCAATACGGGGCGTTCGAACGCCTGTGCCTTTAAGCCGATGGCCATTCCGGAAGAGCTCAGAGAAATATTAGCGCTTGTAGGGAAAAAGCAGGACTCGTAGTCCTCACCCTGTGCGCGTAAATACACTTGAGCTATTCCTGATTCATTTGCGACGATGACCCAAAAGTCAAAGCTCGTTTTTTCGCTTGCAAGCATGTTAAGCCGTTCAGGATAAATCAAGCTCAATTTCGTAAGAATAGATCGTGCTAGCAATTAGCGTGAGTCGAGAAACTGAATTTGATCTAGTCAGTTGGCACTGGTTTGTGAACTACAACACCTGCTCAATGTTGACTTCAATTGGGGGCGGTGGCCAACTGAATTTAGCCAACTAATTTGGAAGAGAATCTCAGAGCTCAGAAAAAACGAATGTCCACAAATAAGGCAAAGCAGAGATTCGTTTTTTCGAGATCACCTGGTTTAGACAGCTGCAATTAGGTCAAAGCAAAGTGGCTCCTTGCTGAATCCCTGTTGCTTGTGTGCGGCAATTGCAATGAGAAGGTCAGTTTGAGTACGTAAGGAAGCGTTCCACACATCATTTGGTGAAACATCTCGACATGTATCCGAAAAAGGTATTTTTTACCTTTTAAAGGTGCAAGAGAATGAAGAAAGATCTCAGACCCCCTGTTTTAACTACGTCCAATTTTACACAGACGCAAAAAAGTGCGTAGATTAACTAGCTATCTGAACAAAACAGGTAGCAGCCATGCCCAAAATTTCACTTCAAAAAATCATCGTGTTGCCAGATTTTTTAGCGGCCGATGCATACGCGAATTCCAAACGTCTATTCGATATCTTGCATCGACGTGGTGACAGTAGTCTTCTCGAAACACTGCTCTCGAACATTCGTGTGCTCGAATACCAAAAAGAATTTTATGCGTTGGAGCAGCATAATCTGATTGCAGTCGCCGCAGAGCAGTTGCCACGTTTTGACGCTACGGTCGTTATTGTCTCGAAGGCCAAATCAAAACCTGAGCTGATGAGGCAGTTGCTGAATATCGCGAGTATTCAATATGTCACTCAGCGTTCTGCTGCCGCAACACCAGCATGGCACCAAGCTGTGGCGGACGACTATGCCATTGAACAGCTGTTTTCCATGCGTCAGTGGTCTGAAATCATCGATAGACATCGCTCTGCGGTCTATCGCCGCAAGCCAAAACTTCAAAAGAAGAAGTCGATCACGACGGTTGATATCCAACGTGTGTTGAAAGCTATCCCTTCGCCGCAGGGGGATGGCAAATGAAACTGAGAATTCTCGAGCTTTTTCAGGTGCCAGAAGAGTTTTCTTTTCTTGAACTTGCCACGCGGCTCAAACGCATTCTGCATTACAAAATCGATGTCGCACCGCTCACTCGATTCGAGCTTTTGCAAACTCAGGAGATGATTGAATTTTTGTCGCAGGTGCCATCCGCTGAGGTTCCAAAACGGACTAGGTCCGCGCTGCATAACCATCTGAAATCGGATCCATTTTTAGCTACGCTGCTGCTCGTGGATGAGCCTAGTGACGACCTCTACGCGGAGAATTTACTCAACCAACAATATGCTTTGTTGACGCATGTGTATTGTGTTCGCGGCCTTCGCGACTACACAGCTTATCTACATTTTTATCGTACTTTTATTGAAAATAAGTTAGCAGTGCTGCCACTACATCAGCTGCTTCACCTGACAACTCGTGAGGTGCATCAGCGCTTGAGCAGCGCTGCTGCTCACGTGCAGGATTTGCGACTTGTCGCGCCATTTTTTCTAAAAACGCAGCGCTCGCAGTCTGGCAGCAAAGCATTGTTAGCTGCTGACAATCATCACGTACAGGCGATTGACGATGATATTGAGTATGTTGAAACCAGCGATGAAACTGGCGAGTCATCATGCAGTGTTATGCGTCTGGCGAGTGAGCTGTCACTCAACACTGAGCAGCAGCGTCGCAAGTTTCGATTCAAAATGGCTGGTGCACAGCGTGCTTATTATGCATTTGAAAACGCAACCGCGCTTGGTATGCAGGCTGCGATGCCAAATGAGCTCAATGAATTTTTAAAAGTTTGTGCGCCAGGCTTGCTTCGCAATAGTACGGTAGCGATAGCGCCTGTTGATGCTGGCTATCTACTACTGTTCATTTTTCAGCTATTTGGTGTGCCATCACCGCTAAAGTTAGTTCTCAATAACAAGTTGGCAGAGCGATTACCAGTCGAGCAATCACAGAATTACATTGCCTATCAATTTGAGCGTGAGGGCCGGTTTATCAGTGCCGAGCTTAATCTGCGCGCTGATTTATTGCAGACAATGTCTCCAGAAGGTAGCGATGCACGCATTCATTTTGTGGCATCAAGCCGGCTGCAATTGTCGCTTCCATCGACCATTTTGGATCTACTTAATACCACTCTGCGTGCCATTGGTAGTGACGCGCGCCACGGTTGCACACTGCAAAAAGCGTTAGATATCGACGTCGTAGACTACCGCCGGTGGTTGAATACAAAACTAAAAGCGACATCGTTGCCGCTCCGGGGAATTGGTAGCTCAGCACTGCACCGAGCATTTTTGCAGTATTCAAAACATACAATTCCTGAAACCTACCGTGCGTTTTTAGCGCAAAACACCATTGTGCAGAGCCACTATGTGTCTGCTGAACCGCATAAAATCGGCTCGACAATGCTTCGTGCATGGCGAGATTTTTGTGATGTAACGGGCATGCGGTGGTCGCATATTGATGCACATGAGACCGCTAGATTTGCAGTCTCAAGGCAGTTTCACTGCGAGGTCGGCTCCAAAATCACTTTAAGATCTGAGCTACTTGCGGGGTTGTATCAGGTGTTGTTGGCTGAACCTGACCTCAATTCCATTGCTCTTTACATTTACCTTCGCATTGCCAGCACCTCTGCAATTCGCCCCGTGCGTGAGCCGTTTCCTCCATTTTCGCATCTAAATGTGGAAGGCGGCTACATGACGGTGGCGGACAAGCGCGTGCACCACGCGGATGAAAGGCGCTTTGTTGTACTGACATCCCTGGCATGCCAATTGCTCAGCGCATGGCGTAACGCCGCTGTTTCTTATGCACTCCGGGCCCTCTTCGCGTCACCGACACACGCATTAATGTGGTTCGACGATGATTGCAGGCAATGGCAACACTTTGGCCGCAAAACGGTGGATTCGTTACTTTATCAACGGACCAATGAATTGCTCAAATCGCACAGCTTTCGCCATGTTGCGGTTAGGCGTTTCCTAACATCGACCGGCCGATTTGACCAGCGACTGCTGAATTTTTTGATGAATCACTCAAAAGCTGGCGTCGGTCTGCTGGACCGCTTTTCTGCGTTATCTCCCAAGCGCGCAGCTTATTTAATGCGCCAACAAATGGAGCAATATGACCTTGAATTTGCTGAGCTAGATGCACAAGCCCTCGCGCAGTTGGAGGGATTGGCATGATGACTCCAGATCAATTAATCATTTGCTTTGCGAACGAGGATAAATCACTCCGGCATACGCTCGATTTTGTTCTTGATGTGTTCGAGCAGTACAAAGTATTTAAGTTGACCCCATCAAAACGCCATTTCGTTGAAATATCGAGAGAAATTTATTTCGAGGCGACAACTGAACTTGAGCTAAGCGCGCTACAAAAAGCGCTCTGGTGGTGCTATGAATCTGCTGTACTGGACCTGCCATATTTATTGCCGCCGGTTCAAACAATACGATTGCTACCGCCGAAGCCATTTTTTAACGAATCGACTGCAAGAGTCGGTGACATTGCCGCAGTGTTAGCGTATTTCCAGCCTCTCTTGGCACATTTCGACACGACACTGCAAAAGTTGGCAACTGCATTGCTGCTGGCAAAACATGTCGCAGTGACTCGAGTCGAACAGCTTTTCTGTATCGATGAAATTGTCGTAATGCCGGATGCTAATCGAGCATTGGTACCTCATGGCGATGGCTACCTGTTGTTGGACGCAGTTGGACTTCTGCTGTGGCAACGTTTGCACAAATCGCGGATATCTGCTGACCAGCTCCGAGCAGTTTATGCAGACATATACTCGCCAGAATTTGGACAGCTTCGAACGCTTGATGATGCTATATCTGCTATCGGTTTGATGCAGCAACCGCTGTTCTACCATGAACTGAATCCACTCAGTGCTTCGTTAAGTGCACCAGATATCATCACGCACCTGACCAATCAACCGCACGAAAATAAAAATGAAGTAAGAGATAAGTCATCAAAACGCCGCAAGCGGCGTGTGGTTTTTGGCTCGCGGGAGCAATTGCAAACTGCTGCATCTTTGGCATTTGGCCAGAATCAGGACGATGGTGTCGTCATGTCTGGATTGTCGTTATGTTTGCGCCGCTTTCAGCAACAATCCGAAAACGAACATCGAAACACGCGAGCTTTCAATATCTGCAAAGCTGAATTGCAAGTTCTTTTGCAGAAAAGCCGCAGCTGCAGCGGGATATGTGGAGTGCTTCTGAATTATTGCATCTCGCTTTTTCTGCATGGCTCTGCTTGGAAAACGCGCTTGGCGGTGAATACAGTGTTGACCTATTTATCGACGCTGCAACAGTTTTGTATAAACGTGTTCAACGATGAAGCGCTGCTCCAGCTAGCTCAGTCGGAAGGTGATGCTCTCGCGGATCTCACTGAGTTGATTGAGGATTATCTGGTCACATTGGCGCCAGATAGACAAAATACGGTGCTAATTTTTCTGCAGTTCGTTAGCGAGTACGCGCCGATCAGGTTGGTTGGTGAATCGCTAGATGTGATCTCTGAGAAAGTGGCCGTAACGCGCACACACTATCTGTCTCCGATGCTTTTCGAGCAGGCGATTGCAGCCGTATCTGATGTTTCAACACAGTGGTTTCTGCGGATTTGCTATTTTTTGGGGCTCCGACATGATGAGGCGATGACATTATTTGTCGATGATGTCAGCGCCGAATTTTTATATGTCACCAGGCGCTCAAAACGTAAGAGCCGAACCTCGGTGCGACGTGTCAGCTTGATGTTTATGCCAGCTGATGTACGTTCCGCTTTTCTGCAATTTGTAGCGATGCGAAAGCAGCACTCAATCAAGATATTTTCTCCGCGCGTGATTGCTTTTTACCTGCCTAGCGCTCTTGCCGCGCTTCGCAAACTGGCAGGTAACAATCAGTTTGTTGTGCACTCGCTACGTCATTGTGCAGCCAACAACATGCTGTTTATGTTGATGATGGCGGCGTTTGACAGTTCGGATTGGCGAGAACGTTACGCGCTGTTTCAACATCAATTATTTAGTGATGACACCATCTCACAGTTAAAAGAGCAGTTTCGGCGGGTCGGCCATCCGTTGTTACCTCAGGCATCAGTTTTCAACATTCTGGCGTGTCAATTAGGCCATGCATCACCTGTGGTCAGCGCAGCATGTTACTTACATTTTTTGCCGTTTTTGGCTTTTGAACTCAACTCATTACGAACCGAAGCTCCAGACCGAGACATGCTGGCATTGCTCCTGTCCGCCAATAGCTATCGCTATGAAATTCTGGGTCATCAACAGTTTGACGAAACTAAATGGTTTAAACATGCCAGTCGTGGTCTCAAGAAAACAGTGGTCCGAAATATGGTTGATGCACATGAGGAGGCGAGGACATTTTCGTTTTCAGATTATGTCACGGCGCTACATGAATTTTTAACTACGAACCAAAGCTCTGCAGTTTTTCAGCACAGCCAAGACGTGCCGTCGATTGACGTAGTTACCCTCACCCGGATGCTCAATCAGTCTCGCACGCTGCAACAAATCGAGTTTATTTCGCAACAACGCTGGACCGCCAAATCCATTCGAGCGCTTTACACACTGCAAGAACTTGTTACTCAAGGCCATGAGATTCGGGATGTCAGAACGCTACGGCAAGTGCTTTTTGCACTGAATTCGATTGGTTTCAGCAGGTTGCAGGCTGTTGTCAGTTTGCCAATTAACGATCTCCCACGCCAGGCATGGCTCGACGTTGCTCAGCGTTTTGACTGCGCTTTGCAGTTTGAAGCTAGCAGTTCGCCAAAAACATCTATTTCGATGTCGTCATTTAAGAGATGTCAAAAAGGCACGCAGTATTTATTTGAAATAATTGAACTTATTAATTTTTATAACCATAGTCGAGGTGTCATTAATGACTAATTGTATATACGTTGAATACGATAAATTTATAGTGATTTTAACACTCATTAGCAATCTGAAGGCCCCCACACATAATTTCCAAAAACATCAAGAAATCCGTATTTTTGCACAGCGAAATCAAGATTTTATGTCAATCCAAACACACACGACTTTGCAGCCAGCCATTGTTGTCGCTTCGTTGAAAATCAATAACAAGTGGGATGGTGATCTAGACATTACTGTATCGGCGGAACCTATGCTCAAGTGTTTGAATGGATTGGATTGTACAAGCTTTGTGAAGCTAACTTTAGAGGATTCACGGCTGCGAATTCAGCCGGCTATGTATACTAATGACATCTTTAACACTGATGATTTCAGCGAAATTCAAACCGCTAGCCTACATCATGTTATATACCAACCGACAAAATTAATTACCGACTACAGTTCTGTGACTGTTGACCAGTCAAACATCTTTTATTGTCGTAATAACCTCCTTGAAACTTTTAAGTGCATAAAAGCGTATGCGATGTCCTCAAAAAAACAAAAGAAATTGCAGGTCATACTTTCGAGCGATGCATCCACACTGTTCATCGATTTAGTTGCGCTTGATATTTCTGCGCGGTTGCGGCTGTTAGAACACGAGCTCGAGAGTGATACATACATTCGTTTGAATTCAGAGCAGTTGAATTATCTCACAAAAGCTTTAGCGCTACTTTTGAACTCAAAACTTGGTCCAGTGGAAATGAGTGTTGGCAATCAATCACAACTGGTTTTGACCTGCCAAGGTATAAGTTGTGAGCTCTCACAGCGCGATGACTTCGAGTTGATGGAACAACCTATCTTCGGCGTGGCAAAAAAAGGCTGGTGTGTTGATTCGAACTGGCGGTTGCAGCAAGGACTGAAACAGATAGTCGTAACAACGAGGCCTTCGGAGGACATCGTCGAAATTCAAATGATTGACGGTCAAATCCATCTTCTGCAATTGACCGAGTATGCGAGCGGTTCATTTCATACTGATGTAATAGCCGACAAAGGTGCAACCAACGGCCCCGCGGTTGTCGTTAATCGTGACCAGTTGTTTTCAGCATTAGCATGTTTTAATTCATACGAAAAATTAAAAATCCATGGTCTGTTATCTCGTGAAGAGCGGCTTTTAATCAGGCCTTCCAGCAATGAAGACGAATTTGTAATGTTGGCCATTACCGAGCCACTCGATGTGGATCATCAGGTGTAATCATTCGGTTAGTTTGAGTTCTTTGGAGATGGATGTGGGGATTGAGCTTCCCCTCTTGGAGTTGCGCTGTTTGTTAGGCCACTCCAGAGTTTGTCGAATACAGGTTAAAGCAGGACCTGCTCAAGCCAGAGAACTGGTTGTTCTATAGTTGTGTCTTTGGCAACTCGCCGACGAAGAACACTACGGAACTGATTGTCAGCTTGCTAATCGGCGACTTGACCCATTAATTCGCTTGTAACAAAGGTTGCCACAACAGCAACTCTATCAAAAAAGTAAAAACCAGCGACAGATGATGTCTGTGCCTGAAGTGAGTTACTGCGGTGCGCTCAATATAAGTTAAAAAGCCAGCCGCAGGTAAACTGAAGCTGGCTTTTTCGTTCGCTAAAAACGTACTTTGCATTGCTCTACGGATTATAAAACTCGCCGTTTTTACGCAGGTAAAAGAACCAGTTCAGTACCAAGCAAATGGCATAGAACACTGCAAAACCGACCATCGCATATTCAGGTGTCGCCGCTTTAATTTGTTCACCAAATACCTGAGGAATATAAAACGCGCCATAAGCTGCGACCGCAGATGTCCAGCCTAATACTGGGCCAGCCTGTTCTTTCGGGAAGACAACCGCGATTGTGCGGAACGTTGAACCATTACCGATACCGCTGGCAGCGAACAGGCCCAGAAAGATTAAAAAGAATGGCATGAAAAACTGCTCTGGCGTTGCGGATTGATAGGCCTGTTGCATGTAGTAACCGGCTCCGAGTGCACAGACAATCATGACGACAGAACACAATTGAGTCACAAAAGCACCGCCCAGTTTATCGGCAAGCCAGCCACCGACAGGACGAATAAGCGCGCCGATAAATGGTGCTATCCAGGCATAAGTCAAAGCGCTGGGTGCATTTGGGTTCACCGTTGTGTGTGTCATGACGCCGTCGGCCAGTTGATGGCTATAACCAAAAATGACTTGGATAGAGAGTGGGAATGCTGCAGAGAACCCAATAAATGAGCCGAACGTCATTACATATAATACGCTCATCACCCAGGTGTGTTTATTACCAAAGATTTGATACTGACGTTCTAAACTGGCTCTGATAGCGCCAGGAAGCAGTTTCAGCAGAAAGACTGTGGCAAACAATACCGCAATTAACACCAGCTCTTTTGGGATGCCAAAGCCTGAACCGTTTGCTGTGGCTGGTAGCATCAACCACAAGCCGGCAATGGCAGTTAAAAAGCCGATGGACAGCATGGAGAGTTGGATCGCAAAAGACACAGGCGCGGATGGTAGTTTTGGCGTTACTTCGTCGGTATTGATGTTGTTCATACCAAACCAGGTGGCAAACGCTAATGGTACTAACAGCAGTAACCAGACAAAGCCGCCATTTTGTACCCAGGTTTCACTACCTGCCGGAATCGCGCCAATCAGGGTGCCGCTCGCCTTTTGCAGGATCATGGAGTCGCCACCGCCAAGTGCAGTGAAGGCGCCGAAAGTCATGAAAAGAGGCACCAGAATTTGCATACTGGTGACACCAAAGTTACCAAGACCTGCATTTAATCCCAAGGCTAGGCCTTGTTGTTTTTTTGGAAAAAAGAAACTGATATTCGACATCGACGCCGCAAAGTTACCACCACCAATACCGGATAGAAGCGCCATCAGCTGGAATACCCAAAACGGCGTGTTTTTGTCCTGTAAGGCCAAGCCGGTGCCAATCGCCGGTATCATCAATAGTGATGTCGTCAGAAATATGGTGTAGCGGCCGCCGCATAACCGCACAAAGAAACTTGCCGGGATGCGCAAAGTTGCCCCGGTTAATCCGGCAATCGCAGTTAACGAGAATAAATCACTGGCACTGTAAGGAAAGCCAAGGTTGAGCATCTGAACGGTCAGAATGCTCCACAACATCCAGACGGCAAAGCCGCATAACAAGCTAGGGATCGAGATCCATAGATTCCGTGTGGCAATGGCTTTACCAGTTTGTGACCAAAACTGTTCATCTTCTGGTTGCCATCGTTTTAGATCGGCCATAAAAACTCCTGCATATTTTTGCGTATCACAATTACTATGCAGGGTGGTTCAGGCGACCTCAATGGATCTGAATAGTTAGCAAAAATCAGCTATTAGCTTGTTGGTGATACCTATTATTGGGTAGGTTGATTCATAGCTTGATAGAAAAGTTCATTAGAAACAGATGGATATGAGCTGTTGAAGGAGCGTGTTCTATGGTTGAGAATTACCCCTGCATTTCGGTCAAATGCTCAGACATGATATAAATCAACATACAGACAAACGGAATATTTCTTAATAGGCACCTGACCGGATGCTAACAGGACACCTGAAATGCCAGAGCAGCAAAAAAATACAACCGATACAGCAGAAACCGACAGTTTCAGTGTGATGCTGGTCGATGACCACCCTTTGCTTCGCAAGGGATTACGCCAGTTGCTGGCGTTTGAGGAGGAGCTGCAGATTGTTGCAGAGGCCAGCTCCGGTGCCGAAGCTATCGTACTGGCCAATGAGCTGGACCCGGATTTAATCATCCTTGATTTGAACATGCAGGGCATGGATGGCCATCAGACGCTGAAAAAATTACGCGACGATGGCGTCACTTCCCGCATCGTGATGCTGACGGTATCGGATTCGAATGAGGATGTGATTAAAGCGATCAGCCTGGGCGCTGATGGTTATTTGCTGAAAGATTCAGATCCGGATGAATTACTCGAGCAAATCAAAAAAGCAGTGCATGGCAAAATGGTGCTCAGTGAAGCCGTAAACGCAGCACTTGCTGATGCGATCCGCAGACCTGTTGAAAAGCCAGCGACAGATCTCAGCCAACTGACGAACCGAGAACAAGAAATTCTGGAATTGATTGCGAAAGGGCGGAGCAATAAATTGATTGCCCGCGAGCTCGATATTTCTGATGGCACCGTCAAGGTACATGTGAAGCACTTGCTGAAAAAACTGAATTTACGCTCACGCGTAGAGGCAGCAGTGTGGATGGTCAATTTTCAAGGCAAAAAAGGTAGCTAGAACTTGATAACCAACAACATGCAACCAAAAGTGGCGATGCTACCGCTCTCCGAGGCACAAGAGCGTTTATTAGCTGTTATCCGCAGCAGAATGCAGCTGACCGCCACAACCGTCAGTATTTTCTCTGCGCTAGACCGCACACTTGCTGCTGATGTGTTTTCACCTATTGCGGTCCCAACAGCGACTAACTCAGCAATGGACGGTTACGCGTTGCGTTTTGCTGATGTGATGTTAAGCACACAGCAACGCTGGCAGATAGTTGGACAAAGTCTGGCCGGTCACCCGTTCGAGGGCGAGATACCTACAGGGGCTTGTATTCGGATCACCACGGGGGCTGTGGTTCCGGCAGATCTGGATACAGTGGTGATGCAAGAGGATATACAACTGTCGGCAGAGCTTGATACCGCATCGCTGGTCATTAAACGACGGCCGATTGCGGGGCAACATATACGTTTATGTGGCAGTGAATTAGAAGTCGGTCAATTAGTTTTGCAACAGGGCACGGTATTAGGCCCATTGCAACTTGGTTTACTGGCGACTTTAGGGATTGCTGAAGTTTCGGTATATCAGCTCGTTCGGGTTGGCGTGTTATCCAGTGGTGATGAATTAAAACAGCCGGGGGAAGTGCTGCAGGACGGCGATTTGTTTGATAGTAATAGAATTATGCTGCTGTCAGTTCTGAAGCGATTTGGTTGCGATGTCGTCGATTTAGGTTGGGTGAACGATGACCCGCAGGCGCTCAGGTCGTTACTGCAGACTGCGGCAAATAAGGTCGATGTCATCGTATCAAGTGGTGGCGTGTCAGTGGGGGACGCTGATTATACCCGTCAGGTACTCAGCGAACTCGGTGAAATGGATTTTTGGCAGGTTGCCATCAAACCAGGCAAACCATTTGCGTTTGGTTGGCTGAACCGGGCTGATAGCGAATGTCACGATCAAATCTCGCCGGTTTGGTTATTTGGCCTGCCAGGCAACCCGGTTTCTGCCGCGGTCACCTGTGAACAACTACTGATACCGGCGCTGCAATTATTAAGTGGTCAACAAGTTCAAAAACCGGTGTTGTGGCCGGCTAAAACGGTGCAGGGCTTGCGTAAAAAGCCCGGCCGGCTTGATATGCAACGAGTCAATTTACAGGTCACCGTTGACGGCATCAAAGCGGAGTCTGTAGGAACTGATAGTTCAGGGATGTTGAGTTCGATGATGCATGCCGATGCTTTGACCTGGCTTGAACAACAACGCAATGACGTAGAACCTGGCGAAGACATTTGGGTCCAGCCCAAAAGTTGCTGGTGGCGTTAACCGCAAACAGCATTAACTTTCAGGGATACTCCTTTTGCGCCGCAGACAGCGGCGTTTTTATTGATGTAGCGCAAAGCCAGCGGCTGTTGTCACTGCACAATAGCACGCAATTTTATTGCGGAGCGCAACAATGATTCTGGCAGACCTGTTACAGCGGCAACTCAGTGACAACGGCATCTACGACCTTTATACCATTCCCGGCGACTTTATTCTGCCGTGGCTGGGCGCGCTGGAGTCGGGACAACGGCAACAAGCAAAGCCACTGCGGCTGATCCAGCTCAGCCATGAACCCTCAGCAGTCTATGCCGCCGATGCAGCGGCGCGTTGGCGCAATGCGCCTTCTGCGGTGATGCTGACCTATGGCGCAGGAGCTCTGAATGCGGTGAATGCGATTGCCCAGGCCTACATGGAATTTGTGCCACTGCTGGTGTTTGCCGGCTATCCATCGCAGCAGGAAGTAGCCTCTGGTTTATTGCTACATCATCAGGTAAGTGATCTTGACGCGCAGCGAAGAATTTTAACTGAAGTCACCTGCGGGCAATGCCGGCTCGATGATCCCGCAACGGCAGTTCAGCAGCTTACTGAGGTGATTCAACGGGCAATAGCTGAAAGTAGACCGGTATTGATAGAACTGCCCCGCGATATGGCGAATGCACAAGTGTTGTGTCTTTCTCTTCCGGAGATGCAATCTGGCGCGTCGGATGATGTCAATGAAACAGCTCTCAGGGATGCACAACGTCAGCTGGAGCAGTTTTGTCTGGATTTGCCGACCAAAGTAACAACCCCCTGTTTATTGATCGGCGTGAAAGCAAAGCGTTTTGGCTTTGACCATGCAGTCGCCGAATTGGCGCAGCGCTGCGGGATCCCGGCGCTGACCACGTTATTGGGGCGTGGCGTGTTAGATATCAGTGCCGCCAGTTACAAAGGCGTATATAGCGGGGCGAAGGACGACCCGGTATTACCCTGGCTGCTGCAATCTGACTTGTTAATATGTGCCGGTGTTATTCGCTCTGATAGTAACTTTGCTGCACATCCCAGCCTTTTGGCCGGAAGACCTGTGCTGTGGGTGGACGAGCAGCGAACTCAATTGCCAGATGGCCATGTCATTAAATTACCTGCAGTTGAGGTATTCGCCGCACTGCAACATGCTTTTACTACCCGAGCTGAGGCAAAACCACAGGTGCAGATGCCCGCAGACTGTGATGAAAATGCCTCAAGGTCAGCATCAGAACAAAACGCACAAACAGATAAAGGCTGGCGTTCTGACACGCTGGTAAATCGCTTGCATCAATTATTAAGTCAACAAACGCACACCTACCCTTTTGTTGTAGACATCGGTGATTGTTTGTTTGCAGCCTTATCAGCCAATCCTTCTAAGCTACTAGCACCAGCATTCTATGCCTCGATGGGTTTTGCAGTGCCTGCTGCGCTTGGCCTGCAGTTAAGTTCTGGATTACGTCCGATAGTACTGGTCGGTGATGGTGCATTTCAGATGACAGGGCTGGAGCTTGGTCATTGCCAGCGGTATGGACTGAATCCGATCGTCATAGTATTGAACAATCAAAGTTGGGGCATGATTAAAGCATTTGCACCAGCTCTGGCCGCAGCCGGGTTAGCCGGCTGGCAATATGCCGCGCTTGGCAGAGCTATGGGTTGTGGTGCCAGTCAAATCTGGAATCTGCACCAGTTCGATGGCGCGCTGGCCGACGCACTTGCGGATACACGTAGACCAAGGTTGATTGAAGTCATGTTGCCACAGCACAGCTACAGTGAGACTCTGGCGAGTTTTCAGCGCGGACTGTGTAACAGCGCATAAGCAAGTGACATAGTGAGTGTGGTTAGCGGATGGCGATTGCTTTAACCAGGGCAAACACTTGCAGGCCGATAGTAAGCTTTAGCTGTGCAACTGCGTATGGTGTTATTTCAGCTTGTAATAGCTGGCCATCGGCCAATTGCAGTTGGATTAGGAATTGCTGACGGTAAGGTATTATGTTGATGATTTGTGCTGGTAACTGATTTTGGATCGACAAATCTGCGATTGGTGAAAGAGCCAGACTCACGTCTTTGGCCCGAATACTGAGTCTGATCTGACCTTGCGACGTTGGAATTGGAGCCGTGCAATCTCCCAGCCAAAGACAACAAGCGTTGCTGAGAACTGGAATCCGCCCCCAGCTGTCTTTTTCAGCCGGTACCCCGAAAAACAAAGAGATGATGTCGGAACCATCAAACAAAGGATTATTTGGGTTTGCCAATGCAGCAGTGAGACTGGATTGTTCTGTGATTTGACCGGCATCCATCAAAACTAGCTGGTCTGCAAGTTTTTCAACCTCCCGGCTGTCATGCGAGACAAAAAACAGCGGAATACCGGTTTCATCAACCAGGGTCCGGATATAGGGCAGTATCGCCGTTTTACTCTGATTGTCCAAGGCCGCGAAGGGTTCATCTAACAGCAACAATTGGGGATTCGCCAGCAAGGCCCTGCCAAGAGCCAAGCGTTGTTGTTGCCCACCGGACAGGCTGGCTAACGGTTGCCTCAGTAATGGTTGCAGTTCAAGCATCCTGATGACGTCTGCAGGCATTAACCGGCGTAGGTCTGGCGGTACGCGCTGAAAACCATATAAAAGATTCTGCTCTGTGGATAAGTGAGGTAATAATCCGCTTTGCTGAAAGACCAGACCAATGCGGCGTCGATGCAGCGGGACAAAATTTTGCTGGTGTTGCCAGGGGTGGTCGGCAAACATGACCGTTGCATCAGGGACGATCTCGAGGCCTGCTATCAGTCGCAGTAAACTGCTTTTGCCACAGCCTGATCTGCCGAACAATGCGGTGATGCCGCTGGCAGGCAAAGTGGTATCGATGTTCAGATTGAAGTGATGTCTTTGCCAGTGCGCTTTTATCCGTAATGCCGTCATCAGAGACTCCCGATTTTGCGACGAGCACCGTAAACCACAAAAAGCACCACAAACGAAAACAGCAATAACAACAATGAAAGCTGCTGTGCTGCCGCATAGTTCATGGCCTCTGCATGATCGTAGATAGCGATGGACAACACTTTGGTCTGGCCCGGAATACTGCCACCTAACATCAGGATCACGCCAAATTCGCCAAGGGTATGGGCAAAACTCAGCGTCGCCGCGACGATAAATCCACCACGGCACAAAGGCAGGATCACAGTAAAAAACCGGTCTACCGGGCCAGCGCCCAGGCTTGCCGCGATCTCAACCGGCTGACGGCCCAGCTGCTCAAATGCCTGTTGCAAAGGCTGCACGGCAAATGGCAACGAATACAGCACCGACGCCAGCAATATACCCGAAAAGGAAAATGCCAGATGCGGCAACCCCAGTTGTTGCAGTGTGTTGCCGACAACGCCTTGCGGGCCAAGAAACAACAGCAAATAAAACCCAAGCACTGTGGGTGGGAGGACTAAAGGCAGAGCAACCACTGTTTGCACCAAAGTCCGCAACCAATAACTAAAAACGGATAAGCCACGTCGTTCGCCAGCCAGCCACCAGGCTAATGGTGTAGCAATCACTAACAGCAGCAGCATTGTGTAAAAAGCAAGTGTCAGGGTCAGCTGAATTGCTTGCCAGTCTGCTGCAGTTAGCGCTGTCATTCAGCCGCCTTTGGTGTTGGCTCAGGTAACTCAAACCCATAGTTCGCCAAAGTTTGCTGAGCTTTGGCGGTGCGCATAAATTGAACCAGAAGTCGCGCCGATGGTTTTTCGGCGCCCGCCTTGGTTAAAGCGTAACTTTGTAGCAGCGGTTGATGGGTTGATGCATCGAGCAACTGATAATGCGCTGCAGTGCCTGGAGTTAATCGCTGATTTTTCACCAATGACAGGGCGATGATCGCCACATCTGCTGCGCCACTTTGTGCTAATTGTGCAGTTTGCGCGATGTTTTCGCCATAAACCAGCTTATGTTCCAGTTGTGACCACACTCCGGCAGATACCAGACTTTGGCGGGCTCTTTCGCCATATGGCGCATGAAGAGGCTGCGCAATGGCGATTTTCAGATACTTATCTGCTGTAAGCTCTTTTAGCGAGACACCGCGCAGATCATGCTTTGGACTCCAAAGCACCAGACGACCGCGTGCATAAACGGTTCCCTCGTCAGTGGTGAAGTTTCCGCGAAACAGCTCTTGAGTGAAATGCTTATCTGCTGAAAAAAACACATCAAATGGTGCGCCTTGGCGGATCTGATTGCTGATTTTTCCCGACGAACCGTAAATCACCTGAACCGATACTCCAATGAGGTCCTGCGCATATTTCGCTTTAAAATCACGCAGAACGTCTTCCAGCGCAAAACGCAGATCTGACGCTGCGGCGATAAAGAGCTTGTCTTGCGCAGAAACATTGATCCAGATACCACTGAATATCAGCACAAACACCAGACGCAGCAAGAGGTTCATCACTTTGGTTGTTCCCAGCGTTGCAAAGCGTTTTTATCCGCGGCTTTTGCTTCCACCCACTCGGCGGATTGATGAAAATGGGCTTTTTTCCACAGTGGCACTTCATTTTTAAGATAATCCATCAGCATCTCGCAGGCAGCGAACGCATCGCGCCGGTGTGGTGCGGCAATACCAACCAGCACTATCTGCTCACCAACAGGCAATACGCCAACCCGGTGAATAATAGTGACAGCCCGTAAGTCAAAGCGTCGCGCCGCTTGCTCTGCAATTGTTGTGATGCTGCGCTCGGTCATGCCAGGATAATGTTCCAGTTCAAGCGCCTGAAGCCGGTCAACGTTAGTTGAATTGTCGGTGTCCGGCTTAAACTGGTCGCGCACAAGGCCGGAAAACAATACCACTGCACCGCAATCTTGCCGAACAAGTGTCTGATACTCTTCAGTTAGTGAAAAATCCTCTACTTGGATCCGGCAGTTAATCCACGTCATCATCAGCCCCCGGTCACTGGTGGAAAGAGGGCGATGGTGTCGCCGGGTTGGACCATACTTTGCTGACTTGCCAGTTGCTCATTGATGGCAACCAACAGCTCCCGCTCAGTCAGGGCCGCGGCGAAAAGAGCCGACTGTCCGGCAATCATCAGGATTAAATCTTTGACCTCTACCGGTTTAGTGAGTGTTAGCTTTAGATTGCCGATCTGCATGGCTTCACGCAAAGATGCAAAAAATAACACCTCTGTGACAGGCGCTTGATTCATGTTGTCATTTTCCGCTTGATTCAGTTCTTATCCAGTGGCCTGATTTGCCGCCAATTTTCTCGATAAGATGGATTTTGTTGATTTCAATGGCTGGATCTGCGGCTTTGGCCATGTCGTGTAATGTCAGGGCTGCGACACTCACCGCAGTTAAAGCTTCCATTTCTACACCGGTACTGCCTTCTACTTTACATAAAGCCCGGATCAATACTTTGCCAAGCGTAGCGTCTAATTCAAATTGAATATCGATTTTGCTGAGCAACAATGGATGGCACAGCGGAATTAATTCTGCAGTTTTTTTCGCGGCCATAATGCCTGCGATCCGGGCGCAGGCCAGAGCATCACCTTTAGGTAATTGGCTTAAGGTCGAAACGATTGAAGGTAACATACTGACTTCTGCCTGGGCGACGGCAGTACGGCTAGTCGCGAGCTTTCCAGCAATATCAACCATTTGTGCTTCACCTTGTGCATTCAGGTGGGTCAAATCAGTCATCTTTAGTTCCTTTTACTGCAGAAGTACCACAAGGGCTGCCACGGCGCAGCAGACTGGTAAAATTACAGGGTTTGGTATGCGCAATGAGCTGAGGCCAAATAATCTGGTCTGCTGCCAGATGAGCGGCATCAACACTGCCAGGTATGGCAAAAATAAGTTTTTGGTTGGCAATCCCTGCGATAGCACCGGATTGCAGGGCGGCACTGCCAATTTTTTGATAGGACAGGGTCCGGAACAACTCGCCAAATCCAGGGATCTCCCGGTCAAATAATGGTGTGATAGCTTCAACCGTACAATTTTTGGCATGGAAGCCAGTGCCACCAGCCAGCAAAATGACTTGTGCTACTGCATCAGCAATTAATGAACTGACAGCCGCACGGATTTGATACAAGTCTTCTTTCACTATACCGCGCTGATAAAGCTGATGCCCCTGCTGTTGTAATGCATTGTTGAGCCAGACACCGGTATCGTCCGTTTCGAGGCTGTGCCGGTTGGATATGGTCAGAAGCGCTATTTGCAAAGGCGATTCGCCCGGAAACGAAGTCATATTAAGCTCCTGATAATTAACTGCATATATGTGTAACTCCCAGTTGACGGGCATTATCTGGCGATAGAAGTTTATGAATACTGGCAAAGCTTGTCGGGTCATTGCAGTTTTGAAATGCAAAAGGCGCTAGCAGGGGGAGTGGTCTCAGCCCCAGCTTTGTCCAGGCCTGATGTAAAGAGCGCTTTGCCGTTGGATCTGACAGCGTAGTAGCCAGAGTTTGTTGTAACTCGTCCGTTTTTCCGAGTAAAACCGGTAACGGAAAGGCTTCGATAAAGCTGCCTGCTGGACATGAACTTAAAAACAAAGGTTTAAGCGCGGCAGGCGTCAGCAGCGGCATATCAACCGGCAATACCAATAACCAGTCTGTAAGGCAATGAGGCAGTGCCGCAGCAATGCCTGCCATCGGACCGGCGTCGTGGACCAAGTCCTGAATAAAACCGGGTTCATTACGGCTGACCAGCACTTGTTGCGCACCAAGCGCCTCGCCCAGTCGTTTGCTGCGCTCTAACAAAGTTTGACCATCCAGTTGCAGCAAAGCTTTGTCTCGTCCCATCCGGCTCGATTTCCCACCACTGAGCACCAGAACTGAAAAGGCTGGCTTAGTTATCTGAGGCATCCTCAACCTCCGATCATAGCGAGTTGCCGGGTCTGACCGGTCTGCGCTTTCGCCAGTTGATGACTGAACGGCTTGAATTGCAGTTGTGCCTGTAGAAATTCGACAATTGCAGCCGGGTTATCCTGGTTCAGCAAATGGCGTAAATTCTGATGTTGTTCGGCGAATAAACATAAAAACAACTGGCCTGTGCTGGAGACACGTAGTCGGTTGCAGTCATCGCAAAAGTGATCGCTGTAAGGCATGATAAGGCCAATAGTGCCCAGATAGTCGGGATGGGCATATTCCAGCGCTGGGCCTGCGTTGGCCAACCTTGGCATAAGTTGCCAGCCGGCGGCAGTGAGCTGACTGATAATGCTTTGGCCACTGACATGCTGCGTTTTAAAAAATGCACCGTTATCGCCCGTTTGCATCAGTTCGATAAAACGCAAGCTGATCGGTTTATCGCGGACAAATTCAAGAAAGCTGCTTAACGAGCGGCCATTGTACTGGCGCAATAATACGGTATTGATTTTGACTTTTTGCAAACCCAGTGCGAGGGCGCGGTCAATGCCGGCCAGGATATCCGGCAGCCGGTCCTGACCTGTGACGAGATGAAAAGTATCTGCATCCAGGCTGTCGACACTGACATTCAGCGCAGTGAGGCCCGCGTCCAGCCATTGATGGATGTCTTTATTCAAACGATAGCCATTGGTGGTCAGGGCAACTTGGGTGATGCCGTCGGTGGCCCGCACCGTTTCAATAATGCTGCATAAGTCGCGGCGTAAGGTTGGCTCGCCGCCTGTCAGCCGAACTTTTGTGGTGCCGGCATGGGCAAAGCCTTGGACCAATTGCTTAATTTCAGCCAGCGTCAGTTCAGCCGCTTTATTGTCACAAGCGCTGCCATCAGGCAGGCAATAGTTGCAACGGAAATTGCAGCTTTCGGTCAGCGATAAACGTAAATAGCTGAACCGGCGTTCGAATGAGTCTTGCAGCATAAATCGACACCTTTCCAAGTGGGGAGGTCAGACCGTTTCCAGTCAGGCCCGGTGGCATGATTGCCACGGCCGCTCTGGCATGTCAGGTATCCCTGAGTTAGCACAGTAGGGCTCGGCGTTGTTTGTATTGTAAAAGTCCGGTGCTCCGGCCGTCATTGCCTTCTCTGGGCAGTTTCATTACCTCTTTGTGGGTAGAGCGTGCAAAAACAAAAAGGCCAACCACCGGTGTTCCGGCAGTTGGCCTCATTGCCAATCAGAATGACTGTTTTCTCTAGGCTTTCAATTTTAATGCCGTAGATTAAGTTTATGAAAAATATAGAAATATATGAAATTGTTGCTGGCTCCGGTCGCCAGATGTACAAAAATGGGGCAGCACTGCACCAGCCTGAACCACATGTGCAGCAAAGCACTCGATCACTTCTATACAAATCAATCACTTAATAACTGGCATCAGATATGCTGTGTTGGGGGACATTCTTATTCCGGTAAAGGCGCCTTCGCCGACAAAACAGTCGGCAGCGGCGCCTTTTTTGTTTTGGAGCAACGCATGCAGTCTCACGCCCCCCAGAATACCCACAGTACTTGCCCTTATTGTGGCGTAGGCTGCGGTGTTGTCAGCAACAAAGGCAGTGCAACCATTGCCGGAGATCTGCTACATCCGGCGAACTTTGGCCGGTTATGTGTCAAAGGCACTGCATTGGCTGAAACCCTGAATACTCAGGGCAGGTTGTTGCAGCCGGTGGTCGACGGCATGCCGGCAGACTGGCCGTTGGCGCTGACCACGGCTGCGTCCCGCTTGCAAAAAATTATCGTTGAGCACGGCCCCGGCAGTGTGGCGATGTATCTGAGTGGTCAGCTGCTCACTGAGGATTATTATGTCGCCAACAAGTTGCTGAAGGGCTTTATCGGCAGCAGCCATCTGGATACCAATTCGCGCTTATGTATGGCGTCTACCGTGGCGGGGCACAAAAGAGCCTTCGGCGAGGATGTCGTGCCGGGCTGTTATGAAGATCTGGAACTGGCCGACCTGACCGTGTTGGTGGGCAGCAACCTGGCCTGGGCGCATCCGGTCCTTTTTCAGCGCCTGCTGGCGGCGAAAGCGGTAAGCCCAGACAAAAAAATCGTCGTGATTGACCCCCGGCGCACGGCGACCGCTGAATCTGCTGACTTATTTTTGCCAATAAGGCCAGGGACAGATGTCGCAATGTTTAGTGGCCTGCTTGCCTATCTAGCCCGGCAAGGTCAGCTCGATACCGATTTTACAGAGCAGCATTGTACTGGCCTGACGCAAACCTTGGAGGCAGCACAGTGTTGGCTGAACATCGCGCAACTGGCTGACTACTGCGACGTCCCAGTGTCTGATTTAACCACTTTTTTTCAGTGGTTTGGCGCAACAGCCCGGACAGTGACTGTATTTTCTCAAGGGATCAATCAGGCCGCCAATGGCACTGACAAAGTCAACGCCATCATCAACGTTCATCTCGCAACTGGCCGTATCGGTAAACCTGGCGCTTGTCCGTTGTCGGTGACAGGGCAGCCCAATGCGATGGGAGGCCGGGAAGTGGGTGCGCTGGCCAACCAATTGGCCGGCCATTTGCGTTTTCCGTCTGAGCTGACCGGAATTGACGAAACCCCGGATGCAGAGTGGCAAGCACTGCGACAGTTTTGGCGTGCGCCTGATTTGGTGCAACAAGGCGGTTATACCGCCGTCGATTTGTTTGCTGCTATTGGCCGCGGTGAAATTAAAGCAGTTTGGATCATGGCTACCAATCCTGTGGTCAGTATGCCGCAGGCTGATTTGGTGAAGCAGGCGTTGCAGCGCTGTGAACTGGTTTTGGTCTCCGATATTTATCAGGACTCGGATACGGTTGCCCAGGCCGATATTGTGTTTCCGGCCCTCGGTTTTGCAGAAAAAGATGGCACAGTGACCAATTCCGAACGGCGCATCTCACGTCAGCGCGCTTTTTTACCAGCCCCCGGAGAGGCCAGAGCGGACTGGCAGATTGTCTGTGATGTCGCCAAAGCACTTGGATTTGCGCACGGGTTTAACTACCAGAACCCGGCACAAATTTTCCGTGAACATGCGGCATTAACCACTTTATGTAACAACGGCCGACGTGCGCTGGACTTAACTGCGTGCCGTGCCATGTCTGACGCAGCTTATGATGCCTGGCAACCACAACAATGGCCATTGCCGCAGGTTGGCTATGACAGCGCCCGCTTGTTTGCCAATGGCCAGTTCTATACGGCAGATCGTAAAGCAAAGCTGGTGCCGTTATCAGGGCTAGAGGTTTTGCCAAGGCAAGGAGGCGACTTTGTGCTCAATAGCGGCCGGATCCGGGATCAATGGCATACGATGACCCGGACCGGGCGGGTTCCTGCGTTGATGCAACATCAAAGTGAGCCCTTTGTCGCCATGCATCCAAATGACGCCCGGCGCTATCAGCTCAAAGACGGTGATTTGGTTGAGTTGTCGAACGCATTGGGCATTTTTCGTGGCCGTGCCCAGTTGACCGATGCACAGCGTTGCGGTGAATTGTTTGTCCCGATGCACTGGAGTGGTCAGTTTGGCTTTTTGTCGCGTTGTGACGTGCTCTACGATGACAGCCGGGATCCTATCTCCCGCCAGCCGGCCTTTAAACAAGGTCAGGTGCAGTTAAAAAAGCTGGTTGTCAGTGCAGAACTGGTTCTGTTCAGCCGTCAGCCGGACTTACTGCCTCAGCTACATGGGCTTTGCAGTTATGTCGTGACTGTGCCCCATGCCAATATGACTGAATACAGAATGGCACTGACAGTGCCGGCTAACGCCTTGGCGCAACTCATCAGTTTAATCAGTCATCAGTTAATCTCTGCTATTCAGCAGTCTGCGGCAGGCGCACCGCCAGAACAAATCCAGGCACAGGCACCGCAGCACTGGCGTCAGGCTTATGTGCAGGATGATCAGTTACAAGCCTTGCTTTATGCCGGCCCGACATTGCCGGCGCTGGATCGTGCCTGGCTTGACCAATGTTTTGCTAATCTGCTCACAGCAACAACAAGACGCCAGTTATTGCGCGGTGCGCCGCTGGAAGCCGGAGATTGTTCAGCACTGGTCTGTAGCTGTTTTCAGGTCCGACAACAGAGTATCCAACAGGCGATCACAAAAGGGGCGCGCTGCAGCGCCAGTTTGGGTCAACAGCTCAAATGCGGCACCGGCTGTGGCTCTTGTTTACCTGAAATCAGGCAATTATTGCAGCATGCGCCAATGCTGAAAATCTGAGGCGTACATAGCGAAAGCGAAGCAAGCATGCATGCAGCAAGAGGCCGGCAGCGGACAGAACGGGCTGAAAGAGCATTGGTTTCGAATCAAGCAACCTGAAACAACCACGTATTCAACCAGTCCTCTGTTCCAGCTGCAGGGCTTGTTGTCTGCGGTACGTGCATCAGTTGTTGATAGTGCTGAATGAGGCTGGTATCCCCACATAAAACTGCGCCTTGCAACTGGCCATTGAGCAACCAAATTCGCCGATAGTCACCTTGTTGCTGGTCTTGATATACCAAACTGTTTAGCGCGGGATTCGTATTTTTAAGCAGTGCACCAATGTCACCGACAGTGCTAATCGCAAGACCACTGATTTTTAGATTGGTTGCGCTGGTATTGGCTTGATACCGCGCATGTGTCTGGCCGGATAGAACTGGCCGGGTCAGCACTTGCGCCAGCACAACCGCCTGCTGGTACACCGGCGCGACTAAGCCGACTGTTTCGCCGTTACATTCTGCGCATTCTCCGATGGCAAAGATATCAGGATCACTGCTTTGCATCTGGTGGTTTACCAGAATGCCCCGGTTGGTGTTGATGCCGGCCAGCTTCGCCAGTTCGCAACGCGGTTTTACCCCAAGCGCTGCAATTAGCAACTCTGCAGCGACAGTGCGTAAACCTGCAGGTCCGGACAGTGCGAGCTGTAGTTTGTGCGGGCTTGCTTTGGCACCGTTAATCTCGGTTTGCAGTAAGACCTCAATACCACGCTGTTCTAAGGACGCTTGTAACAACAGCGAGGCGGTTTCATCCAACAGCCGGTTCATTAAATACGGACCGCGGTGACAAACAGACACCCGATAATGCGCACTGAGTGCTGCGGCAGTTTCCAGTGCAATAAAGCCACCGCCCTGAATGACGATATGGCTGCCAGCTGGAAATTCGCTGATCTTTGCCACATCGCCAGTGTGTCGCAGTGCCAACATGCGTCCGTACATTCCGCTGCCTGCGATGTCTTCCTCGTTGCAAAAATCCGGAAACACAGGAGCAGAGCCGGTGGCAAACACCAATTTCCGGTACACAAAACATTTGCCTGACTCGGTGTGCAGCTGTTGCGTCTGTCGACTAATGCTAACAACCTTTTCATCTGACAACACAGTGACGATGTTTTGACCAAAATTAAGCGCAGGCAGAGATATATCGGTACTGCTATCTTCGATCAACTGTGGCAGCAATACCCGGTTATAAGCCGGTAATGTCTCTTCCCCCAGCACCAGAATACGTTTGGGCGCCAGCGACAGCTGCCCAAGTTCCTGTAACAGCCGATGGCTTGCCATACCAAAGCCAATAATGATCAGATCATAGGCAGTTGAATGGTGACTGTGCGCCGTCATGCACGCGCCTCCTCTTTGATGAGTCGTTTGTCCTGGCTGGCTTTTGCAGAAGCAACGGGCAGCGGCTCCACTTTGCGTTGCTTTTCATACAGGAAACTTAAAACCTGATGCCGGTAGTGGTTATATTTCGGGCAATCTGCCAGCGCCAGCCGGTCACGCGGGCGCGGCAAATCAATCTGCAGCACTTCGCCCACAGTTGCCGCGGGGCCATTGGTCATCATTACGATGCGGTCGGACAGCAGCACGGCTTCATCCACATCGTGGGTAATGAGGATCACTGTATTGCCGAGTTCTGCCTGAATTTGTTGCACACTGTCTTGCAAATGCGCCCGTGTCAGCGCGTCCAGAGCGCCAAAAGGTTCATCCATCAACAACACTTGTGGCTGCATTGCCAAAGCGCGCGCTATACCAACCCGTTGCTTCATACCGCCGGAAATTTCCGCCGGCTTTTTATCGCGGGCGTGGCTCATCTGCACCAGTGCCAGATTGTGTTCTATCCAGTCCTGCATCTGGCTTTTGGTCATTTTGCCGGCAAACACCTGACGCACTGCCAAAGCAACGTTTTCATAGACCGACAACCAGGGCAATAACGAGTGGTGCTGAAACACCACGGCGCGTTCCGGCCCCGGTTCGTTCACTTCTTTGTGATTTAAAATCACGCCACCTTCGGTTGCTTTTAACAAACCCGCAATGATATTGAGCACCGTCGATTTGCCGCAGCCGGAGTGGCCAATCAGACTGATGATTTCGCCTTTGGCGATGCTCAGATTGACATTCTGCAGCGCGACAAAAGGGCCTTTTGGCGTTGGGAAACTAATACCAACCTGACTGAGTTCCAGATGTTTTTGCATGACAATTCCTCTTTTAAACAGGGGCCACTGAATACTGACGGATCAGCGCAGCTGCACACTTTTGTCCCAGCTGACTGCTTTTTGCAGGCTGAGCATCAGCCTGTCCAGCAGTAAACCAATCAAACCAATCACTGCGACAGCGACACAAATACGCGCCAGCGAATCGCTGGAACCGTTCTGGAATTCGTCCCAGACGAATTTGCCAAGGCCGGGGTTTTGCGCCAGCATCTCTGCCGCTATCAGCACCATCCAGGCGATGCCCAGCGACAGGCGTAAACCGGTAAAAATCATCGGTACAGCAGAGGGCAACACAATTGCGCGCACATGGCGGAACCAGTTGAGCCGCAACACTTTGCTGACGTTTTGTAAATCAGCCGGCACCTGCGATACACCCACAATGGTGTTGATGAGCGTGGGCCACAACGAACAGAGCGCTACCGTCAGGGCCGACACCAGATAGGAACGGCTCAGTAACCCGTCTGCCGGATAACTGGCGCTGACCACAATAGTAATGAGGGGCAGCCAGGCCAGCGGTGATATTGGCTTCAGCAACTGGATGAGCGGGTTGGCAGCGCTGTAGCAAAGCGGACTTAAGCCAATCAGCACACCGGCCGGAATTGCAAACAGACTGGCGAGCAAAAAGCCGCTTAGCACCGTTTGTAAACTGGTTTGAATTTGACTGAAAAAAGTGGGGCGACCACTATAAGGCCGACGCACCGCCTCTGGGTTTTTCTCCAAACGCTCCTGCTGGCGCTGATAAAACAGCTGCTCCCGGCTTTTTTCTGCCTGATGTTCAGCTATTAAGGCTTTGAACTGAACGGCCACAGCAGTGGGCCCGGGAAACTGACCCAATGATGTCTGCAAATTTGCCGCTAAAGCCGCCCAGCACAAGACAAAGATAGCAAGGCCGGCCAGTGTCAGACTGCCCTGACGTAAGAGTTCCCGTAGTTTTGGCTGCCAGCTGGCAATAGCGCTGGCTGGCATCGAGTTTTTCAGTTGAATAATCATCTGTTAGTCCTTGTAACCAATATCAAATTGCAGCAGGTACTGATTCGGTTTATTGGCATCAAAGGCTTTGTTGTCGGCAAATTTGTAGCGTTCCGGCGCTTTAATGCCAGTCTCCTTGGTAAAGTCTGGGAAATCCGTGCTGCTGAATTTGCCTTCAGTGATCAACGCTTTTGCAGCTTGTTGGTACAAAACGGTGTCAAAAGCAGCCTTTGCGGTGGCCTGATACCAGCTGTCCGCTTTGGCTTCGCTCAGCTGGCCCCAACGGCGCATTTGTGTCAGATACCATATGGCGTCGGAGTAAAATGGATAGGTGGCGTGATGGCGAAAAAACACATTAAAATCAGGTGCTTTTCGAATATCGCCCGGAGCAAATTCAAACTGACCGGTCATACTGCGTTTGATGATGGCGGCATCCGCACCGACATAGTGCGCGGCGGAGATCATTTGTGCAGCCTCAGAGCGGTTTTTATTGTCCTGTTCATCCAGCCAGGCGCCTGCGCGGATTAAGGCTTTGACTAACTTCAGATGCGTGACCGGGTGCTTTGCGGCCCAACGGCTGTTAACGCCCAGCACCTTTTCCGCCATAAAACCGCGAATGTCACTGTTGCTAATCACCGGGACACCAAGTTTTCGGGCTGCGGCCTGTTGATTCCAGGGTTCACCAACACAAAAACCAGCGACGGTGCCAGATTCAAGCGCTGCAGGCATTTGAGGAGGCGGCACCACAGAAATCAACACATCGGCATCGAGCTGACCCGAATTGTCACCGGTTTTAGGTGCATAAAAGCCAGGATGTAACCCCCCTGCGGCCAGCCAGTAACGCAGTTCATAGTTGTGGCTGGAGACCGGGAACACCATGCCAAATTTGAGCTGGGTGGGAATGCTTTGCAGCGCTTTGGCATCCAGCGGAATTTGCGGTGTTGATTTGGCGGACAGTTGTTGCCAGATTTGGCTGCTGAGCGTGCAGGCATTGCCGTGCAGATCCAATACCAGTGCTGTCTGCAGCTTCTCAGTGCCAGTCATACCTGCCTGACTGGCCAGAACTTGGCCGGCCAGCATGTGGGCTGCATCTAACTGACCATCCAGTACCCGATCTTGCAATACTTTCCAGTTCGGTTGGGCTTCCAGTTGGACAGACAATCCTTCATCGTCGAAATATCCTTGTTCTAAGGCCACCGCCAGTGGTGCCATATCGGTCAGTTTGACAAATCCCAGTTTAAGCTGCTGCTTTTCAGCTTCGGCACTGATGCCGGACAGGGGCAGAGTCAACAAGATGCCGCTTATCCACAGAGTCGTTTTTTTCATTAGTTGTTTCAAATCATGCCTCCGGTATCTGTCTGGAGAAATCACAGGCAAAAAAAAACGCTGATGGCTGCCGTCGAGCGGGCCTATCAGCGTCTTTGCTGTGACATCTTTAGTGCGCCAGAACTTTGCTGGCAGTTTGGTTATTCAGTTTTTATGCCAGTAGTCATGGGGTGTTTTAAGTGTTTGAAAAAATACAGTAAAAATAATTTTTTGGCAGGTGGTGGAAGTCGTGGTTAGTCGTTTTCTGTACAATCTTGGTGCGAGAACGCACCAAGATTGTTGCACGGCCACTAGTGCCCGCTAGTCAGCGCAGGAACTTATTGGCAGGAACCACAGCAGCTGCCTTTTTGGCTGACAGGCTCTACAAATAGAATTTCGTTTTCAAGCAGGATATGTTCCATCAAATCTTCTTTGAGCTCATTCAGGCCCAGATATAAGGCCGTCCAGGTATTACAGGCTCCATCCGGCAACTGCAGCTGATGTGCGAGTTTGAGCATGTCGCCCAGAGCATCGCCATGCTGTAAATGTTCGTGTTGCATCACATGAATTGGGCCCGCGGGGTAAAAGCCGTTGCACAACATTGGAAACAGAATTTGTTCTTCTTTCATCATATGGCTTTCCAGCTCTTGCTGCATATGACTTAAATGTTCTGCAAGGCCGGTTGGGCATTCTGTATGGTCGCCATGGACGGTCTCGACCCGTCGGGCCAGCCGGATTAATTCTGGTAATTGCTCACGGTGTTTAGCATGGAAGCGTTCTAAAATATGGTGCACCAGCTCTGCAGGTTTTGCAAAGCGCCAATCCCGGGTGGTGATTTGTTGTTGGAGTTCACTGAGTTTGGTGATGATTTCTGTAGCATCCAAACCCCGTTCCGCAGCGACTTCTGCCAAGGTTCTGGACCCGCCACAACAAAAGTCGAGTTTGTATTGATGAAAAACGCCGGTAGCCCCCGGGATACTGGTCGCCAACTGGCCAAGACTTTGATTTGCATGGATCATGACATTACTCCGCAACTAATTGAAAAAGTGAGGCCGGTTTCATTTTACAAAACCACAGCCGGACGCTTTATACAGTCAAAATTTGGGCCAGAACTACCACCTTTGATTTATATAGAGTTTTATTGAGGTCGGGTAAAATCAACCCTGAATCGTCATGGTGTGAATGACCCAGCTGGGTATAAATCACCCTGCAGGCCCCCTTAGCAATAGTTAAGCAATAGGATGACTGAATAGATGCTGGATGAAAGTTTGATAGCCGATTTGGTCACTGAATTGCCCGTTGCGGTGCGCCTGGAGCGTCTGGTTATAACGCTTAAAATGCATTTTGGCTGTCATGCAGTCGCTTTGTTACAGCTTGAACAAGAAACATTAAAACCGGTCGCATTCATTGGTCTGGTTGAAGAAGTTCGGGGCCGCCGCTTTGAAGTGTCTCAGCATCCACGTCTGGCGCAGTTAGTCGCCACCCGGCAAATTGTGCATTTTCCGCCAGACCCCAGTTTACCGGATCCCTATGATGGCTTGGTTGAATCTCATGCAGGGCAATCCTTAGCGGTGCACGATTGTATGGGGGTGTCCCTTTATGTTGAGGGGAAATGTTGGGGCGTGTTGACGCTCGATGCGCTAAGTGCCGGCACTTTCAGCCGGCTGACGGTGCTGGAGTTACAGCGCTTCTCTTTGTTGGTTGAAGCCATTATCCGGATTGGTCAACTGGAAAACCAACTGCGACAAGCCCGCATCGCAGGTATTAACCAACCTCTACCTTTTGACAGCAAAATTGAGCACACCCAGGAGCTGATTGGTCAAAGCATGGAGCTCAAAGCTGTGCTTTCCGAGCTTGATACGGTGGCTCGTACTGAATTACCGGTGTTGTTATCTGGCGAGACCGGCGTGGGAAAAGAGCTGTTCGCCAGACGGCTGCTACAAAAGTCGTCGCGAAAGCAAAAAGCGATGATTTATGTCAATTGTGCCGCATTGCCGGAAACCTTGGCTGAAAGTGAGTTATTCGGCCATAAAAAAGGCGCATTTTCCGGAGCAGTGCAAGACCGACTTGGTAAGTTCGAGCATGCGGATGGCGGAACATTATTTTTAGACGAAATAGGTGAGTTGTCTTTGTCCGTGCAAGCCAAGCTGTTGCGAGTCCTGCAAAACGGCGACATTCAGCGGCTAGGCAGTGATGATTGCCGCCGTGTGGATGTTAGAGTAGTGGCAGCCACAAACCGTGATCTGGCAGCAGAAGTTACTGCCGGCAATTTTCGTGCTGATTTATTCCATCGGCTGTCGGTTTATCCCATCCATATTCCACCACTGCGTAAGCGGCAAGGCGATATCGTCTTGCTGGCGGGCCATTACCTGGAACTGAACCGGGTGAGGCTTGGCGTGCGGGCACTGCGTTTATCCATTAGCGCCGCACAAGCGCTCGAGGTTTACCATTGGCCCGGAAATGTGCGTGAATTAGAGCACTGCATTAGTCGGGCTGCGCTAAAAGCTCTGTCACAAGGGGCGAGCCGGCAGGATATCATTACTTTGACGCCATCACTGTTGGAGCTGAGTGAACCATCGGCTTTTAGCCAGAGTCCGACGGAGTCGACCATGCAATGTCGAGAGGGTCCGTCTGAAACTACAATCCAGCTGCCATCTGGCATAGGGTTAAAAGCGGCAGTTGCGCATTTTCAGCGTGAGATGATTGTGACTACGTTACAAACTAGCGATGCAAATTGGTCAATTGCTGCCAGGAAGTTGGCGTTGGACCCAAGTAATTTGCATAAGCTCGCCTTAAAGCTCGGTATCAAGCAGTCTGCGAAACATAGTGAAAAGCTGACACAATTAGCTGCAACTACTTTATCGGATAAGGAATAATGCCATGGTTAGTCCAATGGTAAGCTTGGATTCTTTGCAGCAAACCCGCCGTTATAGCAGGCAAATTATGCTGCCAGCTGTCGACTTAGATGGGCAGGAACGATTGCTGAACAGTAAAGTTTTGCTGGTAGGCATGGGTGGCTTAGGCTGTGCGGCGGCGCCATATTTATGCAGCGGTGGTGTAGGGCAGTTAACCCTGGTTGACGGTGATACGATTGATCTGACGAATTTGCAGCGCCAGATTTTATACACCAACGCAGACATCGGTAAATTTAAGGCACAAACCGCAGCACATTGGCTTTCACAGCAAAATCCGGACATTCGTATCGAAGCGATTTGTCAGTTTGCTGATGAAGACCTTTTAACAGAATTGGTTGGGCGCCATGACCTGGTGCTTGATTGCACAGATAATTTGGTTATCCGCCAACAAATCAGTGATGCTTGCGTGCAGGCACAAACACCATTAATCAGCGCTGCGGCTATCCGCTTCGAAGGTCAGCTCTGCTGCTTCAAAAATGACGGTAGCGGGCCTTGTTATCGTTGTGTATCCAGACTGTTCGGCGAACAACAGTTAACCTGTCTGGAGGCCGGGATTTTTGCACCGGTGGTTGGACTGATTGGCGTGCAACAAGCCCTATGGGCCATGTTGTGGCTATCGGGTGCTCAGGATTTACCATGGCACCAGCTCAGGATATTTGATGCATTACAAAGCCAGTGGCAGAGTTTCAGTATCATGAAACAACAGAATTGTTGTTGTGATAAAGCCACGTAAATTTTGCAGAATTCAGTGCAAGCCCGCATGAGGTTCTGACAGCAACTCGCCCTGAATATGTTGCAGCAATTCATAGGCGGCACTTAAAGTACAATCTTCTTGTCGCGATTTTTTATAACCAAAGGAAGTGACTTCAATGTGCCAAGTCGGAATGACGTTCACGGTAGCCAGTGTCTGACGCACGCAATTTAGTGGGCAGCCATCCAGTGCCAGCACCGGCCGCCCTGACTGTGCGACTTTGACCAGAGATTTAATTTTGCCGCCGATCCCTGCTATACAAGACATTTCGGCGATCCCTTCTCTGTCCAGCACAACCGCTAAATCATTGGTCAGTTGTGCTACGTTTGAGCAGCCTGAACAGGCATACACCAGCGGTTTTTGATTGGCAAAATGAGACATCCTGAAAACTCCTGTTGAAGTATTGGACTCAGTCTGCGGCTTGGTTGCGTGTTAGAACTTGATATAAATCAAGCTGGGTTCGCGCCTACTCATTCAGGGGTAGTTGTGTTACTCGGAGAGGTTAAAACAATGATCTATTCAATGAAAACCGTTTTCTGACTAATAATCTCTAAGGGCTTAAGAACCACCGAGTTTTTAAAATGCGATTGTTGCTGACTGCACTGAACTCACTTTATTTTTCTTGCAGATACTTTTAAATCGTTGGCTGACGGCTGATAGATATTTGTCCTGATGCCAGCATAAGTGCAGCTGGCGCGGCATGGGTTGGCTGAACGGCAACACGACTAAGGCGCCGCTGCGCAGCCGGTCCTGCACCGCGAGTTCAGACACCAGTGTCAGGCCGAGGCCTTGTTGCACGGTATTCAGCACCGCTTCTAACGTATTCAGTTCCAACACTGTGCCAAGCGCTGATAACTGTGGCCGCAAGTATTTATCAAACTGCTCGCGGCTGCCGGACTGTGCTTCCCGCAGCACCCAATATTGACCAGCCAAATCGGCGGCGCTCAGCACTGCGTCGCTGGCTGCCGTGCGCTGCGCCAGCGGATGTATTGGGCTGGTCACCAGCAGCATTTGGTCCTGCTGCCAGGCTTCGCTGTGCAGCTGCGGATGCGTCACTTCACCTTCAATCAGCGCCAAATCGAGCTCAAATGCCAGCAACCGTTCGGCCAGTTGCTGACTGTTGGCGATAAACACACTAAGCCGCCACTCCGGCCCGAGCTGCGCCAGCAAAGACGGCAACAGATAATTGCCGATGGTCTGACTGGCACCGATGCGCAGCACGGCTTTGCCGCTGCCGCCTGTTTCACCGCTCTGCTGAAACAGCGCGCTGATATCATCCAGCCGTGTCAGCATTTCATCCGCCAGCGGCAGCAACAACGCGCCTTCACTGTTCAGCAGCAGATGCGGATGGGCGCGGTCAAATAACGGCGTACCGAGCTGCAGTTCCAGCTCTTTCAGCGCTTGGGAAATGGCGCCACGCGTCAGGCATAGCTGGTCAGCGGCCGCGCCTAAATTACCGAGCCGCGCCACGGCGACAAAAGCTTTGAGCTGACGAAAACTGATATTCACATCGTTTTCCTTTTTCACCCATTCGTCAGACTGTTCTTATAGCAGCAGCGGCACCGAATCAGCCTTCGTTACTCATCACCATTATCCGGGATGCCCATCTGCACGCGGGCTAGTCAGAATTTTCCAGTAACAGAGCAGAAACAGCATAAACCCGACAACCCAACAAACGGCTGATATTAACACCCCGGTCAGGTACCACTGGCTGGATTGCAAAGGCAGCAATACACGACAAACCATGGCGGCGATTAAGGCAGCGAACGCCAGCGGCATCCAGCGCGATGTCTTCAGTTGCCGGCCGGTATGTCCCAGTGACACTCTGGACATCATTGACAGGATCATCGCCCCCATAGCGCCAACCGTCAGCATATGGATCGCAAGACTCTGTGTCACCGCAAGACCTGCGTAGCGTGCGGCAAAGAGCGCCAGACCGGCCGGAATACACCAATAAGCCACATGTAAAGACCACAGTAGTGGCTCTTGCCAGGTGATCCAAATTTTCCAGCGGGCAGCCCGCACTGCGAGCAGCGTTGCGGCGACTGAACACAATAAAAAAGGTACTTGGGTGGGAAGCCACGTTTGCAAATGGAAAAAGTGAAAGCCAAATACCGCCCAGCAGCTGCCAAGTGCCGCCCGATCCAACCAAACCAGTGAGGTAACCCGCGTGGTGCGAGTGCCATTGGCGGTAAACATCGGCAGCACGCGGCCGCCAACAATCGCCATCACCAGCGTGATCAACAACACCGCACTGGTAGACCCATGATTCTGTAACTGTTCATAACCCGGTGTTAGGCCAAACCACATCAGAGCATTGCAGATGGTTAATACCAGCAATAACGGAATAAAAAACAAGTTGCGATATTGCCGGGCGGCAATCAATGGTTTTGCCAGTAACCCGGCAGCCAATGGTAAAAAGCTCAAATCAATCAATATCAACAGTGGTAACGGCATTGCGACTGGCGCTGCGTTCGCCAGTCGCGCCAGCAACCAACAGGCCACTAACAGGGCTAATGGTTTGCCATGCGGCGCGCGCAGCCCGGTCCAGTTTTGCATCGCAGTCAGCAAAAATCCGGCAACAACGGCACTGCCAAAACCGAACACCATTTCGTGGCTGTGCCAAAAAACTATAGGCAGTGCAGGTTTGAAAGTAACCCAACCGGCGAGAATGGCGCCCCACCATGCAATAGCCAGAGCTGAAAAAGAGGCAGCGCCTAAAAATAACGGCCGAAACGCCAGACGCAGTAACACTGGAATTTTCTGCTCCTGAGCTAGATCTGTGATTTGCATAAAGTCCTCATACAGCGACGAGTTAATGGTCGTCAGCTAGAAAGTTGTCCGCGCGTGCTTTGGCAAGCGCTAGTTGGAATTGCTCACGTTGGTTAGCAAAAAACATCAGGATCATGCAAAGGGCCAGCACGCCATACAGCAGCATAAAACAACCGCTGTAAATGCCCAGCAAGTCCTGAGATAAGCCAAATAGGATGGGGAGTGTGAAACCGCCGGTTGCTGCAATCGCAGAGACCATGCCCGATGCAGCACCAAATCGTTGCGGGTAATAGCGATATAACAAGCTGTACACGCTGGCACGGCCTAAGCCCTGGGCGATGCCGACGATAAACAACAGTGCAGTGAACAGCCAAACATTAATTTCAATGTGCAGTGCAACCTGCTTATCAATGCCGCGGATCACTAAGTCGGTGGGCGGGTAACTTAAGAAAAACAAACAACACAGGCAAATCCAGAACACGCTCCAGTTGATGGTTCTGCTGCCAAATCGTTGCGCGAGGTAGCCGCCAAGCCCACGGACCATACTGGAGGTCGCGACAAAAAACAGGGTGAAACTGAGCGCTTGTGCCATCGGTAACTGATAGGCCGTCATGTAGTAATGCGGTAACCACAACAGTAATGCCAAAAAACAACCAAACACAAAGTAGTAATACAGTGAAAAACGCCAGAGCCGGCTGTCGGACAACAAATCTCGCCAATCTGGACGTATGGTTTCCATATCCATATCCATATCCATATCCACATCCACAGCAATAGACTGCGGATGCAAGGTTTTTGCCTGGTTCTGCGAGTTTACCGGTGGACAGAACCAGCTGAATAAGCACAACACCAGTAAATTCAGCCAACCCAGATAAAATCCGGCGTCCAACAACAAAGCAATTTGGTCAGCAACCAGGCTGGCGACAAATAACGAGACTGCCGCGCCGGCGTTACCAATACCGAAAATGCCCAGCACAAAACCTGCTTTTTGCGGCGCCACCAACAGGGTCAAATAGCGGGTGCCAAGAGTAAAGCTGACACCTGAGATGCCTAACCAAAGCCCACAAAACAGATAGCCAGTGAAAGTTTCGACATAACTGAGCAGAAAAAGCGGTGGCGTTTGCAGCAATAACAATATTTGCCAGAGTTGCCGCGGACAAATCCGGTCAGCCAGAATGCCGGCAGGCAGGCGCAATAATGCTCCTGATAGTATCGGGCTTGCTAATAACAGGCCTAATTCAGTGCCGCTGAGTTGCCACTGGTCCTGCAATAACAAACCTGCGGCCGCATACCAAGTCCAGACAGCAAAACACCAGCCAAAAGTCATAGTTGCGGCAATCACAACAGGCCACGGCAGCTTGGTCATTTTATTTCCCAGTCTGAAAGTTGATGGTAGTAATGCTATCGCAACCGGTATCAATACGCTGTCTGAGTAAAGAGGTACTCCGCAATTGCCATCTTCAGCAATACGAACAATCAACCTAACCATAAAGGAGTAGTTTCTGCTGCTTTTACCTGCGTCTCCCGTTGAGTGAGGTCTACCTAGTTGTAGGTATACTCAATATTAATCAATGAGATAGCAGTTAAATACTTTGATGTCGGTCAAAGGAAATGTCCATTAGGCTACCTAAAGTAGATCGGGATTTATAAATAACTGGGATGCCAGTGGAGGACATTATGGCGAGTACCGCCCATGGGGGCGCTGGCAAAGTTGAGTTACTGAACTTTGCTGACCCGAAGATTAAAACTTTACACTTAACCTGGTTTGCGTTCTTTCTGACCTTTGTCATGTGGTTTAACCACGCGCCAATTCTGGCGGATTTGAAGCAAGCGTTAAGTTTGACCGATGCGCAGATCAAAGCATTGTTGATTCTCAACGTGGCGCTGACGATTCCGGCGCGGATTGTCGTTGGCATTCTGGTCGATAAATTCGGCCCGCGCATTATGTACAGTGTGTTGCTGTTTTTATCGTCGATTTTCTGTATAGGCTTTGCTTTTGCCAACACTTTTGAAAGTTTGGCGCTGTTCCGCTTTTTATTGGGGTTTGTCGGAGCCGGTTTTGTGATTGGTATCCGCCTGGTTAGTGAGTGGTTCCCGTCTCATCAGGTGGGGACCGCAGAAGGCATCTATGGCGGCTGGGGGAATTTTGGCTCAGCTGCAGCTGCGATGACCTTGCCGACTATTGCTTTGATGTTTGGTGGTGCAGAAGGTTGGCGTTATGCGCTGGCAAGCGTAGGCATCTTCAGTATGGGTTATGCGTTGGTGTTTTATTATGCTGCACGCAATACACCAAAAGGCTCGGTGTATTTTAAACCGAAAAAATCCGGCGCGATGGAAGTGACCAGTTGGGGGGATTTATGGTTACTCATTCTGATGAACATCCCGATGTATCTGGCTTTAGCGATGCTAGCCTGGAAAATGTCTCCTGCCGGCGTCAACCTGTTCAGCACCGCCGCTATGGAAGCGATTTGGATCGGACTAGTGGTGCTGTTTGTGATCCAGACCCATCAGGTATGGCGGATCAACGCGGAGCACTTGCGCAAAGGTGTACCTGAGCACGAGAAGTATTCATTTAAGCAAGTCGCCATTCTGGACGTTGCATATTTCACTACTTTCGGTTCTGAGCTTGCTGTTGTTTCGATGTTGCCATTGTTCTTCCTCGAAACATTTAGCAGTCTGACACCCGTAACTGCAGGTTTGCTGGCGTCGGGTTATGCCTTTATGAATCTGGTTTCCAGACCGCTGGGCGGCTGGTTCTCTGATAAATTCGGCCGGCGCAAAAGTATGGTGTTGTTGATTGGCGGATTAGCAGTTGGTTATTTACTGATGGGGACTATCAATAGCAGCTGGCCTATTGCCGCCGCAGTGATCCTCTGTATGACCTGTAGCTTCTTCGTACAAGGTGGTGAGGGCGCAGTGTTTGCCATAGTGCCGTTGATTAAACGTCGGATGACGGGGCAAATTGCCGGGATGGCGGGTGCGTACGGTAACGTAGGTGCTGTCGTGTACCTGACTATTTTCAGCTACGTTGATTATGCGACTTTCTTCTACATGATTGGCGGTACCGCCCTAATTGGTCTGGTTTCTGTGATGTTTCTGGCAGAGCCAAAAGGCCATCTGACTGAAGTCGATGAAGACGGTAATGTGCACCATATTCAGGTAAGTTAAGATGAGTAGACCCACATTGATGGTGAGCAAGGGAATGGCAGAGACTGAGCTCGTGTTATCGCCACCGTGGCAACAAAGCGCGCAGGTCAGCGGCCATCAATTGTTGGTTGAAACCGCCGGTGAAAGTATTGCCGGCGGAAAATTCCCGAATGAAGATGCGATTTGCCTGCCATCAGACGTCACTGATCATGCTCAGATCTATAAAGGCATTGCTGTTGCATTGGCGGATGGTGTCAGTTCAGCCGAGGCGGGGGCCAGTGCAAGTTTATATGCTTGTACCAGTTTTGTTGCTGACTACTATAAAACGCCGGATAGCTGGAGTACCGACCACAGCGTTGCAACGGTACTGACCTCGATCAACAGTACCTTGTATCAGCGCTCACACCAATATCAACAAGATGACCGTGGCCATTTGTGCACCTTTACCGGACTAGTCTTAAAATCAGCGACGGCCCGTTGGTTTCATATCGGTGATAGCAGACTGTATTTGCTACGAGCTGGCAAACTAAGGCAAATCAGCACAGATCACACGACCAAACTCTCAGAAAATCGGCAGTTTTTAGGACGGGCACTAGGTATGGATGAGCAGGTGCAGTGGCAACATGGCGCTGTCCCTCTGGAAGCCGGTGACCTTTTTTTGCTTTGTTCTGATGGGCTCAGTGATTTTGTTTCGGATGCTGATATCACCGGCATCCTGCTCTCTGCGCAGTCTTTGCGACAACAGGTCGATACTCTATTACAGGCGGCGCAGCACAGTGACGACAATATCAGCGTCGTGCTGGCCAAGGTGCGGCAACTTCCGGCAGAGTCACTGGACGATTATAACGAGCGGCTTACCCGGCTACCGTTTTTACCGGCGCTGGAAGTCGGCATGAAGGTTGATGGTTATGAGGTGCTGCGGCCATTATTTGCCAGTGCCCGTAGCCATTTATATCTGGTGCGCGATCTGGCAAATAATACTGACTTGGTTCTGAAAACACCGTCGCAAAACTTTGCCGATGATAGTGCTTATATTGAACGTTTTATCCGCGAGGAATGGGTGGGGCTTCGCATTGATCACCCCGCGGTGGTTCGGGTGATCCGTCAACAACGGCGCCGCACTTTTTTGTATTACCTGATGGAATATCTGCCTGGTGATTCGCTGGATTGTTATCTGGCAACCCAGCCACAACCAATGCGGCCTTCGGTGGCTATCGCTTTGTTGCGACAAATTGCCGAGGCGCTCGGCGCTTTTCACCAGCTGGGGATCATTCATCAGGACTTAAAGCCTGCCAATATTATGCGCTTGAGCGATGGTCAGCTGAAAATTGTCGATTTTGGTTCCGCATATGTGCCAGGTCTTGCGGAACTATATTCGCCGTTAACGCAGGAGCTGGCACTTGGCACGGCCAGTTATTCCGATCCACATTATCTACATGGTCATAACTCCGGTGAACAAGGCGATGTGTATGCACTTGCGACTATTGCTTATGAACTGTTCACTGGCAACCTGCCATATGGTGATAAAGTCGAAGATTGCAGCTCGTTAGCAGACTATCAGCGGCTGCGTTATCAAAGTGCCCGCACCCATAGCAGCAGGATCCCGCTCTGGTTCGACCGTGCATTGCAAAAGGGTGTGAGCTTTGATTTATCTGAGCGTTATCTGCATATCAGTCAGTTGATGCAGGATTTACAACAACCCAACCCTTTATTTCTGCACCAGCAAGTGAGCCTGGCGCATAAGAATAATAAGTTGTTGTTCTGGCAATTAATGAGCGGATTCTGGTTTATCACCTTTATCCTGTTGTTCTGGCTGTTTAGTTTACGTGGCTGATCTGACTATGCTGCGCAAAGTGCTCAGGCTTTTGGCCTGAACACTTGAATGGCTTCCGGGTTTACTTCGAGATAAGGCCCTTCCATCAAATCGATGCAGTAGGGGATGGCCGGAAATACGGCATCCAGACATTGACGAATAGCACTGGGTTTGCCCGGTAAATTCACAATCAACCGTTGCCCGCGCAGACCCGCAGTCTGGCGCGATAAAATCGCCGTAGGCACATACTTCAACGATTCTGTGCGCATCAGTTCACCAAAGCCCGGCATCATCCGGTCGCAAACCGCTTCAGTTGCTTCGGGCGTGACATCGCGTTTCGCCGGTCCGGTACCACCGGTAGTCACAACGAGACAACATTGCATTTCGTCCGTCAACTCAATCAGGGTTTGTTCAATCAATATCTGCTCATCGGGGATCAGCCGATAGACTTTTTCCCATGGCGAGGTTAAATATTCGGCCAGCGTTTGTTCAATCGCTTTGCCGGAAATGTCGTCGTAAATCCCTTGTGACGCCCGGTCACTGACCGTCAGAATTCCAATACGTATCTTGTCGTTTTTCATAAACTCGAGGTGCTCATTCAATTAAAACTTGAGGACTCATTCAATACTTGGTCCGTGTTGGTTGAACCCAGCAAGACGATGCCAGTAGCCATTCACTTCATTGGCCAAAAGAGGCGACGCCACGCCCTGACTGAACTGCGCTAATTTCTCCATAAAATTCTGCGGGTCAGGGCTTAGCCGAACATAATGCACTAAACCCTGCATCGACGGCAGGTCGTTTTGCAAATTGTATTTAGCCCCTGACTGTGTCTGAATACCGTTTAATACGAACAGGGGTTGTCCTTCCTGGCTAGTGCTGAGCCGCCCGGTTGGATATTTAATACAACAGAGCTGGCAATCATCTTTATGCCGGTTCTCTGAGCGCGCTGTAAAGCAGCGACCGGACCAGGCCAGTGGCAGATGGCCATAAGCGAAAACTTCAATTTCCAGCTGCTGACGAATAGAGTCTAGTGCCGGTTGAGACAATAAGGTCTGCAGCCAGTCGCGGGATAATTCCACCGGCACCACCCAGCGTCGCATGCCGATTTGCCAAAGTTTCAGCACACTTTGCTCGTTATACAGACTGAGAGCTGCGCCACCGACAAAAGGCAGATGCTGGCTGGATAAATAATGGGCTGTCCCCACATCATTGGCTTCGACCATAAACTGGCCCTGAGCGGTCAATTGCTGTAGAGCTCGCAGGTCAGCTTGGCTTTCCAATAATGTCAGGCCGGATAAGACCACTTGCTTGCCAGCCTCCTGCAGCATTTGCGCAGTGCGCAGATAGTCGGCAAAGCTGAATTCACGTCTTTTGCTACAGACCGTTTCGCCGAGATAAATGACGGTAGCGGCGCTGTCTGCAAGTTGCTGATAAAACTGCTCAATCTGTGTTTTTGGCCAATAGTACAAAATGGGGCCGACACTGACTTTTGGCACTACAGTTTGCTCGGAACATGCAACCACAATGTGCTCCTATGAATAGACAATCGGTTTTGTTGAGGTTATTTCCAGTGCCGGTGATAAGCACCCAAGGTGGTTTGACTGCCTTCTGATAACCCAGCCAGCACAGCTTGCCAACTGGCTTGGGTCTGAAACTTGTCTGGGGCCGCTTTGACGTTATCAATCGCAGCCCGCCAAACCTTCGTAAGAGCCCGGACATAAGCGGGGCTGCGTTGCCGGCCTTCAATCTTCAGCGACGCAATGCCTTCACGATGCAGCAGTGGCAGAAGCTCTAAAGTATTGAGACTAGTGGGCTCTTCCAGCACATGATAACGCTCACCATCGACATCAAACCTGCCTTTGCAAAGAGTTGGATAGCCGGCAGTTTCATCAGGATTGAAGCGATCAATCAATACATTGTTTAACCTGGACTGTAACTGACCTTCTTGTTCCTGCCACCGTACAAAAGCCGCTGGCGAGCACGCTCCTGCGGTATTCGGCGACTCGCCGGTCAGGTAAGAACTCAGATAACAGCGGCCCTCCGCCATAATACACAGGCTGCCAAAAGCAAAAACTTCGAGCTCCAGCGTGGTCTGCCGGGCGAGCGCCCGGACCTGTTGCAAGGTTAAAACCCGTGGCAGTACAGCACGGCTGATTCCAAACTGTTGATAAAACTCCAACGCAGCAACATTGGTCGCACTGGCTTGTACCGACAAATGTACTTCAGTGTCCGGATAACGGTTTTGTGCGTACTCCAGCAGCGCAATATCAGCCAGTATTAGAACATCAGCACCTGCGGCGACTGCGATGTCTACCGTTTGTTGCCATCTGGCAAGCTGGCCCGGATGCGCAAAGGTGTTGATTGCAACATGCAGTTTTCGTTTCGCCTGATGGGTAAAATGCACGGCGTCGGTTAGTTGTTCCGGGGTGAAGTTCAACCCGGCAAAATGCCGCGCATTGGTATCATTATTGATGCCAACATAAACAGCATCTGCCCCTTCATGGATCGCAGCTTTCAGGGCGGGCATCGAGCCAGCCGGACACAGCAGTTCAAGTAACGGTGCCACTGGCTGTGATACTGCTTGATATTGCGATGTTGCAACGTCTGAACATGCACGACTTCGCGGACTATCCATGCAGGTTTACCTCTTTGTTGTTATGGGCACTGGCCAGTGAATTTGGCACTATGGCGCCATTATAAAGACGCAGCGGATGAGGTGTCGGATGCAAAACGGGTATCAGAGTTTTACACCAAAAGAGGTATTCCTGAGCCTTGGATTGAAGTTGGGCAAGTGTTTGCTGCCGAAAATCCCGACGCCTCAATCCAGCGTCGGGTTATGGTTACTGCAGCATCGTCAGTATGGTCTGGCAATCATCAGAGCGTCAGAGCAGCGACTGCCGGTATCAGTTCGAACCGCCGGACTTAAGTACGCACTCAGCATGATTTTTGGCAAAGTGGCGCATCAAGGTGCCCTCGATTTTTTGTGTGGCAAGCGTTTGAGCATTGAGGTGCCGGATTTACAGATGCATTATGACCTTGGGCTTGATGCACAAAGACAGTTCTGGCTGGCAGCCGCCGGTTCATCAGCCCAGCTCTGTACCGGCGAGGTGTTATTTCGGGCCAACAGTACCGAGCTGCTGTTATTGTTGAGCCAACAGGTAGACCCCGATACTTTGTTTTTCCAGCGGCGTCTGACCATCATTGGCGACACTGAACTCGGTCTGCAGTTAAAGAACTTTCTGGATACTGTTGAACCAGAATTACTGCTACCGCCCCAGCTCATCTGCTGGATGATTGAGATTACGTCGACGACGCCAGCTTAATTCAGACGCTGTGGCGTCTTGATGTGTTGTAATTGTGTGCGTTGTGACTCCATTGTGAGTGGATGTCAGTTTTGTTACCAGAGGTATTTATGGACGAAAAGCGTCGACTATTGATTGATACTGCCTTTCAGCTTTTTTATGAAAAAGGTATTAACAGTGTTGGGATCAACGAAATACTGACTGTTTCCGGGATCGCAAAAAAAACACTTTATGCAAAATTCGAAAGTAAAGATGAGCTGGTGCTGGAAACATTAATGGAGCGGGATGCGATTTTCCTGCGATGGCTCGAAAGTGAACTCGCGCCAGGTAGAAGGTATACCGAGGTGATCAACAATCTGTTTGGTGCATTAACAAAGTGGTTTTGCAACCAGGTGCCGGAGCTGGATAAATTCAGAGGGTGCTATTTTATTAAGGCATCCGCGGAATGCACGAATGCAGACAGTCGCCTATTTCAATACTGTACCGAGCACAAAGACAGAGTTAAGTCGTTGTTGAGGCAGTACTTATCCGGTGTCAGTGAGACAACAATCGATCAAATCTGTACATTGAAAGAGGGCGCAACCGTCATGGCGTATCTTTATCATGATATGAAAGCTGCGGAGCGGTGCATTCCAGTAGCATTGGCAATCATCGAACTTTAGACGGAGTCTGCAAAAAAATTGCAGACAATTCGTCTGAAGTCCTCAAAGTAGCAGTCAGCTTAGACTGACCAGCTCGCCTTTTTTATCAAAAGTCAAAAACTCGGCAATAATGCCTGACTGGATTTTATTCAGCATCAGTCGCATGGGTTGAATGGCTTCATCACTATTGGGCGCAATACCGGCCCGGCCAGACATACTGGCAACAAATGCGATATCCCATTCAATACCAGTTTCTGCAGATTCAGTTACCAGATTGGCAAAATCAGTGACCTCAGACGGGAGTTTGTCGACGCAAAGTACCGGCTCTAAAGCGCCGCCTTGACCCTGCGTGAAATGTTGTTTTTGCGCTTCCGTATACCCATTGGGTAATTCAGCTCTGGCAAACACCCAAAGCAGCCGCTGGGGTTCCTGCTGCGCATTCGCGATAGCAATAAAGCTGGCGTAGCTGTCAATGAGAGGTTCACTGGTTACTGATTTAGGATGGTGATGATGTGCGCAGCTCATAACAGGGGCTCCCTGGTAAAAAGTAAATTCACAGATCCGCAGCATAGCAAATCAGTTCAGGGCAAACTGCTCCCCGAAGGGAGCAGTTGAATACTCCTTAGGGAGTAGTAGTTTCAGATTGAAGTTCTATCGCTCGATTGCTGCTGCCAGTTGTCTGCTGTTGTTTTGCTGCTGCGGATTGCAAGTGGTAATGCCTGCGCTGATGTTCGGCCCGGCGGGCTTTACTAAAAGCCGACACCCGTTTGAGATAACCAATGACACGGGTACCGTAATCAATATCGTTGCTACCGCAATTCGAACACGTTGTCAGTGTGCGTTTATCAATATGCTCACAGCAGTTGCATATGGTGATGCGGACATTGACACAAAAATAATTGCAGCCTGTTTTTGCTGCCAAATCCAACAGAGCTAAATTGCCCTTCGCATGCAGTTTTTCTTCCAGATTCAGATGCAGCGCAGAGCCACCGTCGAGATACTCCAGCAAGGTTTTGCCATGCAGGACAAATTTATCTAAAAGATTACTTCGTTCATCCTCTACCAGATAGAAATAGGAGTTATAGCAATCCCGGTTCACCATATAGCCGTCGGCCCGATCCCATTTTGCGTTTTTAACGCCCAGATTCTCAGCCGGTACAAATTCGGTATTAAACATGTAGCCATAGTCCGCACGCGCTTGTCGGTTCGCGTCATAAATCACTTTCAGCTGGGCGCGGACGAAATCCAGATAGGGCGCATTATTACCTGGAGTGAGGCCCAGAAACTCTGCAGCTTCTGTCATGCCATTAATGCCGATGGTCAGGAACTGTTTATCCAGACTGATGAAACCAGCATCGTACACCGTGAGCAGACCGGCATTTTTGTATTCTTCCATCAAGGCACGATAGGCCACCTGATAACGCTGAATTTTGCTGACTTCTGTTGCGAGGTCACGACCATCCTGGATCAGCCGGTTCATATTCAGCGTGATCACATTAATAGAACCGGTGGCAACACCGCCTGCACCTAATGAATAGGAAAAAGTCTTATCGCTGATTTCACTGCGTAAACGACAGCAGGATGCTAAAGAGTCAGCATTTTCAGATAGATAAACAAAAAAGCTGTTGGCCTGCGCCATTTCATCTGCAATGTGGCTGGCGAACTCGCGGTCTTTGCATTGTTGATTTTCTGTCAACATCGCCACCGTCACCACTGGAAAAGTCAGGACTGTTTTCATCCGTTCCAGATTAAACCAGCGTAAGAAAAACAGTTGCAGGGCCTGCACACTGTGCCAATCCGGCTTAGTGAAATCGGGAAAGACAAAATCACCAAACATCGCGGAAAAATAATGTTGGTCGTAGACCGAGATGTTCCAGAACACGCTCTGATAGCCGCGTGCCGCCGCCGGTTGATTTAGCGCGTAGACCACATGCTGTAAGTGGTTTTTAATTTGATGACGGTGTGTTGTCAAATAATCATCGCCGTAATCTTTGCGGGCAAAATAGTCAAAATAGGTGAGGAATTCGACGGTTGCGACGGCGCCGGCAAACTGACTCGATACGGCAAAAACAAAATTAACAAAGCAACCACAGAAAGACTCCAGGTGTTTTGGTGCCTGTGATTCTCCCCCCAGTTTGGTCAGGCCATCCAATAAAAATGGATACATGGTGACGGAGACGCAGTAGGGTTTCAGGCTGGTTTCGTCATGGACGTAGATTTCATGCGCTTCAATCTGCCGGTGATATTCATCAGCCAGCGGCTGACCGAATAAACTGGCAATTTTGCTGCTGACCAAAGCGCGATTGACCTGAATAAAACAGTCTTTCATCAGCTCGGCTTCCAGCGTAGCGATGTTTTTCTGTGTCACATTGGCGTTGGCATCAAGTTTCGAGCCATCAGCCGGGTTCGCGGCTGATACATATTGCTGAATAAATTCTAGTTTTTGAGCGAGTTGATCCGGTGGCAGCACTTGCATGATGATTTCCTTTCTTAAGTTTTTATTGAGGTGAAAAAGCAGGCACTGCGGCATAAGCAGGTGCCGGTGTTGGCCAGAGCAATGGATTCAGGCACAGCTGACGTTGTAAGTCGTACAAGCGTTGATTACTGTTGGGGTTGTTGAGGCCACCGAGTTCAGCCTGCCAGGGGCCGGTTTTGACATAATCCAGCAGAGGCCGCAGCGCTGAAGGGCAATAGGTAAGGCCGGTGTACAGGGCGGTCCGTAACCCCATTTTTCTGCACTCATCCAGCAGCTCCGCAAGGGATGTAGATTGCCATTCACCGCCCAGAAACAGCACACAGCTCAAAAGCCCCCGGTATTTTTCACAGTCAGAATTTAGCCGGTCTACGGTCAATGACTCTCCATTTGCAGCGGACCAACTGTCGCTGCTGTGGCAGCCTTTACAACCAAGGGGGCAGCCACTGATCAGATAGGCCAGGCTGACTTCCCCAGGGATCTCCTGCAGCAAAATTTCGCAGGCCGTGGTGTTGAGCTGATTTGGTCTTGAAGATCCCATATATGGTGTTCTTTTGAGTTTTCAATACTAGATATGGTGTTTAGGTTAGGCTTTGCCTGTAGCCGAAATTTGATCCAGATCAAAGATTGCTCCAAACCAGGGCCTGATACCCCATCAGGAGTAGTTGCTGCGAACTGGTGCACAGCTTCCCCAAAAAAGTGCAAAAAGCCTGAGCGGCTCAGGGGGGGATTTAGATTTATTCAGTAAATTCAAAAGCATATTAAATTGGCTCGATTACTGCTTTTACTCTTTTATCCGGTAAAGACCGGTTGGTCACACATTTCAGGCAGAGCGAGACTCTGCCCCGGCAAAGAAGCCCAAGTTGAACCTGCAAAACTGCAGGGAAGACCTGGGCTTTTTTTATTGTCTGCAAATGACAGTCCGAGGGCAGGCTCTGCAGGCAAAGGCAAGGGGAAAGCAACATGCAACAGACATTACAGGACACAGTGAAGACGCAGATCCTGGTGATCGGCAACGGAATGGTTGGACATCATTTTATTGAACAATTACGCCAGCGCGATGCCGGCTGCCGTGTGACAGTATTGTGTGGTGAGCCACAGCTGGCCTATGACCGGGTCTATTTGTCATCCTACTTTACCGGCACGCCTTTTTCCGAACTGTCGATGTCGACGGAACAATGGTATCAGGAGCAGCAAGTTGATTTACAACTGAACTGTTGGGTCGAGCGAATTGTTCCCACAGAACGCCTGGTTTATTGCCGCGATGGTCGGGTGTACTCATATGAAAAGCTGGTATTAGCGACAGGCTCATATCCCTTTGTACCGCCCATTCCGGGCAATGACCAACCGCATTGTCTGGTGTACCGCACTTTGCAGGATTTACAGAATATCGAAGCAAGCGCTGCACAAAGCAAAGTAGGCGTGGTGATTGGCGGTGGCTTGTTAGGGTTAGAAGCGGCTAATGCGCTAAAACAGCTTGGTCTTGAGACTCATGTGGTCGAATTTGCGCCGCAGTTGATGGCGGTGCAACTTGATCAAGCCGGTGGTGCTTTACTTGCTCAGAAAATTCAGCAGCTTGGTGTCACAGTGCATACCGGTAAAGGGACTCAGGCTATTGTGCCTGGCACGCAGTGTCGTTATCAGCTGCAGTTTGCCGATGGTTCCACGCTTGAAACTGATTTGGTGTTGTTTTCTGCGGGCATCAGACCTTATGACCAACTGGGGCGCTCAAGCGGGCTCGCCGTGGGTGAGCGCGGCGGTATTGTCATTAACGACCTGTGTCAAACTTCTGATCCGAGTACCTATGCCATTGGCGAATGTGCGTTATGGCAACAAAAAATATTTGGTCTGGTTGCGCCTGGTTATCAGATGGCGCGGGTTGTTGCTGATCAGCTGGTAAATCAACAACAGGCTACGCTGACTTTCAGCGGTGCAGATATGAGCACCAAACTGAAGCTGCTGGGTGTGGAAGTCGGCTCTATTGGTGATGCGCATGCGAAAACACCTGGCGCAATGAGCTACCTCTTTACCGATCCGAAAGCTGGTCACTATAAAAAACTGGTCGTCAGCCAAAATGGCAAAAAGCTATTGGGCGCTGTGCTGGTCGGAGACACTAGCCCCTACGATACTTTGCTGCAATATGCGCTGAATGATATGCCGTTGCCGGCAAATCCGGAGCAGCTGATATTGCCAGCTTCGGGTCAAACGGCATTACCGGCATTAGTATTGCCGGACAGTGCGACTATCTGCTCCTGTCACAACGTCGCCAAAGGCGACATTGTCGGTGCCATTGGCGCCGGGGTCTGTGACCTCGCCAGTATTAAACAATGCACCAAAGCCGCAACCGGCTGCGGTGGTTGCAGTGCATTACTGAAATCGGTGGTTGATGAAGAACTCAAAGCCCGTGGCGTAGAAGTCAGCAATCATTTATGCGAGCACTTTGCCTATTCACGCCAAGAACTGCTGCATCTGATCCAAGTTGAGGGGCTCACGACGTTCTACCAAATTCTGAGTCAACACGGTAAGGGGCATGGCTGCGAGATCTGCAAACCAACGATAGGGTCATTGCTCGCCTCTGTGCACAACGAATATGTGCTGAAAAAACCACATGTCGGTTTGCAGGATACCAACGACACATTCCTCGCCAATATGCAAAAAGACGGTTCGTATTCAATAGTCCCACGCATTGCCGGTGGCGAAATTACTGCGGATAAACTGATTGTGATTGGTCAGGTCGCCAAGGATTTTAATTTGTATTGCAAAATCACTGGTGGCCAGCGTATCGACTTGTTTGGCGCGCGTTTAGAACAGTTACCCCAAATCTGGCGGTTACTGGTCGATGCTGGTTTTGAAACCGGCCATGCCTATGGCAAATCTTTGCGAACAGTAAAATCCTGTGTGGGCAGCACCTGGTGTCGTTATGGCGTGCAGGACAGTGTCGGTCAGGCTATTGCCATTGAAAACCGCTATAAAGGCCTGCGTGCTCCACACAAAATCAAAATGGCGGTATCCGGATGCACCCGGGAGTGCGCCGAAGCACAAAGCAAAGACATCGGTATTATTGCCACAGAACGCGGCTGGAATTTGTACGTTTGCGGGAATGGTGGCATGCGTCCACGCCATGCCGATCTCTTTGCCACCGACTTAGACACCGAGACTCTTATCAGTTACATCGATCGCATCCTGATGTTTTACATCAAAACAGCCGACCGCCTGACCCGAACGTCTGTGTGGCTCGAGAAGCTGGACGGTGGGCTCGCGTACCTGCAAGACGTCGTGATCAACGACAGCCTGGGGATCGCGTCAGAGCTTGAGGCTCAAATGCAACGCCTGGCAGGTACATACGCTTGTGAATGGAAAGCAACACTTGACGATCCGCAATCACTAAAGCGTTTCCGGCATTTTGTGAACAGTGATAAGGCCGATCCAAACATTTTGTTTGTCGAAGAGCGCGCCCAGATCCGCCCGGCGACGGCAGAAGAAAAGCAACAATTTCAGCTTCAAATCCCAGTTAAAAATCTGACAGAGGAGAGTATCGCATGAGCTTTCAGGAGATCTGTAGTCTCGACGATTTAGTCGAAAATAGTGGTGTTTGCGTGTTAGTGGCAGAGCAACAGGTTGCACTGTTCTGGTTACGTCCCGACGATTCGGGCGGGACCGGCGAATTGTTTGCCGTCGGCAATTTTGATCCAGTTGGTGGCGCCAATGTGTTATCACGCGGCATTTTAGGTTCTGTTGGCGACAAGCTGGTTGTCGCTTCGCCCTTGTACAAACAACATTTTTGTTTGCGCACTGGCCAGTGTTTGCAAGACCCGTCGTTTAGTGTGCCGGTGTATCCGGTGATGTTGTCACATCAAAAGGTCCTGATTGGTAGCCAGCCGTTCGCGGTAGACGCTGTCGCAGCCTGATCATGCAGTGCTTTACAGGTCGAGTGACAAATTTAAGTGACTATTTAAAGCGACAGGGTATACCGGCTTTTTTACGGATACAGCAACAGCAAACTGGCGCAAGACCAGCTGCGGGAGAGTGATATGAGTGTACTAAGTTTTTTCCAGCAAGCTGGCCTCAATTTGCGCCAGTTTGGCAGTAGTTTTGGTACCAACCTCGGTGATTATATTGCAGGTACTGGTGCTACTCGACGCACAGTCCCGCTCCCGGCTTCCGGCGAAACGATTCCTGGTGTCTATTTACTGGGCGCAGGACCTGGCGATCCAGAGCTGTTAACGCGAAAAGGTGAACGGTTACTACGCGCTGCAGATGTCGTTTTGTATGACAATTTAGTGTCCCCGCAAGTGTTAGCCTTGTGCCGACGCAGTTGCCAACAGATCTACGTCGGTAAACGCGCCGGTCAGCACGCGATGCCTCAAGCGCAGATCAACCAGCTATTAGTTGAATACGGCAGGCTCAGTGTCACAGCGGACAAAGTGATCGTCCGCCTCAAAGGCGGTGATCCGACTATTTTTGGCCGGGTCAGTGAAGAGGCCGAAGCGCTGGAACAGGCCGGATTACGATTTGCTATAGTCCCTGGGATCACCAGCGCTTGTGCTGCCAGTGCCTATAGCGGGATTGCGTTAACAGCCCGTGGTCAGGCTTCCGCGGTACAGTTTTTGACGGCACAGTTTGCCGATCCCAGTCGCCAGCCAGACTGGCAAAACTATCGCTATCAATATGGCAATAATCCCACATTAGTGGTGTACATGGGATTAAACCGTCTTAATGAGTTGTGCCTTGGTCTGATGAATGTCGGCTGGCCCGGTGAAATGCCGGTGGCCTTGCTCGATCAAGTGAGTACCGATGCTCAACAACAACTGATCGGAAATCTATCTGATATCTGTGCCCGTTATGCTTGCCACCAGCAAGGGCCCAATCCGCTGTCGGGTCCAACACTGATTGTTATTGGACTGGTTGTCAGTGCGCCAATGGCAGTCTCCCCGACCTTGCTAAAGGTCCCTGAAAACCTGCTGCAGGCTAATTAAACCCCAGGCCAAAGGCCATTAAACCACACACAGTTGTCGGATTGACCTCCGAGGCTTGGTGTCGCCAAAAAACGTAAAAGGAGTGTTTATGATGGCTTCAATACCTGTACCAACGGCGCGTAAAAACAAGTTCATGCTGTGTATGAACCTGCAAGTGGCAGCGCTCGCTTTGCTGCCCTTGTCATTAGCTGCACAAACAACCCAACCCGCGTCTACAACTGCGCCTGCAAAAACAGCGCCGTTAAAAGCCGGGCAACAAAGCGTGAACTGGCTCTTTCGTTATCGATTGGAAAGCGTTGATCAGGATGGACTGGCTGAAAACGCCCTGGCCAGTACCTTGCTATCGCGACTGACTGTACTGCAGGGGATCACTGAGCAATTCAGCGCTGGTGTTGAGTTTGATTATGTCGCCGAGCTGGGGGATACCAGCTACAACAATAGTTTCAACGGTAAAACACAATATCCGTTGATTGCAGATCCGGCAGGCAGTGATTTAAATCAGGTGTTCGTGCAATACCAGCATCAAGGCCATCAGCTGAAAATAGGCCGGCAAAAGCTGGCGCTTGGTAATGAGCGTTTTGTTGGTAGCGTGGGCTGGCGGCAAAACGAACAGACTTTTGATGCGATTCGCTATCAGACTCAGCTCAGTTCAGCAGTCAAACTGGATTACAGCTTCAGTAACAGAGTCAACCGGGTCTTTGGTAGCAAGAGCCCGCAAGGTGACTGGCGTAGTAATATTCATTTGCTGGATCTGAATTACGCCATCTCTGCCACACAGCAATTAAAAGCCTATGCCTATGACATGGACTTCCGCGAAGCACCGCTGCAGTCGAATCGGACTTTGGGCCTGGACTATCAGCAAAGCGGTCAGACGGGCGCACTCAGTTGGCAATGGGCTGCGGCAATCGCAACGCAACAAGAGGCTGCCGATAATCCGAAGTCTTACCGGGCTTCTTACCAGAATATCGAAGGCCAGATTAGCTACCAGTCTTATGTCTTTGGAGCTGGTTATGAAAAACTAGGCTCAGACAATGGCGTGGGTTTTACTACGCCATTAGCAACTTTGCATAAGTTTCAGGGATTCGCGGACAAGTTCCTCAACACTCCGGCGAATGGTGTGAAAGACCTTCAGCTCAAGGCCGGTTATGTGCAACCAAAATGGGACTTACAGTTGCAATATCACTGGTTAGATGCGGCTATAGGCAACATGGATTACGGAAATGAACTCAATGCAACTCTGCAATATAAGTTCAATCCGCAGTATGGTTTGCTAGTAAAAGCGGCGCAGTATGATGCCAAGCACTATTTGACAGATACCAGCAAGTACTGGATACAGCTGTTAGCCAAGTTCTGACAAATCAATGGCTCAGTGAATGCCCGTGTTGTCAAAGATGAGCGGATGGGACGCGGTGTAACAAGCATGCGTCCCAGTCGCTAAATTAGTTCACAACAAACAATAGCCAGAGAATGAGCAATGTCTGCAGATAACAGATCGTTTGCCAAATTCGTACCGGGTAGGCGACTTGTAGCGTCAACTCACGCCAAAGCCCCGGATTCGGGTGACGTAAGTCATATAAAAATTCTGAAAGGTGCTGATAGCGTTTTAATGGATCAACTTGCAATGCTTTTTGCAAAGTCAGATCCAGCCATTCTGGCCAATCAGCATGTTGACCAATGATCGGCCTATAACTGAGCTTTTGCTGAGCTGGCAGATTTTTACAACGAGCAATGTCCGGCCCATAGGGCGATTGTCCTGTGAGCAGGTAATAGCAAAGGGCTGCTAATGAATAAAGATCAGATTGAGTACTGCCGGCCTGACCGGTGAAATATTCAGGAGCGGTAAAAAGCGCCGTGCCCGGAATTAAACCTGCGACTTCATGATCCGCTTGTAAACCTGCAAGTCGTGCAGCACCAAAATCGATCACTCTGACCTGACCTTGTTGATCCAACATTACGTTATCAGGCCGTATGTCCTGGTGCAGGATCTCCGCGCGGTGCAGTGCCTGCAAAGCTTTGCCTGCTTGTTCAACGATATCAATGACCTGATTAAGATCTGGTTGAGGTTGTCGCAAGCGCCATTGATGTAACGTTTCACCGTGAATGTATTCAAACAAGCTGTAAAGGGCGGTCCGATGATGTTCAATGCTTGCCGCACGAAGCACATAGGGGCTATGTACCCGATTCGCGATCCATTCTTCACGCAGCAGACTCTCGAGATAGGAATCGTCTGTAGCCAATTCGAGCGACGGCGCTTTTAACACTGCTTGTTGACCGGCAGGTAATTCAACCAGATATAAATGACTGCGGTTACTCTGGCTGAGTACCCGTATCACGGTGAGTCCATCAAACTGACTACCTTCATGCAGCAGCGGCGGTAGTGGCAGCTCTTCTAGCGAGCCACCTGGTAAGGTGGTCTCCACGGGGAGCTGCCTGACCAAGGCAAGTTGCACTGAAATATTATCATCGCTGCCATGGGCGAGCGCGATGTCTGCAAGTTGCCGGGCCATTTCAGTGAGATCTTCAACCTGATTCGCTTTAGCCAGCACATCCGCTAATTTACTTTGTTCAATAAACTCAAAAAAGCCATCGGATGCCAGTAGAAAAAGGTCGTCAACTGCGATATCGAGTTGCTGATAGTCAGGCAAAATAGTGGGTTGGGCGCCAAGGGCCTGGCTCAGTAATAGTTGATTCGCTTGCCAGGTACGCTGGTCACGGGTGAGCTGAGACAATCTTGACTGCCGATACAAATAGATCCGGCAATCTCCGACATGAAAAAGATGTGCCTGTTTTTGCCGGAAAATCACCGCCGAAAAGGCGCAGCAATAGCCTTTATCGGGATCCTGCCCGTAGCTGCTCTGTCTGTTTTGCTGATAGAGCCAACGATGGCAGGCCTGCAACACCTGTTGACCTGCATGTTGCACTGACCAGGCAGGATTGGTCGCAAAATAATCCAGAATAAAACTGCGCACTGCAGTTTCACTGGCGATCTGGCTGACCTGACTGCTGCCAATCCCATCTGCGATGGCCAATACGGCACCTTTTTCCTGCAAAAGTGCTCTGGCAGGCATGCTGTAGTCAATAAAGTCCTGATTGATCGATTTACGGCCAGCGGTACTGTACTGGCCGATATTTAATTGCAAACCCACTATCAGGCGGCCTTTTTATTCGTACTGTAACTGCTGGTGTTCAACAAATCCCGCTTCGGTGCCGTTTTGTAGTGAGTGCTATACAAAGTGAGACCGGTAAATGCCAAACCACCCACCAGATTGCCCAGTGCTGTCGGGATCTCGTTCCACAGCAGATAGTCCATCACGGAAAAATCGCCGCCCATCATCAAGGCAAAAGGAAACAGAAACATATTGACGACCGAATGCTCGAATACCATATAAAAGAACAACATGATCGGCATCCACATCGCGATCACTTTGCCACTGACATTGGTAGATATCATGGCGCCAACGACGCCCATCGATACCATCCAGTTACACAGCATGCCGCGTAAAAAGATTGTCAGCCATCCGCTAACGCCATGTGCGGCATAACCCACGGTTCTGGCTTCACCAACGCCAGCCAGTTTTTCACCGACAGGTCCGGCCGGGGCATCAAACCCCATCGTGAATACAAAGGCCATCATGAACGCAACCGTTAACGCACCGGCGAAATTGCCGCAAAATACCAATCCCCAGTTTCGTAAAATACCGCTGATGGTCACGCCGGGGCGTTTATCTAACCATGCTAAAGGTGTTAACACAAACACACCGGTTAACAAATCAAAACCCATTAAATACAACATGATAAAGCCAACCGGAAACAACATAGCGCCAGCCAACGGTGACCCGGTTTGTACAGAGACTGTCACGGCAAATACGGCTGCCAGCGCCAGAATCGCCCCTGCCATGAAGGCACGGATCAGAGTATCCCGGGTCGACATAAAAATCTTTGATTCGCCAGCGTCGACCATTTTGGTGACAAACTCAGCGGGAATGAGGTAAGCCATAGTTTTTCCTTGTTGTGCTGTGTGCAAAAAAAAAGCGTCCGCCCTCTGGTGAGGAGCGGACGCCTTTGTCCAATATTCTGTGGTGATTGCTGCGGTTATTCCGCTTTATCGTTAATGCATTTCAGATGCCAGATTTGCTAACTAGTTAAGTCTTTCATATCTATGGAAAAATACTTTTAGTGTGTCCAACATCTTCTTGATGGTGCGCCATATCAGTGCAGGCTTTGCACAGCCATAGCGCATTTTCGCATTTCGCAGTGTTCGAGTATTGAATGACTATTGGTCATATACGCTATATAAATCAGTGGCATAGGATTGTACTTGCTATGTTGGAACAGCATTTGCGATAGCAAAGTTCCTTGAAATAGATGCTGAGTTCCAATGGACCCTTTAGTGCTTCGTTTATTGTTGGCCGCAAAGCAGCAAGATTTGGCTGCGTTGCGACAGCTCCATGCGCTGATTGAGTTAGTGACTCAAATCGGCGATGCCGTTCACCACCTGCAACGCGAGCGTGGACTCAGCAATTTGGTGATGTATACACCGCAAACCTCATTTCAGATCCAGTTGAATGACCAGGCCAAATTAGTGGATCAGGCCTTGGAAAATACAGCCCGGGTGATACAAACCATTATGTCTTCGGGCTACATCAGTGCGGCGAGATTGCAAACATCGATTGCGCTGGCTTTGCAAAGTAGTTTTGACTTAGCGGAGATCAGAAAATCTGTACAGCGCTACCAGTTTCGGCAGGAAGTCAGTCAAACACCCTGTGAGCATTACTCAGTATTGATTCGGCTATGGCTTGATGTGGTGATTGAAGCAGCAGGACTGTCGGTTTCTGCGCAGGTCAGCAGGTCTGTACTTAGCCTGATCTATCTGCTTCAAGCCAAAGAGTATGCAGGACAGGAACGTGCTTGGGGGGTCATTGCATTTTCTGGTAAAGCGGCTGGAGGAGAGCTGGCAGAGCGACTACAAGTACTGGGGCAGTCTCAACACGATGCTTTACAGGCACTTTGGCCGGCAATCGATGCCGAGAGTTGTCTGCAGTATCGGCCTTACTTTGAGCAAGATAATGGCCAACAGTATGCTGAACTGAAACAGCTAATGCTTGGTCTGTGTCTTCACTCACAGGCGTCGCCAACATTAGCGGAGCTATGGTACCAAAGCGCCAGTCAACGCATTGATGTGTTACACAGTATGTTAGAGCCCGTCAAAGCGAACCTGGAACAGCAACTAACCAACTCTAAACAAACCTACGATAAAGAACAGCGTGTACTACAACATCATCGGTCTGAACCTGCAGGAATTGTGGCGGATGATGTACCCCCCCTCATTCCAAGTGCTTCAAAATATCCGGAACAAGCTTCGCTGCTGCACTTGTTGCGGGAGCAGTCACACTACATCTCAAGTATTGAAGCAGAGTTATGTAATGCGAGAATTGCGGTACAAGAACTCAAAATTATTCAAAGAGCAAAACTGTTGTTAATCGACCAGCATCAGCTGACAGAGCAACAAGCGCATCATCAATTACAAAAACTGGCCATGGATATGCAGGAGACACTTGCTGAAGTCGCTGAGCAGGTCGTAGAAAAGTTAGCATGTCACAAAAAAAAGAGCGCCAAATCAACGTGAAATGGCGCCGCAAAAAACCGACGTGGAGCTGTCGGTCCGAGAGACTTGACGAAAATTGAAGCTATGGCTGAAAGGACAGCATCAGCCAGTATTTAGTAGTGTCCGCCTGGTATTTATCCGCCTGATAAAAAGCAACTTTGCCCAGAATTTGCCATTGTGAGTTCAGTTCGTAAGCCAGACTGGCGTCGACTTCATTGCCATAATGGATATCGGCGTAATCACTGTTGAAGTGGTGCCACGACAAGGTTGCCTTTGCTTTCAGTACCGGAAACGCTAATTGTACAGCCTGTTCACGCAATCCATTTGTCGGAGTGGTTAAGAACATGTCCGCAAAGCCATTAAAGGCATGTAAAGTGGCAAATGGTGTCTGGAATGCCACTTTACCGTCCGAGCCTAAACGCTCGACAATCCCTTTGACTGTGACTTGGCTGATGGGATAACTCAGTTCTATCCGATGATAACCGACATTGTAATTGGCGGGTGCTTGATGAGCATCCTGTTGATTTGCAAGCGCCAGTTGCCATTTAAATCCTTGTGCGGCGCCTTTGTAATCAAAGCCGCGCGTGCTGCTGGAGCGAGCGACCAGACTGTCAAAATCGAAGTCATACACGTAGCCTTGCAGCACATGTTCTGGTTTTACTGTCCAATTGGCCTGCGCCAAATTAAACCGCCCGTGCAGATCTGCATTGGGACCATCCGGACCAAACACCCGATTGGCATTGTGTAAACTGGCAAGGTCGAGTTGCACCGTACTGCCGAAGCTCTGTACTAGTCTGATCCCATCAAAGGTCTGTTCATTCTGCCGCCAACCAACACTGCCAATAAAACGCTGGTCGCCGAAGTTCAGGCGCTGCCGGCCAAGCGTAATCTGACTGGAATCTCCTGCTTTAAACAGTAGCGCCGCCTGATTTAAATCCAAGCCGTCCGGATCTGCGATAGTGGCGTATCTGCTGGAACCATTCACTGTATTGTTGTATGTCTCGCCACCAATCACGGCCACATGGTCTGCTTCAATCAACGCGCTGATACTTTGATTGGAAGCCAATGTCCATTTACCAGTATTGACTGTGAGTCGGCTGCGCAATGTTGACGCTAACGCATCTTCAAGTGGTCCATCAGGTTGCACTTGTTCGATGCGATAACGGAAATTCCATTTCAAGCTAGAGTCTTGCCATATTTGATTGATGCCATCAGCAAAAGCTGCTTCAGACAGGGCCAGGCTGGCCAGCAATAACGCGCGTTTCATCGTAGTTTTCCTTTTGCGGTTCGCTGCGCGTATTGTAGGCGTGTTAGACGATGAAGATGATAAAAATACCAATATAAACAGTCGGATAACCACAAATAGGTAATCTTGGCGTTTCATGGTTGTAGTTACTGAATTACCTGCAAATGTGCTAATGCCGCTATCAGGTCAGATTGAGTAACAACACCACAGAGCTTAAAGTTTTCGGTCACAATTGGAACTTGATGTAATCCATTGTTGGCTAGTAATGGCACGAGCGTTGATATCGCATCATCTGGGGCAGCAACGATCAATCGGGTACTCATTTTGTCTGCTACCGTATGGCCGGCAGAGTGTTGGCTACCCGACCATTTCAGGCGAAGATGAAGCCACAGGCTGTGCAGATGTTGGCGGGTTCCAGTGAGTTCTGTAATCGCAAGGTCCTTTAAAAAGTCAGGGACAGAGATCACACCTACCAAACGATAATCGACATCGACCACCGGCAACATGCTGATTTTATGCTGACGAAGCAGAGACCATGCTTCTTGCAATGACGTTTCTGGTGAGACGGTCACTAAATCCTTCGCCATAATGTCGTTACAGTGAAGCGTCGTAGTTTGTCGGTTCATCGCTTGTTGCTGAGCGAGGCTGAATAAGCGGACCAAATCGGACTCACTAATATCCAGCACGGATGAAAACTCCTGAATCGCTGCTTGGATATCCTTTTTCTGCAACTGGCTCCGAGCCAGGGGAGGCAAATCTCTGGTTTCGGGTGTGCCCGGACCTGGAGTGACTTTGTTGATTTTTAACAAATAGCGTTGTAAGAACAAACTAACGGTCAGCATCACGATTAAATTCAGGGCAACCGGATAGAGCAGAAAATCCATCCCCGGTGCTGGTCCATTGGTTGTTGCGATCACCGGAACCAGTGCTGTAGCACCTCCAGGTGGATGCATAGCTTCAAAGAGATACATCATTAAAACTACTAAAGAAACGGTTAGGGCTGCCATCAGTGCAAAATGAGTCACCAGATGGCTGATCAACAATCCGATAGCGGCTGAAAGCAAATGACCCCAAAAGAAAACCGCTGGTTTTGCCAGAGGACTGCCGGGCAAACCAAACAATAAAACAGCAGAAGCACCCATCGATGCGAGTAGAAGAGAATGTTCGGTACCACGCAGAGAATACTCGCTGATTTGTGCAACAAGCCACAGGGCAATAAAAGCTGCAGAGATTACTTTAAAGCGTTGCGTAAATGGAATCGCTGACAGGCGCTGACCGTTGCGGTTTTTTAAGGCAAATACATGTTTGAACCAGCGGGTGCATCGAATGAACATGGGGATCAGACCTTATTTTTTCGACAGCCAACGTTCTTTGGTGGTGTGTTTGAATAAAACTGACGCATAGAACTGATACGAGGACAGCCCGTTGCAGCAACGGGCTGTCGCAGGACCTGGTCAGCTATTGCATCAATGGTGATGCATTCACATTAAAATCAAAGCCATCAATCTGTGATGTAGTGATCAGCTGCGTGATGTACTGACTGACCGCTTTACGCCGGACTTTTTCATTCAGATAGTCCGCAATGCGTTGAGAGACTGCCTGGTAGGGCAGCGATTTTCCATCAACCCGGTTGAGTACCTCAATCACGTGCAAGCCATATCGACTCTCAAGAGGATAAGGCAATAATCCGGGGATTAATCGAAATAATGGGCGTTCCAGTTCAGGCACGGTTTGTCCTTTTGATATTTGACCGAGCAAACCACCACTGTCCTTGGTTGAGCAGGCCGAGAACTGACTGGCTAAATCAGCAAAGGATGCTCCGTTGTCAATTTGCTCAATCAGTACCTCAGCTTGTTTCTGGGCGTTACTGCGGCCCATATGGTCATCTGGTGCGCATGCCAATAAAATGTGACGGACTTCGAGTAACGGAGAGCTGATAAACTTGTCCGGATTTTGCTGGTAATAAAGCTCGCAGTCGGCGGAAGTTGCGGTTGGAACAACCACTTCCAAATCGATCACCTGTTGGATCAGCTGATCCTGTGCAGCCTGGCGTAATTGGTTGTCTTCAGCGTTTTGCATCGCATTAACTTGCTGACCTAAGCCCAGTTCGTCTGCACGCTGGCAGAGCAATTTCTCAATGATCAAACTTTGTGCGGCGGCGACCATGGCTGCGCGTTTATCGCTGGCTGGGTGGTATTGCATTTCAGCAAAGATATCCGCCTCGGAGATTTGCTGCTGATTGACTTCGATCATTTTAAAACTCCCAAAGGCCAGCACTCTGCTGGCCTTCTGTTTATTTCATGTATTAACGGACCGCTGTGAGCGCCCCTTGTTAACGGATAAAACGCTGACGAACAATCTGATGTGGCCGACCAATATATTGCAGCGGCACGCTCAACATATGCACCAGACGGCTGAACGGAAATACCACAAAAAGCGTCATGCCAAGCACAATATGCGCTTTAAAAATCCAGTGTACGCCCTGCATTGCAGCAACGGCTTCTGCACTATCAAAGGTCACAGTATTTTGGGCCCATGCCATCAGTTTTAACATCTCGCTGCCGTCCATATGACCAGCGGAGACAAAAATCGAGCTTAAACCCAGTAACAGTTGTGCCAGTAACAACCACAGCAGCGCGATATCCATCGGGTTGCTGCTGGCTCTTACACGCGGATTGGTCAGCCGGCGTTTGAGCAGGATCACTAAACCGTACAGGCAAATCAGGCCGAAAAAGCCACCAACGCCCATTGCGATCATTTGTTTAAATGACGCACTGATGCCGAACAAGTGCCAGACTTCTGGTGGTGTCAGCAGGCCGACGGCATGACCGCCCAGAATGGCAATGATGCCAATATGGAATGGAATACTGCCGCGACGTAAGTCCTTTTTCTCCAGCAGCTGGCTGGAGCTGGTCTTCCAGGTGTATTGCTCGCGGTCGTAGCGTATCCAGCTGCCAATTAACATCACGGCAAAGGCGATGTAGGGGTAAATGCCAAAGGCAAAATGGTCAAAGTAACTCATGATAAGACTCCTGAAGTGGTGGACACGTCCTGACCGGGTGCCATACCGCTAAAAAATTGCACTGGCACCATTTGGTCGCGGCGCTGGCCTTCGCCTGGACGGTTTTGGCTGCTTGGGCAACTGTTCTCGCCTTGCTGTGACATAAAGCTGACCATTTCCTCTTCCCAGACTTTGTCCAGCGCTTTGGGCGTGTCATCTCTTTGCTCACTGCTGATTTGTTTGGTCAGATCTGCAAGGTCGATTTCAGCCTCTGAAAGCTCCAGCAATGTATGCAGCAGAATTTGATAATCCGAATCGCGCTGCGCCAGCCGGGCTGCCAACAAGCCGAGAATAGGAGCAACTTCCTGCAGACCGTAGCGCGCGTTGTCATCACCTTGCGTCGACAAAAACTCTAAGTACAGCGGCAGATAATCCGGTAATTCTTTTTGTGAAATATCGAGTCCAGCTTCGCGATACTGCGCTTGCAGGTTTACCATGGCCTGACCACGGTCCCGTGACTCACCATGTAAATGTTCAAACAGCAGTAAACTTAAACTGCGGCCACGCTCGAACTGGCTGTCATACTCGGCCTGCCAGTCCATTAATTCCTTGTCCAGTCGGTTTTTGATAAAAGCCAATAGTGCATTCTTGGCGGCGTCGGACAACGCCGACGCCTCCACAATTTGCTCAAGCTCGGTTTGACTGTCATGCAACAGCTCAGTCGGGTAGTCGAGTAATAACGAAATCACCTGAAGTATTTGCATGATATTAATCCTTAATCTCTACTGGAATGACCTGACGGACGCCTTTAGCTTTTGCACCAAACAGATTCACGCCGTTGTTGCCATCGCCACAACCGTTACCAAAGCTAAAGCCACATGAACTCTTGAGGTCATAAGCATTTTCTGCATAAGCACGATGACTGGTTGGAATAACAAATCGGTCTTCGTAGTTGGCTAAAGCCATGTAGCGATACATTTCTTCAACCTGAATCGCACTCAGACCAACCTGTTTAAGCACAGCGAGGTCTTCGACGCCGTCGACCTGTTGTGCCCGTTTAAACGCCCGCATTGCAATCATGCGCTCTAAGGCCCGCACCACAGGCTTTTCATCACCGGCTGTTAATAAATTCGCCAAATATTTCAATGGAATACGTAGCGATTTTAAATCCGGGATTTCACCGTTCATGCCGACATGGCCAGCTTGAACTGCGCTTTGGATTGGAGATAATGGCGGTACATACCAAACCATCGGCAGTGTGCGGTACTCCGGGTGTAACGGCAGTGCGACTTTCCACTCCATCGCCATCATGTACACCGGGCTTTGCTGCGCGGCTTTAATCCAGTTATCACTGATGCCTTCGGCGCGGGCCGCGGCGATGACTTTCGGGTCATTTGGATCTAAGAATATATCCAGCTGTGCCTGATACAGATCCTGTTCGTTAGCGACGCTGGCGGCTGCGGCGATTTTATCTGCGTCATACAGCAATACGCCTAGATAGCGGATGCGGCCAACGCAGGTTTCCGAACAGACAGTCGGCTGACCGGCTTCAATCCGCGGGAAGCAGAAAGTACATTTTTCTGATTTACCGGTTTTCCAGTTGTAATAGATTTTTTTGTACGGGCAGGCTGAGACACACATACGCCAGCCGCGGCATTTGTCCTGATCAATCAATACAATGCCGTCTTCTTCGCGTTTGTAGACGGCACCGCTTGGACATGCCGCAACACAAGCCGGGTTCAGACAGTGTTCACAGAGCCGTGGCAGATACATCATGAAAGTTTTTTCAAACTGGCCGTAGATGTCTTTTTGCACCACGTCATTGAAGTTCTGGTCTTTCTTGCGTTTCTCGAATTCGGTGCCGAGAATTTCTTCCCAGTTTGGCCCCCATTCGATTTTTTCCATGCGCTGGCCGCTAATCAGTGAACGCGGGCGTGCGACAGGCTGGTGCTTGCTATCTGGTGCGTTATGCAGATATTGGTAATCAAAATCAAACGGCTCGTAGTAGTCGTCGATTTCCGGTAGGTCCGGGTTGGCGAAAATATTCGCCAGCACCCGACGTTTGCCGCCAATTTTTAATTCCAGCTCGCCGCTGCCATTTTTGGTCCAGCCGCCGTGCCATTTTTGCTGGTTTTCCCATTCTTTCGGAAATCCAATGCCTGGTTTGGTTTCGACGTTATTGAACCAGGCGTATTCCACGCCTTCCCGTGAGGTCCAGACGTTTTTACATGTGATAGAGCAGGTGTGGCAACCGATACATTTGTCTAGGTTTAACACCATGCCGATTTGGGCTCTGACTTTCATAAATTCTTACTCCAACCTTATTTGGTGTCTAACCAGTCGACATTGCTCATCTTGCGCACGATGACAAACTCGTCGCGGTTACAGCCGACAGTGCCGTAATAGTTAAAGCCATAGGCTTGCTGAGCATAACCACCGATCATGTGAGTCGGCTTCATCACAGCGCGGGTCACTGAGTTGTGGATACCGCCGCGGGTACCTGTTGTCTCTGCACCAGGTACGTTTACAATCCGCTCCTGTGCGTGATACATCATGCTCATGCCTTCCGGTACGCGTTGCGAAACGACCGCCCTTGCGGCGATGGCACCATTGACGTTGAAGATTTCAATCCAGTCGTTATCTTCGATACCTGCCGCTTGTGCATCTAACTCACTCAGCCAGACAATCGGGCCACCGCGCGACAAGGTCAGCATCAGCAAGTTGTCAGAGTAAGTACTGTGGATCCCCCACTTCTGGTGCGGTGTGATCCAGTTCAGCACGATCTCTTTATTGCCATTGGGCTTCTTGTGCAGCACCGGCGCCACGGTTTTTAAGTTGATGGGCGGCTTGTAAGCACATTGCTGTTCACCAAAATCTCGCATCCATTCGTGGTCCTGATAAAACTGCTGGCGGCCGGTGATGGTGCGCCATGGGATCAGCTCATGCACGTTGGTGTAGCCGGCGTTATAAGAGACATGCTCGTCTTCCAAGCCTGACCAGGTTGGTGAGGAGATGATCTTACGTGGTTGTGCCACGATGTCGCGCCAGCGGATTTTTTCATCTTCTTTGTTCAGCGCCAGATGGCGGTGGTCACGGCCGGTAATTTTCGATAAAGCCGCCCAGGCTTTCACCGCAACCTGACCATTGGTTTCCGGCGCCAGGCTTAAAATCACTTCACAGGCATCAATCGCAGTTTCAATTCGTGCTAGGCCTTTATTGGCGCCTTCAGCGGTATGGGTGCGGTTCAGCTCTTTGAGGAAATGCACCTCGTTTTTGGTATCCCAGCTGATGCCTTTACCGCCGTTGCCAGCTTTATCCAGCAAAGGCCCAAGCGAGGTAAACCGCTGATAGGTATTAGGATAATCGCGCTCAACCACATTCAGGTGTGGCATGGTGATGCCAGGAATGGCCTCACATTCACCTTTCCACCAGGCTTTGACGCCATACGGCTGGGCGAGCTCTGCCGGGGTGTCATGGTGCATTGGCGTGGTGACCAGATCGGTTTCCACCCCCAAGTGGCCCGGGCATAACCGTGAGAATTCTTTGGCGATGCCTTTAAATATTTCCCAGTCGCTGCGCGCTTCCCATACCGGGTCAATCGCAGCTGATAACGGATGAATAAACGGATGCATGTCCGAGGTGTTCATATCGTCTTTTTCATACCAGGTCGCGGTTGGCAGCACGATGTCGGAATAGAGGCACGTAGTCGACATGCGGAAATCTAACGTCACCCACAAATCAACTTTGCCTTCGGCTGGTGCGTCGGTCCATTGCACGTCTTCTGGTTTTTTGCCGCCAAAACCGCCTAAGTCTTTGCCGAGCAAACCATGTTTGGTGCCAAGCAGGTGACGCAGCATATATTCATGGCCTTTGCCGCTGGAACCCAGCAGGTTAGAGCGCCAGATAAACATATTGCGCGGAAAGTTCTGTGGATTTTCTGGTTCCAGACAGGCGAACTTAATGTCGCCAGATTTGAGCTGATGCAGCACATAATCTTTTAAATCCAGCCCGGCCGCTTTGGCTTTGGCCGCCAGATGCAGTGGGTTGGTGCCCAGCTGCGGTGCAGAAGGCAACCAGCCCATGCGTTCGGCGCGGCTGTTAAAATCGATAATGGAGCCGGTCCATTTTTCCTTATTGGCCAGCGGTGATACCACCTCAGCCATATCGAGTTTTTCATAGCGCCATTGGCTGGCGTGATTATAGAAAAATGAGGTGCCGTTCATATGACGTGGTGGTTTCTGCCAGTCAGTGGCAAATGCCAGTGGCGCCCAGCCGGTTTGTGGCCGCAGTTTTTCCTGACCAACATAGTGTGCCCAGCCACCACCACTTTGACCGATACAACCACACATCATCAGCATATTGATGAGACCGCGGTAGTTCATGTCCATGTGGTACCAGTGATTGAGCGCAGCACCGACGATGACCATAGAACGGCCACGGGTTTTGTCTGCATTGCGGGCAAACTCGCGAGCCACCCGAATTACAGCTTCTGGCTCGACGCCGGTAATAGCTTGTTGCCAGGCCGGAGTGTATGGCACGTTGTCGTTATATGAAGCGGCGCGATGTGGATCGGCAAGACCAAAAGCTGCGCCGTTATCGACACCATAATGCGCCAGCGTCAGGTCATATACTGTGGCTACTAAGGCTTCAGTACCATCTTTCAGTTGGACTTTACGCACCGGAATGCGACGGATCTGTACTTCGTCATGTTCGGTATGTTGGAAGTATTTGTATTCATGTGGCGCACCACCAAAATACGGGAAGGCCACTTCAGCAATAGCGTCGTGCGCGTCAATTAACGACAGTTTCAGTTCAACGTCGCCGTCTTTGTCTTTTTGCTCCAGGTTCCATTTACCGACCTGATCGGTGTTTTGGCCCCAGCGGTAACCAATGGCGCCGTTTGGACTGGTCAGGCTGCCGTCTTGTTTGACACCAATCGTTTTCCAGTCTGGATTATTGGCTTCACCTAGGTTATCGATCAGATCTGCTGCGCGCAGGAAACGGCCCTGAGCCAGCTTACCGTCTTGTTCTTCCAATAAAACCAGCATCGGCATATCGGTATAGCGACGCACGTAATCAGTGAAATAACTACTTGGGCTGTCGACATGGAATTCTTTTAAAATGACATGACCAAAAGCCATGGCCAGGGCCGCATCAGTGCCTTGTTTTGGCGCGAGCCAGGTGTCACCGAATTTGGAAGCTTCGGAATAATCCGATGTGATCACACAGGTTTTGGTGCCTTTATAACGCACCTCGGATAAGAAGTGTGCGTCTGGTGTCCGTGTTTGTGGCACGTTGGAACCCCAGACAATAATGTAATTGGAGTTGTACCAGTCGGCCGATTCAGGTACGTCAGTTTGCTCGCCCCAAACTTGTGGTGACGATGGAGGTAAGTCGCAGTACCAGTCGTAGAAACTTAAGCAGTTGCCGCCAATCAGCGACAAATAACGCGCGCCAGCGGCGTAAGACACCATCGACATCGCCGGAATCGGCGAGAAGCCGGTGACACGGTCTGGGCCATATTGTTTGGTTGTGTAAATATTGGCTGCTGCGATGAGTTCATTGACTTCATCCCAGCTGGCACGGATAAAACCACCTAAACCGCGGCGTTCTTTATAGCTTTTGGCTTTGACCGGATCAGAAACAATCGACTCCCAGGCCTTGACCGGGTCCTGATGTACCGCTTTGGCTTCGCGCCACAGTTTCATCAGATGCTGACGAACTTTCGGGTATTTCAGTCGGTTCGCACTATAGATGTACCATGAGTAGCTGGCGCCGCGAGGACAGCCGCGCGGCTCGTGATTCGGCAGATCCGGACGAGTGCGTGGGTAGTCAGTTTGTTGGGTTTCCCAGGTCACCAGACCATCTTTGACATATATCTTCCAGCTGCATGAACCTGTACAGTTAACGCCATGAGTGGAGCGGACAATCTTGTCATGTTGCCAGCGTTGGCGGTAACCCTGTTCCCAGGTTCTGTCCTGATTGGTGGTAACGCCGTGCCCGTCGGCGAATGGCGTGCTGCGCGTTTTAAAAAAACGCAGTTTGTCGAGCAAGTGACTCATTGTATTACTCCTGCTTGCCGACCCGGTTGATATTGGTATGCCGGATCATTTGCTGAACTTGCCAGTAGTTTGGAATGCGCAAGCAGAATCATGATTGATTTGGCGCAAGCAATCCACGGAGTGCAAACAGGTACAAGAGGTTGAAAGTACCACTAAGTGGGTATTTTTGTTTTTTGCTATCTATCTGAATTAATTAGTGAATATATGAAATGTAAATCGGCCAGGCTGTTGGTGGTTTGAGGTCTGGCGCAAAAGGAGTAGCCCCTGAAATTGGTCATAGAAAGAGGTAGAATCCGGTTATCAACCCAAGGAGCCGGCATGTCAAAAATCAAACCTCTATTGAAGCATCAGTCTTCAATTGTCAGTCGCATTGGCATTGCTCTTGGGATCATCGTCACTTTAGCGCTAGGGACCATGATTATTTCCTACTGGCTGTCCGAACGGGCCGATAGTGATGCGTTAGCGATCAACGTCGCCGGGTCACTGCGGATGCAGACTTTCAAAGTGGTGATGTTAAGTGAACAGCCATCGAGTACAGATTTTCTGGCTGCGCGGGAAAAGCTGATACAGAGCTGGCAGCACCCGGTATTCAGCCACATGAAAACGGCCAATCCACAGCTGAATTTGCAGTTCGTCCAAGCGAGGCAAAATTGGCTGCAACTGGACCAGCAGCTGAAGCAACTGTCGGCATCAGAGCGCTTTCTTCGTGCGCAGCGTCAGGTGAATGATATCGAAGTATTGGTCAGCACCATTCAGCAGGATGCTGAGCATAAGGTCCGCTTATTACGCATCGTGCAAATCTTCGCGCTTTTTACCACAGTGTTTCTCGCCGCTGTGGTCCTGCATTGGTTACGCAATAGGGTTGAGCAACCATTAAGTGAATTAACCCGCGCTGCGCATCGGATCGGCCAAGGTGATTTTACTTGTCGTGTCGAGCCACAGGAAAAGGATGAACTGGGAGTTTTGGCCCAAACGCTGAATAAAATGTCAGACGCTATTGCGTCTATGTATGGCACCTTGCAAAAACGGGTGGACGCTCAAACTCAGGCGTTGCAAATTTCTAATACGAAACTGCAGTTTTTATACGATATGGTGCGGGACCTGACTATTGAAACTGTGGACCGCAATAGACTGGACACCATAGTGCAGCAATTACAGCAGGTTGTATCGGTGGCAGACATTGAGTTGTGCCTACTGACCGAGCAGGGCAGCCGGCCTTATTTACAAATCTTGCCTGATAACAGTCATGAAGAATGCGGACGTTCTAGCTGTGGTGATTGTACTTCGGCCAGTGATAGTGGTCAGATGGATAATAGTGGCTGGGTGTATCGATTTCAGGTTCAGCGCGAGACTCAGCATCATGGCGTGTTAGTTGTCCGTACTCACAGTACAGAATCCTTAAGTGATTGGCAGCTGCAGTTATTCCGCAGTGTTGCAGGTCATATCGCGATAGCGCTGAGTTTAAAGCAAGAACAAGAGCAGAGCCGCCGGTTAGTTTTAATGCAAGAGCGTACGGTCATTGCCCGTGAACTGCATGATTCTTTAGCTCAGGCGTTGTCGTATCTGAAAATTCAGGTGACAAGGCTGAATAAAGCTATTGAAAAACAACGCCCCGAGCTTCTGCAGGAAATCACTGATGAACTAAAGCAGGGGCTTGATAGTGCCTATCGTCAGCTGCGTGAGTTATTAACCACATTCAGACTAAAAGTAGATGGCGGCGGTGTCGAGGCTGCGCTGCAGCAGGCCGTGACCGTGTTAGCTGAGCAGTCGGGAATGCGGTTTCGCATCGACTACCAGTTAGCGAATATTCCACTGTCACCACAAGAAGAAATCCACTTGCTGCAAATAGTGCGGGAGGCCAGTCAGAATGCTGTACACCATAGTAAGGGATCCGAAGTATTGGTTGGACTCAAACAACATCCGGACAAATGGATAGAGCTTTGTGTTGAGGACAACGGCATTGGTATTCCGGATAAAGCGGAAAAGCTCAATCATTATGGTCTTGCCATCATGCAGGAACGCAGCCGGCAACTGCACGGGGAACTGCGGGTAGAGCGACGTACTGAAGGCGGCACCGGCGTCTATTTCAGGTTTTATCCTGAGTACCTCGCGCAGAAAGTTCCAGCCTAGAACTACAAGAACTACCTCTTAAGGTGAATTGGCACAAAGAGCGCCGGGCTTCATGATGTAGCGACTCATCATGAAGTCTCGGTGGATAAGTGTCTACGCGTGATAAACAAGTTTCATCCCTGTGTCCGGGTAGTATTGAGAAATCAATAACATTATCCTGCGGTCTATGTTCACAGGGAGACCAAATACCTTTGAGCCTTGCTGAATTAAACGCCCAAGCTCGGCTGCTCAACACCCAGCAACAATTGCTTGATGGCATTCTGAAACTCAATCAGCACCTGCTGTTTTTTCAGGAGCTAATAGCACAGGAAATAGCGGATAGGCATGCCGCTATAAACGCTCAGTCTACCCGACCTCCTGCATCAGATAATGCAAATGAGCGCCGATAATGAAGCCGGATCGCATGACTGCAATGCGCGAGATTATTGAGCAGGTAAAAGCTGAATTTCCGTTGTATGAGCCGAGCACCTTTATTTGTGGTGCTAATACTGATTGTGCCGGCTGCCCTAAAAAGCTACTCGAAATGGTGGATAGCGAGATCTGTTATTGGGAGTGTGCGATGAAACGTGGTGTAAGCCCGAAATTTGACGAGATCCGCCGATTCGGAAAAATGTGTCTGAGCGTCCGGCGCGCGTTGTTGCGCAATAATTTGCTTCGCGAACGAGTTTAAGTGCTTGGATATCGGCTTACTTACAGTGTTGCCTGCTTAAACAATCATGCGCCCCAAGTGAAATATAGGTGATCAATGTGGCAGCTATTTGCACTTTCTAGGTAGTTAAATCAAGGTCTAATCCGAAAGTGGTAGTTGTTTGCCTTTTTCCGAGCATCTCCTATGTTGTTTCTATCAGGGAAAAATAGAAGGCCTATCATGACGATGGAAATCCGCAATCTTACAGTCAAAGCAAAACTAATCTTGTTACTCACTCTGCCTGTTCTGGCTCTGCTTGGGTTGGCACTCAATCGTATTTTGATGGATGTGGGAAACTACACTATCGCACTGCAGGTTGAAACGACCGTCAGCCATTCCGTGAAAGTAAGCCAATTGATCGGCACCTTACAGGCTGAACGAGGCGCAAGTGGTGTCGTTCTGGCAAGTAAGGGATCACGCTTCAAAGAGCGGTTATCCGGACTGCGCAACAAAACAGACGACGCTCTTGGCTTAGTAAGACCAATCGGTATCAAAGAATTTTCAGCCATTCAAGTTGAAGTAGATGAGCTCAGGACAAAAATAGACGGGCTTTCAGTGGCGAGTGCTGAATCTGCTACCCGTTACACCAAATTGATCGCAGATCTTATCGCTAATGATCATCAAGCTGAGCTTCAGCTTGAGCACTTAGGGTTAAGTAGAAGCCTGGCCACGCTGAATAAACTCATTGAAACAAAAGAAAGAGCCGGACGGGAGCGCGCAATTTTAGGCATAGTGTTCAGCCAGAGCCGTTTTACCGAGCAAACGCTGACTACTTTTGCCAACAATCTGGGGGCTTATCGTGCCTATGCTGAAAGCATGTCTGGCATGCTCACAGCAGCACAGAAAAAACGCTGGGATGACATGCAGTTACTCCCGGAGTTTCGCCAAGTCGCCGATATTCATCAGCAAGCTTTTGCCAAAGCAACCGCGACAGAATTTTCAATTGATGATGCAGCTTGGTTTGACCTGGCTACTGCACGAATTGCCAAACTCACAGAGTTCGAGAAAGTGTTGTCTGATGAGCTTTCTGCAGAGGCTGCTGAGTTAAAGCGAACTGCGCTCAATCAACTGATGTTTTTGGCCGTGTTATTGAGCTTGCTCGGTATTGTCACTGTGATTGTCATTCGCAAAATGATTCACTCCATGACCGATGCTGTTACTACGATAGAACAAACGCTGGTGGCTGTTGCATCAGGTGATTTAACCATGGATCCCCACCAAATCACTGCAGGTGCCGGCGATGATGAGTTTGGGAATATAGCCCGGGCCACAGCATCTTTAGTTACACAGTTGCAAAAAGTGATTGGTGGACTGAGTAGTGCATCTGCCCAATTAGCCGCAGCTGCCGAAGAGTCGTCAGTCGTGACAGCGCAGACCTTTAAAGGGATCCAACGTCAACAACAGGATACGGAACTCGCAGCGACCGCTATGCATGAGATGAGCACGACGGTTCGTGATGTTGCTTTGACAACGACAGAAGCTGCAGAGCTTTCAGAGCTTGTGCAGAAAAATGCAGTGCAGGGTCAGCAGCAATTACTACAAACAATCGCTTTGATTGGCGAGTTATCTCAGGAAGTCAGTGCCACAGCCCGGGTTATTGAGCTTCTTAAAGGCAAAAGTACAGAAATTACAGCTGTCTTGGATGTTATCAATAGTATTGCGGAACAAACCAATTTACTCGCGTTGAATGCTGCAATCGAAGCGGCCCGGGCGGGCGAGCAGGGCAGAGGCTTTGCAGTGGTAGCCGATGAAGTGAGAGCGCTTGCTAGTCGCACTGCCGCATCCACGAAAGATATCCAACAGATGATCTCAGCCTTTCAAAGTGGCTCCCAAGAAGCTGCTGATGCCATTACAAAAAGCCAAATTAAAGCGAGCGAGGGAAATAACCGCATCGAAACTGTCGGTCAGACATTAGCGGCGGTATTGATGAACATCCAGGCCATCAGCGACAAAAATACGCAAATCGCTTCAGCTGCTGAGCAACAGGCTGTTGTTGCCGAGGATATCAACCAGAAAATCATAAGCATCAACACCGTTGCGGAAGACACCAGCGAAGCGGCTCAGCAAAATGCAGAGAACAGTGAGCAATTGGCCGAACTGGCAGAACAAATGAATGCTACTGTCGCAAAATTCAGGCTAAACTAGCCAGACATTTTCATGATGCTACTAGCCCGGCCAGTTGTTAGAGCCGGGCTCTTTTTATCCTTTCTGGATAATTGCATTTAATTTACCACCTCCTTGTAACCGTTCCTTACCATGTGTTGCAAATTAATTGCACCACCACTTTCACGGAAAGTTCCACTTCGTCGGATCGCGGCTTTGTGCCAAAAGAGGATATTTGATGAACCGTAGGGGTAGGCCTTGCGCCTACCCGAATTCAGCGGATTGCGGGCGACCGCAAGGGTCGCCCCTACAAGTTTACAAATGTCTGCAAATCGCTCTTAGCAAACCTTCGGGATATCCCTCCACTTTGTCGTATACGCTGGTGATAACAGCTGGCGTTTCATGGCCCAGTCTTGTTGAAGGCCTTTTGCTGCAAAGAACACTTTGGCTTTACCGCTGTGGTTGATCTCATCCAGCACTATCATCAGTGCAGGATTTGCACGATACAGGGGCGTTGTCTCACTAACACCGCCGTTAGCAGCGTCTGTAAATAGCTGCAGTTGCTCAGTTCCTTCATCATAAAAATCAGCCAACATCACGCCAGCTTTGGCGTAGCGGTAGCCGTCTTTCCAGATTTTCTTTAAAAGCTCACCGGCCAAGTGCAGAAAATCGCGCGTGTCGTCAGTTGGGCTTATCAGGACACCGCTTGCAGAATTGCTGTAGAACGGATCTTGGCCGTGATTGCTAAAAGGGCTGGTGCGGATAAATACCGTCAGCTGTTTGGCTTTGCTACTTTGACTACGCAGTTTTTCAGATGCGCGATGTACATATTCAGATACCGCCTGCTGCATATGAGTGAATTCAGTGATGCGCTCGCTAAAGGCGCGGGAGCTAACGATTTCTTTTTTGTTTGCTGCTACATCTTCTAGGGCTAGGCAGGATTCGCCATTGAGCTCTGCTACGGTGCGCTCGAGCACCACAGAAAATTGCCGGCGCAGCATTTTTGGTGAGGCATCCGCAAGCTGCAGGGCGGTGTGAATACCTAACTCGTTGAGACGTTTTGTCAGTTTACCGCCAACTCCCCACACTTCGCTGACTGGCAATAAAGCCATTAACTTACGCTGCCGCTCTTTACTGGTTAAATCAACTACGCCTGCGGTTTTCTGCCATTTCTTGGCTGCATGGTTAGCTAATTTTGCCATTGTTTTGCTTGGTGCAATGCCGACACAAACTGTCATACCAATCCAATCTTGAATGGTTTGGCGGATATCTAAACCCAGCTCAGTGAACGATATCGCCTGGTCGAAGCCGGTTAAATTCAAGAAGGCTTCATCAATCGAATAGACTTCCACGGCAGGCGCCAGCTGTTCAAGCGTTGCCATCACCCGGGACGAGATATCGGCATACAGCGCATAGTTCGACGAAAACACCACGATGCGATGTTTTTCAACCAGCTCACGCACCTGAAAATAGGGTACGCCCATTTTAATACCGAGCGCTTTTGCTTCGCGTGAGCGGGCAATCACACAACCGTCGTTGTTCGAAAGAACAACCACTGGCGTACTGGCCAAATCCGGCCGGAACAGCTTTTCACAGGACGCATAGAAGTTATTGCAATCAACCAGCGCAAAGGTTTTGTTCATCACTACAGGGTTTTATGCGAGCGGCTCATCTGCCTGATGACGTTGGTCACCACCCCAAAGATTTGCAGCTCGTTGTCGCTGGCAAGGCAAATGGGCTGAAAGGCACTATTACGCGGCACCAACATCAATTTTGGCCTTAAACACAGCTCTTTGACGGTAAACTCACCATCCACTTGCGCCACCACAATATCGCCATGGACTGGTTTTACTGAACGGTCCACCACCAGGATATCGTTATGGAAAATACCAGCCTCAATCATAGATTCGCCTTCAACCCGTACAAAGAAAGTCGCGGCCGGGCGCTTAATACACAGTTCGTTTAAATCCAGCGTTTGTTCAACGTAGTCCTGCGCCGGTGACGGAAAACCTGCCGAAACTTTACTGACAAAAAGTGGCAATTTCAGAGTGCTGCGAATAGCAGACTCGCCAAGAAAAGAAACGGACATAATCACCAATAACTGTATTTATATACAGTTATGATCGCACATACACCTGCCTTGTCAACTTCAGCAGTAGCTTTTGCGACAATTCGATGGTGCAGGCTTTAGCAGATCAATCTACTTGCTTCAGGTGTTGCTGATTGGATAACGCACCCAGCCACAGGTCCAGGTCTTCTTTTACATATTGGTTCGAGCGGCCAATCCGAATAAAGGGCGGGGCAGGGGTTTGGTTGGTACGTGGTGCTTTGCACTGACAAATGGCAATAGCTGCTCGAGCTACAACAATAGACAGGTAAAGGCTGCTGCGAAATGTTAACTCGTTCGAATGAGCTCACGTAACCTGAGACGTATGAAACACAAAACGCGCATATAGCGCGTTTTGTATGTAGGCGGTAGGCGAAGCGTTTCCTTAGCATTATGGTTCGGAAACCAGCACTTTAGGTGCTGCCACTACCAGTGTTCTTCCGGATTAGAACACCTGTCCAGCTACATCAGACTAAGTCCCGGAACGCCCGATGCAGAAGCTCTTTAATTACAGAGCCTACGACTTAACGATATTGAGATTTTGCTTAAAAGTAAATAGTGGATCCTCACTCAGCATTTAAAGTGCGACCGATCGGTCAGTGGAGTTCTATGTAAAAATGATGGTCAAGCAGCCAGTAAATGAATTTTTTTCTTAACTTTTGCCGGCCCATACCGCGTAGGCAACTCGGGCAGCAAACAGTTGCCTTTACCCAGTTGTAGATGAACTCTTCATTGCAACAATCACCAAAGTCATCAGACGCAATTGCAAGCTCGAGACCATGTGCGGACAAATTCGCTTCTGACATCAGCCAAGTGCCAAGCAGTCGAATTCGCCGTTCGAATTCTTTTTCAACAAGGCACTGCTTATACCAGGCAGTTTGTTCAATCATAATCATTGAATACCTCCGAACTGAATGCGTTGCAGTAATGCATCCGCTGCGGAGCCATCTTGTCTGGTCAGATTGGGGACGTAGCGGCTATAGACGCGAAAGAGCATCTCTGTGGTGGTATGGCCCATCTGCCGCGCGATCCACTCGGGGTTTTCGCCAGCCGCTAACCACAGAGTTGCCGCCGTATGCCTAGTTTGATAAGGCGTTCTGTCGCGTAATTCCAGAGCATGTAACGTGGGGTACCAAATCCGTTGCGTGACATTACGATGATTGTGAGGTGTGCCTTTTTTGGTGCTAAACACAAACTTTGCTTTGCCAGTGAGTTCGCGCTGACGAAGCAGGGCGTTTCGAACGGGCTCGGACATTTTGATTTCGCGTTGGCTGCCATCGTTTTTGGTATATTCCAGACGGTCGCGGACCCAGGTCTCGCGGATCAAAATGATGCCGCGAGTCCAGTCAACAAAGCGCCACTGTAAGCCGTCAACTTCACCAGTCCGCATCCCGGTAAAAAAGCGGACAATAAAGTAATCACGAAACCGGGGGCCTACATGATTGATAAACAATTCAACTTCTTCCATCGTGAACGGATCGACGTCAGTCTTTTGAACTTTGAGTGGTTTGAGGCGCACAGGCGCGGTAAAATGGTACCGGTCGGCTGCTTCATTGAGGATCATGTAAATGATTTTGGTGTGTCGGTTGATATACCCTGCGGTCAAGCCAGTGCCATTTTCGCGACGTACTTTGCCGAGTGAGGCGCGAAATTGCATGATGTCCGCTTTAGTGATGCGGTCGACCAACTTGTCTCCAAACGTCGGTAAGATCCGAAGCTTAATCAAGGTCACTACCGTATCTTTGTAGGATGTTCGCCATGTGACGGCCATCTCTTCAAGCCAAATCTCCGTGAATTCTGCAAAAGTTGGTAAGCGTCCGGCTTTGTTCAAAGCCAGTAAGTGGCGTTGTTGCTGACAAAACTGCTCGGCAAGTTTGCTGTTCGGAAAGTAATGGTCATAGACAAAACGTCCCAGTTTGATTTCCAACTCAATCTGATCAAGAAGCTTTTGCAGCTTTTTCCGATTCGCAGGGTTATCCGGTAATGCTGTTTGCTCCCGACAGCGGACACCTTGAAAATGAAAATCGATCAGTAAATTACCGGTTTCCCGCCGAGCTCTAATTTGCCCCATAGGCCACCCCACCATTTGCCATCGGGATCACCTCGCGTTGTAGTTGCTGTTGCGGGACTTGAAGGTCGCGTTGAATTGCTTCCCAAATGAACAAGATTTTGCTTCCACCAAATGGCCTGATGTAGTGGATCCCTTCAAACAGGACACGGTCTTTCAGTTGTTCGCGGATCGTGCGTGCATCGTACTTAATGATGCGTGAAAGCTCTGCGGTAGTTAGGTAGGTTATAAGCATTTATAGTATCTCCTCGTGTATTAATGTAGCTTATAAAGTACATGATTCATGAGCTACATGATGCTGTCAAGAGGTTTTTGTAGCTTAAATGACACGCAAGATGATTTTCTGCATGAAATCTTTTAAGATGCAGCTAAAGGAGGAGCTATGATCCGATTCAGACTTAAAGAGCTTATTGTTGACAAGGAATTCAAAGAAAATCGGCGAGTTTCAATGGATGAGATATCTTCTGCGACAGGAGTGCATCGCACGACTTTATCGCGGATCGCGAACCAGAAAGGATATAACGCGACCACGGATGTCCTGGATAAACTATGCGCTTTTTTCCAAGTTCCACTCAGTAAAGTTGCTGAGTATGTAGATGACGTTTCAGATCCTTCTGTTTCAAACTCTGTAGACTGAACACATAACAGGATGTTGTATTAGGTTGGAATTCCGCGCCAGCACTTTGCTTAGATAGGCCTTTTAACCCTGGGGTATACAGAAATGTGAATTTCCATCCAGATAAAGGCCGTCGCGTTCAATGTAAACATGGGGCCGGGACACAGTTGCACTTTCGCCGTTATTATGAAGCCGAGGTGCTGCTTAGAAACGACTGAATGAACTGTAACTACAAGCCTAGGACTTATGAATCTTCTTCATATCCTTGTACTCGGCTACTTTGTAAGCAGCAAAAAGAATCAGGCCGATAAGAGCAAAGCCTACGACCAATATAAGTATTGAGATTTGCTGCATGGTCATGAATGGCTCCCCGAATGCAAATATGGATGTTGAGTATAATTTAGACTAAGCAGAATATTCGAACTCAGCGCTAGGCGTGTTTCCACTGGTTATTTAAGAAACTTTTTGCGCGCGATGCGTTCACCATATGCCAAGATACCAACCACTAGGCACACTGTAACAATCACTAGAACAATGCTGTAGGTTTCTACGCTCACGTTTCACCTTAGTCGCGGGTTTCATGTTACCTGAGTATAAGGATGAAACCATTGACTCTCAAGGATGACCCGATTGACCTAGCCAATTTTGCTAGCTGATAAGAATGCCAAAAAGGTCGTTTTTGATACAACAGAGATTTGCATTATGCTTAGAACTAAGCGCGTGCTCGAGTAAGAAAATTATGGAAACTGTATTACGTAAAATCGATAATTCACAAGGCATTATATTGCCCGACGAGTTAATCAAAGAGTTGGAATTTCAGCTTGGCGATAAGCTGGATATGACTGTTGTTGAGAGTAAGCTTGTGATTGCACTGGCCGAGAAGCGCAAGAAATACATATTGGCGGATCTACTGGCTAAGTGCGATACATCGGCACCAATGCCGCAAGAGTTGACAGCATGGGATAGCTCTCCAACTGTTGGGAATGAAGCATAACGTCTATGTAGGGCGAGGAGGGGACTATGTCAGCCATAGCCGAAGTCACAAAACTTGCAGCGAGTATAGTCGCCAATTTACCAATTATTAAGGGTATTCACTCAGCGGAAGAGCATGAGCAGGCGTTGGCACTCATGGACGTATTGCTCGAGGATTATGATGCCAATCTGGTTGTGATTGAAGCACTGAGCAATGTGATTACCCGGTACGAGGACCAATCAGAGGAATTTGAAGCATTTAATTACCGACAGTCAGAGCTGGAACCTGCGGTTGCAATGCAGACAGTTATTATGAGTAACAAAGATCCGAGTGTCCCGAGCAGTGATTAATCTAGCATCAAAGTAATGCGCTTTTTTCGATAGCCCGATATGAGATTGTTTTTTACGCAGTGCTGATGAGTAACGTCTTGATGGTGAGGTTCAGCTTGCAAGGCCCAAGGCTCTCTTTATTTTATCTGCCTGCCCATTCAAGCCATCAAAAATGGCGTTGCTAATCGATTCAGGAAAGCCCGCGGGCAAATTGGCTCGAACCAGTGTGATCACTTGCTCAGTCGCATCTGCCATTTGCTGCATCATCTCGATGGTTTTTGGCACGGAGAAACCAATCTTTTCGGCGGTGCTGATAAAATGTCGGGGCTGGATCATAGAGACATGGTACTGACGGTTTTTGCCCTCTAATGCCATTGCCATTTTGGCTTTCTTCTCCTGAATACCCCCTGATGCAAACAGTGGGAAAGCTGAGAGCACGTCGTAAATGGGGGTTAGCCGATAGGATGAGCCGGCTTCGATAAACAAGCTGAAGTTCTTACCGTGACCGTCGATGGCGGCCAGCAACCAAAACAGAATTTGTGTGCGGAAAAAAGTCTCCCGATCAGCACTAGCCAAACGTGATCCCATCAGTAATTTCATTGAATCCGCGACACCTGGCCCACCATCAGCCTGATACTTTAATGCGGGCGCTATTCCCATAGCCTGGCAAAAGTCTTCCTGCGGCAGGCGCATCAGCCATTGGCCGTTTTGGGACCAGCGTCGGTCGAACCGCTCGACGATAAGTACTTTTTTGTCGCCAAAAGTGGCAAGTTCGGCGTTGGCCGCCTCAAAGCCAAACGCTTTGGCGATTTGCAGGCATAACCATTCATTTTCGCAGCTGTCGGAAAGGTCGATGTTATGGTGTTCCAGTCGGCCAATTGGCAATTTAAAGATATGACTGGTCGCGCTGCTGCCTAACGGTTGTTGCCATCGTCCCTGAAACCAGAGCAGTGCTGTTTTTTCCTGCGCTCCCGCCAATGAAATACGAAAATCATTGTGCTCAGTCATGCCGAGTGGCGCTGTTTGATAGCCTGCCAATAGCGCTGCAATTTGACTCTCGGTAAGCGGGGTTGCTGTCATCGACGTCACTGGGGGCAGTTGGCTATTCGCGGGATAGAGCTGAATCGCGCCGACGCAATCACGGCCTATTGCTGCAAGCAGATCGAATGGATGAGTCGTTGCAACCTGAAACCGAGTCTGCATCCGGGTCAGAATCGCATCTGAATCCGGCAATAAATTTTGAAAGAAGTTAAATACTGCGGTGCCGCGATGGCGCTCTGAACGCAGTGGTAATGATAATGAAATGGGACGAGCATCGACGTCCTGCAACCAGCTGGTGGCATACTGAAATGACATGGCACCGTCACCGTCGCGATAGAGGGTTCCAATCTCTTCACCGTTCATCGCCACCATTAAGCTCTGCAGGCGCATGGGTTACCACTCCCGCTTCTTATTGTTACCATCAGTCAGTTCTGCCCCTCTTTTGCTGACGTGCAGCTCAAGATCTAATGCGGCTAAAATCTTGAATAACGTGTCGAGTTTGGTCGATTCAGGTTTAAGCTCAAAGTCAGAGACTGTGGTTTGTTTGATGCCAACCAGATCAGCAGTTTCCCGTTGCGTTTTCTGCACTAACTTACGCTGGTTGCGGACAGCATTCGCGAGCGCTGCAGCTGATGTTATCCTCATCGTCCAACTCCTGATTTTATCCCCTATAAGGCATATATAAACAATAACCCCTACAGGGGGTATTTGCAAATTATCCCTTGCAGGGGATAAATGGATACTTTTGGTAAAAATGAACTTGACGGTGACGATTTATCTTTTGGTGCCAGCTTTTTTTACCGCTTCGCATCGTCAATCAAGTAAAACGGCTTTTTGCTTGAATTGGTCTCTACTTCAATTAGCAAGATTTATTGAGTTAAACTACGTCAAAGCTGTCGAAAAAATGCGACAAAAAAACTCAGAATTTTGTGGTCATTTTTTTCGGTTTTGTCGTGAGCAGAGGTCATTTTTAGACAAAAATCTGTGACAGTTGCCTGTGACAAAATGGGTAAAAAAGCGCTCTTTTGTGACAGTAAATCGGTTGCTGTAAAAATCTTTGATTATAATTAAGTTGTTGATATAATTGACTAAATTTTGCTTTTCCGGTACCTATTTGAGCTCAGTACGAACATCCTCCGGAGGCAGAGGTCTCAGGTTCGAATCCTGACGGGTGCGCCATTCATATCCTGCAAGCCTCTGATTTTAAATCCTTATTTCACCTAAATCTAATCACGAAGCCGTCAATCAAGACCGTCATTCCTCTTTCCCTACATACTCACAGCTTATCAGTGCTGATTAACTAGGCTCATCTCATTCGTATCCAGCAATGCTCGCGCATTGGGCCTGTGATGAAGACAAGGGTGGGGTGGTGCTACAGAAAACTGAAATTGACTTTTGTTGTGGGGGGGTACTTTCGTTTTCTCAGCCAGAGTGCTTAGTGATACATCTAAACCAACATGAGCTATTTCCTGTAAACCTGAGTCCTTTTAACTCAAATCCAAGTCAAACCAACCTTTTTGAGGCTGCAATATCTGACTTTTGCACTGATGCAACCTTTTTACAGTCTGAGTTCTTCCTTTCGCTCAATGCAGATCTTCCTAACTATTCAGTTACTATTAAATCAGTGGTGTCCCATGGAGACTAATGTGGTCCAGATATTTTTTACTCCTTAGAGATCTCACCTGTTGTTTACTGCAGACAGTAATGACACTATAAGGTTGCGTTTGGGGATTTACATTTATACTGACAAGGATTCGCTATGTTTGAATTTATTGGTTTTTTAGTAGTTTGTTATATAGGGTTGGTGGTTATTAAAGCAGTCTATAATGCTTGGGCAAAAGGTAATCTAGTTAATTCGAGAGATTCTGCAATAAAAAATGAGATATTGCATACCATTAATTTATTTGCATCTGAAGTAAGTTTTATAAGTAGCCAAAATATTGTAGAACTAACAGAGATCTGTACTCACCAGTTTTATAACCGAATTAGTGGTGAAGAAAATTTTACTGTTTTTGATATATTTTTCAACTCATTGACTGGGCGTTATCTTCGTCTGACTATAGACGGTACTGTTTCTGCAGATGTATCTCTGCGATCTTGGCAAGAGACAGATCGATTCCTTAGAAATAATCCGACTTATAGTTCGGAACTCACCGCGAAACTCTTGTCTTTTTGGAGCAAAATATTAATCGATAAAGGTGTTGATCCTTTTAATTTTGAATTTTCATTTTGAGTGTAAATATTGAATATTGCGGCATTTACTCTAGCATCTTGTTCTTAACTGACGCAATTGTCTGTTGTCAAAGTTAAAATTAATACATCATTTTTTGAATTTTTCGCATTGCGAAAGAACAATGGGGAGCAAGGTTAAATCGCCTGTTTTACTAAATGCTCGTCTATTTTTGCGGGCACTCAGACTACAGCGTTTCGAAGTAGAACCCCCGAGCGATTCAAGCAACATCTTCTGAGCGAGCGGAGCGAGTGAAGAAGCCAGTGTTGCTTGAATTGTGAGGGGGGATTACATAGATTGGACTTACTTCTTTTTATCCCGCATAGAGCAAATATCAAATATTTGTTCATAGCAACTTTCCAAATTATTTTCCCGCTCAAATTTTTGCCATACATTTAGAAACAAAAAATCAGGATAAACTTAAGGGTAGATTGATTTCAGATTTGCTGAATTAAACAGTTTTGCATTGTTTTTACCGATTATTTATTGGTTTGTATCGGCTTATACAGTATATAGCGTTTTTGATTCATTGAGGCAAACTTAAGGTTGACAGTAAATGCTTGTTACTATTAAGGTTTCGTGTCAATTTTCGTTACAGATTAGATCATTAGTATAAATTTAAATGCATAAAAATCAGTGCTTTAACTGTGTGGCATATGTATTGCTTATCGGGAATGCTGGAAGCTTAATGAAGTAATGAGCACACAATAGGGATACACAATGAATTACGCTTTATCTGCTCTAATGCTTGTGTCTTTAGGGCTGTCGCTGCCTACCCAAGCTGGATTTGTTTCTGGCACTCACACGTATACTACTCACTCGGGGCAAGAAAAAACCGTTGATTTACAAGGTTTGGAGTGGATGCCGCTTTCATACACTGCCGGATTTTCTCGTGACGATATTGAAAATAAATCTGGGTTTATAGACAGGTTTAATAACGTGTGGAACAAAGGCGATTGGCGATACGCCACACGAATAGAAACAGAAACTTTATTGGGATCATTGTGGGGTGGAACCTACACCGCATTTTCGAAGGATAGTTATGCCGGTGCGCTTTGGTTTAAAAGATTCTTTGGCATGTTGACATACGACATTTCAAGTGGCTCAGATCGCGTGGATTTGGAATATAGTACTGACTGGCTCACAGGTTACGATTACGCTAGTGCGATTTACGGCGATGATAAAGAATGTGGTTCAGAATACGGCATGTCATGTGAGTTGAGTGTCGCATTATTTTCTAATAATAGCGGTAGTACTTGGGGTACTGATCCTTACACTGGCAAGTATACAATCACTTATATAGCCAACACAGGAAGTGCTGGTTATTTTAGCGAGTGTAATGGTCTTAATACAGGATATGACAGGTGTCAATATCGTATAAAAAATGACTTTCATGATTCAACAATCGGGTCGATGCTCGTTCGCAGCATACAGTCACCTCCTAAATCGGTGTCAACACCTAGTGTAGTAACCCTGTTAGCATTAGGTTTCATTGGCTTAATATGCAGCCGTCGTCGAATCGTATCTAAGTAGTCTAAGGCACTTTAGATTTATGAAACACTCTCAAAAAATAAGGATTTTTTGATGTTTAAAAATATTTTGATTGCTACTTGTTTGCTTGTTACATCAATCGCTTCACAAGCTGCATTGATCTCTCACTATGGCTATGAACGTGAAAGTACCTCCAATATTGTCAAAGGTGGGGGATTAGAATGGTTGATGTGGGATGTAACTAAAGGCATGTCTATTAGTCAGGCGCTTGCAGCGTACAAATCTGATGGATGGTCGCTAGCAAATAATAATAAAATGGCCATGTTATTCAATAGATTCAATTTTGGAAAGTCAAAATGGAGCTCTAGTCTAGGTATAAATCAATCGAATAACTCTCCTTGGGGTGCACAAGAGCATAAAGGTTTTCTAGATTTGTTTGGCATCACCTATATTTCTGACAACCTTTGTAATGAAAATAAGAAGAGGTGGTGTTATGCCTCTGATGATCCTTATTCTTATAGTGTTGCATTGTACGGTACATCATTTTCTGTTTATGGTGCAAGTGTAAGCGATGACGCCACGTATACGGAAATAAACTCTAAGTATCAGATGACCGCAGGGGCTGCGCTTTGGGAGTACAATTGGAGCGAGTGGGAATCTGCGAATTATGTGGGTGTGGCTTTAGTCCGTCAGGCTGTTGCAGAAGTACCACTGCCTGCCTCAATTACCTTGTTGATGCTAGGGCTAGTTACATTATGTCTGCGTCGTCGAAAATTGGCACGTAGTTAAGATTACTTGTCAGTGTCAACTTGACGCTCAAACTGTTCATTGCATCGGGTCAAGTAACAATCTTTAATCACGATAACTTTGATCTATTAAGCGTCCGTCCGAGTTGTTCTAAGTTCCCCCCATACATACATCAGCCCCCTTAAAGGGGGGCTGTATGTATGGGGGTTAGACTAAAACTGCATATCCGTTTTCTTCGATTACGAACCCGTCCTGAATCAAAATGTTCCGACACCGATTAAATGCAGCTTGCCTGCTGGGTTGCTTCGGAAGTTCGGTTGCCATTAGGATGTATGATGCTTGACGCCATTCCTGCACTGGTACGCATTGTTTTCCAGACAAGTTTGGTTGCGCATGCAACAGTGCATTCGTAACCGGTATGCCATGATCAGCAGTTGCATCATTTAGAGCCTGTAGAAGCTGCTGGGCACGTGTTTGCTTTGCTGGCTTATCCAATTCAGCTAACTCCAGATAAGCCGAATCTAACGTGCCTGAAGCTGTTTTTACCTGTATTGGCTTTAACACAAACTCCATTACATCAGGTTTATCAAAATCCTTCATTTTTTTGCATATCAGCTCAACACCACCTGATTTGGCTTTTAATTGATATTCGCTATCCAGTGATGCTCTAATCGCCGAACTACCTCTGCTATGTCCTTTTTCGCCATGGCCAGAATGGTGGATTGTCAGTATTGTTGCGTTAGTTGCATTTTTTAACTTATCAATGTGTTTTACAAACAGGCCAACATCTCTTGATGAGTTTTCGTCACCTTCACCAAAATTACGGTGTAGGGTATCAATAACAATCAGTGCTGGTTTGATTGTCTGTTGACTTATAATGTTTAAAAATTCGTTTACTGACTCGGGATTTGTCATTTCTAGTGGCTTAGATGAGACATAAATCCGGTTAGGTGGTGGGCTCCTATACTTAATTGCCAGCGCTTGAAATCGTTTTTGTATTCCCGAAAAACCTTCTCCGGCGATATATATAACCTCACCTTTTGTCACTGGATTTCCGTACCAGTCAATTCCTGAACCAATACAGAAAGCGAGTTCCATGGCCATGAAAGATTTATATGTACTTGGTTCACCAAAAAGCATACATAAGCTTTGTTTTTCGATGAAGTTTTCAACTAGCCAGTTAGTTTGATAGACCTTGCTCATGATTGAGCTAATTGGATCGAGGGTTAGCTTACTCATTTTTGGCCCTCTAAGCTGTAGTGGGCGATTCTAGGATGAATCCTACCTGTATTGCCGATAGCAGATATGAGTGTTGTCTTGATGCTTAACCCTTTTAATCTTAAGTCATAAATCATCTTACTTGGATTAATAATACCAAGCTCTCTGAGCTGAAAAGTGTTCAGTGTTCCATGTGCTTCAAGAGCTTCAAAAACTATTTGTTGAGTTTGGTTAAAGTGTGGCTCGTTCATATTATGATTCCTTAGATAGGATTGATGAGCCCTTGGTTAACATGCAGTGTTCGTCTACAATGTGATGGTCTAGATCTCAAGGAGCTTACTGGCATGTTTGCCTTAGGCTCCTTTTTTAATTGTTAATGTTCCGGTCTTGAACTCTGCTTTTGATCCAGTCATTCACCTCGCTTTCCAGCCAAGCTACAGATGTACCTCCTTTGACTAAGCTTATTTGCTTTGGAAACTGGTTTGTTTTAGTGAGTTGATAGATGTAGCTTTTGCTTAAACCAGTAAGTTTGGTCACTTCTCTGATTCTGATGAGTTTATTGGTGGGGTGTTGCATGTTGTACTCCGTATGTGATGTGTTGCTACGGAGTCATATTAATGCGGTTTTGTTGTTCGAAAAATATACAAAAAATACCGTGCGTAGGTTTTCGTATGTTTATGCTTTTGTTTTTAAACGATTTATATTTTTCTATTTCCTGTTGGTCTTCCACCTTTGAATCTGAAGCCAAGCTCTTTAGCAATGCTAGCTAGTGGTTCTAGCGCTCTATCGGTTCTGGTTTCATGAAAATTACCAATATCTTTTTCTCGTAAAATGTCCCATAACTGTTGCTTTGTTGGGGCACCCATCGTGTCGTAAATCTCCTGATAGGTTGCTTTTTCGCCTGAGTTTTGACTTATTCTGGCTTCCTCAAAGTGAGCAACGACAGCTTGTTTCCTTTTAGACGCGATGGGGACTAGTTTTTGGTTAATCGTGTTACCAGCTTGCGTTTTACTCGGTGCAGATGTTTGCAGGAAGTCTACAAAGACTGTAGGGCCATATAAGTCGAGGTCATATGACCGATTGATGTAACCGCCATCGAATATGTTTTCTTCAACAATACAGTATTGGGTTTTATCTTTCAGAAAGTTGCCGATTGTCAGGATATTATCGCTTTTACTATATGGCATGGTTGCTGGTAAAAATATCAATTCTTTATTGCTTTCAAATGTCTTAAATAAACCTGTTATTTGTTGGAAGGGGCCAAACTTGTTTAAGTTCCTAATTATAACTTTGGATCTAACTGCTCCAATGCTCTTTTCAGGAGTGAAGTAGATAGAGCCACTACTACTGTGCAGCTGTGTCAAAGCGATTTGAATTTTCGACGACGGGTCTTGCGTAAGATCTATAGATTGCAAATAATCGACAAAAGTTTGTCTCATTTAAGTCTTTCCTCTCAGTTCGTCTAAGTAGTCTGCCCATTTCTGCATCATCTCAATACGCTTTTCCATCAACTGAGCTTTGTTGTAGGTAGCCCTGATCCGGTCTCTGTTGATATGAGCAAGCTGTAACTCAATAACATCCGGATCGAAACCAAGTTCATTAAGGAAAGTACTCGCAGTATGTCGAAAACCGTGAGTGGTCATAAAACCAGTACCATAAGGCTCATTGGTTTCAGAGTTAATCATCCGCTTAATTGCGTTGTTACAAGTAGCTTCACTGATTGGTTTATTACTGCTGCTTCTGGTTGCAATGAAAACATATTCAAGATGTCCTGTAAGGGGTTTTAAATGCTCTAAGATTGCCACAGCCTGCGTTGCCAGTGGTACTTGCAACGGTTTGCGAGTTTTAAGCTCAGTCGCTGGTAGGTTAATCATCTTGATTTCGAAATCAATATACTCCCACTTAAGAAACCTGATGTTTATCGGCCTTAAAAACAGTAAAGGCATCAGCTTAAGTGCTTGAGTAACCACAAAATCTTGCTTTGGTGGCGGTGAATCTATTTGTTTCAGTAGATTACTAAGTTCTTCTGGTTTAGTGATATGTGCAAAGTTAGTACTAGTTAACTTATCTGGTTTAGGCAGCAGTTCAGATAAGCCCGCAGCTGGATTAACAGATATGAGCTTGAGTACAAACACTTGTTTGAAGATTTGGTTAAGTACACCAGCAAGCCTTAAAGCTGTTTCTCTGGTTCTGTCGCTTACCTTCATTAGCAAATCGTAGAGTTCTCGGGTATCCCATTGCTCTATTGGCTTAGCGTCTAAGTACGGTAGTAAGTTTTTGTTAACGCGCTGGATAATGTCAGCTTTAGTCGAGGGAGCTGAGTTACTGGTTCTGAGCCATTCGTTAAAGTAATGGCTAAATCGTTTCCCATTGCTCTTCTGTTCTTCTCTTACCGCTGTTGGTACTAATCCTCTGGCAACCAGTTCTCTGGCTTTCCTGTGTTCTTCTCTGGCTTCACTGAGGCTCACTCGGGGATATGAGCCAATGGTATAAGTCCCGCGCTTACCATCTAAGCGGTAATCGTATTTAAAGGCTTTATGGCCTGTAGCGTTGACTAACACATAGAGCCCTAACTCATCAGTAAGTTTGTAGGCTTTATCCTTTGGCTTAGCGTTAGCTATGGATCTGTCAGATAAGGGCATAGTGGAAACCGTCAGTTGAAACCGTCAATACATGTAGCTAGTATAGTCCTCTATGGACTGTATTGGAATTGTATTTGTTTAAAATCAATGAGATGCACTTATTTTATGGACTGTATAAGACGGGTAATACATATGTTTTGCGCATGACGGGTGCGCCATAAACGTCAAAACCGCCATTTCGGCGGTTTTTGCGTTTATAGTACCCTGTCGGATGAGAACCTGTTGTTCGACCAAGCGGCAGGATTGCCGTTTGGCACGTCGCACAGCGACGCCCGCAGGGCGAGCGCCATGGATGGCGCGAGTGAATCCTGACGTGATGCTGTCACAATATTCGGTCAAAACCGCCATTTCGGCGGTTTTTGCGTTTATAGTACCCTGTCGGATGAGAACCTGTTGTTCGACCAAGCGGCAGGATTGCCGTTTGGCACGTCGCACAGCGACGCCCGCAGGGCGAGCGCCATGGATGGCGCGAGTGAATCCTGACGTGATGCTGTCACAATATTCGGTCAAAACCGCCATTTCGGCGGTTTTTGCGTTTATAGCACCCTGTCGGATGAGAACCTGTTGTTCGACCAAGCGGCAGGATTGCCGTTTGGCACTCGCACAGCGACGCCCGTAGGGCGAGCGCCATGGATGGCGCGAGTGAATCCTGACGTGATGCTGTCAAAATATTGGATAAAACCGCCATTTCGGCGGTTTTTGCGTTTATAGTACCCTGTCGGATGAGAACCTGTTGTTCGACCAAGCGGCAGGATTGCCGTTTGGCACGTCGCACAGCGACGCCCTTAGGGCGAGTGCCATGGATGGCACGAGTGAATCCTGACGTGATGCTGCCACAATATTTGGTCAAAACCGCTATGACTAGCGCCCCGCCATGTCAGGACTAAGTCCAAAAAAACGCTTAATGTTTTCATTCAGAGACCGCCACTGTTGCTCGCTCCAGGCGCCCGCATGCGGCAACATGGAGAAGTGGTCGGTGTGAGGCCAGATGTCGAGCTGAATGGTGTTGGGAGTATTCTCTGCATAACGCAATGCCTGGCGGACATTGACAGTTTGGTCATTCCTGCCATGGATCACGAGGGTTCGCACTGACGGGTTATACAATTGCGCCGGGTCACAAGCTGTATATCTCTCCGGCCAATCTGACACAGAACCTCCCATCAATCGCATGATTTGTGCTGGCTGGCAGAGGTCTTCAGGGTGTGTAAGGCTGAGCACTCCACCAATAGATATCGCACTATGTATCTTTAGTGGGTTTGAATTATATAACGGACTTGCCACTGGTATTTGGCGTCTGCCAGCAGCCCATAACGCGAGACAGCCCCCTGCAGAATGACCGATCACTGATACATTGTGAATATCCAACGAATGTTCATCGGCAAATAGCCGCAGGGCATCAACGGCTGCTGCAATATCGGTAAAAACGCTTGGCCATGGCGCTTTTACATTGTCTCCCTCGCTATTCATCCGACGATACTCAATATTCCAGACAGCCCATCCTGACGTGACCAACTCTGGTATCAATTGAGACGTGGCGTAGCTGTTTAAGTCGTGATTATCTTTCCAGTAGCCGCCATGGATTAGGATTATCGCAGGGAATTGTCCGTGCCGACTACATTGATTCTCGGGCAAATAGAGGTCGCCAAACTGTTCTGAATCAGTGCCATACCGAATTCTATGCGTCGTGAATTTCTTATCTGATTGAACTATCGCCATCATCTGACCTCATAATGGTATAACAGCCGTATAGGCTGCAGCTGACACTTTGAAATTCCTTTAAAAAAACTATCATCCCTGCGTTGGAAGGATATAAAGTCGTCAAAATCTGTTTGCGTTCTGACCAAATTTGAAATTTATCTAAATCGGTACAGCGCAAAATCAGAATTATCGATATAATGGTATAATAGCGCAACAGGTGAACGTTTAGCGATAGAAGGAAGCACCATGCCCCTGAGCATTAAACAGATTGTGACCAAGAAAAAACTGTCGGAAAAAGTTGAAGAAGAGTTGGAACAGATGATCCGACGCGGCGAGCTGGCTGAAGGCGAAGCTCTGCCGTCCGAACGGGATCTGATGGAAGCATTTGGGGTCGGGCGGCCTTCTATTCGTGATGCATTGTCTGCTTTAGCACGTAAAGGTTTAGTCCGGATCGCCAGTGGCGAACGGACCCGCGTGACCCGTCCTTCAGCCGACACCATTATTTCTGAACTGTCAGGTATGTCGAAAGACTTTTTAGCCCAACCCAATGGCCTGCAGTATTTTGATCAACTGCGTAAGTTCTTTGAATCAAGTCTGGTGCGTTATGCGGCTGAGCATGCAACAGATGAACAAATCGCTGAACTTGAGAAAGCTTTGCAACTTAATCAAAACGCTATCAACAATAATGCGGTGTTTAAGAAAACAGATATCTATTTTCATCGGGTTATTGCCTCTATCCCTGGCAACCCATTGTTCCTTGCGATCCATCAGGCTTTGGTCGACTGGGTGATCGTATCCCGGCCTGATCCGGTCAACACCGAAGAGCTGAATCGACAAAGTTACGAAGATCACGCAGCTATCGTGGAATGTATAAAACAGCGTGATATTGAAGGCGCTGACAGAGCGCTGAGCCGACATGTCGATTATGTATTTGATAAGATTTACGGCAGTTAATTTTTAACACTCCCCGGCGCGATCCCACAGATCGCGTCTCCCTCCTCTTTTCTCCGATGTTATGACAATCTGACTAGAATTCATGCAAATATAGTGGTATAACAGGTATACAGTGTAATTGTTGGGTGGATGCAATGCGTAAATGTCTGTTACTTCTTATTGGGGTTTGGTTACTGATCAGCTCACCATTAGTGTTTGCGAGCAATTTTTTAGAATGGAAAAACGATCAGACTAGCAGTTTGGTTAATGTGGCCGTTGGTGATGGAGCAAGTCTGGTCCAGCAACAAGGGACAACCATTTTGTTGCCAGGGATACAGTTAGAACCACAAAAGCAACTGTATATCCTCAATGGCAAGGCATCTAAACCAGTGTTATTGCTCGATAGTGAGGCCGTTAGGCCTTATGCCGTCGCAGTCTCATATAAAGAGCAGATCATTATTGTCGGTGGACAAATCAACGGTTTGAATACTGCTGCTGTGAACTGGTTAAAAGTCTCAGATAACGGTAGCTCTGCCCAGGCCACAAAGCTCCCGGACTTGCCTAGGATCCCGACTCAACTGGCAGGCTCGGTCTTAAACGACCACTTGTATGTGCTGCTGCAAGCAGATGGCGAGTTACGCTTATTCAAACTGGCCTTGGCTGAAGCGGATAAATCAGGCTGGCAAGAGCTGAATGCGCCGGCAGTGCAGGGCGTAAATAGCATGACGCTCGCTGTTCAGCATGATGGCCGTGGTTATAAATTGTATGCAAATCTGCAGGCTGCAGCGTCATCAACCTGGTCGTTTGACCCAGACAAGCCAAACAGTTCCTGGTCTGAGTTAAAGACCCGTAATGCCCCCGCAGTAAATATCAAAAGTCTCTATCCACTTGGCCAGGCACACTTGTTAGCTGTTTCTGACTCAGGCGCAACTTTTCATTACAACACAATCACCAGAGCCTGGGCGGCATACGAGCAGGCTGATGCAGCAACAGGTTCTGTTGTTGCGAGTCTTTGGACCGATCAGGAGTTGATTTATCTGACGCGACAAGACATCGGCCTGAGTGTTCACAAAGCCGTGGTTGCAGGGCAGGGCCAGGAATTTGGCTGGTTAAATATGTTGGTACTGACCCTCTATTTAGTCGGGGTTGTATTGCTAGGCTTGTACTTCATGAACAAGAACAAAAACACCAACGATTTCTTCCGCGGCGGTCAGTCGATTCCGTGGTGGGGCGCTGCGTGTTCCATTTATGCCACCATGCTCAGTTCGCTGACCTATATGGCCTTGCCAGCCATCGTGTATCAGACCGATTGGGTGTTGCTCATTGGCATCTTAACGATTGTCGCGGTTGCGCCTGTTGCCGTTTATGTAGCTATTCCCTTTTTCCGTCAAATCGACGCGACCAGTGCTTATGAGTACTTATCGAAGCGGTTTAATATGGGCGTCAGACTGTTTGCCAGTGCTTTATTTACGCTATTCCATCTGAGCCGGATGGGCGTCGTGATGGCTCTTACCGCCCTAGCTATCGCGGCGATCACGCCATTCAGTGCGACCGAAAGTGTGCTACTGATGGGGGTGTTGTGCCTGCTTTACTGCACATTGGGTGGTATTGAAGCTGTCATCTGGACTGACACGCTGCAAACAGTGGTGCTGTTAATGGGGGCTATCGTTTGTTTTGTTGTGTTGGTGTCCGGGGTTGACGGTGGTATTTCCGAATTTGTCACCGTGGGTTTTTCAGACGACAAGTTCACGCTGTGGAATGCCGATTTTAGTTCCGGCAGCATTACAACCTTATCAATTTGGGTCATTGTGCTGGGTGGGATTGGTCAGAATCTGTCGAGCTACACAGCAGACCAGGCCATTGTGCAGCGTTACATGGTGACGCCCGATCCTGAAGCCGCAAAGAAATCAATTTGGGCGAATGCCATTATCGCCGCGCCATCTTCAGTGTTGTTCTTTTGCATCGGAACCGGCTTATATCTGTTTTATCAGGCGCATCCGGCACAACTCAATCCAACGGCACAGATTGACCAAATTTTCCCGACTTTTATTGTGACGCAACTCCCAGCTGGTTTAGCGGGTCTGATCATCGCCGGTATTTTTGCCGCCGCGCAGTCGACAGTTTCCACCAGCATTAACTCGATGGCGACAACATTAGTCACCGACTTTGTAAGGCCGTCGAACCTGGTCAAAACAGAGAAGGGCTATATGCGTGCAGCGCAATTGCTGACTTTCATCGTCGGCGTCATTGGTACCTGTGTTGGACTTGTGTTTATCGATCCGGCGATTCGGTCGTTGATGGATACTTATTTTGTTGTGATTGGCATGTTCATGGGGGCATTAGGTGGTCTGTTTGTGCTCGGTGTGGTTACTCGCCGGGCGAACGGTGTTGGCGCGATGGTTGGCTTAGTGGTTGGTGTCAGCATTATGGTTTTGTGCTGGAAGTACAATCTGGCTAATGGCTACTTGTACTGCACCATTGGCATTGTCTCATGTGTGGTTGTCGGATACTTAGCCAGTCTGATGTTTCCGGGCAGTAAAAAAGACCTGGCGGGTCTCACTCTGTTTACTATGCAATCCACTCAATCTGCTGCACCGAAATCACAACAACCATCTTCAGTGAGGTCTGTATGACTTTTAAAAACGCTCAGTTAGAACAGCGTCTATTAAGCACATTGCATCAAAGTCTGATTGTCTCCTGTCAGCCCGTCCCCGATAGCCCGATGGACCGCGACGATATTGTGCTGGCGATGGCGCAGGCCGCCGTTGCCGGCGGTGCCAAAGGTCTTCGTATTGAAGGAGCGAAAAGGGTTCGTTTGGTCGCGCAGCATTGCCAGGTTCCGATTGTAGGCATTATTAAACGCGACCTGACTGACAGTGAGGTTCGTATTACCCCATATCTGGAAGATGTCAAAGCGCTGGCGGAGGCGGGCGCACTGATTATTGCTTTTGATGGCACGGATCGGGTGCGGCCTGTCTCCGCACTACGCTTACTTGCTGCTATTCATCAGCATGGTTGTATCGCGATGGCTGATTGTGCTGACGTCGCGTCAGGCGTTGAGTTAGCAAAGCATGGCTGTACTTTTATTGGCAGTACCTTGTCTGGATATCTGGGTGAGCATACGCCCTCAGAACCGGATCTGAAACTGGTGCGCGATCTCTCAGCGCAGGGATTATATGTGATAGCCGAAGGCCGATACAACACGCCTGAATTAGCCGCACGCGCGATTGAACTGGGTGCCACAGCAGTGACTGTGGGGTCTGCGGTGACCAGGATTGAACACATCACCGGCTGGTTTGTGCAAAGTGTGGAACATGCATCTGTATGAATAAAGCGACTATTGCCATTGATGTAGGCGGTACTAAAATTTCGGCGCTTCTGATTCAGGATGGCACAGTGCTTGAACGTCGCAAAATTGATTCGGTGGTTCATACGAACCTCGACGGTCTTGCAGAACATTTGTATCAGCTCTGTTCAGGCTGGATTGAACAGGCTGAGCATTTGGCGATTGCCTGTACTGGTCAGGTGCGCAGCGATAGCATTGGCTTTTTGTCCGCGAAAAAACAACTCCCTCTACAACAGCAATTGAATTCACTGTTCAAGTTACCGCTGACCATCATCAACGATGCTGCGGCTGCCGCCTATGCACAATTTAAACTGCTGCAGCATGCAGGGCTATTTTGTGGCAAAACCGAGACTCTGGTTTACATCACGGTATCAACCGGGGTCGGCGGCGGCATTATGCAAAATGGCCAGTTGGTGATGAGCGACGACGGTTTTTGCGCACATCTCGGTCATGTCACTGTGCCGCATCAGGGGAGGCCAGTGCGATGTCACTGCGGCCGTGATAATTGTGTGGAAGCCATTGCTTCCGGCACCGCGTTAGCCAAACGAGCGTCGGCGCTCCTCGGGCGCTCAGTCAGTACGGCTGAAGTTTTTGCTTTGAGTGACGCAGTACCTGCAATGGCCGAATTGATCGATGACGCAGCTTCAGCACTGACATCTTTAATTGCCAATGCCAAGGCCTGGACTGGATGCCAATATGTTGTGATGGGCGGAAGCGTTGGTGTCTCAGCGCTGTTCTATCTGGTGCAACAAAAGTTGGCGCAATTACCGGAAATCTATCAGGTCACTTTATTAAAACCCGACAACGGTGCAGATTCTGATGCCTGGGGAGTTTATTGGTATTCGCAACGCGCGTTGAACACAAACCAGTTACCATCCATTCAATGACGACCAGATAAAGAGGCTGACATGCAAATAGTGCTGTGTGATGACGCTGAACAAACGGCACGTGAAGCGGCAAAATGGGTGCAGGCATTACTGGTACATAAAACCAGACCTGTGCTGGGTTTGGCGACCGGTTCTACCCCGATCCGGCTCTATCAGGAATTGATTCAGTTATACCAACAGCAGAAAATTAGTTTTGCCAACTGTACGACGTTCAATCTGGACGAGTATTTTGATATCGCGCCTGCGCATAAACAAAGCTACCGCAGTTTCATGCAAACACAGCTGTTTAATCATATCGATATAAACCTGCAAAACACGCATTTACCGGCCTGTAGCCAGGGGCAAAATCCACGCCTTGTTGGACTTGAGTATGAACAACACATTGCAGCCGCAGGCGGTATTGACTTACAGATCCTCGGCATCGGCAGTAACGGTCACATTGGTTTTAATGAACCAACCTCCAGTCTGGCCTCGCGGACCCGCCTGAAGACGCTGACAGCGCAAACAATGTCAGACAACAGCCGGTTGTTCAGTCCGGATGAAGTGCAACCAACGATGGCGATGACGATGGGCATCGCCACTATTATGGATGCGAGGTATGTACTCTTAATAGCAACGGGGCTTGGCAAAGCGGAAGCGGTCAGGCAAATGGTCTGTGGGCCGGTATCGGCCTATTGCCCGGCGTCCGTTTTGCAGATGCACGAGCACGCGATAGTTGTTCTGGATAAAGCGGCAGCATCGCTGATCTCAGACCAGCAATACCTCAAAGTGGCTGAGCAGGAAAACCAACGAATGATTGAAATCTATGGCCTGCAGTTTATTGCTGAGTCATGAGTTCGCGGGTTGATTGCCCGTAAAGCCGTGCCTTTGAAAAAAGGTGCCGTGTTACTCGCGGCAATTTCATACAGATTTTAATGTCACCAATGTAATTACTAGCGTTGGATAGACGATTTGTGGCAGAAGCTGATGAATACATTGGAGATAGCCAAATCGTAGCTTTTCACTGAAAGCGGACGTTTTGGAAAATATACAAATATCTGCTTTCGAAACTTTCGAGACATCCCCGTGACCTTCCCCCGTGCGCTGCCGGGCAACAACAGGTGCTTTAGCGTTTTTTTGGCGGGCGACTGGCCTGTCACCGCGCTTTGCTCGTATACCTGCAGTATGGCTTTGCAACAAACATCTGAATATGACCACCGCCAAAAGCAGTAAAGTTCCCACCAGCCGGCTGGCGCGATTTGGCAGCCTGGCTAGTTTAGCCAGCAGAGTAGCCGGTGGCATGTTAGCCGAAGGCGCCCGACAGCTGGCGCAAGGCCAAAAACCGGCGCTACAGCAAGTCTTGCTGACGCCAGCCAATGCAAAACGCGTCACGCAGCAGCTGGCGCATATGCGTGGCGCGGCGATGAAACTTGGCCAATTGTTGTCGATGGATGCCGGCGACCTGTTGCCGCCGGCGCTCAGTGGCATATTGGCGCAGCTCAGAGCGCATGGCAGCCCGATGCTGCCGGCCCAACTGGCTGCTGTGCTGAAGCAAGAATGGGGCGCGGACTGGCAACGTCAATTCAGTCACTTTAGTTTTGCGCCGCTGGCGGCTGCTTCGATTGGCCAGGTGCATGCAGCAAACCATGACAATGGCCGGCCGCTGGCCGTGAAAATCCAGTATCCGGGTATCAGCACCAGTATCGACAGCGATGTGGATAATGTGGCGACCTTATTACGCATCAGCGGGTTGCTGCCGCAAGGGCTGGCTATCGACCCGTTGCTGGCCGAAGCGAAACAACAGTTGCATCAGGAAGCGGATTACCTGCAGGAAGCCCGCTACCTGCAGCGCTATCAGCAGCTGCTCGCCGCTGATCAACGCTTTTTACTCCCAGAGTTATACCCTGAGCTGTCCAGTCGCCATATTCTGACCATGGGCTTTGTCGACGGCGTCGCGCTGGACGAGTTAAGCCGCCAGCCGCAGACGCTGCGTGATGGCGTGATGAGTGATTTGTTTGAGCTGTTATTTCTGGAGATCTTTTCTTTCCGGCTGGTCCAAACCGACCCGAACTTTGCCAACTACCGCTACAATCTGGCCACCAATCAGCTGGTCTTGCTGGATTTTGGTGCCTGTCGTGATTACAGCCCAACGGTCAGTGACGGCTATCGGCAGCTGTTCCGTGGCTTACTGCAACAAGACCAATCCATCCAATTGCAGGCGCTGCAACAAATTGGTTATTTCGGCACCGACATAGTGCCAGCCCAGCAACAAGCCGTGCTGGATTTGGTCAGCCTGGCTGCGGAGCCACTGCAACAAGCTGTGTATGATTTTGCCGCTTCTGATTTAGCGCCGCGCATGCGCGACGCCGGATTACAGCTATCGACCCGCTTGCGCTACTGGCATACACCACCGGTCGATGCGTTGTTTTTACATCGTAAAATGGCAGGTTTATTTTTGCTGGCCAAACAGCTGCAAGCCAAAGTGTCAGTGCGAGCCTTGCTGGAGCCGTTTTTATAAGCTTGCCAGCAAAGCCTGTCAGACTGGCTGGTATCGCTGTCACAACCAGATTTTGTAACTTGGATAAATATGAACTGATCTTTGAGAATGAATTTCGGATAAACCGAACGCCCGCAAATAAGGCAAAATCGCCATTCTTTTTTTTCGTGAGTCTCACTTTTAGGCTAATGCAATACGTTTGCTTCAGACATCGGTAAGTGGATTTAACAATAGTGGTTTGAAGAGACTTCAAACTACTCAGCCGATGGTTATTTCGGGTTATCTTCTACCTTCGCTGTCTACCATCCAATGCTTTTTTTGCAGTCCAAGTTACTCAGCAAGAGTGAAAATCATCGGAGACGGCCCCGGATATAAACTATCCGAGGCCTTTCTGCTTACAGCAGCTGACGTAATAAATGGATCGGCAAACGCATGGTGCGGATCTGGCTTGAATTATCCTCAAAGATCACCAGCATTTGCGAGTCATTGATTTGGATAATGTCTGAGTACGCAGAGCCTCCGCTGACTAACTGCAGTGGTCCCTTCCATGTCTGCCCTTCGTCAAAACTAAGCCATAAACCTAGATTTGTCCGGCCAGCGTGCGTGGTTAAATCACCGATAGGGTTGGTAAATGCGAGGTAACTGGAGCCGTCCGTTTGTTCAATGCGGGTAATAGACGCATCGACGGTACCGGTACTGAGATTGGTAAAAACATTGGCGCCGTTCCCACTCAGCATACTCCAGGTTTCGCCGCCGTTATCGCTGACAAACTGATAGCGGGGGCCGTAATTGACAGTCCCGACGACCTGATTAAAGTCAAGACGCACGGTCATCAGCAACCGGCCATCGGTGAGTTCCACCATATCTGCTTCACTGGGCTCCAGTGTTTTCAGTGTTGTGCCAGACCATTGATATGGCAGCGGTAACTCATCGCCATATTGCCATTGCTGGCCATTATCATCACTGTAAATGGAAACAACGTTCAGGAAGCTTTTATCGAGTTGAATAGCCGGGTAAATCAAACGACCATTGTGCTCTCCCTGATTGAACTTTTGTTTGGCTAAAGCAATGCCATGGCCCGGTCCCGGATTGATACTGGAGTCGCCGTACTGGCTAAAACCGCGGCCTTGCGTTGTTTTGCTCCAGCCCTGCGATTCAGGTGTAGTTTGGTTGGTTGCGGGGTTCAAGACTGTCAATGCTGCGGCATCGAACTTAAAGCTGAGAGCGGCATTTTTCGTCAGTTCAATGTTTGCCAGATGCATGCGCCCATCCACTGCTGCGTCATTATTACCAAAACGGACTAAACTGCTGGTGCTGATTTGTCCAGTCCAGGTTGCGACGGTAGCGCCATCAACTGTTAAAGTCGCGGTCTGTGAAGCAGGGCTGTAAGCGATGTCCATGTCGAAAAATGCAAAAGGTCTGTCGTTCGCATTTTTTAACGGGTAAGTCGTTGCCACACCATTGAGTTGAACGGCCAGACTACCGGATGCGGTGCGAATAAAGTTCGCCTGAAACAGTTTGCTGCCGTTCGAAACCGAGATGATATTGGCGGCGCCTGCTGCGATCCGCAGGTTTGCAGCGAGCTGCCAGGTATCACTGATGACCAGATTACTGGCACGGCTAAACACCTGCGAACCTGCCAATCCGACTATTTGCAGACCCTGTTCTTTGACATCAGGGTTTGGCAGCTGAACAGGCAGAGACCATGTCCGGCTCACTAAATCGAACTCGTTAACTAATAATGCATTATCCAGCCAAGGCTTGATCACATCACCGTTTTGAGCGGCATTGGTCGGCCATTTGGCATAAGCGACCACCAGTTTCTGGTTGACTTCATCCAGCATCGGCCGAGGATCAGAGAAGTCAAAACCGTTGTTGATGTTGGCTGGGGCAGAGATATTATTTGATGCCCCCCAGGTCAGACCAAAATCTGTGGAGACTCTGGCAATGATGTTGTTGGTGTTACTGGAACTCCCGGGGTCACCGCCACCAATGCGCTGCTCTGCAAAGATCGCAACGACGCCGCTGTTGTCTTTAGTAGAAATCACCGATGGGATCCGGTCGGGTGATGCAAAAACCGCATCGCCATGTACCTCAAATCGCACGTCCCGGTACAAAGCTTTGCCACTGACACCGGAAGAGCCGTTGCCCCAGGTGACAAAGTTTTGGGTCGTACTTGCGCCTGACCAGTCTTTGGCTATCAAACGGCCATCAACATAAAAACTAGCCATGCCGTTGCTGTTTGGCAGCGTGACGATCTCATACCTATGGAAAGCTGTGGCATCCACTCCGGTCGCAATCACAAATGGTGTGGTCTGCGCATGCCCCACTAGGGTGACTTCTAATCTGCCGTTATTTAATGAGACTATCGGGAGATATCTTTTCACACCGTTGGCGTAGTAATTGGTGAAATACCCGCCTTCTAATACCCGCATTTCAACCATGTAGTGCCAACCAAAACTGGTTGCGGCGCTATTGACTGCCGCACTGGGCACCATTCGCCATTCGCTGCGGCCGTTTATGCCATCCACCAGATAAAGCGGTTCGCCGGTTGTAGTATCCACGGCACCTGTTCCGCTGAGTGAGCGGTCAGGAGCCCATCCTTGGGCTGTCGGATTCGGGTTTATATTTCCTGCATCATAACTTTGCAAACTCGCATGGCTTGCAAACGACATCGCGCAGCAGAGCACAGCAATAGCCCCAAGGACTTTACGCATTATTTTATCCTTCTGTTGATCATTAAATTACCTAACTATCGCATCACACTAAAGGTGTGATGGTATAACAGGTGTATATGACAATAGCTTTTGCGCAAAAAATGATCAATCAAAAAGGTGAATTTTTTTTATAAATTGTGTGAATTTGAGCAGGGAAGTGAGAAATGTAATCAATGAGAGCAGCGAAGATCTCTTGCAGATCTTCGCTTTTTTACCGGATGATTAAGCTAACTTGATAGCAAAATCAGCGAAATGAATCGCACTGAGTTCCTCACTCATTTTCGCGAACTCTGCGTCAGTCATGTTTTGAAATGGTGTGCGGTTCGGGCCTAAATCTAAACCCAGCAGCCGCATGATTTGTTTGCCGGCCACAATATTGCCGCGGTAACGACAGATCACTTCAATCAGGTCCCATGACTTTTGTTGTAGTTGTTGCGCTAATACCATGTCACCTTTGGCATAAGCGTCACGGATCTTCACATATAAACCCGCCGCATAGTTAAAAGTGCCGCCAATACAGCCCTGAGCGCCGCCCATTGCCAGAGAAGCTAACAATGTTTCATCCTGACCATGCAGGATGTCGAATTTGCCGCCCTGGTAACGATGACACAATGAATATTCAAATAAGCTTTCGAAGGTGTATTTGATACCAGCGAAATTCGGGATGCGGCCATCGACGGCCTTTAACAGTTCCAGCATCGAGAGGTTGATACCGGTAAATGCCGGGATATGGTAGTAGTAAAACGGTAGCTCGGGAGCGCCACTGGCGATTTCAGCACAATAATCTGCGAGCTCCTGAATACGATTAATTTTCGGAAAGGTTGGGCCCATTACACTGGTCGCATAAGCACCGGCTTTGGCAGCATGGGCGGCTAACAGCTTGCTTGCTTTAACACTGTTGCCACCAACATGCACTATCACCTTGAAGCCTGCTGGTGCCGCTTTACACCAGGCTTGTGCTGCGATCATCCGCTCTTCTTCAGTCAGCATTTGTCCTTCGCCAGAAGAGCCGTTGATAAATACTCCTTCAATCCCATTGTTTGCCAATGTTTGTGCGTAACGTGGGATCACGTCTAAATTCAGCTCGCCATTTTTGTCAAAAGCCGTGAAAGGGGCGCAAATCAATCCATTAATTTTGTTCATAAGATGTCTCTTGAGTTGATAACAGGGAACGGCCGCGAAGCCAGGTAT
>NZ_JBHLXP010000001.1:631522-669179 GCF_042432165.1 Rheinheimera tilapiae
ACTTGCCATCCGTAGCGCCTCCAGTGGGGTAATGCCCAGGACGGAAATGGTGTAGTTGACGGCATCAAGCATGCTGATAGCTGCCCCCGCCAATTGCCCGCTGCTGCTTTGCAATCTGTTGTTTTGCAAAGTGATGCGGTGGTTTTCGAAGCGAAATTCCTGTCGCTGTGCGTCAGGTGTCCACATTGCATCGGTCACCAGTAGCATTTTCCCGGGAGGTTTGAGCTTCAGCGCCAGCTGCGCACATAGCTGATGGACGTGATGGCCGTCGGCAATCAGTCCGCACCAACTGTGCGGGTCTGTTAATGCGATCCCGACCATGCCCGGTTCCCGGGATGTCAGCGGGGACATCGCATTAAACAGATGCGTGAAGCCAGTTGCCCCGGCATCCAGTGCGGCCTGTGTTTGCGCAGCTGTCGCGTTAGAGTGACCAAGGCTGACCACAACCTGCTTGCTGACCAGTGCCGAAATTTGCTCCGGCGATACGGTTTCCGGAGCGACAGTCAGCAAAACAGAGCCCAAACCTTTACTCCGGTACAGGGCCAGTTCATGGTCAGCCAGCGGCCGCAGCACCTGATCGTTATGAATGCCCCGTTTTTCTCTGGCGACATGTGGGCCTTCAAAGTGCACGCCAATGATGCCAGGCATCTGTGACGCCATCGCCTGACTTACTGCGGCTGCTGCATGCAGTGCGACTTCGTAATTACTACTGATGACAGTTGGCAGCATACTGGTCGTGCCATAACGGGAATGGGTGTGCATCATTCGCTTCAGCGTATGTAACGAGGGCGCCTGATTGAATAACAGCCCGCCACCACCGTTGACCTGACAATCAATAAAGCCAGGAGCCAGTAAGCCCTTAAGTCGGATCTCAGTCGCGCCGCGGACGGTATCCAAAGTACTGATATAACCGTCTTCGACGCTGAGTGGTCGTTGCTGATGAAGTTGTTCGCCATCAAACAACTGGTCGGCAATTAAGGTCAGTTTCATAGTGTTTCAGCGTTGGCAGCGATGAACTGCCAACGCCTCCTTTCAGTTAGAACGTGACATGAACACCGGCGTAAAATGCGCGGCCAGTGAGGTCAAAAGCAGTACCGTTGGTTAAGGTGCCGGCTTGCTGATACTTGTGGTTAGCCGTTAACAGAGGTGGCATCACATCAAACAGATTGTTGACTCCAATATGTGAGTTCACCTGTGATGACAGCTGATAACTGAGGCGAAGGTCGTTGTAGATCCGTGACGGGACATTGTTTAACTCGTCAGTCATGATCTTGTTGTTATTGCGGTCCTTTGTATTGTCCCAGTAGCGGAGTTGCCAATACAGATTCCAATCAGCCAGCGTGTAGGATGCGCTGAGATTGAAGCGGACTTTCGGGAATAATACTTCACCGTCCAATTGCTGGATGTCGCCGCTGCTGATGCCGGTGATTTCATATTTGTGCAGGAAATTCGCCGCAGCAGCCAGATAAAGTTCACCTTCTCCGACGATGATTTCGTAGCTGGATTCAAAGTCGATGCCTTGGGTTTCAATGATGTTCTCATTGCCGGACGCTGCGTTGACGTCAAGTGCGGCCCCCGTGCGACCATCGCGCCGGACTAAACCGCCGCAATTGGGATCAAAAGCTGACTGTGCCACTGAATAACAGCGATTCAGAATGACGGTCCGATCGGTTTTGTCGATGGCGTCATCAATGTGGATATCGTAGTAATCAACTGAAAGCTGCAGGTCATCGATAGTTGCAGGCGTAAACACCAGCCCGGCAGTAAGGGTATCTGCCTGCTCTTCTCTAACGTTGGTTGAGCCGCTCAGTAACCCCTGAGTATTCTGCCTTTCAACCTGCGTCAGAGTAAAAGCACCGTCGGTACTGATCCGCTGCGCAATGGCGGCAATAGACCGGCAGTTTTGGGCAATATTGCCCGCTGTCGTTGCGTTGATACCGTTGCAAGGGTCTGTGACAAAGGCAGAGGTTGCAGTACCGCCGGCGAACAAATCGCTGACATTCGGTGCCCGTACTGCCGTTGCGACAGCGCCCCGTAAACGCCATGACTCGTTCAGTGGCGCGTCGATGCCAACAGTCCAGTTGCTGGTTTTACCGACTGACGAATAGTCACCAAATCGGACCGCTACATCAAGATTCAGTTGCTCCAGTAACGGCACATGCAGTTCACCAAAAACATCGACGACATCAAATTGCCCCGCTGTTCTGGTAATTTTATTGCCGCGCACAATACCGGCTTCCCGCAGCGGATCTGGCGTCTCTTTGCCTTTTTCTTCGCGATACTCTAACCCTGTGGCGAATGCCAGATTGTTCACATCGCTGCTGATCGCAAAATCAAGATCACCAGCCACAATTGCGTTGATATCGAACTGTTCAACGGAGCCGGTTAATCCTGTGGTGGCGGCAAGATATTTGACCGCTTCAGCAGAGATCCCATCAATTTTAAACGGGTTAAATGGTACACAACCGCTGATACGGGCCAATGGATCGGCACACTGGAAACCACCGCTGCCATTGGATTGTACGTCCAGAGCCTGACGTGCCCGCGCTAAATTGATATCACCATGGTTCACCTGATTTTGATCGGTCACCCCGTAGGTCGAGGTCAAATTTAACGTCATGGCATCATTCAGATCGTACTCATAATCTGCTGCTACGCGAAAAGTGCTACGGGTATTTTCAGCACCGCGATCGCCAAACTCACCCAAACGACGGAACGTTACGCTGACATTATCAAGGCTCTTGATCCCATCAGCTAATAAGGCATTACCCAATTTCGTGCCGGCAAACCAGGGATGGTTGGCGATTGAGATGCCCGTGCTGCCGCCGCGGGACAGCAGAAAGATGTCGTTACGGGTATCTAAAGGAATAGGCTCAAAACGAGCTCTGGAATCGACCCGTGCATAGTTTGCACTGAAGCGGACTCGGGATTCTGCATTCAAATCCATCCCAAGGCCTGCAGCTGCAAACATTCTGTTCAGCGGTGTCAACATGGACCGATAGTCATGAAAGTTAAACGCGTCGGACGTATTCACATCATTTGTTGGCGTATAGAGGCTGCCATCGCCTTTATACTTACCCACACGGGCACCAAAAATATGTGACGAGCCGACAAATTGTGGGGTATCTAACAGGCCGTCTTTGTTGGTATCCACCGCATCTTTATGAACGCGAGAATAATCGCGATCCTTCGCCATCAGACCTTCATCGTCAGAATAGCCGACCGAGAACCAGCTATTGCCACCTTTGAAGTTTTGACCGAAAGTTAATTCCAGATCGTGGGTTTTACGATCGGCTTCCCCACTTTGTCCGGCCCGGGCTTTGAACAGAACCCCTTCAAAATCCTTTTTCAGAATAATGTTAATGACGCCTGCGACAGCATCTGAACCGTAGGCTGCTGATTGACCGCCGGTGAGGATTTCTACCCGGTCGATCAGACTGGTTGGAATGGTATTTAAGTCCACACCGTAACCCGCACCAACCGACATTCCAGATACATAACGGATGCCATCGACCAGCACCAGCGTGCGGGAGGAGCCCAGATTCCTCAGGGCAATTGTATTTAAGCCTGAACTCTGCTCGCTGATGTTCGAACTGGCTGACGTACTATCACCAACAACAGCAGGGATTTTGCCAAGAAAGTCGCCAATGTTGACTGCACCAACACCCTGAATATCTTCAGACGCCATGACTTTGATCGGAGAAGGGGAGTCGAAATTGCCTTTCGGAATATGTGAGCCGGTGACCGCAATTTTCTCAATTTTGGCTTCTTCTGCGGGCTTCGTTTCAGCCGCAACTGCAGTGGAGGCAACGAGTATGCCGGCGGTAATCAATGATCGCTTAAATAAACTATTGAGTGATGCAGACGGATGTTGTGCTTGGATAACCATGTTAAACCTCACTGCGAGCAGTTAATTTTGTTGAATTGGTGTTGTACGGCATACCTGTTATACCAGTATACATTCAACTATCCTACTTTCAATCGTTCTTGCCGTTTTTTTCTACAGAAAATTGATTTGTTGCTGGCCGATGTGACTAGGGGCGGGAGACAAGTCCGCGGTAAACCAAAGGAGATCTGACTCCAGGTTTTGTTTCTCCGCCGATCCAATAAATGTGCTGAGATGTTCGGGCAAGGGTTAGCGGACCTGCACCGCCGGTAAATGGCACCAGATTTTCTAATGCCGACCACTGGTTTGTGCGGGTGTTAAACACTAATTGCCGGCGGCTGAAGTTGATTTCTTCAGCTGTGAGATGGAAATAACGGGTTTTGAATTGTGCCAGTTCCTGGCCCTGCAAGCGGCCAAATTGCGTCAGAGTGTTGTTGAATAGTTCCAGATTGACCCCACCCAAAAGGAGGATCTCGTCCTCATTGAGGGTTACGGCAGCACCGCCTGACACAGAAAATGCTTGCTGCTGATAGCTAACATCGGCAAGTTGTGACCATTGCAGCGTATTCAGATTAAATGCGTAGGCATCCGTTCGGGTAAATTGATTGGAAGAACTCTTGGGATCAATGCCGCCAAACAGATAAAAAGTGCCAGCTAGTTGTTGTGCCGGAAACTGCACCCTTGCCGGGCCTGGGATTGGTTCTAGTTCCTGACAGCGGGCTGTCTGCGGGTTAAAACGACAAACGCCTGCGCTTGCTTGGCCATTGCGCTCGCCACCGAATATAAAAAGTTCCCCCTGATACCAGGCTGCGGCGCCAGAGTGCCAGGTAAACGGCAGTTTTCCCCAGTGCTGGATTGTCGGGTGACCGTCAACAAGACTGACCTCGACGATGTCGGATAATGCACCTTGCGCATTTTGCCCGCCGACTAGCAGCACGCTATGTTCCGCGTGAACCAATGCACCATGCGCAACCGGGTAGGGCAACTGCAGATGATGAGATGGAATAAGCGTTGGCGTTGTCGTGTCGAACAGCCATAGATCGCTGTAATAGGCTTTAATCGCCTGATCAAAAAATGGATGACCATCAGGAAAATTTGCGCCACCGCCAACCAGTAAATAATCCCCCAGCAGGCCGGTAAAAGACGCCGAGATCCCTATAGACGACGTCATACCTTTTGCGGCGGGTAGTTCACCATGCAGGCGCCAGTCGATACGAGGCGCAGAAATATTAGTAACAGGCATCTTTGTCTCTTGATTATTGGAATGAGAAAAGAAGGGCTGACAAGCATAAAGTGTGTACAGGGAGACACCGACGCAAAGCAGTGAAAGTTTCATAAACACCTCATGGGAAAGCCGCCCAAATATCAATAAAAAGCAACCAAGACTTAACTACTGCTAAGTCTTGGTTGAAAAGCCAGTACTATTTCCAGGGACTGCACCGGCTTGGCAGTTGTTGCATCAGAACTGATATTTCAAACCAGCGAAATATTGCCGTCCGATGACGTCATAAGCGCGGGCTTCGGTATTGGTTCCGACACTAAAGCTGTCAGGGCGTGCATTGATATCCGGCTGGACATCAAACAGGTTGTTGGAGCCAATGTAGACATTGAAGTCTTCTGCGAGTTTATAGTTCACGCGCAAGTCGACGTAGGTGGCTGCATCCATCTGGTTTAGATCATCAGACAAATTCGTTTTCCCGAGGTAAGACTGTGTTTCATTGCGATACCGAACCTGAGTGAAGATATTCAGATTATCATTGACATCATAAGAACCATTGAAGGTCAGGCGCATCTCAGGATAGAGCGGGCGACCGACAAACTCTTCTACAGCACCATTGGCATCGGTCACATCGAATTTACTGAGGCTGTTGGCGATGACATTGAGTTTTAGCCCTTCAAACAAATACGACACTTCAATGTCGACGCCCGCAGTTTCAATCCGGCTGGCATTGATTAAGGTTGAACGTAAATTCAGAATTGGGCCATCATTGCTGTCACGCTGCAAATTACCGCCACAGGTTGCATCAAAACCTGAAGCCGCCACGTCATAACAACGTTTCACAAAGACATCAGGGCCTACCCGGGTAATGCCGTCTTCGATATCAATGCCGTAGTAATCGACAGACAAAGACCAATCATCCGAAAGTGAATAGACCGCGCCTAGAGTGATTGAATCGGCTGTTTCTTCTTTCAAAGCAAGCGAACCAGTCTGCAACAGACGCGTGTTGTTGGCTTCAGATGCCACCAGATTAAACGCGCCTTTAGAGGCGATCCGCTGATTGATTGCAGCGATAGAACGGCAGTTCGTGGCGATGTTGCCAGTGCTTGCAGCTGTCACACCATTGCAAGGGTCAACGTTACTAGGAGCCGTCGAGGTTGCGCCAGTTGAGAACAAATCGTTGATATTCGGTGCCCGTACTGAGCTTGAATAAGCCGCACGAAGTTTCAGATCATCGGTCACTGGTGCATCGGCGCCAAATCTGTAGGTAAAGGTGTTGCCTACTGTTGAATATTCACCGGCCCGCAACGCCAGACTGAGATTTAGCCACTCGGCAACAGGCGCCTGAAACTCGGTAAATGCTTCTACGACATCAAAGCTACCGACGATGTCAGCGATGGCCAAGTCACGTGAGATGCCCAGCTGACGGAAGCTGTCCGGTGTTTCGCGGGCTTCCTCTTTACGCCACTCCAAGCCGCCGGCAAAACTCACCGGGCCATCAGATAATTCAATCGGTAAGTTACCAGCCAGCACGCTACTGCCGACAAACTGGCGCAATTCGCCTGATTGCCCGGTATCGATCGCCATGTATTTTACTGCTGCTGGCGAGAATCCGGTGACTCCTGACTTGCCAAGTAAGCTGTCGACTGTATTAAACGGGTTTACCGGCACACAACCCTGTGCACGGGCGGTTGCATCCACGCAACGATAACCACCTTTACCGTCTGCCTCGATTTTCATCGCTTCACGTAACTGGGTTAAGGCAACATCACCGGTTTTATTCATGGTTTGTGAGGTCATGCCAAACACCAGGCTATTGGTCCACATCATGTCATTGGCTAATTCGGTGCTGATGCTACCCGCCGTGCGGAAGGTGTTTCGGCGTTGTGATACCACTTGCGGACCAAATTCAGTCATGCGACGGAAAGTCGAAATCCGGTCAAACGAGGTATTGCTGCCCATCACGCTGAGTAATTGTTGGCCAGCGCTACTGCCAACAAAATAAGGGCTCGTTGCGATATCAATTCCGCTACTGCCACCGGATCCAACCATAAAGACGTTATCCCGAACGCTCAGGGCGATAGGTTCTAACTGCGCAGTTGCAGTGGTTTGCGAGAAGTTGATTTCAAGTTCAGCGCTGGTGTCATCTGAAATTTCGACTGTGGAGCCGGTGGCGATATGGAAGCGTTTGTATGGGGATACAATCTTCCGCGATGCGTGCTGATTGTCGAAATCGCTGGCGCCGTTTGGTACAAAGTTGCTGTCCATCACCGGTTGATTGGTATTAAACGGCTTGCCGTTACCGAAAATAAACAGGTTGCCAAATGATAAGGCTGCACCTGGTACGTGTGCCGGGCCGTTCCGACGAGCGATGGATTCCACGATGCCGTCTTTATTGGTGTCAATAAAGCTCAGTTCGTATTTGGCAAAATCCCGATCCGCAGAATTGAGCCCATCCTGGTTGGCAACACCGACTGACATCCAGGCATTTCCTGCATCGAAGTTCTTACCGTAGGTAAAGTCTACGTTTTGGCGCGCGGCGCCACCGCGTTCAGAGTCGGCGCCAAAAGCATTGAGTTCGGCACCATCAAAGTCTTTTTTCGTGATGATGTTAATCACGCCTGCCACAGCATCTGAACCGTAAATGGCCGATTGTCCGCCCGTTAATACATCTACGCGCTGAATAATTGAGGTTGGGATGGAGTTCAAATCAACGCCATAACCAGAGTTTGCTGAAACCCCGGAGACATACCGGCGACCATTCACCAGCACCAGAGTGCGGGCGGATCCTAAGTTCCGCAGTGAAGTCGTGCTGACGCCGATGTTACTGGCGGTGCCGCCAAACGGCAGGTTATTACTTGAAGCACTTAGTTCAGACGTAATGGCCGGGATCCGGTTTAACGTGTCTTCGACTGAAATAGAGCCGGTGCCTTCAATCAGTTCAGCATCCACTTCCATGATTGGGGCAGAAGACGTGAAGTTGGCACTACCGCCACGCATGATGTGCGAGCCAGTGACCTGAATTTTTTCAATTTCTTTAGTTTCAGCCTTTTTATCACCAACCGCTTGAGCCATGCCCTGAGCAGAGATGGCCATCAGACTGATGGCTAAAAGTGACTTTTTGAAGTGTGTTGACTTGTTTCCTGTGCGTAGTACGACGGCCTTCATTGGGGCTCTCCTGTAAGTAAATGGTTATGACAGTTTAAGTACTACATAACTAGCATTTTACGCAGTTATACTATTAACCTGTTATACCAGTATACGTATTGTTTTTTTAGAAAGTCAAAGAGATTTCTTCGCTGTTTTTTTGAGCACCTTTGTCATGTAGGTATCTGCAACGGATGGATCGGTTGTTGACAGCAGAAGATTGCAGTTCAGCATTGGCCGCGAGTCGGCTCATACTTTCATGGGGATTCTGGTAACACTACCAGACACGCCTATCGCACATTAACGTTTACCGGCCTTTGTTTCTCAAAGCTTGCGCACAAATCTGCCATTTGGATTTGGATGCTCTTTGATTGACCTTCTCCCAAATTTAAGACCAAGACATGTCCTATTTGCTGAAACTGCTGGCAGGCCCCAACAGCATGCTCTACGTTATTATTCATTTAACGGCAATAATTGTTTCGATATCTTCATCTAAACCAACGCCGTCAATGATTTAGCTACCCGCACGCCAAACATCTGAATACTCTGCCGAACCAGCTCTACCCGAGTGTTGCTAATTTTTATTTAAGCCATCGTGGCCGTCACGCCACGCCAGGCCGAGTTGCGGTTGTCGCTTTTTGGGAAAGAGGCAGGCTCCGCCAAATTTGCTAAGTAGAAATGGCTGAACTAGGTTTTAGCGACGGATTCTCGATAAGCGGCACAGCATGGATTCAATATCGCCCCCCATCAATCTCTGTTTGCATTTTCCTGACCTCAGCCTGACACGGCAACTCGAACACTATGCCAATCTGATGAGTGGCTTGTTTGAGCAGGCTTTTGTGCTGTTTGTCGTCCGTAGTGAAAGCACTCAATATTATCTGGCGAGCGATGAGAACCGCGCGAAGTGGGTCGCCTGGGTGTTTACTCAGGCCGGGGTGACGGCGCCGAGCGGGTTGCAGGAATTGCGTTTTTTTTTACCGGGGTACCATTGTTGCTATCAGACGATAACAAGCACCGATAGCGGCCGAAACTTCACCGTGCTGATGGTGCGCAATACGCGGGTGGCTCTGACTGAGCTGCAAGAGCAAGCGATGGATATGCTGGCGCATGCCGCGATTAAAATAGTCTCAATGGATCAGATCCGGCAGTTGCAGCGCACTTCGCATCTGAAAAGCCATTGGCCATTTCATCAGACGGAACATTTGTCTGGTCAGGCACTTGTGCAATGGCAGGAAGGCCGGCTCGAACTGCTGGCAACCACTGATGTTTTTAGCACGTCCAGGGCCGAGTTCTTCAACGATGACAATATCCAGTGCTGGCTGATGCAGCAACTGGCAGGGTTAAAGCCGCAGGAGCTGGCCACCGTCAGATTGTTTCATGCCACAAACCTCTGTGAGCTGCGGCTGTGGCACATGTCCTCAGAACAATGGCTGCTGACATTGGCCGATTTCACGGCCGAGCGTCAGGTACGTCATCTGCAGCAGCAAGACAGGTTGTTACACGGGCTATTTGATAGTGATCTAGCCGGGATGATTGGCCTGAATGAACACTCGGAACTGGTATTTGCCAATAGTACTGCGCGCGAGTTGTTGTGGTTGCCCGCGCAAACCCACCCTGGGGACAAATTTAACTTACATCATGTAGCGTTTCAGCAATTTACCGACCATGACGATGTTGTCAGGGTCGATCCATCAGGGTTTCTGCAAGCGCTGACAAAAACGCAGCTGGTACGGTTTCGGCTGGATTTTCCGGATGGCTCGCAAAAAGTGATCGATTGCCGCGGGCAGCTACGGCAAACCATTGATAACCCTGAAGTCGTTGCGTTTTGCATGTTGTTGGATGTGTCAGAGCAATTTCAGTTGCAACAAGTGCTGTCCGAAATGCGCCAACATATGGAGAACTTACTGAATTTCAGCCCGGTTGTGCTTTATCAGGCAATGGGCGACCTACGTAACGGTTTTCTCTACGTCAGTCCGAATGTGGCAGATATTTTGGGTTGTACTGTTGAGCAAATTTTGTCAGACCCGATGTTTTTCTTCCATCAGGTGCACCCGCAGGACCAAAGCTTATTAACGGAAGAATGGACGGAAAGTTATCTGGAATACCGGTTCTGGTCGCACACGCAACAAAGCTATTTATGGCTTAAAGATATCCGGAACACCCAGTCAAATGATGTGAATAGTTCCTATGGGGCCATCACCAATATCTCTGCGCGTAAATTAGCTGAACTCGAACAGGACCGGCTGTCCCGGGCCTTAGCCCGTCAGCAAAAACATCTGAGTGAAACGCTACACGCGATGACAGACGGCGTCGTCACTATTAATGCGCAGGGCGAAATCCTCAGTTTTAATATGGCGGTATGTCAGTTGTTTGGCTATACATCTGAGCAGTTGTTGGGTGCTCAAATATCGATGCTGATGCCGGAGACTCATGCTCAGCAGCATCAGCACTATTTGAACAGTTATATGCAGACCGGCCAAAAACACATTATGGGCAAAGGACGGCGCTTAATGGCCCGCCACCAGTCCGGCCGGGAATTTCCGATTCGATTGTCCATCGCAGAATTACCGATGGACGAGTTGCAGCAACGATTTTTTGTTGGCAGCTTGCATGATTTGACCTTGGCCGAGCAGCAGCAAGATCAGCTCGTGCAGGCGAGTAAACTGAGTGCGATTGGCACCCTGACCAGCGGGATCGCCCATGATTTCAATAATATTTTGGGCATTGTGCGCGGATACGCTGAATTGCTCAGTATGCAGTCAGATGAAAAGGTGGTGAAGACTGCCCATAACCTGATCAAGGCGGCAGACCGGGGCAGTGCGCTGACAAAAAGCCTGTTGGATTTTTCTTCGAATCGCAGCCGGCAAACCCAATCCACTGAACTTGGACAATTGTTGCAAGAGTTAACACCGATGCTGAAAGAGGCCTGTGGCCCCAGCAGTGGTGTCAAGCTGGTCTTGCAGCCAGCAGCAGCGCCGCTGTGGGTCACTGTTGAAAAAGGTGGCCTTGAAGATGTGCTGCTGAATATGGTGATCAATGCGGTCCATGCGACAGCCCCTGCCGGTGTCATTACGATTGGTTTTTGCCAGAAAGAAGTCCGGGATTCCGTGCATTTTGTCGAACCTGTGCCGGTGGGGCATTACGCTTGCCTGACGATTAGCGATACAGGCCGGGGGATGTCTGAACAAGTTCAGCATAAAATTTTTGAACCGTTTTTTTCGACCAAAGGTGCGCAAGGCACCGGATTGGGTCTGGCCCAGGTGTTTGGCTTTATCAGGCGTAGTCAGGGCGGCATTACGGTCGAGTCCACCGAAGGGGTGGGTACCCGGTTTGAACTCTATTTGCCGGTCGCAACACAGATAAGCCCCCCTGTGCCGGCTGCGCAGTCTGAGGCGTTTCGCCCCGTGGCCGCAGACAAGTCACCAACAGCGACGGCGGCGCAAATTCTGCTGGTTGACGATGATGTTGAGCTACTCGATGTGCACGCGACCATTTTAGAGGCCGCCGGTTTTAGCGTTTGCAGTTGTAACAGTGCAAAGGCAGCGTTGCAACAACTGGAACAACAACGCTTTGCCCTGTTGATCAGCGATATCTTGATGCCGGAGATGAATGGCTTTGAGTTATGCAGTGCGGCTGCGCTGCAGCAGCCTGATCTAGCAATGTTGCTGGTCAGTGCTTTTGCCGATGAAAACCTGATTGACGATGAAGCAAACCGAATACGCTACCAGCAACGTCTGGAGAAACCAGTGCGGGCCTCGTTGTTAATCAAGCGGGTCAGGGAATTATTGTCAAAAGTTTCTTAGGATACGGAGTGCAATATGATGTCGCATCTTGTTTGCATGATCGACGACGACCCCGATTATTTACAGATGTGTTCGCAGTTTTTGGCGTCTGTCGATATTGCAGTGCAGGGTTTTACTTGTCTGCATGATGCTGCCGATGCGGTTTGTCAGGCCAAAGTGGTGATTTTAGATTTGGATATGCCACATATTGATGGTGTTGAAACACTGCGCTGGCTAAGTCGGCAAGCTTTTTCAGGCTATCTGGTGATTGTCAGTGGTCATGATATTTCTATTGTGCATGCCGCCCGCGAACTGGCCAAAGCACAGGGCTTGCAGGTGGCGGACGCGCTGACCAAGCCACTGGATATGCAGGCATTTAGCAGGAAAATTCAGCAACTTTTGCAAGTGCAGCTGCAACCGAAGGCCGGGACGGGCAACCAACCTGCCATCACAGCGGCTGATCTGGTGGCGGCTTTGCAGCGCAATGAGCTCAGTTTGTGTTATCAGCCGAAGTATCAGCTGACAGACAACAAACTGGTTGGATTTGAAGCATTGGCCCGCTGGAAATCACCGCTGTTTGGTCAGGTACCGCCGACGGTTTTTATTCAACTGGCCGAGCAATCAGGTGTTATTGATGCATTGACGGACTGGGTGTTAGCCGAGGTCATCGCGCAACTATCCCGCTGGTCGGAGCAAAAATTATCAACTTGTGTGGCGGTGAATTTATCGTTGATCAATCTGCAGAATATCAATTTTCCTGCAAGGTTATTGCACGAGCTCAAATGTCATCAGCTACAACCGCAGCAACTAGTGCTGGAACTGACCGAATCAGCCTTCATGAATGAAGTGGTTACAGCGTTAGATATTCTGATCCGCTTACGGATGAACGGTATTGAATTATCTATCGATGATTTTGGCACCGGATATTCGTCTTTAGCCCAACTGCAGCGGATCCCATTTACCGAGTTAAAAATTGACCGGCGTTTTATTGCCAATTTTCTGCATGAAGCCGAAAGTCAGGCTATTGTTGAAACGTGTATCAATCTTGCGCACAAAATGCACATCAGGACTGTGGCCGAAGGGGTCGAAACCGCGGAGACGCTACAGGCATTGCAGGCCATAGGCTGTGATTATGCGCAAGGCTATTTTTTCCACCCGCCGCTCACTGTCCCGCAGGCCACAGAACTACTCAAAGCTGTCGTACTATAAGGAAATGCTGATGACCGATACGAACGAATTAAAAATTATCTACATTGAAGACGATCATCAGGTTGCTGCCATGACGTTGGACTACCTGCAATCAAAGGGACATCGGGTGGTCCATTTTGACCAGTGGCCGGCTAACGGCTTTAGTGCTGTGCGCGACCAAATGCCCGACATGCCGGATATTCTGATCCTGGATGTGAATTTACCCGGTACTGACGGCTATCAGTTATGTCAGCGCTTCAGGGAGGAGTACTTACCGGACAGCGCCGGCGTGATCTTCACCTCAGGTCTGATGGATGATGAAGACATCATCAAGGCCTTTGAGGTTGGTGCTGATGACTATTTAGTGAAGCCAGTGCGTTTGGCTGAGTTGAGTATCAAGCTACAACAGGTACATCAGCAGCGCATTGAGTTTGTCAGCCGTGGTGAACAGGCGCAAGCCGCGATGCAAATGGCCTTTAGTGCGATGCGCACATCGTCTGAATTAGGCGAAATCTTGCGTTATCAGGAAAATATTCACCGTTTGCCGGATGCGGCAGCCATTGCGGCAGCTAGTTTTGAGGTGTTGCAGCATTTCGACTTGCAGGCATCCATGATGTTTTTCCACGAGACTGAGCCATTGTTTTTCCGCTTTGATGGCCTGGAAAAGTCGATAGAGCGCGAAACGATGCTGGCAACACGCGCCAGAGGCAGAATGTATCACTGGAAGCAGCTGACGTTCCTCAACTATGACTATGTCTCATTGTTGTTTCACAATATGCCGTTACAAGATGAAGAGCGTTATGGCGTACTGAAAGATCAAATTTGTTTGTTATTCAATGGTATGGATACTCGGCTGACCGCATTGCTGATGCAGCGTAAAGACGTTGAAAAGCAAGCTAAAATGAAGAGTGCCTCTAATGTTCTGGCTGCGATTGCGTTAGAGAGTGAACAAAGCAGTCGCGCCTATTCCGAGCAATTTGAACGAATTATGCTCGACATGCAGACCAATATTAAAGCCGAGCTGGCTCAGTTCAATTTAATTGAAAGTGAAGAAGAAGTGCTGCTTGGACATATCGACGAAGGCTTGCGGCAGGCCAGTGACTTGTTTGACGAGAGTATTGCCAACGGTCGGCAGCAAAAAGAATTGATCGAAAAAGTGATGAGCAAGCTGCAAAGCTGTTGATAACGCTCCTGCAGCCTGAAGTCAGCCGATCAATTCAAAGTGTAGTGACGACGCCAAGCGAGGTGGTATTTGTTAAAGCCAGAGCTGCCTGATACAGAGATCCACCGCTTAACAGCGCTGCGAGATCTGCACGTGCTGGATACGCCTGCTGAAAGTCGATTTGACCAGATCACCGCTCTGGTCAGCCTGACATTTAACTGCCAGATTGTCTTGGTGTCGCTGGTTGACGCTGATCGGCAATGGTTTAAATCCCGTCAGGGGCTGGATGCCTGCCAGACTTCCCGTGATATCTCATTTTGTGGTCACGCGATTTTGCAAGACGGTCTGTTTGAGATCTGTGATGCCGCCGCAGATCCGCGTTTTGCCGACAACCCGTTAGTCACAGCTGCGCCGTTTATCCGCTTCTACGCCGGACATACTTTAAGAAGTATTGATGGTTATGCTCTGGGGACTTTGTGTTTGATTGGCAGCGAGCCGCGTCAATTAAATACAGAGGAAAAACAGCGGTTGGCAGGTTTTGCTGCTTTGTGTGAGCGTGAACTGCAAAACTCTTTGCTCTATGAAGCGCAACTGAGTCTGATTAAAAGTAAAAAACTAGTTTCGGCGGTCACGCAGCTGCAGTCAGCTTTCATTCAAACCCTCGACAACCATATGGCTTATGATCAGCTACTCGAAGAGCTGTTACAGGTCATGGACAGTGAATATGGCTTTGTTGGTGAGATCTTAATTGATAGTGCAGGGCAGCCTTATTTAAAAACCTTTGCATTGACCAATATCTCCTGGGACGACACCACCCGGGCTTTTTACCAACAGCATGCGCCCTCGGGGCTGGAGTTTCGCAACTTAAATACTTTGTTTGGTGCTGCGATCAGAACCGGCGAAGTAGTGATGGCAAACGACCCGGCAACGGATCCTCGCGCGAACGGTATTCCATCCGGTCATCCTCCATTAAATACCTTTTTAGGTTTACCGGTTTTTTTTAATGGCAGTATGAATGCGATGGTCGGTCTGGCCAATAAACCGCAGGGTTACAACGAAGCTGATGTACAGTTTTTACAGCCACTGCTTGCCGCGATTGGTCAGTTAGTACATGCCCGTCGTGTCGAAACTCAAAATCTACAATACCAGTCGGAACTGGCAAAACTGTCTGCCGTTGCGACCAAAACTACCAACCAAGTCATTTTGACTGACGTCTCCGGCAAAATTGTTTGGGTTAATCAGCCGTTTGAGCAATTGACCGGCTATACGCTGGATGAAGTGATAGGGCAGAAGCCCGGCGATTTGCTGCAAGGCCCGGCTTCAGATCCGGCTCAAGTTGACGTGATGCGACAGGCAATCCAGCACGATCAACCATTTAAAGTTGATATCGTCAATTACACCAAAGCCGGTGAACCTTATTGGGTGCGCATTCAAAGTGACCCGGTGCTGGATGAACACGGGCAGTTGCAGGGATTTATTGCCATTGAGAGTGATATCAGCGCCGAACGTCAGCAAACTGCGCTGATCGAACAAAATGAACAGCGTTTAACTGCAGTGCTCGATGCGACGCAAATCGCCACCTGGGAGTGGAATGTTCAAACCGGCGAAACCAATTACAACGAACGCTGGGCGGAGATTATCGGTTACAGCCTGGCCGAATTGCAGCCGCTCTCGCTCAACACCTGGGTGCAGTTCTCCCACCCTGATGATTTAGAGGCTAGTAATGCCGCCTTACAAGAGCATTTTGCCGGCAAAACCAGTCATTACGATCTGTATTGTCGTATGCGGCATAAACAGGGGCACTGGGTGTGGGTGCATGATCGCGGTCAGGTGAAAACCTGGACCGCGGATGGTAAGCCATTGTTGATGTATGGCACTCATGCTGATGTCAGCGCCCAAAAAGCGATTGAACTGGCACTGAAGCAAAATAAAGATGACATGGAGTCTTTGTTAACAAACATGCCCGCTGTCAGCTACCGGCAAACGGCGCATGGGGTTTTTTCCTTTATTAGTCCGCAAATCCAGCAGCTGACTGGCCACTCCCATGCTGAATTTGAGTTGCATGGCCGGCTGTTGACTGAGTTGATGCATCCGGATGATCTGGATGACTATCAGATTGTGAAGACAACGGCATCAACTCATGGATTCTGGAATACCAATTTCCGTCTGCGTCACCGCGATGGGCATTGGGTTTGGGTGAATGAGCGGGTACATCAGCGTTTTGATGAGCAGGGACAGTGTGTTGGCTACGACGGGTTTTTATTGGATATTTCTGACGAAGTTGCCGCGCAGCAAACGATCAAACGTCAACTGACAGCTCTGGAGACGCTCAGTGATATTGCATCGACCGCCGAACTTGATGCTGAGCTGCAGATCAGCGATGCATTGATGAAAACTACAGCTCATCTGGGATTTGATGATGCCATGGTTCTAGAGCTCAGGAATGGCATGCTGCAGCTGGCATTCTCTTGCCACAAATCGCCCAGTTATACCCCGATGCCGGCCTCCATTGCGTTGTTGCAGCAGCTCAATGCCGCTGAGTTACAGGAAATCCGTCCTGGTATGAATGCCGCTTTTGATCCCTGGCTTGCGATAAATCAATGGTCTTGTGTTTATGCGGTGTACTTACGTTGGGGTGAGCAGCAAGGCATGTTGATATTTACGACGGATGTCTGGTTCACACTGAACTTAACTTCTTCTGAAAAAATGTTTGTCACCTTGTTTGTACGCTGGTTGAACGCAACTTTAGAACGATTTGAACATTCAGCTCAGCTACAACGGCTCACATCACAGCTGCCAGGCATGCTCTACCAGTTTCAGCGTTGGCCAGATGGCCGCACCGCCTTCCCGTACAGTAGCCCCGGCATTACGGCTATTTACGAAGTGACGCCGGCGCAAGTTGAGCAGGATGCAACCATCGCCTTTAGTAAATTGCATCCAGATGATCTGGCAAAAATTCAACAATCGATCGAAGACTCCAGCGCGACTTTAACCCGCTGGCATTGTGTGTATCGTACCTTGTTAAGCGATGGTGTCGTGCGCTGGCTCGAAGGCAGCGCGCAACCCCAAAGGTTGGAAGACGGCAGTACCCTTTGGCACGGCTACATTCATGATATTACAGAAGAAAAAAATACCGCACTTGAGCTGGCCTCGAGCGAGGCCAGATTACGCAGCTTTTTTGCCTTGTCACCGGTCGGGATTGCGCTGAATGATTTGCGCAGTGGCCGCTTTGTCGACGTAAACCAGGCGATGGTTCAACCTTCAGGCTATGAAATTGACGAGTTTATGCAGCTGGATTATTGGCAGCTGACGCCGACTGAATATGCTGAACGTGAGCAGCAACAACTACAGATCCTGCAACAAACCGGCCGATATGGGCCATACGAAAAAGAGTATCTGCGACGCGATGGCAGCCGTTATCCGGTCGTGCTCAATGGTGTGTTGTTTAAAGATGGCAGTGGCCGGGATTTGATTTGGTCGATTGTCGAAGATATTTCAGTACGGAAAGCGACGGAAACCGCGTTGTTAAATGCCAAAGCCATGGCTGAATCAGCAGCGCAAATGAAATCGATGTTTTTGGCAAATATGAGTCATGAGATCCGTACCCCGCTCAATGGCGTCATTGGCATGCTCGATTTATTAGCCCGGACACCGCTAACTGATCAGCAGCAGGCGCACTTAGCGGTTGCTATCCGCTCGGGCCAGTCTTTGATGAGTATTATCAACGACATATTGGACTTTTCCAAAATTGAAGCCGGTAAAGTGTCATTAGAGTCAACGGATTTTTCGTTAACCGGCGCCGTGCAAGATGTGGTCAGTTTGCTGGACCATGTCGCTGTCGCCAAGAATGTCGCCGTGCATCTGCAATATGGGCCGCTGCAGCAGATAGACGTTTGTGGGGATGAGGTTCGGTTTAAACAGATCATTAGTAATCTGTTGGGGAATGCGCTGAAATTCACCAGCGCAGGGGCGGTGACCATTGAACTGAGCAGCCACTTCGAGGGAAATAAAGTGATTTGTGATGTGCAGGTGACTGACACGGGGATAGGCATGTCGACCGAGCAACAGGATGTCCTTTTTAGTCCCTTTACTCAAGCTGATGTGTCCACGACCAGACGATTTGGTGGTACTGGGTTGGGGTTGGCGATCTCCCGCCAGTTATGCCGTCTGATGGGTGGTGACATCTCGGTAAGCAGTCAGCTAGGTCAGGGGTCGTGCTTTAGTTTTTATGTGGCACTCGATACTGCTTTAACCAATAAAAGCCGCAGTAGTATGATTTATCCGCAGCGTGCTGAGGCTTTGGCGGGGCACAAAGTACTGCTGGTGGAAGACAATGAAGTCAATACGATGATTGCCAGCATGATGTTGCAAGAGGCAGGCATTGTCGTGAGCAAGGCGCAAAATGGGCTTGATGCCTTGCGAGTACTCGCAGCAGAGTCGTCGGCTGGGACTGCGCAAATTGAATTGATACTGATGGATTGCCTGATGCCGGAAATGGATGGATTTGCCGCGACCCGGGCAATCCGGCGCGGTGAAGCTGGTGCCTGCTGGCAAACCATTCCGATTATTGCCTTAACGGCCAACGCTATCGTTGAAGAGCAGAAAAAGTGTCGTGATGCCGGCATGAACGACTTTCTCAGTAAGCCAATTCAGGCCAAGGTATTGTTAGCAAAAATCGCTGAGTATTTATGTCCGGAAGTTTCGTCTGAGAATTCATCTGCAAGCAACCAGACCGGGTCAGTATCCACTGCAATCACCCCTCCTTCAATAACGCAAGTTAGCTGGGATCTGGCCGCGTTACAGAGCCAGTTTGGTTCAATGGCAACTCTTATTCCGCAGTTGATCCCGGTATTCCTTGAACAAACAGATTCGATTGCGACCACGTTGGATGACATGCTCGCCCGGCAGGATTGGCGGGGAATTCAATTAAAAGCACATTCGCTAAAAGGGTCGTCAGCTCAACTGCTGCTGATGGCGCTGAAAGAGGCGGCCGCCGCAGTTGAACAATACGCGCAAGGACTGAGTCAGTCGGGATTACCACCTGCTGACAATGCGGCAAACCTATCGGAAATTCGCAGCGCCATCCTGATTTTACAGCAGGTACTCGAAGCAAGTCGACACCGGTTGCGTGCAGCCATCCTATAAATATCAGCAATTTAACTTAGATACATTGGCTATTTTCGGGCGCGCTGACTATAACCAATAGACACCCCATAGAGAATGAATGTTCCCTGAACGTGGAGACAAGCCTCGTGTTATTGATCCATAAAATTGCGCTAATTGTCTCAGTGCTTGTCGCCTGGATATTGTTCCTGGTGGATTTTGAATTGATTGCACTGTTGTTGTTATCGGGTTGTACCGCCGTACTGTTTTGGCGTCTATTCACTGTCAACGCGACCGCGGAGCCACTGGCTGACCGGGAGCCTGCGCCGGATTTATCGCGTTTTGTCGCGCATTTTGCGGAATACAAAAGGCTGCTGGTGGATTTGCTGCAGCAAGGTCAGCAAAACCTGCAAAAAATCGAGCAAACGCAGACCGATGCGGTGACTACACTCAGTGACAGTTTCCTAGGCTTACTCGAGTCGACACAGAAACAAACCGAGTACATCCAGGCACTGTTAAGAGGCGGTCAAAGCTCGACGACAGGTGTGTCATGGATGAGTGAATTTGCCGGTAGTACCGCTATCACTTTGGACCGCTTTGTCGAGACGACGGTCAGTATGTCGGCGGCGTCGATGGACTTAGTGAATAAAGTCGACAAAGTGAATAATGCCGTGCCCGACATTATGAAAGCACTCAAAGACATCGACCAAATCGCCTCTCAAACCAACTTACTTGCGTTAAATGCCGCGATTGAAGCCGCCAGAGCCGGTGACGCGGGCAGAGGTTTTGCCGTAGTTGCTGATGAAGTCCGTGCTTTATCAAATCGCAGTGCCGGTTTTAGCGAACAAATCCAACAGAAATTGCGTGATATCGCGCTGCAGATAGAACAGCTATCTGTGGATATTGGCAAAGTGGCGTCGCAGGATGTGACCTATGTCATGGCGTCTAAAAAAGAAGTACAGGCGGCTTTTTCTCAATTAGTGAGTAAATCCGCTGCTGAAACAGAGATCGCCAAACAGCTGGATGAAAAAGCCCAAGCGTTGGCTGACTCAATCAATCAGGCCATTCGTGGCTTACAGTTTGGCGATATCAATGCCCAGCACCTGCAATTTGTTAGCGAAGATTTATCAAATATTAAACAGTCATTATTAAAAATTACGGATGATAACCAGCTAGTCAATGAGATCAATAACGCCCGCAACTTATTGTCCAAACATAATGAGCGACGCGCAAATCCGGTATCTTCACATTCTGTGCAGGCTGGCGACATAGAATTATTTTAATTAAAGGATTGTATATGGCTGATGCGATTGCAGTTATTCGTTTACCGAACCGGTTTGATTTTAGTCATCATAAGTTGTTTTCTCAGCATACAGAAGAAGCATTTGCGCGGGGTGAGGTAAAGTCTATTGAGGTGGATTTTTCTCAGGTCCAATATCTTGATAGTTCGGCTTTGGGTATGTTGGTACTTTTAGCGAAAAAAGCATCAACTCAAAATGTGTCTGTATCGATAAAAGGTGCCCAGGGTACCGCGTTAGATATACTGATGATGGCAAACTTAAATAAATTATATTCAATTAAGTGAGCAGGGAGTTGTTGTGAACATCCTGATAATTGAAGATGATTTATTGTTTAATCAATTTTATTCAATGTTTTTTCAATCAAAAGGCGTCAATGTTGTATCAACTTACAGCATTGCTGAGGCTCGGGGTATTCTGCAATCCAGCGCCCAGTTTGACGCTATTGTGCTGGATAACCAGTTAACCGATGGGGAAGGCCTGCAGTTAGTGCCGCCGCTTATCGGGCAGTATCCTGACGCCGCTATTTTGATGGTCAGTGCAAACGATAGTGCAGATTTCTTTTTGCAGGCCTATGCGTCGGGTCTGGATGACTATGCGGTGAAGCCGGTGAATGTCGACTTGTTGTGGGTCAAAATCTGCCGGGCGGTTGAAGTCCGCCAATTGCAGCGTGTATCGCGGCAGCAGCAGGCTGAGTTGGCAAATTGGGTGGCGCAGGAGCAGCAGGAGCAAGAATTAGCCGGACATGTGCTGGCAACCTTAACGCAGCGCTTGCAACAGATGCCGGCATATATCCAGGTGAAAACCAAACCGAGCAGCAGTTTTAGCGGGGATATTTTGTTACAGCAGCAAGGCCAAGATGGCTCGCAGTATCTGTTGCTGGCTGACGCCATGGGGCATGGATTAGCGGCAGCTATTTCATTGATGCCGGTACTCGAGGTGTTTCAGAGTATGAGTCAGAAATCTTTGCCATTGTCTAACATCGTGTTTGAACTGAATAAAAAGCTAAACCGTCAGTTGCCGGCAGACCGTTTTGTCGCCGCTATTTTTATCCGTTTAGATCCAAGAACTTCGGAGTTAGAAGTCTGGAATGGTGGCATGCCACCGCTATTAATCATCGAATGCGTTCAGAAAAAAATCTCAAAAGCTGAATCAAAGAATATGGCGCTTGGGATTCTCAATGAACAGGAAATCGATGTCAGCGTGGAAAAGTTCAAATGGACTACTGGCAGCTATGCAGTTGGATTCACCGACGGTTTGACTGATACAGAGTTTGTTGGCCACGGCCAGTTCAGTGCGGATTTCTTAGCTGAAACCTGGCTGGAACAGCCAGAAGAGGCTTTTCGAGGCCTCGAACAATGTATTGACGGGCTATCACATGCAGTCGACGACATTTCTGTTTTTTCGATTCATTTTGATAAGTATGCAGATTTAATTTCTGCTGGTATGAAGTTGAATGACAAAAAAGACGGACGATTATGTTTAGAGTTTAAAATTACCGGCTCAGCACTTTCTCAAGTTGATGCTCCACTGAAAATAGTGCAAACAGTAAGTGCCTATGGAATGCATCAAAGTTTAAATAATACACTTTTTTCTGTGTTAACTGAGTTGTATTTAAATGCGTTGGAGCATGGAGTTCTAAAGTTAAACTCAGAGATGAAGCAGGCGGAAGATGGGTTTATTAAATATTACAGTCTCAGAGAGCAACGCTTATCGTCGTTAGTTTCAGATGATTCTATATCACTCGTTGTTGATTGGTGTATGAGTGACAATTCTATTCATTTGACAGTTGCAGATTCTGGATCGGGTTTTGATTATCAGGCAATGAATGTCCAACGTTCAACAGATGATTTTTATTACGGTCGCGGGATTAATATGATTTATTCCTTGTGCGCCGAGGTAAATTTTAAGGGCTGCGGCAATGAAGTAACTGCCGTGATAATAGGATGAGAATATGGCAAAAAATATATTGATAGTAGATGACTCTGCATCTGTCCGACAAATGGTTGAGGTGACGCTGAAATCAGCCGGTTACCAAATCACCGCTGCCAAAGATGGTCAGGAAGCATATGAGTTATGTCAGAGCAAAATCTTCGATTTTGTACTGACAGATCAGAACATGCCACGAATGGATGGCTTGACACTGATTAAATCATTGCGTGGTCTGGGCAGCTACCGCAGTGTTCCTATTGTAGTACTTACCACTGAAGCCAGTGATGCCATGAAAGCACAAGGACGGGCTGCAGGGGCAACGGGGTGGATGGTGAAGCCGTTTGACCCGGCAAAGTTATTGCAAATCGCAGCCAAAGTATTGAATTAACTGTTCAACTGCAGGTGCCTCTATGACGATTGACATGAGTCAGTTTCATGGTGTTTTTCTGGAAGAAAGCGCAGAACATCTGGATGATATTGAACATCTGCTGATGGCGTTAAACCCGGAACAGCCAGAGATTGAAGACCTGAACTGCATTTTCAGGGCAGCACATTCTATTAAAGGTGGCGCCGGCATTTTTGGCTTTGACGCGCTGATTTCTGTCACACACGTCATGGAGAACCTGTTTGATCTGGCCCGTCAGGGCCAATTTAATATCAGCCAGAAAGTGGTCGATGACTTATTGATGGTTGTCGACACGCTGCGCCGCTTGTTAGCCGCCTATGGCTGTAATGAAGCAGTAAATTGGCAGTTAGTCGCGGATGCTACCGAAAAAGTAAACAACCTGCTTCAGCCTGCAGCGGTGGTTGTAAAGGATGCGCCGGATAGTGGCTTTGGTTTTTTTGAACCCCTGGTCAGCAAGACTGATAACAGCGCGTTTGGCTTTTTTGAGCCATTGCCGCAAGCAACTGAAGATGACGGTTTTGGCTTTTTTGAGCCATTGCCGCAAGCAACTAAAGATGACGGTTTTGGTTTCTTTGAACCCCTTACCACTCCTGCCAACGGCGGCCACTCCGACCTGCCGGAGCAGACCGCACCACCAGTAGTTCAGGCGGCAGTCCCGAGCATAAAAGACACAGAACTGAAGGCTGCCCCGGTTGATGCTGAGCAGAAAGTCCTGGTTGAAAGACGAAAAACCGACACTGACACCAGCAGTATTCGGGTTGATATCCACAAAGTAGATAGTCTGGTAAACCTCGTTGGTGAATTGGTCATTACCCAATCGATGCTGACCCTCATCGGCGAAGAGCTTGCAGAGAATCTCAGCGAGCGTCTTGCCACCGCATTGCGTGAGCTCGAACGCAATACCCGTGATCTTCAGGAAGGCATCATGTCTATTCGCATGTTGCCGATGTCCTTTGTTTTCAACCGTTTTCCCCGAGTTGTACGCGATCTGTCGCAAAAGCTAAGCAAACAGGTTGAGCTGGTGGTTGAGGGGGGGCATACCGAAATTGATAAAAGCTTAATTGAGAAACTGGTCGACCCTTTGACCCATCTGGTGCGCAACAGCCTTGATCATGGTATCGAACCTGCGGAAACCCGCCGGGCGCTAGGCAAAGCAGAAACCGGCCGGCTGATATTAAAAGCTGAACAAAAAGGCGGAAACGTGCTTATTTCGGTACATGATGATGGCGGTGGCCTCAACCGCCAGAAAATTATGGCAAAAGCAAGGCAGCGCGGCATTGAGATTAGTGAGACTGCGCCAGACAGCGAAGTGTGGCAGCTGATCATGGCTCCGGGTTTTTCGACCGCTGAACAGGTCACGGATGTCTCCGGTCGTGGGGTTGGCATGGACGTGGTCAGGCGGAATATTGAATCGATGGGCGGTAAAATTGATATCACGTCAAGCACTGGCCAGGGTTCCGGGATCCATATTCGATTGCCGCTGACATTGGCTATTTTGGATGGCATGTCAGTCAGTGTCTCGGACCAGCAATTCATTGTGCCGTTGGTCAATATTGTTGAATCAGTGCAACCCTCGCCAGAACAAATGATGCTGATCAGCAACCAGCAAATGTTGTTTTTGCGTGATTTGTATTGGCCTATCGTAAAGTTAGGTGAGTTGATGCAACTACCTGACGCCATCAAAGACCCACTGATTGGGATTCTGGTACTTGTTGAAAGTAGCCGCAATCGTTTTGCGATGCTGGTCGATGATTTACTTGGACAACAACAGGTTGTGATCAAAAGTTTGGAGCAACACTATCGGCGGGTAGATGGCGTCGCGGGGGCGACTATTATGGGGGATGGCAGTGTCGCATTGATCCTTGATGTCGAATCTCTGGCTGACATTCCTGCAACGTCGATCAATTAAGGAGCCAGCATGTCAGGATCAATATCAGATAACAGTCAGGAATTTTTAACCTTCACATTGGGAGACGAGCATTACGGTCTCGAAATTATGATGGTCAAAGAAATTCGTGGTTATGAAGCAGTGACAAAAATTGCCAATGCCCCACCTTTTGTCAAAGGAGTTTTGAATCTTCGTGGGGATATAGTTCCAATTATAGATTTGCGCTTAAAATTTAATGTAGGGAGTGCAATATACAATGAGTTTACTATTGTAATTATGCTGTCTATCGGTGTGAGAATTGTTGGTATTGTTGTGGATGCAGTGTCGGATGTGGTTAGGTTGCAAAAGGATGATATTAAGCCACCACCGGAGTTTGGCGCAGCTTTTGATCATCAATTTCTACACGGGTTAAGCCAAGTGGGCGATACTATGGTTATTTTGTTGAATATTGAGTCTCTCATTTCAAGCAAAGAGCTTGGGCTTTTTGATTCAGCTGAAAATCCAGTAAGTATTTGACACTGTAAGAGGATATTGAAATGTATTCTTGCTGTAAAATTTATTGAATTAAATGATCGCGTTGGTCAATCAAGAATAATTTCCGAGTAGATAGGTGGGGTATGAATTCTCCGGAAATGCAGTGTTAGCCAATTCAGGTGCTATTAATTGTGCAAAATGGATATATTCTGAATTCAATTTGGAGGCATCTCCGGGTAAGGGCGCAATATTAAATTTCGCAGTACGGCAAGGCCTGATGAAGTCACAGGTATTACCATTTTAACAGCACAAAACATCAGAGTAATGGAGTCTACATCATGGGTTTTTTGAGTAATATATTCAATCGGCAAGATAGTGATGATATCAATGGACGAGCTTTGGCTGCGCAAGCTTTTGCATTACAATCGGCATTAGATGTTTGCCAGGCAAACATTATGATGGCCGATGAGAATATGGTCATCAACTACGTAAACCATTCTCTGAAAGCGATGCTGAAAAGAAATGAAATTGAATTACAGAGACATATCACCGGCTTCAGTGCTGACACCCTGATTGGGACTAATGTTGATTCATTCCATAAAAATCCGGCACATCAACGACGATTGATCTCGAACCTGACTGACGTTTTTAAGACCCAGCTCAAAATTGGCCCACTCACTTTTGCGTTGATAGCGACCCCGGTGTTTGACCATAACCGGGTGCGGCTCGGTACTGTTGTTGAGTGGCAGGATTTGACTGAAGAGTTGGCCAAACTGGCGCAGGCTGCGGTCATGAACAGCGTCAATCAACGGATGAAGAATGCGCTGGATGTGTGCCAGGCCAATGTGATGATGGCCGATGCAGAGCTTAATATTGTTTATATCAATGAATCCCTGATGCGAATGTTTCGGATTAATGAATCTGAGCTGCGAAAACATCTGCCTGCATTCGAGTGTAATAAATTGATTGGGACTAACATTGACGTGTTCCATAAAAATCCCAGTCATCAACGGGGGATGTTGGCTCAACTTAAAACTCCATTTAATACAAAAATAAAAGTAGGCGATTTAACATTTGATCTTATTGCGACGCCTGTTTTTAATCATGAGCACGAAAGAATAGGGACTGTTGTTGAATGGGATGATATGACGGAGGAGTTGGCTCGCTTGCAGGAAGAACGGACCATTCATAATGAAAATCTTCGAATTCGTGACGCGCTCGGCAATATAGATACCTGCGTGATGATAGCAAATGAAACAAATCATATTATCTATATGAATAAAGCTGTTATCAACATGCTGCAGACAGCGGAATCTGATTTACGTAAATCACTGCCGAACTTTTCGGCGAATAATTTGCTCGGTCAAAGTATTGATAACTTCCATAAAAATCCGGCACATCAACGTAGCTTGTTGGAAAAGTTATCCAGCACCTACACCACGACGATCAAAATCTCCAACCGGGTGTTTAAGCTCACTGCAAATCCGGTGTTTAACGATGACGGCGTGCGGATTGGAGCTGTCGTCGAATGGAAAGATCGGACCGCTGAAGTGCTGGTTGAACAGGATATTGCCCGCATTGTTGAAGCTGCAGTCCAGGGGAATTTCGCTGAACGGATTGATGAGGCTGACAAAGCTGATTTTATATTGGTGTTGGCAAAAGGGCTTAATGAGCTGACCTCCACAGCTGAGACGGCGTTGAGTGAAATCAACAGCGTGTTATCCGCTGTCGCAAGCGGCGATCTCACTGAAAGAATCGAAGGCAATTTCGCCGGTTTGTTTGGCGAGTTAAAAGATAGCTGTAACGCAACTGCTGAAAATCTAGCCAGAATGCTCGGTGAAATCAGGCATGCTGCAGAAACGATCAATACCGCTGCTAGTGAGATATCTGAAGGCAATACTGATTTGTCCAATCGCACGGAACAGCAAGCGTCGAATCTGGAAGAAACCGCTTCCAGCATGGAAGAGTTAACGGGCACTGTGCGGCAGAATTCGGATAACTCCAGACAGGCCAATGTGTTAGCTGCAAAAGCTTCTGAAGTAGCCGTCAGTGGTGGTCAGCTGATTGAGCAGGTGGTCACGACGATGGCTTCGATCAATGAATCGGCGCAAAAAATCTCGGATATCATCGGCGTCATTGATGGTATTGCTTTCCAAACCAACATCCTGGCGTTGAACGCAGCGGTTGAAGCGGCGCGGGCGGGTGAGCAGGGCCGCGGTTTTGCCGTTGTCGCTTCCGAAGTTCGCACGCTGGCGCAACGGTCGGCAAATGCTGCCAAAGACATCAAAGCGCTGATTTCAGATTCAGTGAATAAGATCCGTAATGGCAATGATTTAGTCGATAAATCAGGCGCCACGATGAAAGACGTTGTCGTCTCGATCAAGCGGGTCAATGACATCATGGCTGAAATTGCTGCAGCTTCACTTGAGCAATCAACCGGTATTGATGAAATCAGCAAAGCTGTTAATCAAATGGACGAGATGACACAACAGAATGCTGCGTTAGTTGAGCAGGCTGCAGCTGCCGCTGAAAGCCTGCTGGCGCAGGCGGAGCAGTTAAATGATCATGTTGCCATGTTCAAACTGGATAATGCGGAAGAATCGCGCGTAGCCGTCAAGTCATCAAAGTCGGTTGTCACCCGTCAAGTCAATATGAAAAAACCGCCGGCCATTGCTGCGCCAAAACGCCCGGCCAAATCAGGTAAACCGGTGAAAGCGCTGCCGAAGGCTCCTCCTGGCGATGATGAGTGGGAAAGCTTCTAACAGGATAAGAGGTTTGAGAGCGTTGTCAGTCGTCCCTTTACACAGGTCTGTGTGAAGGGATGTAGTTGTAGTTGTTTCAAGCCTGATGAGGACAAGTATGTTGAATAAGCCCGCAGCGCTGATTCAGGAACGAGAGTTCAGTTTTACCGCTGTTGATTTTCAGGCAATCGCCAGGCGTTTATACGATTTAGCCGGCATCAGATTAAATCCCAGCAAAGATTCAATGGTTTACAGCCGTTTAGTGCGCAGGATCCGCACGCTCAAACTGGCTGGCTTCGCGGACTATTTGCAATATCTGGCTCGTCATACGGAAGAAGAGCAGCACTTTATCAATGCATTGACGACCAACTTAACTTCCTTTTTTCGCGAAGCGCATCATTTTGACGTGTTGTCGCAATACCTGAAGCAACATCCGGCTTGCAAGACAATTTGGTGTGCAGCGAGTAGTACAGGTGAAGAACCCTATTCCATTGCGATGACGGTGGCTGAACACTTTGGCAGCTTTGAGGTGCCGATCGACATTATCGCTTCAGATATCGACAGCCAGGTGCTGGCTATTGCCACCAAAGGCATTTATCCGCAGGAACGGGTAGAGAATTTATCGCAGACACAGCTGAAAAACTTTTTTCATCGTGGTGTTGCAGCACAGGCCGGACAAGTGCGGGTCGTCCCCGAGCTGGCGGCCATGGTGAAGTTTACCCGGATAAACCTATTAGACCAAAAGTGGCCGTTACCAGAATCGATTGACGTTATTTTTTGCCGTAATGTGATGATTTATTTCGATAAAAGTATGCAGCTTCAAATACTGGAGCGAATGGTGAAACGGTTGTCACCGGACGGTTTGTATATTGCCGGCCACTCGGAAAACTTTGCTCATGCCAGCCATCTGGTGAAACCCAATGGCAAAACGACTTATAAGCCGGTAACAAACAGGAGTTAATGGGTGGATTTTGATCTGAATAACCCGCATTTAGCACCGAATCGCTATTTTGACCGGCATTTTGAACAAGAAGCCGTGAAAATTTTGCCCGGCGAATACTACGTCACCGCCCAGCAAATGTTGATTGTCACGGTGCTGGGCTCTTGTGTTTCTGTTTGTCTGCGTGATCCGGTAGCGGATATCAGTGGCATGAATCATTTTCTGCTGCCATCTGAGGGGGGCAGTGCAAACGATATGTTGTCGGAATCAGCCCGCTATGGCGTGTTTGCCATGGATATTTTGATTAACCATATGCTTAAGCTGGGGGCGGCCCGCCATCGGCTCGAAGCGAAAGTTTTTGGCGGCGGTAATGTACTGAAGGGCTTCACAACCACCAATGTCGGAGAGCGCAACGCAGAATTTGTGCTGGATTATCTGAAAGTTGAAGGCATACCTGTAGTGGGCAAAGACTTGCTCGATGTGTATCCGCGCAAGGTGTATTTTTTTGCCGAAACAGGTCAGGTGCTGGTGCGTAAGATTAAGAACCTGCACAACACCACTATTATCGATCGTGAAAGTGCTTATCGGATGCAACTGCGCCAACGCAGACAATCCGGGGACGTTGAATTATTTGATGAGTAGAGGGACTACATTTGACCAAGGTATTGATCGTTGATGATTCGGCGTTGATCAGAAGTTTACTGACTGAAATCATTAAATCTGAACCTGGTTTTGTCTTAGTCGGAGCCGCTGCCGACGCATACCAGGCCAAAGATCTCGTCAATCAGTATCAGCCCGATGTGATTACTTTAGACATTGAAATGCCAAAAGTTGATGGTTTGACCTTTTTGGACCGGTTGATGAAAGCAAGGCCAACGCCGGTACTGATGATTTCTACCCTGACTGAACGTGGCGCAGATGTGACGTTGCGTGCACTCGAGCTTGGCGCGGTAGATTATATTGCGAAGCCCAGAATTGACGTCGCAGCCGGGATTGAAGCTTACCGGCAAGAGATTATCGATAAGATAAAAAGTGCTGCTCAGGCCAAGCTTGGCAATCGTCAGCGCAGTGTCGTCAAACAAGTAAAGAACCAGCAGCATTTCAATGTTTCCGAGAAAATTCTGGCCATCGGTGCTTCGACCGGTGGCACCGAAGCGCTGAAAACACTGTTGCTTTCCTTGCCGCTGGATTGCCCGGGCGTGCTGATCACGCAACATATGCCGGCAGGTTTTACCAAAACTTTCGCTGAACGCCTCAACAAGTTATGCCCGCATACGGTCAAAGAAGCAGAAGATAATGACCGGGTATTACCAGGACATATCTACGTGGCGCCCGGAAGTTTCCATCTGGAATTAGTGCGTTCCGGTGCTGATTTTCGCTTGAAACTGAGCGACGGTGACAAGGTAAGCGGGCATAAACCATCGGTTGACGTGTTGTTTCGCTCGGTGGCAAAAGCTGCAGGGCCTAATGCCGTCGCGGCGATTCTAACCGGGATGGGCAAAGATGGGGCGATCGGGATACAGGAGATCCATCACGCGGGCGGCTATACGATTGCCCAGGACGAGGATAGTTGTGTGGTATTTGGCATGCCAAAAGAAGCCATTCTTACGGGAGCCATTGATCGGGTTTGTCCATTGTCGGATATTGCACAATTGGCGTTTAACGAGTTGTCGCGCAGGGGCAGTTACCGGCTCTAGTGCTGGTGTAAGCCAGCTAAACAGCGGCCCCTCGCGCATCTGAGGTCTGTGGCCGACAGCGGAGATGAATTCAGGCTTTACCCGCCTCAACTATTGCTGTTTGATTGTTCATCCAGCCTGACGAATCCGCGTTGCCACGTTTGACCGGCAGATAGTTGCGTTGTGCGGGCTACAAAACTACAGGCATTTAAGAGTACAATAGCCACTTTCGTTGTTGGTAAGACAATTTCGACGCTGATTTTCAGGGAATTTTGACACTAATTTGGATGGTGGATACCAGCGCAGTGACCAGTTTCAGGTCATTGGCGGTTGGCAGACGAGTACAGCCGGAATTGTGAGCGCTTGAACAAGCCCTGCAGATCCCGACAATACCCAAAGTGCATCACCCGCTGGCCAGACAGGCTACAGCATGCACTTATTCATGTTTCCAAAAGACTGCAATACCTTGCCGCTGTATTAAGCGACATCTGATAAATCTGCAAACTATAAACAGCCATTACTATCTACGGCGCGCTCGCCACGCACGTTTCGGCACAATTTACGTCAATCATTTGATATAGTAACAAGTTGTGCGAATTCAGCAGCGGGACCAGCAACGGCTCTCTGTGACAGACTTAAGACGAACAGGTAACAGGACAATATGACGGAACATCAGCAAGAATCTCAGTTAATTACTCGTACTAACAATGATTTAAGCAATGAACCATTGGGTGCATTACCTAGTTTATCTTCCCGCGTGATGTTCTGGCGGCCGAAATTTCTGTGCGAATCGGACTGGCTGGACCATCTGCCCTTTGCTTTCTGGCTGATTGAAAGTGTCAAACCACGCATCCTGGTAGAACTTGGTGTGGCCGCCGGTGCTTCATATTTTGCCTTTTGTCAGGCGATGGACAAACTTAATGTGGTGGGGCGCTGTTATGGCTTTGATCAATGGTCCAATCAAAACGAGTCGCAGTTTCAGGCGGCGCTGAAATACAATCAGCAACAATATGAAGAATTTTCCCGCCTTGAGTCTGACAACTTTGCTGATGCCGCCAGGCATTTTCTCGACCACAGTGTCGACCTGCTACATATCAATCCTGCAGCCGACAGCGACAACTTATCCGTGGTATTTCAGCGCTGGTTGCCAAAATTGTCTGAAAAAGCCGTGGTGCTGCTTCATCACAGCCAATCTGCGGCAAAACAGGTGGCTGAACTGAAACAGCAGTTGCAAACTCAGTACCGTCATTTTGAATTTTTACAGCAACACGGTTTGCTGGTAGTTGTGATAAAGGAAATTCCTTCAGACAGCCTCACCCGTTTGCTGGAGATCCGGCCTGGCGAAAAGACCTACGAAATAGTCCAAAACGTGTTCAGCCGGTTAGGGAAAGCCTGTTCAGAAACGATGAATGCCCGTGCAGCTAAACAGCAGCTGGCACTGATCAATGATGAACTGGCAGATTCCCGCCAACAGCTACATGAACGCCAGCAACGGATTGATGATTTGCTGACGCATTTATCTGATCATAAAAACTGGCTGACCAAGCGTGAGCAGGAGTCGGTGGCGCTCAGCGCCCGGCTGAACCGGACCGAACAACAAAAGCTGGAACAACAGCAAGCGCTGAATGAACGGATTAGCCTGCTGGAAAACCTGCGCAATGAATTAAAGCTTGAAGCCGGCCATTTGTTGAGCAGTGTCGAACAGCTGACAACCGACAATAACCAGCTGCAGCTGAAGCAGATGGAACAAGATGCAGAGCTGACGATCGCCAGACAACAGCTGCAGCAGTTGCAACAGGCGCAGGCCGAGGCCAGTCAGCTGAACAAGACGTTGGCGTCAGACCGCGCAGAACTGCAACGACAGCTGCAGGTACAGGCCACCGAATTACAGCAGTCGCATCAGCAACTAGCTACGATGACCCGCAATGCTGAACAGCAACGCCATGAAAGTGAGCTGAGATTGGCTGAAACCACGCAGCAGCATCAACAAGAGAGCCAGAAGCTACGAGAGCAAAACAGCCAATACCAGCAACATATGAAGCAACTGCAGGCAGATCTGACTCAGATATCAGATAATTTGCAGTTGAGCTATGAAAAAAATGATGTTCTGGTTGCTACCCAGCAACAATTACAGGCAGATCTCAGTAAAATACAAATCAAACTGCAAAGAAGTCAGGCAGAAAACAGCAAGCTCACCGAATTACAACAGTATCAACTGGCAGAACAACAGCAAGTAGAGGCGAGATTGCAGCAAAGCCAAGCGGAATATGCCGCTTTGTTTGCGATGCATCATCAGCAGATCGACCAAATTCAACTTATGGATGCCAACTTATCTGAGCTAAAAGCAGAAAAAGCTGAGCTAGGGATTCTATTGCAGCAAAAACACGCAGAGCTACAGCAAAAAGATACTGAGCTCCAGCAATGTTACAGCGAGCTGGCAATACTGGGTCAGGTTATGCAGCAGCAACATGCGGCTGCTGCCGGCTCTCAGGCGGTCGCCAACACAGAAATTCGCTATAAAGAGAAGCAATTGTTGCAACTGAAAAATAGTTTGGCCTGGAAACTGAGCTGGCCAGTGCGTCTGCTGACCGGAGATTACTCGGCCCAGAAGTTATGGCAAAAACAGCTACAGCAACAAATGTATTTGATTGAAGATTCAGGTTTATTTGACGAAAAATGGTACCTCAATCAATACCCTGATGTGCAGCAAAGTGGCTTGCCTGCATTGGAGCATTATCTGCGTTTTGGCGGCTTTGAGGGCCGTAAACCCAACCCGAAATTTGATTCGGCGTTTTATCTTGCACAGTATCAGGACGTGGTCGACGCTGGTCTAAATCCACTGGTGCATTACGTGAAGTTTGGACAAGCAGAACAGCGTTTATTCAGTGCGCGGGCCATCGATTAACATCGGGCTAATACAGCAATAAAACGAAAATTATAAAGCAGGAGCAAGGTGCAGATGAAAGCCATTGTGTCGGTAAGTCCGGCATTAAACGAACCTTTACTGACAACAGTTTTTCCCACCGCTGCTGGAAACACTGAAATGCGAACGTTGGTCGTGCAACAGCCGACAGATTTGCATATGTTGCGTGATCATTTGCAGTCTTCTGCAGAAGCCGTTGTCGTTTTGTTCAGTAGGGCAGAATATGCCATGGCGGCTTGGGTTCGTGCTGGATGGAGTTTGGATAAAGCGGCGGAACACTGGCAAGCCCTGGTCCGTGACTTGCTCGAAATTCAAAAATCACAAAGGCAACGGATATTGCTGGTCGATTGTGATGAATGGCTTGGTCAGCCTGAACTTTGGCCCACGCGCTGTCTTGAGGCGGGTTACATGCCTGATGTAGTTGATGTGATCAAGCCGCAGACTGATCTTGCCCTATTAGCATGTTGTCATTTTGTCCGGCTCAATTCCGGGATTATGCACCTCAATTCGTTGTTGGTGGCAAGCAGTCTACCTTTGACAGAGCAAGATTCGCTACGATTGTTACCACTTGACGACGTGTTGCATCAGCATTTTCTGCAGCAGCAACGGCTGTCACAATTACAGGATCAAGTAGCGACGCAACAACTTCGGCTTCAGCAGCAGGGACAACAATTACAGACCGTTGAGCGCCAGCTTAATAGTGTGAACCAGCTGAAGCAGGATTTTGAGCAGAGTAGTAAACAGCATATCGCTGAACTTCAGACTAGTCTGCATCAGGCCCAACAACTGCAATTACCGGTACAACAAGAGAACGAGCTGTTATTGACGCAGCTGCATAAGGTGCAGGAACAACTAGAGGCAACGCTTAACAGCGCAGACCGGCAAGTTCAGGACTTACGTCATCAATTAGCCGAAACCGAGACTGCATATAACAGTTTGCAATCGCTTCAACAAACAACAGAAGCTGAACTAACGGAAAAGACGCAACAGTTGTCCAGTACCGCGGCAAACAACGAACTCAAAGCAGACGTTAAGGCGCTGCAGCAAGCCGAGCATGAAAATACTTTGTTGTTAGATCAACTATTTAAGGTGCAAGAGCAGCTGGAAGACTACTATCTTCAGATTGAGCGGTCTCGCCAACAACCAGAAAATCCTGCTTTATTGAGCATTCAATGCCGACTGACAATGCTAGCAACTGTACTTAGACGTGTTGCGCACGAGCCGGCATTATTAAGCCGCGAGTCATTGGAAGAGCGTGTAGCGTTATTATCGTCGCCATTATTCGATCCGATTTGGTATCAAAACAAATATATGCCGGAAGGTAGTTCTCCGATGGATGCAGCCGATCACTATCTGACCATTGGCACTGTAGAAATGTTTAACCCTGGTCCGGAATTCGATGCAACTAACTATTTGGTGCAGCATGAGGATGTTGCTGCGGCGGCGTTAGATCCATTGCTTCATTTTGAATGGCATGGCCGGACGGAAGGACGCCAGTATCATGCTGTCGCTGAGGGAGTAAACTGAAATGACATTCGGAACAACCGCTGTTCAGCAGAACGATAAAGGTGTGCTCGTATGGGTTGGTTCGGGTGATGCCGCTAATTTCCACAGTCTGATCCCAGAAAGTTACAGCCAATGTTTGTTGATTGAAGCGGATGAAATGCAAACCGAACCTCTGCTTCAGCTGCAACAGAGAGATGAAAAAGTTAGATCGTTAATTAAGGCTGTAGCGACAGAAGACGGGCCTTCTTTGTTCTATCGCTATAATCTGGACCAATTTAATGCGCTGCAGCCAGCTACGGGGCTGTTACAGTTGTATCCTGGGTTGAAGTTGCAGGAACAGGTCACTCTTCAGGCGATTAGTATTTCCACATTGATACGTGAACAACAGTTAGAACCGACATTTAAGCATACGCTGGTGCTTTCGGTCCCGGCACAGGCATATGGGTTACTGCGCTCCCTTGCCGAACAGGATCTGTTGACTTTGTTTTACCAGTTGAACGTGCAAGTGGGGCAAACAGAGTTATATCAGGACGCAGGAACTTGTTCGGAGCTGGAGTTCTGGCTGCAACAACAAGGATATTTGTTGTGTGAAACTGACAAATCCGATCCTGATTTATGGCTGGTTGTTTTCCGGCGGCATCCATTGTTAGACAAGCTTCGAAAGCTTGAGACTGTGAATGACGATCTAACTAGCCAACTTGAGATGAGTATTGAAGAACAGCGTGTATTGTCTCAACGTTTGCAACAGCATTCTTCTGAAATTGAGGAGCTAACGCATAGACAAAATGCGGAACTGGTTAGAATAAAGCAAGACAACGTTGAGCTTGCCGTCCGAGTTACTGAAGCAGATAGTGAAACTGGGAAAATAAGAAATCAGCTACGAGTAATGGAAGTAAAATTACAAGCAGCTAGAGTCGGAAATGCAGAGCTACATCACAAATTGCAACAGGCAGAGTCGACAGCAACCGAGGCACATAGTTCTTTATTAAGCAAAAATGAATTACTTGTAGAACAATTGCAAGCATTAGAGATTCAGTTACATCTAGTTCGAGAAGAGAACATAAAACTGCAGCAAGCGGAAGGGATTGCAAATAACTCGCTTAATTCTGCTTTAAATGACCTCGAATTGCTCAAAAAGCAACTAGTGGCAATCGGGGCAGAATTGCAGTCATTGAGAGAAGAAAATATCAACTTGCTAAACACTGGACTTGCTGCGTCAGAAAACTTGAACAATGCAGAAATGGTTATAGGTCAACTACAACAGCAACAAATGTCTTTAGCCACACAATTACAAGTTGTCACAGCTACGAATGCCGAGCTATTGGCTAGAGCTGAAAGCCAAGCGCAGCAAACTATTCAGTCCGAAACCGCGGCATTGGCAAAGCAACATACCCTTGAGCAAAAGCTGCAACATGCAGAACAAATTTTGCTCGCGGAGCGCGAAGCAGCTGAGGTTGTGACCGCGCAGTTAAGAGTACAATTGCAGACTGAAGAGCAGGAGTTGCGAAATGTGGTAGCAAACAATGCGGAACTGGTTGCGAAAGGTGAAAGCTTGCTAAACCAAATAATCCATATTGAAGCGAGAGCGATAGACCTACAACATCTGCTGGACACAACCACCACCAATCTGACAAATATGACCAATCAGGCTACATATCGTCTGGATGCAATTACTCAGTTAGAAAAGAGTAATCGCCGATTACTGGAAGAAAACCAACAGTTGAGCGAACGACAACATGCTTTGCAGCAAGAAATGCTGAAGGCCGAAGCGCAGATAGATTTAATTAAAGAATTGATATTAAAAGAGTAATGCTGAATGACTGTGAAAACTTTTTTAGTCACCGGTGGTGCCGGTTTTATTGGCTCTGCTGTGGTGCGTCACCTGATTGAACATACCGCACACAAGGTGGTGGTACTGGACAAGTTAACTTACGCCGGCAATCTGAATTCACTGACCTCAGTGGCAGATTCTGATCGCTATCAGTTTATTCAGGCCGATATTTGTGACCCGCAAAAGCTGCAACAGGTGTTTCAAGATTGTCAGCCAGATATCGTGATGCATCTGGCCGCTGAAAGTCATGTTGACCGCTCTATTACCGGTGCCGGCGAATTTATCCAGACCAACATTGTCGGTACTTACACCTTGCTGGAAGCGGCTCGTGCTTATTGGCTGCAACTCGATGCGGCCAATAAGCAGGCATTCCGGTTCCATCATATTTCGACCGACGAAGTGTACGGCGATTTACACGGGACTGATGACCTGTTCACCGAAGCCACGCCTTATGCGCCCAGCAGCCCGTATTCAGCCAGCAAAGCGGCGTCGGACCATTTAGTGCGGGCCTGGTTACGCACCTTCGGTTTGCCGACTATTGTGACTAACTGCTCG
>NZ_JBHLXP010000001.1:669299-734534 GCF_042432165.1 Rheinheimera tilapiae
GAAGATCACGCCCGCGCTTTGGTGCTGGTTGCAACGACAGGGCAAGTGGGCGAAACCTACAATATTGGTGGCCACAACGAGAAGCAGAACATTGAAGTAGTCACTACACTCTGCGCGTTGTTGGAAGAGCTGGCGCCACACAAACCAGCCGGTGTGGCAAAATTTGCTGACCTCATCACTTATGTCAAAGACCGGCCCGGCCATGATGTGCGTTATGCCATTGATGCCAGCAAAATTGCCAGTGAACTGGGATGGTTGCCGCAGGAGAGCTTTGAAACCGGCTTACGCAAAACCGTATTGTGGTATTTGCAGAATCAGCTTTGGTGGCAAGCAATTCTGGACAACACTTATCAACAAGTACAACAACAAAATCAGGCAGGGCAATGATGATGCGCCGCATTGTATTGTTAGCGCCAAATGGCCAGGTCGGTTTTGAGCTGCAACGTAGTTTGGCACCACTCGGGCAGTTATTTTGCCTGAGTCGCGCTGATGTAGATTTTAGCGATACGGCAGCAACCAGCGCTCGCGTGTTGGCATTGCAACCAGATCTGATCGTCAATGCTGCGGCCTGGACAGCGGTAGATAAAGCCGAAACCGAGCAGGACGCGGCCTATCTGCTGAACGCGGCGTTGCCGGCCGCGCTGGCTGCCATCGCCCGGCAACAAAACTGCTGGCTGGTGCATTATTCCACCGACTACGTTTACCCAGGCACAGGTGAACAACCGTGGCGCGAAGATGACGTCACAGCACCTTTATCTGTTTATGGTGCCAGTAAACTGGCCGGCGACCTGGCTATCAGCCAAAGCGGTGCGCGCCACCTGATTTTCCGCACCAGCTGGGTGTATGCAGCCCGTGGCAATAACTTCATGAAAACAATGCTGAAATTGGCCGCCCAGCGCGAAACTCTCAGTGTGGTTGCTGATCAATTTGGCGCCCCAACTCCAGCGCGCTTGATCGCTAATGTTACGGCGTTAGTGCTACAGCAGCTGTTGCTGCAAAACGATGAGCATAGCAGCGATAAAAGTGGTGTATATCATCTGGCGGCCGCTGGCTATACCAACTGGTATCAGTTTGCTGATGCCATTTTTGCTATGGCGCGCCAGGCGGGAATACCGCTGGCGTTGCAAGAACAGCAGTTCAGCGCGATCACCACAGCACAATATGCGACACCGGCCCAACGGCCGGCCAATTCCAGATTAGAATTGTCTAAACTAGAGCAGACATTTGGTCTGACCCTGCCAGACTGGCACAGCCAGTTAGCGCAGACATTTAATGAATATTACAGTGCAGTATCGGGCTCATAGTAACAACAGTTACAAGAGCAGTGATGAGAATAAGGATGGTTGTTAATGCGTAAAGGTATAGTTTTAGCCGGCGGTTCCGGCACCAGATTACACCCTATTACCTTGGGTGTATCAAAGCAACAGTTGCCGGTGTACGACAAACCGATGATCTATTACCCGATTTCAGTGCTGATGCTGGCCGGGATCCGCGAAATTTTAGTTATCTCTACACCGGAAGATTTACCGGGCTTTCGCAAATTACTGGGCAGCGGCGAGCAGTTTGGTGTGCGTTTCCAATACGCTGAGCAACCTTCGCCGGACGGGTTGGCCCAGGCCTTTATCATTGGTGAAGACTTTATTGGCAGAGATCCGGTATGTTTGGTACTTGGCGACAATATCTTCCACGGCCAAGGTTTTAGCCATCAGTTGAAAAACGCCTCGGCTAGACAAAGTGGGGCAACGGTTTTTGGTTATCTGGTCAATGACCCCGAGCGTTTTGGCGTGGTTGAATTCGACGCCAATGGCCATGCTCTTTCTATTGAAGAAAAGCCAGCACAGCCCAAATCTCCTTATGCAGTAACTGGCTTGTATTTTTATGATAATCAAGTGATAGACATCGCCAAATCGATTAAACCTTCGTCGCGCGGTGAGCTGGAAATTACCTGCGTCAATAACGTCTATTTACAGCAACAACAGTTAGAAGTGGAACGGCTGGGGCGCGGTTTTGCCTGGCTGGATACCGGTACCCATGACTCACTGCTGGAGGCCAGCTCTTATGTGCAAACCATTGAGCACCGTCAGGGGTTGAAAATTGCTTGTTTAGAAGAGATCGCTTGGCGTAATGGCTGGATTGATAATGAACAATTAAGACATCAGGCCAGTTTTTATCTGAAAACACAGTATGGCCAATATTTAATGAATCTTCTAAAACATTCTGCGTTTTAAGTAGAAAACTTATGCTGAACCACGTTAGCAGGACTACCAACTTAATTATATTTTTCATGTTGCAACGCGGCTATTAATGAAATTTCAACAAAAATTAGTAAAAGACACTGAGCTAACTGAGTTATATACACCGACTCAGATAGAAAAATTGTATGGTTACTATTTTATTGTTGACTGTTGGCATCACCGTGTTTTGTATTCTGAACATATGTATGATGCTGTTTGCGATTGGCAGGTGCTAGATGATATTACATTGTCTGGACCTCACAGTATTGCCAGTGATGGTGAGTTTTTTGTCGTGGACAATACTGACCGGCACCAACTAAATGTTTATAAATTGGTGAATGGTTCGTTTGAACTCATTCAGGTCGTTATTTCTGTGGGTAGCAGGCCGCATAAAGTTGTTTTTTGCCAACAGCGGAAAATATTTATGGTACTAAGCAGCTATACGCAAGAACTATATACCTTTGTCAATAACAACGGGTTACTAAAGTTGCACGGCAGGCATAAGCTAAATGAACTGTCAGGGGTCTATTGCCGCTCTTTTAGTATTGTTAATTATGATTTGTTGGTTTGTGGTGCTAATGGAGATATCTGTACTTACGATATAGACGCAGGTTTTAGTTTTAAAAATAAGATTACGATATCTGAAAAGCTGACTGGCAGACATGGTCTCAATGAAATTGCATTTATCGATAATGAGTATTACCTGTCAGCTACACCATCGGTATTACTAAAGGCTAAATGTCTCGACGGTTTCACAACTGGGGAATATGACGTAGTTGAATTTCCTGTTGCGATGAGTACACCTTATTATTTTTCGAGTTTTGATAATGCTACTTGGGTATGTTCGATTGCATTACCAACTGAATTCGTGCAGCAGGAAAACGAGCAGGCCAGTTATATTATTGGTATGCCTGAAAAAAATGAATCTGATTATTCAGCTGAGTCAAATAGGGTGATGTTTTTCTCGCCTAAAGCAAATGACAAATCAATCACAAGAAAAAATGTATACCCAGAAAGTAAATCTGGTTTTGACAGCTATGCTGGAGTGACTCTTAGTGTATTTCACCCTGCAAAAATGGTTGAATTTAATAATGAGTACGTTGCTGAACATTACTTCATTACAGCAGAAACAAACCTGGTAAAAGGGAATGCTGCTATGAAACTAAAAATGAATGACTTAGCTATATATTACTACCATAAAGTAAAAGAAGAGTCTGATTTACTCTATCGGCTTTTGAATGTGAATATAGATATCATTAAAAGAAGAGCCAATGCTTAATTTGCAAAAATTAGAAGGTTTATATAGATGGAATATGTGAAAACCGAAATCCCTGAAGTTATTATTATCACACCAAAAGTTTTTGGGGATGAGCGAGGTTTTTTTATGGAAACCTTCCGGCACGAAGAATTTGTAAAAAACTGCGGTAATTACAATTTCGTGCAAGATAATCACTCCAGCTCTGGGCACGGCATATTACGCGGATTGCATTACCAATTGACTCAGCCACAGGGCAAATTGGTGCGTGTTACGCGAGGCGAGGTATTTGATGTTGCGGTGGATATGCGCAAAGATTCCCCGACTTTTGGTAAGTGGGTAGGTGAATATCTCAGTGAGCAAAATAGAAAAATGCTTTGGGTTCCGCCAGGCTTTGCTCATGGATTTTATGTAACTAGTGAAATGGCTGAATTTCAGTATAAATGCACAGACTATTATGCGCCACACTCTGAATGTTCACTTTTATGGAACGACCCAATAGTCTCTATCAAATGGCCTATTTCTGATCGGCCGCCACTGCTTTCAGACAAAGATTCAAAAGGAAAGCTGTTTATAGAATGTCCCTATTACTAATATTTATTTAAGCGCCATATTGAATAACGCAGTGTTTACCTGAGAAAGTACTTGAATGATGAATAATAAAGAATGTACAAATTTACAAAAAGCTAATATTTGTTTTAGGGCAGGTGATTATTCTTCTGCATTAGAGTATTACTCAAAAGTTATAGAACAGCAGCCAGAGCTTATAAGTATGGTTGAGGTAAATGTTGCTCTGTGCAAGTCACGAATGGGTACTTCACATTCAGTTATATCAGAGATTTCACAGACTGATTTGCAAGTTAACGGTTCTACTGAAGACCTTCATAGTGCATACGTAGAATCATTTGATATTGAATTCTACTTGAAACGTTATCCCGACATAATGAATTCTGGAACTGACCCGTTTTCTCACTACTCTACATGGGGGTGGCGAGAAGGTCGTCTTCCGAATGCATGGTTCGACCCAGTTTATTACTTAGAAAAGTATGACGATGTAAAAGATTCAGGCTTTGAACCGTTGTTGCACTATGTAAAGTTAGGGGTGCATGAAAAGAGAAAGACAAAAGAGTTCTCAATTTCTGCAGTTTCTGAATCGGTAAAGGCGAATATTCAGAAAATTAAGTTTGATGACGTTTCTGAAGGTTTCGTTGAATACAAAGAGAATGTAAAAATTTCACCTGGAGTGAAGCTTTTAGCATTTTACCTACCTCAGTTTCATCCATTCCCTGAAAATGATACATGGTGGGGCAAAGGTTTTACTGAGTGGACAAATGTAACCAAAGCACAGCCAAATTTTTCAGGTCATTACCAACCCCACTATCCAATCCACAATGGGTATTACGATCTTCGAGTTCCTGAGGTTATGGCAGAACAAGCAGAACTAGCAAAAAACTATGGAATTCACGGATTCAATTTCTATTATTATTGGTTTGATGGCAAAGTTCTTATGCATCGACCATTTGAGATTTTATTAAAACATAAAGAAATCGACATAAACTTTTGTATAACATGGGCTAATGAAAATTGGACTAGGCGTTGGGATGGCGCAGAAAATGACGTTTTAATTGGTCAGAATCACTGTGAAGAAGATTCCATAAAATTTATCGAACACATGTTCCAATATTTTAATGACTCTCGTTACATTAAAATAAATAACAAACCTGTTCTCATTGTTTATCGGGCCAATATTATCCCTGACATGGCTGCAACAATTTCTTTATGGCGTCGTAAAGTCGAACAAGCAGGGTTTGAAGGTATATATGTGATTGGCGCGCAAACTTTCGGATTTAAAGATCCTAAAGAATATGGTTTTGATGCAGCAATGGAGTTTCCGCCGCATACAGTCAAGAGTAATAGAATAAATGACATGTTAGAAATTACGAATGACAATTTTGAAGGTAACATCTACTCATATGACGAAGTAGTTAAAAATTCTTGCACGCAGCCTCGTGTAGATTACAAAAAATTTAGGACAGCAATGTTGTCTTGGGATAACACTGCGAGAAAGCAGAATGCGAGTCACATTTTTGCGAATTTTACGATGTTAAAGTACAAGCAGTGGTTATCCAACATAACACATCAAGTTTTCAACGATGATCAATTTAATGATGATGAGAAAATAGTGTTTGTAAATGCTTGGAATGAATGGGCAGAAGGCACGCATTTAGAACCAGACAGGCGCAAAGGTTATTCATATTTACAAACGACTTTCGACGTGTTGAAAGAGTTTGATGCGAATAACTCAAAAGTTCTAGGCAAGAAAATAAAAAACCGAACAAACGCATACGCTGTTGTAATACACATTCATTACACAGATGTTTGGTTTGATATTCTTAAGTACCTTGAAAACATGAGCAGTATTGGTTTTGATCTTTATGTGACAATCACTAATACGAGCAATAATATTGTCGAGAATATACTCTGTAGCTTCCCTAACGCTCAGATTACACTTGTTGAGAACCGAGGTCGCGATATAAGGCCATTCATTGAGGTGTATAGTCAGATTAAATATTTTGGTTACTCAGCTGTCTGCAAGATTCATTCAAAAAAGAGTGTTTACCGTCAGGACGGTGACAAGATTAGAGATGAAATATTTGATGCATTGCTAGGAAACAAAGAACGAATTTCTGAGATAGTTCAGATGCTTAAAAATGACAAAAATAAAGTCGGGTTAATTACACTGGAAAAATACCTGATTGAGCATTCTGACAAAAACATGATGTATGACAGGGATATCGTATACTCTTTGGCAGAATTGCTTGAAATTGAATTCGAATTTAGCGTTTTTCCTGCTGGGTCTATGTATTGGTTTAGACCCGAAGCGTTGAATGGCATTGAGAAAATACAAGATCATCTATTTGAGCCTGAAGAAGGGCTTGCTGATGGTACTCTTGCACATGGAATCGAGCGTATATTGCATACTATTGTCTGTAGTAATGGATTTAATTCAAGTGTAGTACCTGGGGTCTAAAATGGTCGATGCATTTTTAATGGCATATGACAAAGAAATGCATGTTAGTTTGTATAATAAAGTTATTGGTGGTTTTGACTTTCCAAGTGGCGAGATACAATTAAGTCTAGACGAAGTAACATTCTCTGGTTGGTTTTTCTCTGACTCTGAGGATTGTATTTACATTCAAGTTACGACTGGTTCCGATATACTTGGGATATATGACTTAGATTTCATTAGACCCGATGTCAATGCAACGTTGAATTTGGATGCAGATTTCAGACTTGGATTTTTTTTCAAGATTGAACCTGAACTTACGAGCTTAGCCTCTGCTTTTGATGTGTCTATTGTCATAGGTGCTGATGTTTTCACAATATGGCATGCTAGTAAATTTACACTTACTAGTGTGCAAGAAACTCAGTTATGTCGTAGTTTTCTCGAGCAGTTGCACTCAGATAGATTTTCAAGCAGGGAATTTTACCAGAATAATTTAATAACTGAACAATTGTTCTTTGGTTTCTTTAAGAGTATATCGGCACAATTTTCTGTGAAGAATATTGAAGAGTGCCTCGAATACTACAATGCAGAAATGTCTATCGATTACTTTAATATAGTCGAAGACTATCAGTCGCATGATTTTTCTATTCGCCTAATAAATATGAGTTCTCAGGCTTGTTGCCGTATAGCGGATATATTTTCTGGTGATTATTTCAGTCCAATACGGAGTTATGTCGTTGGGGACATTAATTATGTATTATTTTCAAATGGCGAGTGTTGTTTTTACTTGGCTCAGCATAGTGGTGTGGTGTGCTTGATTTATCCTTCACGTTATTTGATTTTAAAGCTGTCTGTTGAGTCTTGGGTGAATGTTGTAGTGGACTCATTGTTTGATTTGTTTTGTAATGTTTCGAAATTTCATCCGGGTAATCTATCTTGCGATAATCAGAGCTTTCTTGGTTTGAACGTGTCGCATTCGAGGCCTTATCATTATTTTTACGACTATTTAAATGGTGTTTTTGAGCTTAGTCAAAGTTCTGAATTAACATTCGATGCAGTTTCTGTTTGTGGATTTGATTTTTATAATTTGGCGTTTTTTCCAAATATTTCTAATTTTACATCTTTGCCTGAATATGGTGTTAATAGTTTGGCACATGAGAAATGTGGTTATTTCCTAGCTCCGAGTCTACCAATTGTTAATCTTACGAAAAGCGAATATTCAATTGATAGTTTCAGAGATGAAGTTCGAGCCCGCTTTACAGATTTATCTAATTTTGTAACTAAATCAATAGAGTCAGATTTAGAAGCGTTAGAGAATTTTAGTCCGCTAACAAGCGGAAACCTAGTTATATGGATTGGCGTCTCATCTGAAAAGCGACAATGGGTGGAGCAAGTTTCTGGGGTTCGTTCGTTAATAAATGAACTTAAAAATTCGTTTAAGACTATTACTGTCATTATTGATGGTAGAACTTTTCCGTTGAACCCAAATGATCAAGATTTTTATATCTCGGCAAGCGAGAGGGTTATTTTTGATGCCATTAGTTCGGGGGTTGACGATGTGTTATTTATTAATTCGTCGGGTTTAACAGCTCGGCAGAAATTAATTTACGCTAGTTCTGTTGATATATTTTTTACTTCATACGCCACTGACTCTATGTACCCATCAGCATTTCTCCGGAAAAAGGGGGTTGTCTACGTATCACCCGTTATTTTGGAAAGTCAAAAACTGTTACATGTGCATTATTCTATTATTGAAGTACCATCTTCGTTGGTTCGACAGGTTTCAGTTGACAAGTCGTGGGACTTTTCAAATGTCAGCATGGATTGGCAGGATGTATACAAGTGCATTGCAAATATTCTTAATATAGGTGACTAATATGGTCGTGCTCGATTGCACTCTTCGTGACGGCGGTTATTATAACGACTGGAATTTCCCTTTAGAGGTTACTAACCAATATTTGAATGCCATGAATACTGCTGGCATTGATATTGTTGAACTAGGTTTGCGTTCGTTAATTAATACCGACTTTAAAGGTGCGAATGCTTACACGACAGATAGCTATCTTAGAACTCTGACTATTCCTGTTGGTTTGAAAGTAGCTGTAATGGTTAATGCTGCAGAGTTAGTTGGTGAAATTCCGCAAGACGAAGTCTTGAAAAAGTTATTTCCCCGAGACTCTCAAGAATCGTTAGTTGATGTTGTTCGAATCGCTTGTCACACGCATGAGTTCTCAAAAGCCCTACCTGCCTGTAATTGGCTAAAGAAACGTGGATTTATCGTTGGCTTTAATCTGATGCAAATTGCCGGACGTACTCAGGCTGAAATAGAATGCTTATCGCACGAAGCAAGTCATTATTCCATAGATGCTTTGTACTTTGCTGACAGTATGGGAAGCATGAACCCAGCACAAACAACACAAATAATCGGATGGTTGCGTAAGCATTGGCAGGGTGCTATTGGCGTGCATACTCATGATAATATGGGATTAGCTCTATCAAATACTCTGCAAGCTATAAATGATGGTGCAACTTGGCTGGATGCCACTGTAACTGGTATGGGGCGCGGCCCGGGTAATGCCCGTACAGAAGAGCTTGTCATAGAAATCGCTGAAAAGCGTTGTCAAAGTATCAACTTAGTACCGCTGATGAATATTATCCGCAGCTACTTTCAGCCACTTAAAAATCAGTGTGGGTGGGGGACAAACCCATATTATTATTTGTCTGGAAAATATGGTATTCACCCGACTTATATTCAGGAAATGCTGAGTGACTCACGATTCTCTGAGGAAGATATCCTTGCCGCCATTAGCCATTTAAAGTCGGAAGGTGGCGCTAAGTTTAGTTTTAATGCGCTGGACGCAGCCAGACATTTGTATCAGGAGGAACCTCGCGGCAATTGGGCGCCTGCGGCTTTGATGGCTGGAAGAGAGGTTTTGGTTCTTGGTGCCGGTTCAGGTGTATCTGCTCACAAGTCAGCGATCGAACGTTTTATCGGTTTGTATAAGCCGATTGTCATCGCTTTGAATACACAGTCTGCAGTTATGCAGGGGTTGATTGACTTTAGGGTCGCTTGTCACCCGGTCCGTCTTCTCGCTGATTGCGTTGCACACACTGCTTTACCTCAGCCTTTGATCACTCCGGTTTCTGCATTACCTGCAGATGTTCTGGCCGCGTTAGGTGATAAAGCTCTGCTTGATTTTGGGTTAATGGTTAAGACCGCGACTTTCCGGTTTTCTGAAACTAATGCTGTATTACCAAACTCGTTGGTCATCAGCTACGCCCTAGCGCTTGCCACAAGCGGGAAAGCAACTCGAATTTTACTAGCAGGGTTTGATGGCTATGGTGCTGACGATCCAAGAACCAAAGAAATGCAAACCGTTTTTGAGTTGTATAAAGACGCGTCTATGTTGGATGTAATTTCGATAACGCCAACCAGCTACAATGTTCCAACAATATCAGTGTATGCGATGCAGGAGGTTGAATGAGGGCCGTAGTGTTGATCCCCGCCAGATACGCTTCCAGTCGCTATCCAGGAAAGCCGCTCATTCCGTTATTGGGAAAGCCTATGGTGTTATGGGTTGCAGAACTGTCTGCTAAAGCCGTTGGTAAAGAAAATGTGTACATCGCAACGGATGATACTCGAATCGAGTCAGTTGTGAAGGATGCAGGTTTTCAGGCATTGATGACATCTACTTCGTGTCTTACCGGCACTGACAGGTTAGCGGAGGCTGCATTACAGCTAAACGCAGATATTTTTATCAATGTTCAGGGCGACGAGCCTATTGTCGACCCGGATGACATTCGTAAGGCAATTGCGATTAAAAAGCAGGACATGAGTAATATTGTGAATGGATATTGCTGGATCTCCGAGCACGAATGCCCTGAAAGCGTCAATATACCTAAGGTTATTACGACTGAAGACAATATATTGGTGTATATGTCACGTAAAACCTTACCGGGTTTCAAAGAATCAAAATACGCACCAACACGGTTTAAGAAACAGGTGTGTATTTATGCCTTTACTGCTGAAGAACTTTTGGCCTTTAAGGCTTTTGGTCGAAAAAGTGAGCTTGAGTATAGTGAGGATATTGAAATCCTACGTTTTTTTGAACTTGGAAGAAAAATTCAGATGTATGAAACTCAGTCTGGTAGTTTGGCAGTGGATGTACCGGCTGACGTGGCGCCAGTAGAAGCAGCATTAAAGCGGTTGCATGTTGGATGAATTTAAATTCGTATAAAACACTTGTATTCGATTGTGATGGCGTCGTACTCGATTCCAATAAAGTTAAAACTGCTGCGTTTTATCAGGCTGCATTGCCTTATGGTGCTGCTGCCGCGCAATCGTTGGTCGATTATCATCTCGCTCGGGGTGGTATCTCCCGGTATAAGAAGTTTGACTGGTTTTTAGCCAATATTGCTGGAAACAGGACAGGACCAAATCGACAAGAATTGCTTGAAGCATATGCTACGCAAGTGCGCCTCGGGCTGCTTAACTGTGATATAGCTGATGGATTGTGGCAGCTTCGTCAGTATACTTGCAATGCTAATTGGGTAATCGTGTCCGGCGGAGACCAGCAAGAATTGCGGGAAGTTTTTGCGCTTCGGGGTTTGGCTGAGCTTTTTAATGGCGGTATTTTTGGCAGTCCGGATAGTAAAGAAGAGATTTTGATGCGGGAGTTAACAAATAACAATATTCACGTACCTGCATTGTTTTTGGGGGATAGTCGTTACGACCACGTCGCGGCTGAGAATTCAAAACTTGATTTCTTTTTTTTACATGGCTGGTCAGAATTTGACGGTTGGTCAAACTACTGTGCCTCAAATAAAATCACATCTTTTGAATCAATTCAAAAACTATTGTTGTCAGCCAACCAGTGACTAATTGTTAGTTTGCTGTTTTTTGCGAGAATCAACCAGTAATGCCAGCTACCTCGAAAACTGAAAAGATAAAGCAGCCCCGTAAATCGGTTACGAGTCGGAGCGCAACAATACCGGGCAAAGCGCCTAGAGCTGCCGACTTTGGTGATACCTTATTACAAAAACTCAGATTACATTGGCAGTTAGGTGACTGGCGTGCCCTTGAAATGTTTTCGGAGCAAGACATTGAAAACGTTGATGGACGTGCTGAGTGTGCACTTTACATAGCCGCAGCTTGTTATCAACTTGGGGATTTTAATAAAGGTGAGATCTTCCAGACATTAGCTCTGCAGTGGGGCGGACACAAAGCGGATATAGCCAGAGTGATGGTTAGTGGTGTGTATAACACCCTTGCTATTGCGTCGGTAATTGCATACCCGGATAATTTAGCCGGTGCCAAAGCTCGTTTCAGCGAGGCTGCTGAGATCGCGTTGCCGGGCATCGCTGTTCCTGCGGTAGTAACTGCAAGGACCCGCCATCAAATTGAGCAACTTCAGTCTGATTTTCGAAACAAAATTAAAGGAATGGTTCCGTCCATTGAGTTTATCCAGCCTGTCTCCGTAGCTGAGATAGAGGACGTCGATTTAATGCTCAGATCACATTATGTGTTTGACGACACATTGCAGATTTGGCGTAAAGATCAGTCGCATGAATTTCTATATACCGATGGCGATGCAATTGAACAGCGAATACTTCATGCAGTAAAGGGTTGTAACGATGTCAGTGTGTTCTCACAGGAATTACTGAAGCATCAGACCGACTGGCCCAGTGAGTATCACTTGTCTGCTGACCGGGTCAATCTGCTGCGGCCTTTTACCGACAAATTACGCCAAAGTACAGTACTTGAATTAGGGTGTGGTTGTGGTGCTATTACTCGCTTTCTTGGTGAAACCGCGAAAATGGTAGTCGCAGTCGAGGGGAGTCAGCAACGTGCAACTATCGCAGCAGAACGTTGCCGTGATCTGGATAATGTAACTTTTGTATTGGACAAGCTGCAGGATGTTCCATTTGCGGGTCAGTTTGATGTTGTCACATTGATTGGTGTGTTGGAATACTCGAATATTTATGTTGAGGCGGATGAGCCTATCCAATATGTTTTGCAAAAAGCATTGTCCTATCTGAAGGATGATGGGGTGCTGATTGTTGCGATTGAAAACCAACTGGGGCTCAAGTACTTCGCCGGCGCTCCGGAGGATCATGGCGTTGGCGTGATGTCTGGTATCAATGATTTATATCAACATAATACAGCTGTGACTTTTGGGAAGAAGGAACTGGAAGACAGGTTGGTTCAAGCCGGCTTTTCTGCAGTTGAAACCTATCTACCTTTCCCTGATTACAAACTGCCTTGTTTGATTGTGCATCCGCAAGGTTATAAAACCAGGCAAAATTGGGATCTTGGCACGTTGTTGTCTTGTTCCGTATTTTATGACCGGCAAGGTGTTGCATCTCCTCTATTTTCTTTGGAGAGTGCCTGGCCATTGATCGCCAGAAATGGGCTGGCGGCGGATTTGGCAAATTCTCATCTATTTGTTGCACATAGACATGGCGCGTTGAACACAACTGACTCTAAAGTGCTGGCATCTTACTATTCGCCAAAACGAACTGAGTCTACCAGTCAGGAACTGATATTCTTTCAAGAGAACGAAGAAATCAGTATTGCTCGTCGCAGATTGTCGCAAACTGTTGGCAGTGCAGAGCAGACGATTGAAAATTATCAACATGGCACCTTACACAGTCAGATGTTGCACAAAGTGTTACAGCGCAATGGCTGGACGCTTGCCGAAGTTGAAGCCTGGTTACAACCTTGGCTGGATGCGTTGATACTTGCTGCGTCACCTGAAGCCGAGCTTCCCCTAGACTGGTCAGGTTATGACCGCTATGTGCCGTCAAATTACATTGATGCGATACCGAGAAATTTAATGGTGATAGACACAGGCTTTCATCAATTTATCGATCTGGAATGGACGTTACCGCACCCATTACCATTGCCGATGGTGCTGTATCGCGGGTTAGTGGTGACACTTAGTGCAGTTACTTCCGTTGCACAACCAGCTGATCCAACATTCGTGCGGCGCGATGCATTGTTAAATGCGTTGATGCGATATTGTGGTTACCAGTTGACCGAGCAGGACTACGCGCTTTTTGTTCCAGTCTTTGAAAACCTCTCCAGAGCCTCAAAAGGATATGAGCCAGATGATAATCTGAGCAAGGCTGCTATTGAATTAAAGCCTTTTAAGGTAAGACGTACCGGCAACGCGAATACTGATGAACGTCATATTGGTATGACAGCATACTGGTCCACTTCTGATGACGGATTCTCTGAAGACAGAAGTTATAAAAAAACATTTAGTTCGAGTAGCAAGGTTCAGCATGTTGTTCTGAACATTGCCCGAAAGAGTGAATCCTATCGCAGATTCCGGCTTGATATCGCTGACTGCCCTGGGTGCTTTGTCTTGTCTGCATTGGCGTTGCATGATTCTAATGCGAAGTTGTTATGGCAATGGGATTTTAACGTTAGCGGGTTAAAGCACGTAGGACAGTTGTCGTTCTACCGGACTGGTGGTGAAAACAGTCCGATTTGCTTATTAAGCGAGGGATATGACCCGCAGTTCGAGTTAGATTTGCCAGAGCAGGTACTCGCTGCCTTATCGCATGGCGGGACGCTGACCGTCAGCCTGCAGAGTTTTTTATAAGGCACTCTGCGTTTCTCATAGGATTTAGTGATTGTTGGATTTATGAAATCTATTGTTGCCAATCAGGCTTTGCTTAATCGTCTTACTGGGTCAGCACTTTTTGACCCGCACTGGTATCAAAGCCGCTTCCCTGATGTAGCACTGACCGGGATGTCACCTGCGATGCACTACTTGTTGATCGGTAGTGTGTTACAACGCGATCCAGGTCCTGGTTTCAATTGCCGTCAGTATCTTATTGCAAATCCTACAGTCCAAGGCAGTGCGTTTTTGCATTATCTTATTCATTGTCAAGCAGATGCGGCACCTTTGGGTACAGGTGCTTTGCTGACTGCGGAAATGATGTCTGATGCAATTCATGTTAGAAAGTTAGTGTGTGACGAATGGCAGTCTTTGAATGAAGATCCGCAGTTTCATTTTGATCTGTCAAAACGAAATCTGGTCGCCGGATATTATCTATTCGAACTTCACATCAATGCGCAAGCTGAGACTGCTGGTACGGCCAGCAAACTCTATATCGATTATGGTGATGGTTTTAACGAAACTGATTGCATTCATTTTTCGGTGCCTTTTAATACCGAGTCGTCGCGTTTTATTTATTTACGCGCTGGTGCAAAGCATATTCGGTTTGATCCGCTTGAAATCACAGTACATTTTGAACTTGCCAAATTTAGTCTGACTGAAGTGGACTCTTCAGCATTCAGCCTTTATTGCCAGCAGTACTTATCGAAACATCGTCAGGATTTGTCTTCAATTCAGTCGGTTGATTTAGTTTCGTTGTATCAGCGCTATGATGCATTTGTTAGTGATAGTAAAAGCAGGCTCAGTTATCAGCACTGGATCAATGACAAAGAGCAACCTGGTCTTCTAACCAGAATACAGGTTGAACAGCGGATTGATTCGTTCGATGCCCAGCCACTGTTTAGCGTCATCATGCCCACTTACAATACGGACGCACAGTACCTGAAAGCATGTATCGATTCAGTGCTGGCGCAATCGTACCCACATTGGGAGTTATGCATTGCGGACGATTGCTCGCCAAAGCCACATGTAATGGAGATACTGCAGGAATATGCAGCCAATGACCGCCGGATCAAAGTGTTTCAACGTGAAGAGAATGGTCATATTTCCCGCGCATCGAATTCTGCTATTGCGTTAGCCAGCGGCGATTTTATTGCACTACTTGATCATGATGATCTGTTGGCAAAAGATGCGCTGTTTTTTATGGCAGAAGCGATCAATCAATACCCCGATGGTCAGATTTTCTACAGTGACGAAGATAAAATTGATTTGCAGGGGCGGCGGTCCGAGCCGCACTTTAAAAGTGACTGGAATCCGGATTTGTTTTTCGCTCAGAACTATGTGTCGCACCTGGGGGTATACCGCAGCAGCCTGATCGAAAAAATTGGTGGTTTCAGAGCTGGTGTTGAAGGTTCACAGGACCAGGATTTGTTGCTGCGCTGTCTGCCACATGTACAGCATGATCAGATCCATCATATTCCACGGATTTTATATCACTGGCGGATGCTGGAAGGCTCCACTGCCTTGGCATCTGGAGAAAAAAGTTACACAACGCTGGCAGGCATCAAAGCGCTGACTGATTATTTTGCGGTGCAGGGGCCTGCCGGGATCCGGGTTGAAGCCGGTATTGTGCCAAATACCTATCGGCTGTACTGGCCGCTCCCTGTGCATGCGCCAAAAGTCAGTTTGTTGATTCCGACCCGCGATCGTTGTGAGCTGGTCGAAGTTGCGGTGCGCAGCATCCTGGAAAAAACCAGTTATCCCAATTACGAAATTGTCATTCTTGATAACGGCAGTGTTGAAGATGAGACCTTACAGTTTTTTGCCGAGATCACTCAGCAAGACCGCAGGGTTAAAGTGCTGTCGTACGATTATCCGTTTAATTACTCAGCGATTAATAACTTTGGTGTCAGTTCAACCGATGGTGAATTGGTCGGCTTAATCAATAATGATATCGAAGTGATAAGTCCAAACTGGCTAACGGAAATGGTCAGCCATGCCATTAGGCCTGACATTGGTTGTGTCGGTGCGAAGCTGTATTACAGCAATGACCTGATCCAGCATGCCGGTGTCATTTTGGGGATTGGTGGTGTTGCAAACCATTCGCACAAAATGTTCCCACGCAGAGCCTTTGGTTATTTTGCCCGGCTGGTCTGCCCGCAAAACTTGTCGGCCGTAACTGCTGCTGTATTGCTGGTGAAAAGAGAGATTTACCAGCAGGTTGGCGGATTAAATGAAACCGCGTTAAAAGTGGCTTTTAACGATGTCGATTTTTGTTTAAAGGTACGTGAGGCTGGCTATCGTAATCTGTGGACGCCGTATGCTGAGCTTTACCACCATGAATCGGTCAGCCGCGGCGCTGAAGATACACCGGAAAAGCAGGCCAGATTTAAAGCCGAAGTGGACTATATGATGACGGTCTGGCAGCGACAGCTTGCCGAAGATCCTTATTACAATCCGCATCTGACCAGAACCAAAGACGACTTTTCTATTGAACTATGAGATGTTGCGCCATTTTACAGATATGGCGCAACAACTCCCTGGAGATGTAAATGCAAATGAAGATCCTGCGCAGGATAACAGTAGTGGCGTTGTCCATCTGGCTCAGCGCTTGTGGCTCTGGTTCTACGTCAGCACCTGATGTTGTGGTGCCGCCAGAGCCGACAGATCCGCCATTTAGTAATGCTAAAGTCAGTTGCGGTGGCTTTAAGGTGAAGTTGTCGCAGACATTGCCCTGGGCGGTAAGTCCGCCGTCTGATTGGGTGGTGATGGGCTCATCATCAGCTTTTGGCGCCGGTGCATCTGTGCCGGAAAAAAGTTGGGTTGGGTTGTTAAAAAAATCCACAGTGGCCGCCACGGCAACCATTCATAATATTGCGCGTGGTGGCGACCTGACTTATCAGGCGCTTAGTTCGGCATGTGTGGTCAGCAGCGATCGGCCAAAAACTGCACCTGAACATAACTTCGAAAAGGCACTGGAATATAAACCGGATCTGGTCATTTTGTCGTATCCGAGTAACGACATTGCCGTGGGCTACAGTGTGACTGAAGCTGCCGCCAACCTGCTGCTGTTGCGTTGGCAATTTGCGCAAAAGAACATTCCGGTATTGATGTTGTCGGCTCAGCCCCGAAACATCGCCAAAGAACAACAGGCAAAACTACTGGAATTGGATTCTATACTCCGGCCGTTGGTTGGTGCCTGCTATGTTGATGTCTATCAGCAGCTTGTCGATGCAGAAGGGAATCTTGCCGCGAAGTATAATGCCGGGGATGGCGTGCATCTGACAGACGCTGGCCATCAGATTGTGTTTGATGCGGTGATGCAGCGTATTTCCAGCCGCCAGTGTGTTTCTGTTAATTAGGTGTTGTTTTGAGTTCATATCATATTTCGCTGACAAAGATGCCGCCTGCATCGTCAGGTCACATTCGGTGGTGTTTAGATTTTCCGGCAGTTGAACAGGCTGCAACCATGACTGAGCTCCGTGATAGTGGGGTGTATTTTCAGGGCTGGCTGTTACATGCACCGCAAGGGACACAGGTTTACCTCAAACAGGGTGAAGAACTCAGTTATTTTCCGTTAGCGAACAAAAGATCAGATGTGATCGAGCGTGTGTTGCATGAGCAGGCCGAAGGCCACCCGCAGTTACACTGTGGTTTTGCTTTTCACGCTGCGCTACGCAGTGCCGAATTTGAACTGGGAATTGTCAGCGTTGATTTCAGCTGTGTATTGGTGCAAGGCCGGGTTTGTGGTGAATTCAAAGTATTGTTTGGCACCGACAATTGGTTGTTTCTCGACAATGATACTAACCAGAGCGTGGAACAACACACCGGCAGATTGTTACTGAGTAAAGAAACTAAAGCGGGCTGGCAGAATTATCTGCAGCAGAGCCAGGATTTTTGTCAGCGCTTGCATATTCCGCATGCGTTATTAATAGCGCCATCAAAAGAAGCGGTGTTTCCGGAGCACTATCCGTACCCCAAAGCCGATGTCACTGCGGTTGAACAGGTACTGGCGATGGCGCCAGCCAATTTTCCTCTGGTGTATCCGGTGCAGCAGTTAAGGCAGACACAGCTTCGTAGTTTCCGGCTGAATGATACCCACTGGTCGGCTTTTGGCGGCAAAATTGCGTCAGTATTAGTAGCTGAGCAGCTGGGTTACGACAAATCTGCACTTGAGCTGTTATTTCAGCATGATCAGTATCAGGGGCGGCAGAGTATCGGTGATCTCGGCAATAAAATTTACCCGCCAATTTTTACTGAAGAGTTTTTTCTGACCACCTTTTTTCACCATAAATTTATTAAATATGACAATGCGTTACCTAACTTTGGGCGCGCTATGGTCATTGAAAACCAAACTGCTGCGGTAGACAAACATTGTCTGATGTTTGCGTCGTCGTCGGGTTATACCATGTTGGAGTATCTGGTCAGGATTTTCCGCCAGATCACTTTTATTCACACTTCAGGCAGTATCGATGAAGAGCTGTGTCAGCTTTTGCAGCCTGATATATTGGTCAGTCAAACCAACGCGCGTTACGTGCTACGGTCTCCGGTGTTTAAATACCGGCTGAAATCGGTGTTGCAACAAAAACTCAATGTCATGACACCTGATGACCGCAGCATTTTCGTCGCAACCGCAGCATCTAAAGCTTCGACCGCGGCGATACCTGCAGCCACAATTTTGCAAGATTATCTTGAGAGTGCGTCAACCAGCTAACGGATGCGTATCGTTGTTGGATGCGATGGAATATAGGGGCGTCGTATTTGGCGTCCCTGCTGTTGGTTTTTTACAATATCTTGCAACGTTAACGGATGATACCGACAACCGCAGCCGGTTCATCTGCCGCAATCGAATAGTCCTCGCGCTGTCGTGTCAGATGTGGGCTGTAGCAGGGGTCATCAGCGATTTGTGTCGGCCAGGTTTGTTGCATGTAATTGATTTCAGCGCGCTCACGTGCCTTTTTCTCTGGCGTGTCTTCGCGGCCGCGGCTTTTCGATTCGAAGTGATAGAGTGCCGCGTAAGGGGTCCACAGGTTGCGATAGCCGGCGGCCTGAATCTTCAGACATAAATCTACGTCGTTAAACGCCACCGTCAGTGCTTGTTCGTTCAGGCCGCCGACCTGCCAATATAGCTCGCGGCGTAGCAGCAGGCAGGCCGCGGTCACTGCGCTATAGTTCTGTACCAGTGCCAGGCGTTGCTGGTATCCACCAGCATCTGACAGTGCGTGTTTATGGCTGTGACCGGCCAATCCCCATAATCCCAGTACCACACCGCCGTGTTGCACTGTGTTGTCGTCAAATAACAACTTGGCACCAACACAACCAATATGTGGGCGCTGTGCATGCTGCAGCATTTCGTCCAACCAGTCGGGTGATATCACCGCAGTATCGTTATTTAATAAACAAACAAAAGGGGCTTGCGATTGCGCCACAGCGAAGTTGTTGATGGCCGAGTAGTTAAATGCGGCGTCAAAATGCAGCAAGCGCACCTGCGGATGTGCGGCAATGGTGCTGAACCAACGCAGTGTGTCCGGATCTGAGCTCTGATTATCCACTAGCAGCACTTCAAAATTGCGGAAGCTGGTCTGGGTCAGCAGGGACTCGACACAAGCGCGGGTCAGCGCCAGTTGATCGCGGGTCGGGATAATGATACTGACCTGCGGGCTTGCCGCGCTAAAAACTGGGGCGTTAGCCAAGGCGCCGGTTCGCGTATAACGCAGCCGGAATCCATCGGCCCCTTGTGATGTCGCAATGCAGCTTAACCCTTCCTGCTTTTGCACTAGTTGCTGCCGTAAATCTGCCAGTAACACGTGGTCGGCCTTTGCGCGGATGGCGCTGGCAAGCTGCAACAGTGGCCATGCCAGGTGCATGATTTGGTCCGACATTGACCCTTGTAGCTGTAGCAGCGCACGGGCCAGTTGCAAGGCGGGCTGTTGTTGCCAGAAATCGACAGGCAGCTGTTGCAGCAACGATCCGCGGTATAGGACTGCCGGGCTGATATAGTCGCGGCTCAAATAACTGTCGTAACAAAACGCCGGCTTAAACTGTGGTTGGCGCTCACAACCGTCAAAACCTGGTTCGTCGTGATCGCTATACAGGATCTGTAGTTGGGGTTTTGCGGCCAGTGCCTGCTGCAGCAACCGGACTGTATCCGGGCATAACAAGTCGCCGGCGCGCAGAGGCCAGTAGTATGCGGCAGGATCCAGCTGGTGTTGTTGCAAAACCCGTGGATCAGGCTCTGCTAACAGAGTGGATGCTGGTGTTGTCGCGGGGCCGTGCCAAAGCTGCCAGTTTGGATCGGTCTGGCTCAACAACGATTGCAGGCTAACCCGCCACTGTCCGGCTTGATCAGGTTGCATGACAAATATCAGTGAAACAGGCTGAATCCGCAGTGATGCAGTAGGTGGCTGCGCTTTTTTTTGCCATTGCTGGTATGGCTGTTCATAGGTCAACAGTGCCGGCAGGAACGGCTGGTGCGCTTCGAGCAGCTTACGCCGGACTTGTTGCATACCGGCGCGTTTATAGCGCGCCAGACAAAGATCAAATAATCGCTGCCGGTGCATGCCAGTTTGTTGGCGTACCCGCCAGAACAACAGCCAATATGCCCGCCAAGCTGGCAACTGCTGTAGTGACAATTGGCGGAGATCTGCCCCCTGGATGCTCAGATCACGGACACCGGTACAATACCAAATCAGCAGGTAACGGTCTGTAGAATCCGGCTGTAAGGCAATATCGCAGTGCAAACCAGGTAAATGAAGACTGACTGGGTTGTCGGCACTGACGGTCAGGCGAAACCAGCCACTGATGGGGGCAACGCGCTGTAAGCGGGTTCTGTCAGAGGTGACTGTCAGCTGCCAGCCAAGTCTGGCGATATCAGCTTGCCAAGACATTATTGCGCTCCCAAATCACGCAGCTGTTGCCACCATTGTTGTTCTGCTTTCCAGTGATGGCGAAGGCTGGGCTGATGCGCCGGTAAGGCAAAATGGTAGCGGTTGCTATCGGCAGGGTTCAGTCCAAACAGCTGTAGCTGTGTCGGTTTTACACCCTGAGACAACAATAACTGCGTGACTAATGGCGCTGCACTCGGAGGCGCGGCAAACTGTCGGACCATCTTGCGCCAGCAATCCAGCGGCACCTGTAACAAGGGGGAATTGACCTGCTGCAAATAGCTAAATTGTTGCTGATGCCATAGCATGGCCGGACCTGACAGGATCGTCAGGCTGGTCTGTTGTTGCGGACCGCGAAAGCCGGGGGCAACCACCCAAATGTCGGTTTTCTGCCCGGCATCTGCTGCGCTGGTGTGGTCGCTGAAACAATGATTAAAACGGATCACCAGATCTGCCTGGTCAATCTGAGCGCCGGCACCGCTGCCGGCCAGACTGCCACTATTTCCAACAATTGCAATACGATTAGCTTGTCGGCAACGTTGCATCCAGTGTTGCAACAGCTGGTCCTGCTGTTGTAATTGTGCTGTCAGCCAGTCTGATTGCTCCGGCAGTTGCTGCTGATATTCCTGCAGCAACTGGGCAAACTGGCGTTGTTCTGCCGGTAACACACCGTGCTTCCAACGCAGCCACCAGGGGCCTTGCAGCAGAGAGGCGATTGCCTTGGCGCGGTGCGCTGTCAGCGGATAACCCAGCGTTCGTCTGAATCTCAGGTATTGCAGCCAGTCTTTTGCATGACCGCTTTGCTGCCAGACCTGCCGAAAGCGGCGCAGTGTCGTCGGTTGATACATACCTTGCTGTCGCGCGGTAATGGCTTGTTGCCGGCATACACTTAATGTCGCATCGTCCTTCGACGCCAAGGCTCGCGACCAACAGTGCTGAACAACGGTCATCGAAACAATGCCGCCTTAATCAACTGGCTGGTCTGATGTTCAATTCTGCTATGCGCTAGCAGTCTTTCACGCAGTCCTTGCGTTTGGGAAATGTAAAATTCGGGCTCTGCCAGTTTGGTCAGTTGCTGGTACCAGCTGTTCAAATCGTTGGCCAATAAAGCGCCACAGCCTTGTAATCTGTGCATGTCCGGGATTGGACTGGCCAGTGTCGGCGCATGCCAATAGGCGGCTTCAATCGCCTTGATGGCAGACTTATGCTGGTTAAAAAAAGTTGCTTCCAGCGGTGCCAGATTGACCCAGCTTTGTGCCACAAACTTGTGGTATTTACTGAATTTCTGCTTTTCATGCTGCACCAGCTGTTGTGGCCGGCAGCGTAGCTCGTAATCCAACACGCCGGTGATATGCAGTTTAATCGACGGGTGTTCATCCAGAAACTGTTCCAGTGGTTGGCGGATCATGGCGAAATCACGGTCGTGACTACGGGTACCGGGGAAATAGGTCAGATTCCAGTGCTCAACCGGCAAGGTTTTGGTGATGGCACTGTACCAGCTGTAATGCACGGTATTTGGCATTACTATCACTTTGGCATGCGGAGCTTGTCGGCTTACGGCATTGGCAAGCGGAATGGTTGATACTGAGACCAAATCAAATTTTTTCAGCGCTGTGGCATGAGATCTGAACATCTGTTCAGTTTTTTTGAGCGTGACTAACGAATTCAGTACACCAGGACTTAAATAGGCGACAGTAGGGTCAAACACCAAATCGTCAAAATCGGCGATAGTGACAGTGCCGTTGCGGTGCAAACGGTGCAGCAGATAACTCAGGCCAAAACGGCGTTTCGGCCGGTGGAAAAATACCAGATCGTAATGCTCAGAGCTTGTCAGATTACTATAGTGCAGCAGATCGGCGTGATGACCTTCAGCGCGAAGCGCCAAAGCGAGATTTTCACAGCGATAAATAAAGGATGGATCGGCAACAAACTTATCCTTGCTGTTGCTGAACGCGACAAATGCGAAGCGGAGTTTCTTCAAAATTCATTCCATTTCATTTGAAAACGGATTATTGTAAACAATATTGACACTGCTGACCATGCGACATACCTGATTTTCAATACAATTAGGCGCTTGTTACAGGAAATTGGATGTTTTGTAACCAAATCCCGCAGATATTTTTGTCTTCTGCTGCTTTGCTGACCACTTCGGCCGGTATTGCGAAGCTTAGTTCAGTTTCTAGTTTATTAGCAGGTACTGTTCAATATGTACCTTTCTGGAAAACAGCCCTGACACCCGCAGCAAACAGCCTGGTGCTGGCCTGGGGACGCAAAGCCACTGCCCGTCGTGCTGAAGCCTACGCCAATCGCCACCAGTTGCCCTTGTTACGTCTGGAAGATGGTTTTTTGCGTTCAGTCGGTCTTGGTCATCAGGACGAACCTTTGTCAGTCGTGCTGGATGATATTGGCATATATTACGACGCCAGCCGACCGTCCAGGTTGGAACAACTTATCGGTATGCCGTTAACGCCAGCTGAATCCGCGCGCGCGGCTGCATTGCTGGCGCGCTGGCAAAGCGCGCGGGTCTCCAAATACAACCATAACCGTGACTATAGCGGGGTACTCCCGGCGTCCTTTGTGCTGGTCGCTGATCAGACCTTGGGCGATGCTTCCATTGCTTTTGGTCAGGCGTCTGCTGCCAGTTTCCAGCTGATGATAGAGCAAGCGCAGGTTTTATTCCCTCAGCATACGATTTTACTGAAAGTGCATCCAGACGTGATGGCCGGCAAGAAATCCGGCCATTTTGATTTGGCTGAATTACAACAGCAAGGAGTGGTGCTGTTAGCCGAAGATGTACATCCGGCGAGCCTGTTGCCGCATGCCAGTGCCGTGTTTTGTGTGACTTCGCAGCTCGGTTTTGAGGCGCTGTTGTGGCAAAAACCGGTGTTTACTTTTGGTATGCCGTTTTATGCCGGCTGGGGACTGACCACCGATGCGTTGGCGCCACCGGCGCGCCGCCAACCGGTGGATTTGTTACAACTGGTGTATGCCGCTTTAGTGCGTTACCCGCGTTATCTTGACCCTGAAAGCGGCCAATGCTGCGAAGTGGAGCGTTTGATTGATTGGCTGGCCTTGCAACGCCAGCAGCAACAGCGTTTACCGGCCGAGCTTTATGCCGTTGGTTTTTCCTGGTGGAAAAAATACCTGTTGCGCCAGTTTATTCGCGGTAGCCGGCTGCATTTTGTTAAGGAGCCGGCCCAGGTGCCTGCTGCCGCCCGCTGGCTGAGCTGGGGGAGCCGCTATCCGGCTGCTGCCGGCCAAATCCGTGTCGAGGATGGTTTTATCCGCTCCGTTGGACTTGGTGTGGCGCTGCAGCGGCCCTTGTCCTGGGTGTTTGATCCGGCCGGGATCTATTACGACAGCTCGGTACCGTCATTGCTGGAGCAGATCCTCATTCAAACGGATTTCACTGCAGAGCAGTTACAGCAAGCGTTGGCTTTGCAACAATTGTTGTTGCAAAGCCAGATCACCAAATACAACCTTGGGAGTCGTAGCTGGCAGCGGCCTGTGGAGAAAAAAGTGTTGCTGGTGCCGGGGCAGGTCGAAACAGACGCGTCGATCCGACTCGGTTCGCCACAGATCCACAGCAATGTGCAGTTACTGGCGCAAGTCCGGCAGCAAAATCCGCTAGCATGGCTGGTGTATAAACCACATCCGGATGTGCAAGCTGGCTTGCGTAAAGTCGGGCAGACGGAGAACCTGGCGCAGCAATATTGCGATGAAATAGTGCTCGCCGAAGATATGGCGCATTTGTTAACGCAGGTGGACGAAGTACATACCATGACGTCGCTTACCGGTTTTGAAGCGTTGTTACGTGGTGTTCCAGTGTATTGTTATGGTCAGCCGTTTTATGCGGGCTGGGGATTAACCAATGATTGGTTGCCGCTCAGCCGCCGGCAGCGTCAACTCAGTCTGGCGCAGTTAATTGCGGGTGCATTGTTAATTTATCCAATGTATTTTCATCCAAAATCAAATGGTTACACTACAGCTTCAAATATAGTGGCGTGTCTTGCCGAGCAGCGTAAGCAGGAAGTAGCCAAACCGATTTGGTGGCGTCGCTTGCTGGAATGGTACTTACGATTGTCCCCATTTTAATTGTAAAGGTTGGGGGTGAGCGCTGCTCTGTGATAAATTAACGTCAGTTTAATGATTTCAAGGGATTTGCTGCATGTTAAGCCGTATATGGATTCTGGGTTTGGGTTTGTTGTCCGGGGCTTGTAGCCAGTTGACTTCACAGACGTCACAGCAACCGGCTGAATCGCTGCAATATATCAGCCAGGCGTCTTCCGCTGATTTAGCCGCTGCGTTGGAAGGGCAACGCTTAACACTGGCAGATTCACCCTGGGGCCCATCAGTTGAAGTGCTGGTACTAAAACGCTATTTTGCTGCAACTGGCCGCGTTTGCCTTGAGGCAGAGATCGGGCAACAACTCGCATTAATTTGCGACTATCAGCAAGCCGGTTGGGCATCACAACGGCTGCTTAGTCAGCAAGACCAATAATTCTCCGTTTTTTGATTTGCAAGGAATCAATGCAGATGTTTCGATTTATTCTAATTGCTCTGTTTTGCTGTGTGTGGCCATGGAATTTGGCAACCGCGCAGAGTTTTGGCGATCTACCCGCGGACCAGCGTGCCAATGCAGTGAGGGCTGTCGCCGACTTACAGCAGCCTGTCAGTCCAACGAACTGGAAAGCCGGTACTATCGGTAAGGGTGCTGAAGCAGGCATTGTCAGTCCGAAAAATATCAAACCTTTTGGTGCTGAGCTGTTTAGCGGAGGTTTTCGTGGTACACGTGCGGACGGCCTGAATCCGGACTACAAAATCCTACCTGGTGATCAAATCACTTTACGGGTCTGGGGCGCGGTGGAAATCGACCGGATCCTACCGGTGGATGCGCAGGGCAACATATTTATTCCGACAATTGGTCCAGTAATGGTGATGGGTGTTAGCCATCAGCAGTTAGAACATATAGTTCGGGCCGCCGTAACCGCCGTTTATCCTGGTAGTGTACAGGTGTACACCAACCTGCAAGGCGTGCAACCTGTTGCGGTCTATGTAGCAGGTTTTGTCGCAAAACCGGGGCGTTATGCCGGTATCCCGTCTGATTCCGTGTTGTATTTCCTCGACCAGGCTGGAGGCGTTGATGAACAACTCGGCAGCTACCGCCAAATCAAATTAATGCGCCGGCAAAAACAAATTGCAGTGATGGATCTGTACGATTTTATCCTGAAAGGTCAGCTGTTACACGGTCAGTTACAGGACGGCGATACCATTATGGTGGAACGCCGGGGCCCTGTGGTGACGGTCAGTGGCAATGTCGGACGCGCCTATCAGTACGAGCTGACCAATACCGCCTTATACGGCAAAACGCTGATGGAACTGGCACAACTGAATGCGACTGCCTCCCATGCATTGTTGCGTGGTAGCCGACATAGCAGGCCTGTAGCGGAATATTTGTCACTGGATAAGCTAGCTGCGACTCAGGTAAGCAATGGTGACGACATTCAGTTTGTCGCCGATCAGCGCGCTGATATGTTAGTGATCCAACTCGAAGGCAGTTATCAGGGGCGTTCACATTTTGTCGTGCCGAAAAATACTACGCTCAAAGAATTGCTGAATAATGTGCCGGTAGATCCGCAGTCCAGCGATTATGCCAATGTGTCGCTGCGCCGGATCAGTGTGGCAGAGCGGCAGCGTCAGTCGCTGGAAGACAGCTTACGCCGGTTGGAAACTACTTATTTAGGTGCACCATCTTCTACTGCAGACGAATCAGCAATCCGGGTACGTGAAGCAGAATTGATTAGCCAATTTGTTGCAAGAGTTCGTGAGATCAAACCTAACGGCCGGATGGTATTAAGCGAAAATGGTGAGCTGCAAGACCTGCGTTTGCAGGATGGCGACATCATTACCTTACCGCCGCGTACTGATGCCATTCTGGTCAGCGGTGAGGTGTATATCCCACAGTCCAGTATTTTTATTCGTGGCAAAACGGCACTCGATTATATCGAATCAGCCGGTGGTTTCAGTCAACATGCTGACGATGACAATATTCTGGTGTTAAGACCAAACGGCGAAGTGCGTAAGGCTGACGACATAGAATTGCAGCCTGGAGACGAAATTTTGGTGTTGCCAGCCGTAACAACGAAAAATCTGCAACTTGCGACGGCACTGACACAAATTCTGTATCAGGTAGCGATCGCGGCGAAAGTTGCGGTGGATTTATAAAATGCTAGAGCGCAGTAGCCTGCAAATTACCTGGCATGTCTGGCATGCGGTATTTATGCGGGAAATTATGGCCCGTATTACTGCAGATCGGATGGCGACACCTTGGTTGATTATTGAGCCACTGCTATACATTGGATTAATGATCGGTGTGCGTAAGTTAATGTCGCAAAATGAATTAATTCCTGGGGCTGACGTAGTTGGTTGGCTCCTGCTTGGTATTATGGCGTTTTATTTATTCAGAGATGCTCTAACACGCAGTATGCATGCCATTGAGGCCAATCATGCGTTGTTTGCCTATCGCCAGGTCCATCCATTTGATCCGGTCTTCATTCGCGCGATTGTTGAGTTATTGTTACGCACAGCAGTTTTGCTGTTGTTGCTGTTCTTCATAAATCTCTTTGGGCATGAAATGTTACCCATAGAAGCTTTGAGAGGAATAGAAGCTTGGCTTGCATTATGGTGTCTTGGGTTTGGACTGGCGTTGATATTCTCTGTCGCGATGGCTGTTTTGCCTGAAATAGGCAAAGTAGTTCCGTTATTAATGCTTCCGATGTATGTATTGTCTGGAGTGATGATCCCGTTGCAGTTTTTGCCTTATAGTTTGCGGGAAAGTCTTGTTTATAATCCGTTAGTACACGGTATCGAAGCGGTCAGACTCAGTTTTTACCCCACATATCATGTTCCTTATCCAATTGATATGACCTACCTGTGGTTCTGGGCATGTAATAGTCTTTTGTTGGGTCTGATACTGCATGTTCGCTACAAGCGGAGACTCACGGCACAATGATTGAAATTCGCAATTTATACAAAAGGTATCATGGCCCTTTTGGTGGCGACTGGGTGCTCAAAGACATCAATTTGACGATTCCACAAGGCGTGAGCGTGGGCTTAATTGGCCGAAATGGTGCTGGTAAGTCGACCCTGTTGGGGTTGATCGGCGGCATGGATACGCCGGATCGGGGGACTGTTACCAGAACTGGTAAGGTCTCTTGGCCCATAGGTTTATCCGGTGGTTTTCAGGGGTCGATGACGGGACGGCAAAACGTCAAATTTGTCAGTAGGGTGCATGGTGGTAATCCCCAAATAAGTCAGATAATTCAACAGGTACAGCAGTTTGCCGAACTAGGTCCGGCTTTTGATAAACCAGTGAAAACCTACTCCAGTGGGATGCGTAGCCGGCTGGCCTTTGGCTTGTCGCTGGCCTTTGATTTTGATGTTTATTTGTCTGACGAAGCGACCTCAGTAGGGGATGCCGCATTTAAACAAAAAGCCACTGAGGCTTTTCGGTCCAGGGTCGGTAGTGCCAGCCTGATTATGGTGTCACACAGCAATAGTATTTTAAAAGACCTGTGCCAGGCCGGTATTTGGTTGAATGATGGCAAGGCCATCTGGTATGACAAATTAGAAGACGCGATCCGCGATTATCATCAGAGTATTGGAAAATGAAAACATTTGTGAAGGATCAACCGCATTGGGCGCTAGCCGCTGTTGCGGTATTGCTGGTGGCATTGTATTGGTGGTTACTGGCGACCGACCGTTATGTGTCGGAAAGTCATATTGTTTTGCAAAGCCCGGAAGTGAGTCAAGCTTCATTTAATGTAAGTTCTTTATTGTCCGGTACCGGCGGCGCAGGCGAATTGTTATTGCTGCAAGACCATCTTCATTCTGTTGATATTATGCAAAAGCTGGAAAAGCGCCTGGCGCTGCGTCAGCACTATAGCAACACAGACATCGATTGGTTTTCTCGTCTATCTGCTGCAGATTTGCCACAGGAAAAATTTGTCGAGTACATGCAAAAGCGTATTGTCATCGAATTTGATGACTATGCAGCGATCTTGCGGGTAAAAGTCGAGGCCTATGATGCGCAAAAAGCCCAACAGATAGCGCAGGCGCTGCTGGAAGAAGGTGAGTTGCATATGAACCAGATGGGGCAACGGCTGGCGGCAGAGCAGGTCACATTTATTGAAACTCAGGTTACCGCACTGGAACAACGATTATTTGCTGCGCGTCAGGCGCTGCTTGACTACCAGAATCTACACGGTCTGATCTCACCAACCGGTTCAGTGCAAAGCATTGCCACTATTGTTAGTCAGTTAGAAGGGCAGCGTGCTTTGCTCGAAGCCCGGATCAGCAGTCTGGCAAAATTTCAGAGTAAAAATACACCGGACATGTTGCGGTTTCATGCGGAACTACAAGCGCTGAACCAGCAGATCAGCAGTGAGCAACGCAAAATGGCTACTGAAAGTGGTGATGCACTGAACAAAGTCTCTGCGGAATATCAGACGTTGGAATTGAAGGCAGAATTTGCCCTAAACCTGTATTCCAATGCCTTGTTGGCGCTTGAAACCACCCGTGTCGAGGCCTCACGTAAACTGAAACAGGTTTCAGTGTTACAAAAGCCAAGTCTGCCAGAGTATTCAACAGAACCGAGACGGATTTACAACTGGTTGGTGTTCAGCTTTTTTATCCTGTTTGTGGCTGCTATGGTGCATTTGATCCGAGCTATTGTGCACGAACATCGTGACTGATCGGGTTGAGACAGTGCGACAGCAAGTTCGTTGTTTTCTGCTGCTACAAAGCGTCTGCTCGCCATTTTTCCGCCGCCTGGCCACAGCTTTGGAAGCTGCTGGCCATCAGGTGATTAAGCTAAATTTTAATGTTGGTGATAGTTGGTACCACTGGCCGTTGCCGGCGTTGAGTTTTCGTGGCCGGCCGGCGCAACTGCCGGCTTATTTGCAGCAGCTTTATCTGCAATACGGCGTGACGGACCAGGTGTTATTTGGCGATCAGCGGCCTCTGCATCAGCAAGCGCTACTTGCTGGCCGCGCGGCCGGTGTGCGCAACTTTGTCTTTGAAGAAGGTTATTTCCGACCTTATTGGGTGACGCTGGAGCGCGAAGGCGTCAATGCTGACTCGTTGTTGCCACGAGCGCCGCAATGGTATCTGCAAGCAGCAGCATTGCTGTCAGCTGAGCGGCCAGAAGCGCCGGTCTTGCAGACATTTGCCAATCCGTTCTGGCTGCGGGCGTTGCACGATGTGTTGTATCACTGCGGTAATTTCTGGAACCCGTTGTTTTATCCACGTTATCGCAATCACGCATTGCAGTCCGCGCCGCAAGAATATCTGGGGTATTTGTGGCGTTTGCCGGCGCAGCGTTGGTTTGCGCGCTGGGATGCACCGGTATTTGCTGCTTTGGCCGGTAAACACTGGTATCTGCTGCCGTTGCAGCTCGATGGTGATGCACAAATCCGGCAACATTCCGCTTTTGATGATATGCGTGAGTTGATCAGCGCAGTGCTGACAAACTTTCAGCAACATGCACCGCAGGGCAGTCATTTACTGGTAAAAAACCATCCGCTCGATACCGGCTGGGTCAACTACGATGCTTATCTGCGCCGGCAAGTGCAGCAGCTTGGCTTAGAGGGCCGCGTGCATTATGTGCAAACTGGTGATCTGGCGTTATGGTTGCCAAAATGCGCTGGTGTGGTCACCGTGAACAGCACCGTCGGGTTGCAGGCGTTACAGGCTGGCTGTCCGGTGCTGACTTTAGGCAAGGCCTTATACAGTCTGCCGGGCCTGACGTTTCAGGGGGCTCTGGCTGATTTTTGGCGGCAGGGCCAAGCCGCAGATGTGGCGCTGTTGGCCGCGTTCGTAGCGGTACTAAGGCATTGTACGCAGCTCAATGGCAGTTTATATGCGGAGCCTGGTTTGTCTTTGTTGGTGACGCAAAGTGTGGCCGCATTGTGCCGGGACCAAAGCCCGCTGGAGGAATTATGCACGAAGATGCAATAAAACGGATTTTAATTACCGGCGCGACCGGTGCTATTGGTCAGGCGCTGGTGCAAGCTTACGCGCTTGCGGGGCGGCATTTGTGTTTGCAGGGCCGCAATCAGGTCATCCTGACGCAGCAAGCTGACTGGCTGCAACAGCAAGGGTGCAGTGTGGAGCTGGCAGTACTGGATCTGACTGAGCAACCGGCACGGCAGCAATGGTGTGACCATTTGCTGACGCAGGATTTCGATCTGGTGATCCTCAATCATGGTATCAACATTAATCATGGCCCGGACGATGCCGGTGAGACCTGGCCCGACGTGCAGAAATTACTGCAGCTGAATGTCGAAGCCAGCTTTGCCCTGGTACATGCCGTATTGCCGGCGATGCGCCGCCGAGGGCAGGGGCAGATCGCATTGATGAGTTCATTGGCTGCCTGGTATGGCTTGCCCGTTACGCCGAGTTATAGTGCCAGCAAAGCGGCCTTAAAAGCGTATGGCGAAGGTCTGCGGGGTTGGTTAAAAACTCAAGGGGTGCAGGTCAACGTCGTGATGCCGGGCTATGTCGACTCAGACATGAGCAGGGCGATGCCGGGGCCCAAGCCGTGGCTATGGCCACCTGAGCGTGCAGCGGCTTATATCAAACGTGGTCTGGCGGCCAATCATGCCCGCATCAGTTTTCCGTTTCCGTTAAATTTAGGTTGTTTTTTGTTGGGATTCAGCCGGCCCTGGCTGGCTGAGCGGATCCTGGCCTGGTTGAATTATCGTGGTTGATTTTGTAGCGCTGGCCGTGACGGCTGAATCTTGTGTAACGGTACTGCAGTCCTTTGTCCTGGCCGCGTTGTTATGTCTTGTATTGGAGTTTTGTCTATTGCCAGCCGGTGGCAGGCTGTGGCGTCGCAAAGGCGCGGTCTGGGCTGGCCATTTGGCAGTGCTGCTGCTGATTTATCTGGTGGAACTACTGATCTTCCGCCGGCCTTGGTTTGCTGCCAGTCAGGTGGTGTTCTGGCAGGCGCTGATGCTGGTGGTGAATCGCGTTAAACTGGCTCAGCTATATGAACCTTTTGTTTATCAGGACCTGCATTATTTTGTCGATATCTTCCGCCATCCGCGTTTGTATCTGCCGTTTTTCGGCTTTGGCCGGCTGGCACTAGCGATATTTGTACCGGTGGTGCTGGTAGGTCTGGCATTACAACTGGAAGCGCCAATGGGATTACTGCAGCTGGCGTGGCCGCTATTGAGCCTGCTGGTGATCACGCTGCTACTGATGTTTGGCAGCTGGCATTATGTGTCGCCATTGGTGGGCATTGATCCGACGCTGGATCAGGTTGAAATGGGCATGCTGGGTGGTTTTATCGCTTACGCCAAGGCCGAACGGCAACTGGCGTTGCTGGCCGAACCGCTGGACTGTGTGGAGCCGGGCGGAGTACAACCGCACTTGGTGGTGGTGCAAAGTGAATCCTTTTTTGATGCGCGCCGGTTATGGCCAGCGATCCATCCGCAGTGTTATCGCTGGTTTGACCAACTGAATGCCGATGCGCTGCTGCACGGCGAACTGGCGGTGCCGGCGATCGGCGCTAATACATTACGGAGTGAATTTGCCTTCCTCACAGGCCTCACCAACAGCGAGCAGGGCATCCATCGGTTTAATCCATACCGGCGGCTGGCGCGCCAGCAGCTAACCACACTGGCCAGCCGTCTGAAGGCCGAAGGCTATCGCACCGTCTGTGTGCATCCGTATCCGGTCAGTTTTTATCAGCGCGACCGCGTGTTTCCGCATCTGGGTTTTGATGAATTTATTGACCGTAAAGGCTTCAGTCATCACAGCGACAACCATTATGTCGGTGATGAAGAAGTGGCAGAGCGCGTCCGGCAGATCCTGCAGCAGGCCACCGAACCGACCTTTGTCTTTGTCATCACGATGGAAAACCACGGGCCTTTGCAGTTGGAAAAAGTCAGCATTGAAGAGCCGGCGCAATACTTAACCGCATTGCCGCCTAAATCGGTGCAGGAGCTGACCGCCTACCTGCGCCATGTGGTGAATGCTGGCAAGATGGCGCAGATCTTATGTGACACGCTGCAGCAATCGCCGCGGCCCGGTTTGTTATGTTGGTATGGCGACCATTTACCTATTTTGCCGGAGTTGTATCAGGCGGAGCAATTCGACAGTCATCGTACTGACTATCTGATTTGGGCATCAGCACAACAACAAAGTGGCTTGCAACGGCAGGCAGTGGCCCAGCGTGAGGTGCATGATCTGGCCAATCTGTTACTGACATTGTTGGCGCAACATAAGTAGGCCAATGGCCGAAGTGGATTTTGGCATTCAGCAGAGCCTGTTAAACTAGGCAGGTCGGCACGACAAGATTATGGAGTCATCAGTTGCCTGCGAATTTGAAACCATTCATGATCCCGCTGTATTTCGCGCTGTGGCTATGGGTTGCATGGTTGCCGGAATACAGTGCCGCGCCGCCACTATATTGGTTACTACTGGCTGTACTGGCCTGGCTTAATGCCGATTTTTACAGTGGGCTGATCCATATCTATCTGGACTACAGACCGCTCGACAAACACAAAGGCTTTGAACGCTTGTTTCATTATCAGGGAGATCGCAGCAGTGCTGAATTTGAACTGATGAAACAGCAGGTATTAGCACAGGCCAGCTGGCTGGAAGAAATCGTCTACAGCTTTAAAATTCACCACCGTAATGTGCGGCCTTATCTGCAGTTCACTTACAGTCACTTCTTTTTTGAAACTTTCCCCGCAGCGGCATTTCTACTGGCGCTGGCTGCATTGATGCTGCCGCTGACCAGCGGTTTGCTGGCGGATTCAGTGTGGTTTATTCTGCTGCTGTGCTCGGTCATCGCGCTGCACACCAACCATATTCATGCTTGTGTGCATGGTTCCAAACAAATGCGGCGAGGGGTGAAACTGATCAGGTTTTTACAAAAGATCGGGCTGATGTATAGCGCACGGCGCCATCATGAACATCACAAGGCTGGATTGCAGGGGTTTTGCCTGATCAGCGGCCACACCGATTTTCTGGTGGACCGCATCTGTGGCTGGTTATTACAAAAAGGCTGGATCAGTCAGGCCGAATGGCGCGGTGAGCGCTAAACCCTGGACGATCATTCGGCTGAACCTGTCGTGGTACGACGCGGCTGATAGCTAAACGCCGGCGTTGTCTGTGCCAAAAGCTGAAAATAATCAAAGCCATACCCGGTGCCGCTGGCACGTAAATACTGCAGATGCAGCGTGAAAAACTGCAGCACCATTTTGTGGTATTCCTCTGGCGCCAGCGCTTCGCGTAGCAGCGCGGATTGCAGTTTGATCTTGCCGCTCAAAGCGCCTGGTAGTACGCCTGCATCAAACCGACCTGAACTGATAATATCCTGCGGTGCAAATACTTCCTGCCAGCGCAGCTGCGGCGCGCGTGTCAGCGCGGCCACACTCTGGTGAAACGGACCGGCAAAGTTTGCCAGCCCAGTACTGGCCTGATTGCCTAAGGTCAGTAACGACCATTTGTGCGCATCTTCCGGCGCCAGCTGTTGTTGCAGCTGGTGCGCCAACCGCGCCGCTAATAAACCGCCGCTGGAATGGCCAACAATCAGTAATTCACCGTCAGGCTCCAGAGCACGAACATCGTCAGCCAGTTGAGTTGCCCATTGACTCAGTCGTTGTTCAAGCTCCGGCCAACAGGCCGACAAAACCGCGCGGGTAAACAAAAAATCACCGAGCAGATAATGCAGATATATTTTATGGTCAAAGCGGCGCAGCAGCATATCTGCACATAACATCAGCACAGGCAGCAGCAACCAGCCTAGCCATGGCTGCTGTAACAGGCCGGTCAGACCGACTGCCGCGGCTGCGCACAAGGCCAGCATTAGCGCGGGTAACAGTAACGGATACAGCATAAAACAACTGAACAGCATAGACTGACCGCGTGGTCGCCATAATGAACTGTTGCCCAACATCAATTTGCATAAATGCAACCACCACCACCAGCCGGCGCCCGGCGTTGGCCGGAAATGCGGCTCGATCAAATCGAGCATTTCGGCAAAGCGGTAATCCCCGGTCGGGCCGTGCTGTTGTTGCCAGTCACACTGACTGAAGTGTTCGCCCGGCTGCAACGGGCCAATTGTCAGCGCCGACATCTTGCGTCTTTTACTGCGACTCGCTTCGCGTTTTAACAGCTGATAATAAAAACTGCTGCCGCGTGGGTCAAATCCCATCAGGTAAACCACTCGGCGCTGGCGGATCTGCGGTTCTGCATTCATGTGCGCGTGGCCTCAACCAGCAATTGAACTGCATGGTCCAGTTCGGCTTCGGTGTGGCCTTCACAGATAAAATAGCGCAGCCGCGCCGATTGCTCCGGTACTGCCGGGTACAAGATCGGCATCACACTGATACCGAGCTGCTGCAGCCGGTTCGCCAGCTGGGTGACCCGGATCGAACTGCCGAAAATCGCCGGCACCACGGCATATCCGCTGGCATGGCCGGTATTAAAACCGGCTTGCTGCATGGCGTGCAGGAAATATTTGCCGTTGTGCTGCAAACGTTGCACCCGGTCCGGCTCTGAGATCATCAACTGCAAGGCAGCCAGTGCTGCAGCCGCCACCGGTGGTGGCATGCCAACACTATACAAAAAACCTGGTGCGAGGAATTTCAGGTGTTCAATCAGCGCATAACTACCGGCGATATAACCGCCACAGCCGGCCAGACTTTTACTCAGCGTGCCCATCCAGATATCAACGGCATGACCCGGCAGGTCAAAATGTTCCCGAATACCCAGACCGCGTGCGCCCATCACACCAAATGAATGGGCCTCGTCGACCATCAGTAGCGCGTTATATTGTTGTTTCAATGCCACTAAAGCCGGTAAGTCGGGAAAATCGCCATCCATCGAATAGATGCCTTCTACGACGATCAGGACACGTTCATAGTTGTGGCGATGTTCACGCAGCATTTGCTGTAGCTGAGCCAGGTTGTTATGGCCAAACGGCAGCCGGGTGGCACCGGAAAGCTGGCAACCTTGCATAATGGAATTGTGCACCAGCTCGTCATGCAAAATCAGGTCGCGTGGGCCAAACAAATAACCAATAGTAGTGACATTGGTGGCATGGCCGCTGACCAGCACCACGGCGGCGTCGACCTGATACGCATCAGCCAGCGCCTGCTCTAATTCGCGATGCAGTGGCCGTTCACCGGCGACTGGCCGGCTGGCGGAGACCGACGTGCCATATTGTGTAATGGCGGCGATCGCCGCCTGATTCACCGCTGGATGGCCGGAACAGCCCAGATAGTTATAACTGGCGAAATTCAACAGTGGCTGGCCGTCAATGCAGGTGTGTGCGCCGGCTGTGCCCTGATGCAGTTTAAAAAACGGATTGGGCAGACCAAGCCGGGCGGCGCCGTCATGCAGGATACGCAATTGCTGATACCCCGGGTGGCGGCTGAAATCAGTGCGCGGGTCTGGCCCCGCAGCGTTGTGCTGCGGGGCAGGCTCCAAACTTGTTTGTTCGACCTGCGCCAACTGACGCTGCAGTGCCTGTTGGATCAGTTTATCTTTCAGTGCGCCGGTCAGGCTGGCGACAGATTTTTTCATCAGCCTTTATCCTTTGATCAAACGTTGCTGGGGCTGACTGGTCAGCTGTTGCTGCAAAGCCTGCAGCTCTGCGGCACTGATCTCACTGCCATGACTGCCGGCAACCTGGCGGATTTGGGCACTGAGCGCGTCTTCCGGTGCCGCGTCAGTACTGAGCAGGCCAAGTAGTTTTTGCGCCAGACTGTGCAGCGTTGGTTGTTCAGAAATAGTCAGCACCGGCAGACGGACACCGAGCTGATTTTCAATCGCCACTACCAGTTCTACGCCCATCAGTGAGTCGAGTCCCAGGTCCTGCAGCGGGACCTGCTCGGCCAGTTTGTCCGGATTGGCACGCAGAATTCCGCCGACCACTTGCTTTAACACCGACAACAGATAGGCCTGCGCCTCTGCTACCGGCATCGTCGCCAGCAGTGCTGCGACGTCCTGCTGACTGGCATCCTGGTCCATTTTGCCGTGCGTATTGTGTTGCGCACGCAGTTTGGCAAAGCGTGGATCTGCGGCCGCCGGCAGGAATTTTTGTAAGGCGGCAATATCAATATCGAGCACCGCCGCCTGCGGCAAGTCGCGTTGCAGTACTTCAGATAACGCCTGCATTGCCTGTGCAGTGCTGACCGACTGACCGCCCATCCGGCTTTGCAGTGCTGCTTTAATCTCGCTGTTGCGGGCGAGGAAACCGGCATCGTCAATGGCGCCCCATAACAGCGCAGTGGCTGGTAAACCAGCGGCACGACGGGTCTGACATAACATTTCCAGGCCATAGTTGGCAGCGACGTAAGCGGCCTGGCCCGGGTTGCCAAACAAGGTCGTGGCCGAGGAGTACACCACAAAGAAATCCAGTGGCGTGTCCGGCTGCAGCGTCCGCGTCAGTTCGTCCAATAACCAACCGCCCTGAAGCTTGGCGGCCAGCACTTTGTGCAGCGTCTGGGCATTGAGGTTTTGCAGCAGGCTGTCTTCAATGACGGCGGCTGCATGGACCAGGCCACCGAGCGGCATTAGCTGTTGTCTGGCGTCGCTGAGCACTTGCTGCAATGCCTTACGGTCGCTGACATCACAAGCCGGTGCGTGGACTGTGACGCCCTGCGCGGCAAAATCGGCCAGCGTGCTGGCTGCGTCCGGGCTTTGGCTGCCGCGACGGCTTAACAGTAACAACTGCGTAGCGCCCATGGTGGCCAATGCTTTGGCGGTAGCAAGGCCAAAACCATCCATGCCGCCGGTCACCAGATAACAACGGTCCGGCCGCAGCTGCAGCTGTTGCTGGCGTGGCTGTACCGGTAAGGCTGGCGGATACTGCACCACAATTTTGCCGATATGGCGGGCTTGCTGCATCTGGCGGAAGGCGCTTTCAATCTGACTGGCGGCAAAACTTTGATATGGCAGTGGCCATAAAATTTCGTCGGCAAACAACTGCATCATTTCGGCAAACAAGCGCGCAGTCAGCGCTGGCCGACACGCCATCATCTGATCGGCATCGATGCCAAAGTAACTGATGTTATTGCGAAACGGTCGCAGACCAATTTTGCTGTTGTCGTAAAAGTCGCGTTTACCCAGTTCGAGGAAACGGCCAAATGGCTTCAGGATCTTCAGATTGCGGTTGACTGCTTCGCCGGCCAGCGAGTTCAGTACCACATCGACACCCTGACCATTGGTCAGCGCCAATACCTGATCGGCAAATTGCAACGAACGGGAATCGAGAATGTCCGTGACGCCTAACTGGCGCAAAAATGCATGTTTGGCGGCAGCCCCAGCGGTGGCAATAATGCGTGCACCTTTCCATTTGGCAATTTGGATTGCGGCGATGCCAACACCACCGGCGGCGCCGTGGATCAGTACCGTTTCGCCGGCTTCCAGTTGCGCCAGCTGATGTAAGGCGTAATAGGCAGTAAAGAAAGTACTTGGGATGGTGGCGGCTGCGGCAAAGTCAATTTGCGCCGGCAAGTGTGCCACCGCACTGGCACTGGTGACCACCTGTGCTGCGAAGCTGGCTGGGCCAAAGCCCAGCACGCGGTCGCCCGGCTGATAACCGATCACGCCAGTGCCGACAGCGCTGACCGTACCGGCAAATTCCAGACCTAACGTCGGCCCGGCAAAACCTTGCTCCAGCGCTTCGTCAGATAATAATCCCAGCGCGTACATCACATCGCGGAAATTAAGACCGGTCGCCTGCACGTCGACCCGGATTTGGCCTGGACCTGCCTGCAGCGCTTCACATTGTTGCCATTGCAGATGGCGCAGCTGGCCTGGCTGGCTGATTTGCAGCTGATAATGGCTGGACGCCAGCGGCAGCGGGATCGGCTCCAGCCTTGGCGTGTAGCGGACCTGGGCGCGGTCGTAATGCACTTCACGCGCGGCGCTTTCTCCCTGGGATCCTGAGCCTTGAAGTTCTGTGCTAAGCAATCGAAGTGGGTTTTGCTCGCGGGCAAAGTCCAGCATCGACACCGGCACCGGATGTTCATTGCGTAGCGTACGGCCGAGACCCCATAACAACACGCTGACCGGGTCCGGTGTGGCACTGCTGTGCAGACTGGCATCCGGCAATAACAACCAGATGGGCTGGCTCAGGTTTTGTTGCAGTGCCCATTGCTGTAATTGCACCAGTGCCAGCGCGGCCTGTTCGCAGTGCGTCAGCGCCGCTTGGTCTGCTACTGCAGGGTTCGGCTCTGGCTGAAACAGCACTATGGCATCGGCCGGCCAGCCGGTGCTGTCAATCAGAGCAAGCTCACTGATGCTGCTGCGGGCGACCACAGTGCAGCTATCGGTTGAATAGTGGCGGGCGCCATCCAGTAAGACCAGTGGCGGCAGCTGGAAACTCGGCGCCGCCATTAGTGGGGCCGTCGCGATCAGCAGTTCCAGCCCAGCGTTGGCGAAATCCAGCACCTGCACAGTCCAACCGCTCAGCTGTTGTTGCCAGAAATTAGCTGACTGCAGGCTCAGCAGTGGGTGCTGCGGGCCGCAGAATAAATCTGCCCACAGCCCGGATTTCTGCAATGGGATCAACAGGTAACCACCGGGTTGCAGCTGCTGACAGGCCTGTTGTAATGCGCTGTGCGCAGCGGCGACATCGCTATAATGGGACCAGAACCACAGCGCATCGGCGTTGCATCGTTCATCGGCAATCGGCAGCTGCAGCGCCGGATAATGCCCGGCCAGCTGCTGTGCATCCAGACTCGGTTCGGCGCTGACAAAGGCCAGCTGCAGCGCAGTCGGCGCCGCCAGCAAGGCTGTACAAAGCAGCGGTGCTTCCGGACTGAATTCCAGCAGTTGCAGCGGCCGGCTGGCCTTTGCAGCCCAAAGGTTCAGGCTGTCACCAATCGAAGGCAGCAGGTCATGCAGGCGATTTTGTAAGAGCTGGCTGATGCTGGTGTCGTCGGGCAGACGCAGCGCCTGGCCTTGTAGCAGCAGCGGTACTTGTTGTAAGGCCTGACCCGCCTGCAACAGTTGCGGCCCATAAGCCGGATAAGCTGTCAGCAGCGCGCGCCACAATTCTTGCGCGGACAGATCATCGTCCGCTGTTGCGCAGAAGTCCGCAGCGCTCAGCGCAGTATGGGCCAGCAATTGTTGCAAATAACGCGCATTGACTGGATAGCGTAAGTCCAATTCACTGAACATATCGGCCCAGTTGTGCTGCCACGGTTGCAATTGTTGCTGCAGACTGCGGCGTACCAGCTCGTTCAGTAATGGTTCCAGCTCCTGACACAGTTGCTGGCGGCTTTCGGCCAATGACGCAAAATCCGGCGGCGTCAGACTCGTGGCTGGTGTTAACGCATCCGGGCGGGTGATCTGTTGCCACAGCTGCGGTGCCTGGCGGGCATTTTTCAGTTTGGTGCGTTTAAAGCGTGCCTGCGCCAGGTGCGCTATCAGCTTGCCGTCTGCATCAAACAACCAGAAATCGGCCAGAATGGAAAACGGGGAATGGCGGCGCAGCGTGAGTTGTGCCAGCACCGGCACTGCCCGGCGCTGATGCAGCTCCAATCGGCCAATTGCTACCGGAATATAAGTAAACTCGGCCGATTGATTCGGGTATAACGCCTGAATAATCAGTTGGAAACTGCTGTCCAGTACGCCTGGGTGTAACAGGTAATCCGGGAAATCGCTGGCACCGCCATCCGGCAACGCCAGCTCGGCGACAATGGTCTGACCGGCGCTTTGTTGCGGTTGCTCAGCAGCGCTCAGGCGCCAGCCCTGGCTGACCTGGCGAAAATGTGGTCCGTATTGTAAGTCGAGTAGCCGGGTGGCGATATCTTGCTGACTGCGGTCAAAATCGACGGCGCGCGTCGGCTTTGCGGGGGCCGACACAGTGGTACTTGCCAGATCAGGTTGCAACAGCAGCCGGCCTTTGCCGTGTGGTTGCAACGCGGTGTCTGCCAGCAGCAGACGTGAGCTGAAGCGAATACTGCCATCCTGCGCATCGACCTCGGTGCGTAATAACCGGGTCTGACCGGATTCGAACAGCAGCGGCGCCTGAATTTCCAGGTCTTCCACTACCAGTGGCCCCGTTGGGCACAACCGCGCCGCTGCGGCTAATGCCAACTCGGCAAAGCCACTGCCGGGCAGCACCACGGCATTGCCGACCTGATGCTCGCTCAGCCACGGCAACACTGCGGTATCGAGTGACTGTTGCCAGCAAGTTGCCTGTTGCGCCATCGCCGTACCCAATAACGGATGTACAGTTGGCCGGTACAGCTGACCGACAGATTCAGCATCCTGATCCAGCCAGCAGCGTTGTCGCTGCCATTGATATGGCGGTAAAGTTTGCTGTGGCGCCACCAGCGGGAAAAGTCCGGACCAGTCGACCGGCGCACCGGCCAATATCAGCTGATCGCGCAGCTGTTGCACCTGAACGATGCCCGCCTGCTGGCGCTTCAGTGAGCCAAAACAGGCGCCGGGCAGGCCCTGCAACGCTTCTGTCAGATAACTGCGCAGCACCGGGTGACCACCGAGTTCGGCAAATAATTGCAAACCATCCTGCACCAAAGCACTGATAGCGGCATGGAACTGCACTGGTTCGCGGATATTGAGCCACCAGTAGTGCGCATCGAGTGCTGTGCCAGCGGTTTTTGCGCCGTACACGGTCGAATAAAACGGCAAATGGCCGGTTTGTGGCTGCAAGTCTGCCAACACTTGTTGTAACTCGCTGGCAATGGGGTCCATCGCCGGGCTGTGGAAGGCATAATCTAATGCCAGCCGGCGGCAGAACACACGTTGTTGCTGCAGATGGCTCTCGATCACGCTAAGCGCAGCCGGACTGCCGGCCAGCGTGACACCGCTGGCGCTGTTGATGCCGGCGAGGGTCAGTTGGTTTGTAAGGCCAAGCTCGTCGATGAGCGCATTGGCGTGCTCGGCACTGATCGCGGCGGCGCTCATCTGGCCCTGTCCGCGGGTCTGGCCTTGCAGGCGGCTGCGATGATAAATCACCTGGCAAGCCTGTGGCAGGCTCAGAATGCCGGCGGCCCAGGCCGCAGCCACTTCACCGACGCTGTGACCAACCACAGCGTCTGCAGTCAGACCAGCGGCGCGCAGCATGTTCGTCAGGCCCACTTGCACTGCAAACAGCGCCGGCTGAGCATATTCAGTCGCGTCAATCCGTTCTGGCGCTAACTCACCGGCGAGTTCTGCACGCAGCGAATAACCGGCTAGCGGCAGGAAGATTTGGTCAATGTCATCGATAGCGGCGGCAAAGACTACATCTTTTAACAAGGCTGCGCCCATACCGTGCCACTGACAGCCATTACCGGAATAGGTCCAGACCAATGGTTGTTGGTCTTTGCTACCGGTTTGCAGCGTGACTGCCGGATGTTGGCCATTGGCCTGATACTGGCTGAGGATGCTGGCGGCGTCTGCTGGCGTGTCGGCCCAGAGTAATAAACGCTGATTAAACCAATCGCGGCGAAACAGCGCCTGATAACAGCTCGCGTACCATTGCTCTGGCGGCAAGGTGCGCAGATATTCTGCCATCACCGCAACAGTCGCGCTGAGCCCTTCCGCTTGTTGGCTGCTCAGTAACAGCGGCAGTTGTTGTCCACTGTGACCAAAGGCTTTGGCGGGTAAGGCTGGTTCGGGCGCACTTTGTAAAATAACGTGGGCATTGGAGCCACCAAAACCAAATGAATTGACCCCGATCGTCAGCTTTCCAGTCGCTTTTAGCGCCAGTGGCTGTTGGACTACCTGCAGATTGCCACCGACGAAATCAATGGCCGGATTGAGTGTGCGGATGCCAATAGTGGCAGGCACAGTGCGTTGTTGCAGGCTGTAAATAGCTTTGACCAGGCCGGCAACACCAGAGGCGGCTTCCAGGTGACCGAGGTTACTTTTGACCGAACCAATATACAGCGGGTTGCCGGCGGCTCTTTTACTGCCGATGGCGCGGCCCAGCGCTCGCGTTTCAATCGGGTCACCAACCGCAGTGCCAGTGCCGTGTGCTTCGATGTAGTCAATGTCGTGCAGGCTGATGCCGGCATCGGCATAGACCTGTTCCAGCAAAGCGGCCTGACTGTGGCAACTCGGGACTGTGATGCCGGACTTGCGGCCATCGGTGTTGACGGCTGTGCCGGCGACAACGGCCAGAATAGGGTCGCCGTCTGCCACAGCCTGTTGATAGTCTTTCAGCAGGAATAAACCACCGCCTTCAGAACGGACATAACCGTCGCCGCCGGCATCAAACACCTGACAACGACCGCGCGGCGACAGCATGCTGGCTTTGGAAAAGATAATAAAACCATAAGGATGCAGGTGCAGACTAACGCCACCACACAGCGCGAGTTTGCTTTCACCGGATTGGATGGCTCGAACGGCCTGATGAAAGGCAACTAAAGACGACGAGCAAGCGGTATCAATCGCCATGCTCGGGCCACGTAAATCAAATACATAAGACAAACGGTTAGCGGCGATACTCGCGGTATTACCGGTGGCGACGCCAGAATCTATCAGAGTCAGATCGTCCGCCATCCGATAGGAATAGTCGGCGCTGGCGATGCCAATATAGACGCCGGTGTTGCTACCACGCAGCTGTGCCATGGTATAACCGCTGGCGCAAATCGCTTCGTAGCCAAGTTCCAGCAACAGCCGTTGTTGCGGATCCATCTGTGCCGCTTCACGCGGCGAAATACCAAAAAATGCTGGGTCAAACTGACTGACATCACCGATTGTGCCGGCAGCGAAAGTATAAGCTGTGCCCGGATGTTGCTTATCCGGATGTAAAAATGCGCTGTGCGTCCAGCGATCTGCCGGAACCTGACTGACCAGATCCCGTCCTGCCAATAAGTCGTTCCAGTAATTTTGTGCATCGGTTGCAGGAAATCGGAACGCCTGGCCAATAATCGCCACGGGTTTAGTCATACTTCTTCATCCATATCCATTGAAACTGCAGCAGTCACGGCCAGAAATACAGGTCGGACTTCAGAGAACATCTGCCGGCAACAACATCAGCAGAATTGTGCGGCAGGTCCAGAGAAAAACGTCCATTTTACCAAAAAAGCCCGCTTCGGACAAACGGCAATCTTCGCCTTATTCGGTCTATCTCGCTGTTGCGGCGGTTTTTCTCAGGCTGGCCGGATGGATAGGCGTGTCAACGCACATATCCGCTTGATGCAGACTGTTATCGTTGCAACAAACAACGCTGACCAGCGCTGTTACAGCGGGGTGTTGGCAATGCATAGTGCACAAAAACAGCTGGTTGAACCGCCAGCTTTAAACAGGGATGCAAGCAGTCCGGTGGCAGGTCTGTCTGCTACAGCAGCCGCATTAAAACTGGCAGCCGATGGCCCGAATGAGCTGCCCGGCAATGCACCCACATCGAATTTGCTGTTGTTGCGTCAGGTGCTGACTGAGCCGATGTTTCTGATGTTGCTGGCCGCCGGCTCAATCTATTTCGCGCTTGGCGATCGCACCGAAGCGCTATTACTGCTTGGCTTTGTCGTGCTGGTGATAGCTCTGACCTGGTTGGAGCAACACAAAACGCAGCGTACGCTGGAGTCGTTGCGTGATTTGTCGGCGCCGCGGGCGCTGGTGATCCGGGATCAGCAAACGTTACGCATTGCTGCCCGCGATCTGGTGTGCGGCGATATCATCATTCTGCGGGAAGGCGATCGGATCGCCGCCGACGCCACGCTGTTATCGGGACAACTCGCCGTCAATGAATCGCTGTTAACCGGTGAAGCAATGCCGGTACAGAAAATGACCCGGCAACAACACCAGGATGCCAGCGTCCCGGCTGCAGCTGTTGCCGGGGCGGCTGCTGATGTTGCTGCCGATGTCAGTACATTATTTGCCAGTACTGTAGTCGTCAGCGGGCTGGGACAAGCCGTGGTGCATGCGACGGCGGGGGCGACTGCCGTGGGTCAGATCGGCAAAGATTTGGCGAAGAGTCAAATTCAGCCATCGGCGCTACAAACCGCGTCCGGCCAGTTAGTGCGCCGGCTTGGCGTATTGGCGTTGCTGATCGCCCTCTGCCAGGTGCTGCTGGCTTGGGGCTGGGACCAGCAGCCACTGTTGCCCAGTTTGCTGTCAGGTATTGCGCTGGCGATGGCGATTTTGCCGGAAGAGATCCCGGTGATCCTGACGGTTTTTTTAGCGATGGGCGCCTGGCGTCTGGCGCAGCAAAAAGTGTTGACGCGCCGTGTCGCAGCAGTGGAATCGCTCGGGGCAGTGTCGGTATTGGCGGTCGATAAAACCGGCACACTGACATTGAATCAGATGCAGGTTGCGGCGCTGGCGATCCCAACGGGGCAAGACAGTGCTGAGCAGTTCAGTCCGGCAGACGCTAAGTCCTTGCCAGAGGCCTTTCACAGCCTGACCGAGTTCGCCATGCTGGCGACGCCGGGCGATCCTTTTGATCCGATGGAACAAGCCATTCAGCAATTCAGTGACCGTTGGTTAGCCGGCACTGAACATGTGCGGGATGGCCGCCAACCCGAACGGGAGTATCCGCTGAGTGCCGATATCCTCGCGATGACCAAAGTCTTTGCCGGCAATACTCCGCGCCAATATGTGCTGGCGGCGAAAGGGGCCCCGGAGGCGATTGCCGACCTGTGCCATTTAACGCCGGCACAGTGTGGCCAGATCCAAACGCAGGTCCACGCCATGGCCCAGCGCGGCTGGCGTGTATTGGGCGTGGCGCGTGGTCTGTGGCAACAGGCGAACGGTCGTGACAGCGGCTGGCCTGACAGCCAGCATCAGTTTGATTTCAGTTTCTGTGGTCTGGTTGCGTTGGCCGATCCGCCAAGGCCCGAAGTGCCGGCTGCGATTGCGGAGTGTCGTCAGGCCGGGATCCGCCTGTTGATGCTGACCGGCGACCATGCCGACACGGCGCGGGCGATCGCCGCTCAAATCGGCTTGTCCGAGCGTCCTGAAGTGCTGACCGGTGTCGACCTTGCGGCGCTGGATGACACGGCATTAAGCGCGCGGCTGCATAAAACTGATATCTGTGCCCGGCTGCAACCGAGCGACAAGTTGCGGTTGGTCACGCTGTTGCAACAGCAAGGCGAAGTGGTGGCGATGACCGGTGATGGTGTCAATGACGCGCCGGCGTTAAAAGCGGCCGATATTGGCATAGCCATGGGGCAACGTGGTACCGACGTGGCACGGGAAGCGGCTGCGTTGGTGTTACTCGATGACAGTTTTAGCCGCATTGTCAGCGCCATCCGGCGAGGCCGGCGTATTTATGACAACATCGGTAAAGCAACCCAATTTACCTTTGCTGTGCACATGCCGATTATTGCGCTGGCACTGGTGCCGGCATTGCTGCATTGGCCGGCGTTTTTATTGCCGGTGCATATCGTATTACTGGAACTGATCATTAATCCGGCCTGTTCGATCATTTTTGAAGCCGAACCCGGCGCCACCGACCTGATGCAACGGCCACCCCGCGATCTCCACACCTCGCCTTTTAGTTTGCACCAACTGGGGCAGGGCTTATTGCAGGGCGCTGGCATTGCGGTGATTTTACTCTGCATGTACGGCTGGTTATTGGCCCGGCACGGCGCCGGTGTGCGCAGCAGCAGTCTGATTGTGCTGATGTTATTACTGAGTGTGTTTCTGCTGATCCTGGCCAATCGTGATCGTGCGCGTCCGGCTTTGTCGGGGCTGTTCAGCCAGAATCGCTGGGTGATGCGGCTGGCGCTGATCATGATTCTGCTGCTGGGTCTGCTGATGTGGTTGCGGCCACTGGGTGCCGTGATGGGGACTATGGCGCCTGCTGGGGCGGATTTTATGGTAGCTGCGGTTGGTATTGTGCTGATGCTGCTGTGGCTTGAATTGCTGCGCCGGACCAGTGCTGTGGCGCCGGCCAAGCCCGTCGTATGACCAAACCAACAGCCCCTGCATCGGCAACAGCGGAATCGCCCAGCGCTGCTGCTCCTGCTGCAACGGCGGCTATCGCGGCGTCTGTCCCGGCGGTTGACGCGGAGATTGACACGGCCGATGGCCAGCCAGCGCGCTGGCGCCTGTTGATCCAGCAATACGGCCGCGGCGTGCTGCTGATCGCAGTGCTGATCGGCGCCATCGTCTGGCTGGGGCCGCGTTTATTACGCGGGCCGGAAGTGGCGTTGCTGCAGGTGGTGCAACAGGATTTTGTCCAGTCGGTGGTTGCCAGTGGCCGGGTGGAATCACCGCACCGGGTCAGTGTCGGTGCGCAAATCACTGGGACTGTGGCGCGGGTGCCGGTTGATGAAGGGCAACAGGTCGACGTAGATACCATCCTGATTGAGCTAGACGCCAGCGAATTACAGGCTGTGGTGACACAAGCCCAAGCCAGCGTGGCGCTGGCCCGGGCGCAGTTACGCCAATTACAGGAAGTTCAGGCGCCGGTGGCGGCGCTGGCTTTGCAGGAGGCAGAGGCGAATCAACGTGCAGCGCTGCGGATCTTGCAACGTCAGCAAGAATTAAAAGCAGACAGAATGATCAGTCAGTCGGTGCTCGACGAAGCGCTACGCGCGGAACAAGTGACGCGCAGTAAAGTCAGCAGCTTTCGCCAGCAGTTGCTCAGTACCGGCGCACAGGGCAGTCAAGCCGAACTGGCGGCCGTGACGTTGCAACAGGCGCAGGCCAGTCTGCAATTGGCGCTGGCGCGGTTGGCTTACACCAGGCTGACCGCGCCGGTCGCCGGAGTGCTGATCTCAAGGCAGGTGGAACCCGGCAGTGTGGTGCAGCCGGGACTGGTGCTGATGCAGCTGGCGCCTTCGACCAGCACCCAACTGGTGGTGCAAATTGAAGAGAAAAACCTGCATTTACTGCAACTCGGTCAGCTGGCGCTGGTCTCGGCAGATGCCTATACGGACCAATCTTTTCCGGCGACCCTGACCTACATCAATCCCGGTATTGATGCCGGCCGTGGCGTGGTTGAAGTCAAACTGGCGGTCGCGACGCCACCGGCGTATTTACGCCAGGACATGACGGTGTCGGTGGATATAGTGGTGGCATCGCGGCTGCAGGCGGTGTTGGTACCGGCTGGCGCCGTGCATGACAACGATCCGCACGCACCTTGGGTATTGTTGCTGGATGGCTGGCGGGTGCGGCGGCAGGATCTGCAGCTGGGCCTACGCAGTCAAGGCTGGTCTGAAGTGCTGAGCGGGTTGCAGCCGGGAGACTGGCTGGTGCCGGTCAGTAACGGCCAAATTCAGCCAGGCCAGCGCATCCGGCAACTGCCAGCTGTGGCAGGTGTCAGCAAATGACAGAGAGCAGATCGGTCGCTTATACCTTGCCGTCCTGGCAACCCTTTGAATGGATTGTGGCGTTACGTTTTTTACGCGAAGGCCGTATTCAAACCGCATTTATTATCAGTGGCATCGCGCTCGGCGTAGCGGTCATCGTGTTTATGTCGGCGTTGCTGGTGGGCGTTCAGGCCAATTTTATGCAGCGTGTACTGACCGGGCAGGCGCATATTCAGTTATTGCCGGCCAAAGAAGTGGTGCGGCCGCAGCAAGGTAAAAACGCCGGTCCAGCGGCGACTGTGTTGTATGACGCGATAGTGCAGGCGCCACTGCAACGGCTGAAAAGTATTGATCAGTGGCAAAGCATTGCGCAGCAGATCGGCCGGATGCCGGAAGTACTGGTGGTGTCGCCGGCGGCAACCGGAGCCGGTTTGATCCTGCGCGGCGACACCAGCCGGGCTATCTCAATCATTGGCATCAAACCCGAGCTGTATTTTCAGATAGTGCCGCTGGCGGACAAAATCATCCGCGGCAATTTACGCCTGACCGGCGCTGACATGTTAATTGGCTCCGAGCTTGCGACCGATCTGGGGGTCAGCACCGGCGATCAGTTACATGTGACGGCCGCATCCGGCGGCGCCACTATCCTGCGAGTGACCGGCATCTTTGATCTTGGCAATAAAGGCGCCAATGCCCGAACGACCTTTGTTGCACTGCGCACTGCGCAGAGTCTGCTCGGTCTGGTCGGCGGCGTGTCAGTGCTGGATGTGACGGTGCAGGACATTTATGCCGCCGAAACCATCGCGCTGCGGATCCGCGCCGCGACCGGCACCGACGCACAAAGCTGGATCGCCACCAACGCGCAGTTTTTTGTCGCGGTCGGCGCCCAACAGAGTTCCAATACGGTGATCCGTTTATTTGTCGCTTTGTCGGTCGCACTTGGCATCGCCAGTGTGTTGGTGGTTTCGGTGGTACAAAAGTCGCGGGAGATTGGGATCCTGCGGGCAATGGGGATCAGTCGTGGCCAGATCCTGCGGCTGTTTTTATTGCAGGGCGGTGTATTGGGGCTGGGCGGTGCTGTTCTTGGCGCCGTGCTGGGCGCGCTCGGTCTATTGCTGTGGCAGCAACTGCAACGCAATGCCGATGGCACGCCATTATTTCCGCTGAGTTTCGATCCGGTGTTATTTATCAGTGCCTTAGGTCTGTCGATGCTGACGGGTTTAGTGTCGGCATTTATCCCGGCACTGCGGGCCGCCCGGTTAGACCCGGTGGTGGCTATTCGTGGCTGAATCCGGCGATGTGCCCGCGCTGGTGCTGCAACTGCAAGGCGTGCGTAAAACCTTTAATGCTGACCTGCCAAATGCGGTCGAAGTGCTGCATGGTATCGATTTGACACTGCACGCCGGCGAATTTTGTGCCGTCGTCGGGCCGTCAGGCTCTGGTAAAAGTACCTTGCTGAATATTGTCGGGCTGCTGGACCGGCCTACGGCCGGCACTGTCACCATTTGCGGTCAACTGACGCAAGGCTTGGCAGACCGGGCGTTGACCCAATTGCGTGGCCATCGGATTGGCTTTGTCTTTCAGTATCATCATTTGCTCAGCGCTTTTACCGCACTGGAAAATGTGTTGATGCCCATGCTGGCTGACGCCGGCTCCGTCAATCAGCAGATGGTGCAGCGCGCCACGGATCTGTTGGATCAGGTCGGGTTGCATGCTTATCTGGCACAACCTGCCACCCAATTATCGGGCGGCCAGCAGCAGCGGGTGGCTTTAGCCCGGGCGCTTGCGATGCAACCGGCGTTGTTATTGGCTGATGAGCCGACTGGCAACCTCGATACGGTCAGTGCCGATGCGGTGTTTGCACTGTTACGTGACATCAGCCGCAATGCCGGCATGGCGGTGTTGTTTGTCACGCATAACGAGGCACTCGCCAGCCGGTGCGACCGCACCATCAACGTGGTGGATGGGCTGATTGTCGGCTAAACGACGGTTAACAGCGTCGCCTGGCGTGCCAGCGCACCGAGCTTTGCATTTGCAGACGCTAGTCTGGGCAGGGCAGGTGATGACCTGCCGACCTCAAAGCAAGGACAGTCCAATGAAACTTTATTGCTCATACAAATTTGCCGGTCTGCTGTTAATCACTTCAGTGCTCGTTGCCGGTTGCGATCCAGCGCCAACACCGCCGCCCAAAACCGAAGTGGTCGATCTGGACGTGACCACGCAGGTAAAAATGGCGCTGATGAATGACCCGGCACTGAAAAATCTGAATATTGATATTTTGACCACCAATGGTGATGTCCGCTTGGTTGGTGTGGTTGAGACTCAGAGTCAGATGGATACTGCGGTGACCCTGGCGAAAGGGGCCTCCGGGGTGCATACCGTGCACAACGAGTTGACCATCAAACCGGAATAAGTGCGCTGACTGAAAAGGCCAGCGGCAGTTGCTGATAAAAAAAACGCGGCATCTGCCGCGTTTTTGCTTAGTAAATACCTGATCATTCCAGGCGGTAACGCACACCCAGCGCGACACGTGGGCCGTATTGGCGGGCAAACAGGAACTGCTCTTCGAAGCGGCCATAACCCCGTTCGGTTTCGTTGTTCAGGTTAATGCCCTCGAGGAACACGGTCAGCTCTGGCAGGATGTCGTAGTTGACGCTTAAATCCCACTGGCCGAAGGTTTCCGCAAACTGCGGTGGTGCATCGCTGGAACCCTGCGCCTGACCAACGCCAATCAGGTACGAATCCCGCCAGGCGTAAGTGACTTTGACTGACAGGCCGTCTTTTTCATAAAACAGCTGCATGTTGGCTGAGTCACTCAATCCAGTCAGCGGCGCTTGCTGGCTCAGGCTCATCACGTCAAATTCGACATCACCTTGCACAAACGTCGCGTTGGCGCCAAGGCCAAAACCGGTTTCGCCAAGCAGATGCTGGAATGCCACTTCAAACCCGTCGACTGCTTTACTGTCGGTATTGGCCGGTTGACTGATTTGCCACACCATCAGCGGGTCGTCTGCGGCAGGTTCAATTTTGCCCTGTGCATTGCCATTACCATTCGCCAGCATTTGCGCATAGATCGCGCTGCTGGTGGCTTGTTCGCCACGGGCCGCGAGGTCTGCCACCGCTTTTTTGTAGCGCGGGCCGTTCAGGATGTCGCGCAGACCTTCGATGGTGGTTTGGGTGATCGTTGTCTGGATAAAGTTATCCACGTCTTTACGGAAATAACCGACGGCGGCATAACTGCCTTCAGCGTAATAGTATTCCAGACTCAGATCGAGGTTGGTCGATTCAAACGGCAACAGATTGGTATTGCCCTGACTACCACTGCGTGCATCTGGTTTCGGACTGCCGCTTAAGCTGCGGCCACCGGCGAGGAAACCCAGCGGTGCCCTGGTGATGCTCTTGCCGTAAGAGAAACGGCCGATCAGGTCATCGCGTAGTTCCGCTTTAAGGTCAAACATCGGCAGTAACACGTCGTGTTTACCTTCCTGTGCCAGGAAGTTAGCGGTACCGCCTTGCTGGTATTGCGTGATCCATTCCGACGGGCTTTCCCAGTTCACCTGGGTTTCGACGCGCTGACGCACTGTGCTGTCGACCGTGGTCTCTTCGTAGCGCAGGCCCACATTCAGTTGCAGTGGGATGTCTTTGACGCTGAAATCAAAGCGGCCTTGGACATAGACGCTATCGGTGACTTCATTGACATAACTTTCGCTGTCGATGCCGTCAATGTACGGGTCAATTGAATATTCGTCTGCGCCCATTACACCTTTGGTCAGGAACGCCAGTTGACGGGCGACCGCTTCATCAAAGTCATAGCTGTAGTAGTAGTTTGGCTGCAGGTTATTCCCACCGCCGGCGAACTGGTCGAGGAAGTTCGCGGTGCTATGACGGATAAACATGGCATCCGGGAATATCTGCGGATAGGCCGGGTTAAAGCCCGGACCGCCACGCAGACCACTCCAGCCCTGTTGGCCGCCCATGGTTTGGTCAGTGCGCGCAATACCAAAGCCGACATCGGTCAGCGGGAAGCTGAAGAAGTCGTTGTCCCATTTACCATCGAGCTGATATTGCTGAATTTCAGCTTTACCCGGCGAATGGATAAACTGGCTGAAGTTGGAATCCATTTCACCTGGATTCAGCGTGGTGGTGCCGTTTTTCCAGTACACCAGCGCTTGTGGGATCTCGCCGTTGCGGTAGTCATAGACTTTACGCAGCAGCTGGTCTGAACCCAAAATCACCTGGCCTTGGCTGCCGAGACCTTTGTCGGCGCCATTGTCGGCTTTATTGTCTGAATCATGGTAATCCAGCGTCAGTTGCAACGCGTCATACACCTGCCAGTCAAAATTGACGCCAACCGATGCCGCTTTGACTTCAGTGGTGCCTTTGCTGGCAGTGAAAGAGCCGTCGTTGCCGCTGATATCGGCATACAGTGCGGTACCGTTGGCGTCTAATTCATAGCCATTGATATTGCCACCAAACTCGTTCCAGATGCCCCAGCCGATGCTCTGGCTGCCGGTGATGGCGCGCGATGCGGTGTAATCGATGGTTGCGGTGAAGGCGTCAATTGGCCGCACCTGTAACGTCAGTTGGCCGTTACTGCGCTCACGCTGCACATCTTCGATGCTGTAGTTCATGTCTTTGGCAAAATAATAATTGCCGGTTGGTTTGCCGTCCGCGCCTACCGGGCGGGCGTCTTTGACTTTATCCGCAGCTAACGTTGGCAGCGCCACGTTGGCTTGCCAGCCTTGGACGTTGGCCTGTTGCTTCTGGAAATCACGTTCCTGATGTGACAAAGACAACGCCAGACCGACTTTGTCGTCAAACAGCGTCGAGCTCAGTACTGTCGCCAGTTCCGGCGTCACGTCATCGCCGATTTCATTCGAGCTGTCGTAGATGCCTTTGGCCGTGGCCGAGGCGTGCAGCCCAGGCTTTTGCAATGGCCGGCTGGTGATGATATTAACCGTCGCGCCTAAGCCACCGCTTGGGTTGGAGGCGCGGGCGGTTTTATAGACTTCCAGCGCACTGACGCCTTCGGAGGATAAGTTTTCCAGATTGTAAGAGCGGGTGTAGCCGGTGCCCGGCATTTGCCGGCCATTCAGTGTCACCAGGTTAAAATCCGGGCCAAAACCACGCACCGTGATCTGGCTGCCTTCACCGTTGGCGCGGCTGACCGACACCCCGGTGATACGCTGCAGAGATTCCGCGAGGTTGGTATCCGGGAATTTACCCATCTCTTCAGCGGAAATGGCATCGACCACACCGTTGGCTTCGCGTTTGATATCCATCGAGCGGATTAAACTGCCACGAATACCTTTGATTTCAATCACTTCTACTTTTTCTTCTGCCGTGCTGGTGGCCGCTTGCTGCTGTGCAGCATAGGCCGGCAAGCCAGCGCCGAGCGTCAGCAATATGGCGCTGGCGAGCTTGGTTTTACTAAACATTGTTTTGTTCATACGCAATCCTGTATTCACTGCATCCGGCGGCGACACGACAGCTGGCCGGGTGGTGGTGATTTGTTTTATGATCAGATGTTTTTTGTTCAACTGTTTGATCTATAAACTTATTTAATCTACACGCTTATTTGATTTGCACATTATCAAGCCGGTAGACAGCACCGTTACCCTGGCCCCAGGCCGGGAATACCATCACGATATCGATAGCACTGACGTCGAGGCCTTTGTCAGCCAAATCTTTTAAGCGATAGCTGTAGGTTTGCCACTGGCCAACTACCGGCGCTTTGCCTTCAAGGCTTTCGCTCAGTTTCAGCTGAACGGCACTGGCAGCATCTTTGGCTTCAATCTTGAACAGCCAGTCGGCGCTGCTGTCACTCGGTGGTGTGACGACTTTCATCTCAAATTTCACCATCGCGGTGGCGAGAATGTTGCTGGCGTCAAAATAAGTGCCATCTGCGGCAAAAATGCCCATGACTGTTGGGGCGCCACCGATTTTGTATTGCGCGGTTTTGCCATGTGCAGCATCGTCATCTTCAACCGTTGGTTTACTGCCACCACAACAATCCCACAGTGACCAGTTCGCAGCCGCAGCGTCGGCAAACAGCGTCAGACCGCTATTGCTCGGTACAGCCGGCTCGCCAATGCTGGCGTTGTCGACGCGGTACACTGCGCCATTGCCAGTGCCCCAGGCTGGGAAGATCATCACGACGTCGATCGCGCTAACATCTAAACCTTTCGCGGCTAAATCGCTGAGCTTAAACGTGTAGGTTTGCCATTGACCGGTAACAGGCGCTTTGCCTTCCACGCTGTCGGTCAGATTCAACTCCACAGCGCTCGCGGCGTTGTTAGCTTCGACTTTAAATTTCCAGACGGACGCCGGGTCATTTGGCGCAGTCACCACTTTGAGGTCAAACTTCACCACGCCTTTTGCCAGAATGGCCGAGGCATCAAAGGGTTTATTGCCGCCGTTATTGCTTGGACGGGTAATAAAGCCCATCACTGTGGGTGCACCGCCGATAGTAAATTCTGCGGTCATGCCATGCGCGGCGTCGTCCAGCTGTTCAGTTGGTTTGCTTCCGGCACAACAATCCCACATTGGCCAGTCCAGATTCTGACTGTCCTTAAACAGAGTTAATGACGGGGCCGCGCTGCCTGGTCCGGCGATTTTCACATCGTCAACCTGATACACGGCGCCTTCGCCAGTTCCCCATGCCGGGAAAATCATCACCACATCAATCGCGGATAAATCCAGGCCGGCATCGGCCAGTTTTTTTAACGGGAAGGTGTAGGTTTGCCAGACACCGGCGGCCGGCGCTTTGCCTTCATTACTCGCCGTTAAGTCCATTTCTACCGCACTGGCGGCGTTGTTACTTTCTACTTTCAGTTTCCACACCGCTGCGGCGTTATTCGGCAGCGACACGGCTTTCATCGCGAAACTCAAGCTACCGGTATTGGCTAGCGGAGAGGCATCAAACGGTGACGGGGTACCGGCTGGATCTTTGATAAATTCCGCACGACTGATAAAGCCGTTGACCGTTGGCGCACCACCGACGCGGAATTCCATCACGCCACCACGTTGGTTGTCGTTGACCACTGTTGGTTTGCTGCCACCGCAACAATCCCAACCTGGCCAGCTTGGATTTTCGGCATTGTCAAAAATAGCCAGATTGCGGGCCACACCATCTGATGGTGGAACCGGAATTGGTGCTTTGCCTTCGACTAAGGCGTCGCTGGTTTTGTCATAACCTGGCCGTACCGTTTCACAGCCTTTACCGGTGTCTGGGTTGGCGGCGCATTGATAGGCGCGGACATAATCAACCACAAAGCTTTGTCCGTTGGTAAAAGCTGCCGCGTCGATGCCTTTGTTATTAACGTTTTCCGGCCAGTTGCCTCCGACCGCGAAGTTCAGGATCAGGAAAAACTTCTGATCAAAAGGCGCGCTGGTCCAATAGGTATTCAGCTTGCCGCTGGTCTGGTCAAAATATTCAGTAAACCAGCCGCGGTGTTTTAAGCCTACCGCCTGATCTTTACTGTTCAGCCGCACTTCGGACTGACGTTGTGTTGCATAGAGGTAGTCGTCGACATACCAGCGGATCTCGCCCTGTTGCCATTCCACTGCATAAGTATGGAAGTCATCGGCCGGATTTTTACCGCCGGGCAGCGTGTAGTTTTTGCCGGAGCTGCTGTTATTTGGCCAGGGTTTACCGTAATGCAGCGTACCGTGCACATTGGATTCGACGTTGCCTTTGGCGTCTTTGACCTTCAGGTTCACCGCTTCCATGATGTCAATTTCGCCGGAACGTGGCCAATCGCCATACACAGAATCGGTTGGCATCATCCAGAATGCTGGCCAGGCGCCTTGACCTGATGGCAGTTTGGCGCGCATCTCAAAGCGACCATATTTAAAATCAGCTTTTTTCTTCGTGGTGATACGGGCCGAGGTATAAGGTTTTTCAGCACCTGTTGCCGCCGGTTTGGCGACAATATTCAGCATGCCGCCGCTGGTAAAGGCGTTGGCTTTGTCGGCGGTATAACATTGTTTTTCGTTATTGCCGCCGCCGGCGCAGTTCACTTCAAAGTTCCATTTATTGCTATCGATACTTTGGCCGTCGAATTCGTCGCTCCAGACTAAATTCCAGCCGGTGGCTGGTTTGCTGGTATCGGTTTTGCTGAGATCAGTCTGGGTGGCGGTGTCGCCGCCGCAGCCGGTCAGCAGCGTGCTGCTAAGCAGTGCCGAGCAAAACAGCGTTTTACTGAGCCGGGCGCCGGACAGGCCGCCTGTCAGTGTCAACGTGCGCGCCGGCGTCATTCGCGGGTGTCGTTTGGTCATTGTGCTTGTCCTGTTAACTGGTGAACTGCTGATGTGGTTCGGCGGCTGAATAACAACCAACCAGCCACGCCTCAGTTTGTATTTATCTTTTTGTGTTGCGTGCAATTTACTGTAAGCGCTTTCTGAAAGCGCTTACAAGAGGCTATTGCTGAAATGCATTGCCGTCAACCAACTGTGGTCAGTTTCGTCGCAAAAACCAGCACATTTTGCTATAAACTCATCTGCCACCGGTGGCTGAATAAAACAAAAAAAGCAAAAAGGTAACGCATTTTGGCAAACACTTTCGAGGAGCTTCCTCTCTAGAATGTTTTGGGTGGGACAGATCCGTCTGATTAAGAAGTACAGGTAAAAGATACTGCAACCCCACACCCCGAACCGGCAGCAGAAGCTAGGGCGTGTTGACGATTGATGGTTGATTTTTGTTCGAATTGGTGGCGTTTTGGGCGCGAAACGAGGCGCGTGGCATAGTGATTCTATGTGAGCAACGAGTGACAAAGCCCAAAACGCCACCAAACGAACCCGCAGGGCAGCGTTTGGCAGCTCTTTCTGCTGCGTTAGTGCTCGTTTGTGTAGAGTAACTACACGGCTCTCGCACTGCCTTGCATAAAAAGCTGCCAAACTGCTGCAAAAACAAACACCAAACGTCAACACGCCCTAATAAGTACAGTCGTATCCACATGAGCTGCAGAAACGGTTTGAGTTGACTGACTCACAACAAATCAATAGGGAACGGATAGATGCACAACAAAAAACCATTTACCAGAACCGCGTTAGCCAGAGCGATTTCGCTGCTGCTGACCGGAACTGCGGCCCTGCCGCTTTATGCCCAGCAAGCACCGGCGACCGACAAAAAAGCTGAAACCAGCGACATCGAAGTGATCCAGGTGCGGGGTATGCGTGGCAGTCTGCAACAAGCCACTGCCATCAAACGCGAATCGATGGGCGTCGTCGACGCCATCTCGGCCGAAGACATCGGCAAATTCCCGGACACCAACCTGGCTGAGTCACTGCAGCGTATTACCGGCGTATCAATCAGCCGCACCAACGGTGAAGGTGCGGAAGTAACAGTGCGTGGTTTCGGTGGCGACAACAACATGGTGACGCTGAACGGCCGTACTATGCCGTCAGCCACTACTTATGGCGCCGGTTCCGGCGCTGACGGTACAACACGTGGCGGTAGTGCCCGTGCTTTTGACTTCTCGAACCTGGCGTCAGAAAGTATCAGCGGCGTTGAAGTGTACAAAACCAGTAAAGCCAACATTGCCACCGGCGGTATTGGCGCCACAGTCAACGTGAAAACCTCACGGCCACTGGAGCGCAAAGACGACATCGCCAGCATTGGCGTGAAAGCGGCGCATGACACCACTAACCGCGCTGGCGACGACATCACGCCGGAAATTTCTGGTATTTTCAGCCAAGCGTCCGACGACGGTAAATTTGGCGTCAGCATCACTGCCAGCCATCAGGAACGGGATTCTGGTTATACCGGCGCCACCGTCAACGACTGGCAGGTCGATTATTGGGATGACGTGGCCGATTTAAACCGGCTGTGGAACAACACCGCAACGACAGTGAAAAATGCACCGGCCCAAGGCCAGCTTTACGCGCGCCCGAACGATATCCGTTATGCTTTTTCTGATTCACAGCGCAAGCGTGACAATGGCCAGCTGACGTTACAGTTCAAACCGTCTGACAAACTGAGCATGACCGGCGACTATACCTACGCCGAAAACAACCTGGTTGAACACCGCGGTGAAATTACCAACTGGGTGCAAACCGGCAGCAACACCAAGATTGTTGAATTTGATAACAATCTGGTGAAAACCCCAAGTTACATCAAAGAAGAATACTCAGGTGCGGTCGACGAAGGTTACGAGCAACAGTGGCGCGAGCAGACCAACACACTGAAATCCTTAGGCGTTAATCTTGCTTACGAATACAACGACGAGTTGACTATTGTGCTCGATGCGCACGACTCGAACATGTATAGCCGCGGCACAGGTCCACGTGGCTCTGGTGAATTGGCGGTTGGTTTAGGTGCGCCAATTGTGACGTCGCGCGAATGGTTCTGGGGCGCTGATCTGCCGACCTACCAAAACGTCTACAACGACAAAGTACCGGGTAAAGGCGCCAATGCCAATGGCATGGTCGATGCCGGTGACGTCGGCTCTTCGATTGCGCGTATTCGTAACGCCAGTCAGGAAAGCGATATTCAGCAGGTTAAACTCGATTTCCTTTATGAGCTTGAAGGCGGTCGTTTTGATTTTGGTGTAGAAACCCGTGCTATGGAATCGCGTTCTATCCAGACGGCAGGTAACAATATTGCGCTTGGTAACTGGAACGTTGGTAATCCGGGGGAATTCGGCGCTTTAATTCAGCCGTTTGATTTACCGGGTGAATTTAAAGATTACAGCCCAAGATCCGGTGGTTATGGCTTTATCGCTAACCCAATGGCTTTATATGATGCCGCGCTGAAGTTGTATCCGAAGATCCCAACATCGGCAGAAAAATCCTTATCGTCTGACAACATCGTCAAAGAAGACACCATGGCAGCATATTTCCAGCTGTCGATGAATGGCGAACTCGGCAAGATGCCGTTTGATGTGTTAACCGGTCTGCGTTACGAAAAAACCGAGTCTGAGTCCAGCTCGCTGGTGAACTCAGTGTATTTCCGCTGGGAAGATAACAACGACATCATATCTTATGTCGACGGCAGCAAGCCGGCAGCGCCATTCAGTGCTGAAAATGACTATGACCACCTGTTGCCGAGTTTCGACTTAACGCTGCACCTGGATGACGACTTAATCAGCCGGTTCTCGTTTAGCAAAACCATTGCGCGGGCTGGTTTAGGCAGCCTCGGCGTGTCGGCATCGAACTTCGGTGGTGGCGGCGGCTCTACGCTGTTTGGCGCGCAGCCGACCGCGAATGCGTCGAACCCGGCATTATTACCACTGGAATCATCGAACTACGACTTGTCGCTGGAATGGTATTACAACGATGCCAGTTATGTGTCGGCCGGTGTGTTCCAGAAAGACGTGGTGAACTTTATCGGTAGTAAACAGGTTGACCAGAAATTGCTGGGCATTCGTGATGTGACGGCAGGTCCACGCGCATTGTCAGCGATTCAGGCGCTGCGCGCAGCCGGTTTGCCACAGGATGATACTTATCTGTACGCGATGATGGTGTTCACCCAGTTCCGTACTCATCCGGATATGATTGCGAAATACGGCCCGAACCCGCAGTTTACTGCAACGCAAGCGCAGATTGATTTCCTTGCCAACAACCCTGGCTTTGATTTAGTTGCCACTGGTGATGATCCGGAAATGACGTTCCGTACCAACACACCGGACAACAACAGATCTGCCAAGATCTACGGTAGCGAGCTGGCGGTGCAGCACTTCTTTGGTGAAACCGGTTTTGGTGTGCAGGCGAACTACACCATTGTGCGTGGCGACGTTGGCTTTGACGTGAATGCCAATCCGGCGGAATCGCAGTTTGCCCTGATCGGCCTCAGCGATACCGCCAACTTGATTGGTATCTACGAAAAAGATGGCTGGCAGGCCCGGGTGGCGTGGAACTGGCGTGACAAATACCTCGCAGAAGTCAACAAAGGCGGTTCCAACAACCCACGCTTTGAAGAGGACTACTGGCAGCTTGACGTCAACCTCAGTTACGATGTTAACGACAAAATGACGGTGTTTGTGGAAGGTCTGAACCTGACCGGCGAGAACAGCCGTTCGCATGCCCGTAACGAATCCATGTTGTGGTATCTGACTGATCTGGATGCGCGTTATCAGGTTGGTATGCGTTACGAGTTCTGAGACTAAAACCCGTGTGTCCCGGTGTAAATCGGGACTGCGGAAGTCAGACAACAGCTGGTCTGCGTGCAGTGATGCGCCGGCTGGCTGTTGTTGTTTTTGTTGTCTGACCGGGATTTGCTGATGACCAGACATATGTTACTGAATAATATCGACCATCAGGACTTGCGCGTGCTGCATCAGTTCGCCGGCAACTTTGGTGATGCGGTCGCTGTCTTACCGGCTTTTGCGCTGGAATGGACTGAACTGCAAAAAAACTATCCGATTTTACTGCGTGCGGTCGCTGATCCGCCAGCGCAACAGCCACGCTGGCAAGCGGTGGTGCTGCTTGGATTTGCCGCCGATGAAAATCTGTTTTTAACCACGACGCCAACCCCGCATTCAACCGCCAATGGCTGGGATGCGCGCTATATTCCGCTGGCTGCCGAAAAAGGCCCATTTTTAATTGGTTTTCAGCGTCCGGGCAGCATGCTGGCGGCCGAACAGCAGCAACCCGATCCGCGTGATGCCGTGGTACATATTGATGTTGAGCATCCGAAAGTGACGCGCGCTGCTGCCGGACTGCCATTGTTTTTACCGCAAGGCGGCGCCAGTCCTTATCTGCAATATATCTCCGGCCGCCTGCAGCAAATTCAGCAAAGCCTGGCGTTAGCGCCGGTGTTATTTCAGGCACTGGAACAGCTAGATTTAATCGAACCACTGAATATTGAATTTTCGCTGGAAAACGGCGAGAAACACCGGCTGACTGGCAATTACAGTATCAGCAGCGCACGGCTTGCAGCGCTGAGTGGTGATGATCTGCAACGGCTCAATCAGTCCGGCTTTTTGCCACTGCTGTATGCGCAGTTAAGTTCCTTGTCGAATATTCAGCAGTTGGTAGACCGGAAAAATCAGCGGCTGCGTCAGCAGCAACTCTGAGCCGGCAGCAGAAGGAAAAGTGGATGGCCGAGTTGTTTGTCGAGAGCGGAGTTCAGCAGCGGACGGCAGAAGTGCAGTGCAGCGCTGGTCAGCTTCCGGCTGATTTTGCCGAAGTGATAGCCGCAGCCAAAGCGCCATTGATCCTGCGCGGGCTGGTGCGGCACTGGCCACTGACACAGCTGAGCCTGCAGGAAGCAGACACAGCTTTAGACAGTGCCAAAGCCTGCGCGGACTATCTGCTTGGTTTTTATAATGGCCGGCCGACTCAGATCTATCAGGGCGCCGCCGGGCAGCGCGGCCGTTATTTTTACAATGAAAGCCGTACTGCACTGAATTACGACACCCGGCTCGGTCAGGTCGATGCCGTGTTGACCCAGCTGCTCGATGCGCTGCAGTTGCCGGATCCGGCCGCCGCGCCTTCGGTTTATATCGCGTCCAATCTGCTGCAAAGCCATTTCCCCGGTTTGCAGGACAGCCACAGTGTACAAATCCCCAAAGCCGAAGCTGCATTTGCGACTGAGCCAGATCGGGTCTCGCCAGATCGCGTGAGCATCTGGCTTGGCAACCAAAGCCTGGCGGCCTGTCATTATGATGCGTCGGACAATCTGGCTTGCTGCGTGCGCGGCATGCGGCGTTTTACCTTGTTTCCGCCGGATCAGGTGGCGAACCTGTATCCGGGCCCGCTGGAGCCAACGCCGGGCGGCCAAGCCATCAGCATGGTGGATTTTGCTGCACCGGATCTGACCTTATACCCGAATTTCCCCAAAGCGCTGGCCGCTGGCCAAATCGCCGATTTAGCGCCAGGTGACGCCTTGTATTTGCCATCAATGTGGTGGCATCAGGTCGAAGCGCCGGGTCCTTTTAATATCCTGATTAACCATTGGTGGAGCAGTGCGCCGCGTTATACCGGCTCGGGCATGAATCTGCTGTACCACGCGCTGTTGTGCCTGCGCGACAAACCCGAGCACGAGCGGCGCGGCTGGCAGGCACTATTAAATTATTATGTGTTTGACGACCCGCAGCAGGCTGGCGCGCATTTGCCGGCAGCAGCGCGTGGCGTGCTGGCAGACTTAGATGAAGGCATGGCGCGACAATTACGCGCCATGCTGATCAACAGATTAAATCGCTGAATACCGGTTTTTAATGGAGTGCAGATGTCCAGTTCAGGTGCAGTAAAAAAAGTGGTGATCGCCGGTGGCGGCACTGCCGGTTGGGTCGCCGCAGCGGCGTTGTCGAAACGGTTGCAGGGGCTGGTCGACGTGGTCCTGGTCGAGTCTGAGGAAATTGGCACCGTGGGTGTTGGCGAATCGACGATCCCGCCGGTGACCTTGTTTCACAACCTGCTCGGTATTGATGAACAAGAGTTTATGCGGGCGACCGATGCCACTTTTAAACTGGGGATTTCTTTTGAAAACTGGGGGCAGGTTGGTGATCGCTATATTCACCCTTTTGGCACCACCGGCAAAGGCAGTTTTCTCGCCGATTTCCAGCACTATTATCTGCATGGGTTGACCCAGGGCATCGATGCGCCATTTGGCGACTATTGTGTTGAGTTGCAGGCCGCCCGCGCGCATAAGTTCGCCAAACCGCAGGGGCAGGGCGAAGCACCGCTGCTCAGTTATGCCTATCATCTGGACGCCGGCCGTTATGCCCGGTTTTTGCGCCAGTTCAGTGAAAAACTCGGTTGTGTGCGCATCGAAGGCAAAATCAACACGGTGACGCAGCATACCAATGGCGATATCCGTAGTTTGGTGCTGGACGATGGTCAGGAAGTCAGTGGCGATTTATTTATCGATTGCACCGGTTTTCGCGCGCTGCTGATTGAACAAACGCTGCATGCTGGCTTTGAACGCTGGGATCACTGGCTGCCGTGCAATAAAGCCGTGGTGGTGCAAACACAAAGCGCTGCGACCTTGCCGCCTTATACCCGCGCGATGGCGCACGACGCCGGCTGGCAGTGGAAGATCCCGCTGCAGCACCGGGTTGGCAATGGTTTGGTGTATGCCGCTGATTTCTTATCAGACGAAGCGGCGCGGCAACGCCTGCTCGATGGTCTCGAAACCCCGGCCTTGATGGAACCGCGGGTGATCAGCTATCAAACCGGCCGACGCAAACAGGTCTGGCTGAACAACTGCGTGGCGATGGGGCTGTCGAGTGGTTTTATTGAGCCGCTGGAATCGACCAGTATTTATCTGTTTATGAACAGCGTGATCCGTTTGCTGCGGCTGTTTCCTTTTGCCGGTGTCACGCCGGCGCTGGCGGCGGAGTATAACCAGCAGTCGGTACGCGAGCTGGAGAAGATCCGCGACTTTATTATCCTGCATTATCATCAGACCGAACGGCGCGACAGCCCGTTCTGGGACTATTGCCGCACGATGACAGTGCCAGACAGTCTGGCGCAGCGCATCGAATTATTCCGTGACAGCGCCCTGGCTTTTCAAACCGGCGACGAGATGTTCCGGCTGGAATCATGGACTCATGTACTGCTCGGGCAGCGCTTAAAACCGCAGAGTTATCATCAGCTGGTGCAGCAGATCCCGCCACAGGATTTAAGCCGCCATCTGCAACAAATCCGCGACACGATTGGCCGTGCTGTTGAACGCCTGCCGTCACATCGTGAATTTATTGCACATTATTGCGCATCGGGTTTGCAGTGATGGCGCAGCCTTTGAACACAGGGTCTTTTGGCGCTCAGTCTTGTAAGGATCAGTCTGTTCAGGCATCAGCTTTGCAGCTGCATCCGGCGCTGCAGCTCAGTGCCTTGCGCTTTGGTGCGGAGCGCACGCCCGTGCTGATCGCCGATCAGTTTGTAGCAGAACCACAGCAGCTGGTCGATGCGGCATGCCGCGCTGAATTTGTCGCGAATTCGCCGTATTACCCGGGTGTACGCGCCGAAGCGCCCGCCGCTTATCGTCAGCTATTGCTCGGCACTTTACAGCAGACGCTGATTAATTTTTTTCAGCTGCCAGCCCGCACATTGAGCTTGTCAGTCTGTCACTTTTCCCTGATCACCACACCAGCAGCGCAACTGAAACTGCTGCAACGCATTCCGCATTTTGATACCACCACGCCGCATGCGTTAGCCGCGGTGCATTATCTGTTTCACTCCAAGGGGACAACGCCAAACAGTGCCAGCGGTACCGCTTTTTACCGGCACCGTAAAACCGGTTTTGAATGCATCTCTCCTGAGCGGGAACTGGCCTATTACCGCGCGTTAGAAAGTGAAAATGACGGCCCCAATTTGCCCAAAGCCAATGCCGGTTATATTCAGGGCAGCACGGCGTTATTCGAACAAATCGGCGCTGCCCACGGTGTGTACAACCGCATCATCTTCTACCCACGCCACCTGCTGCATAGCGGCATCGTCACACCAGACACGCTATTGTCGCCAGACCCAAGACTGGGCCGGCTGACCATTTCCAGTTTTATTGACTGTGGTAGTGACTGACAGACAAAGCGTTATTTAAAAACATCTTGCTAAGATTACATTTGTAATTTATAAAGAATTACAGGTGTAATCAATAGGGGCAAGTATGTTACAGCGCATGACAGGCAGTTTTTCAGGCTTTGGTTTTTGGCTGATACTGCTGATAACTATGCCGGCAGAGGCGATCGTGATCCGCCATGATGTCGTGGATAAGCATTATCTGGCCACTGTTGCCGATTATCCGGCACTGGCCACTTTTTATGTCGATGGCGCGCATGGCAGTTTGATCGCACCACGCTGGGTGCTGACAGCGGCCCATACGACTTTTTGCCTACAACCCGGCAGTCTGATCCGGCTCGGCGCTGCTTTATATCCGGTCCGGCGTTTGTATGTGCATCCTGAGCATCAACCCGGTGTCAGCCATGATATAGCCCTGGTTGAGCTTGCGACCGCAGTCTCTGATATTGCTCCAGTCCAATTGTATACGGATAGCGACGAAGCGGGGCGGGACTTGTGGTTTATCGGTGCAGGCGGTACCGGCG
>NZ_JBHLXP010000001.1:734694-793525 GCF_042432165.1 Rheinheimera tilapiae
TGGACCGGCGTTTCTGCGCCGTAACCAGCAATTTTGGTTATTGGGTCTGAGTTCGCGCGGCGCTAACGACCATGGCAGCTTTTATGGCGGACGGGAAGTTTACAGCCGGGTGTCGTTTTTTCTGCCGTGGATCGAGCAGGTCATGCATCAGGCCGGACCACAAGTCCCGGCAACACTGGCGCTGCCTCAGCTACGGCGTTGGCCGGACGGGGTGACCGCAGAAAACATCCTGCAGATTTGTCAGGAGATAAGGCTGACTGCAAAACCCTGAGTTGGGCAGCGAGTTCTCTGAATCGGCTATTTGCCGAAGCTTTCGCTGCACACTGCGGCAAAAGCTCCGCGTTCAACCGCTTGTCCGAGCTGGCTAGCGCAGCCAGTATGTCGCGTGCTTTCATCAAGTGATGGGCATCACCTGACTTCAGGCCATCACTCTGCCAGCCGGGCGCTAAATGGCGATGCCGGCAGACCGGCGCTGTTGTAGAGCACCGCATCCGGATTGTCGGCATGGCCATAACGCACTTGCGTCGGGGCTGGCACTTGCGGATGAGACAAGCGGATCTGCCCATTTTCTAAGGCAACTTCAGCCCAGACAAACTGGCCGTCAGCACCAGCGATGGCAAAGGCCTTGCCGGGTTTCAGCACCAAGCCTTGTTCGCTGTGTGAAAAGCTCAGCAGCAACGACGCACCTTGTTGTTGCAGGCTTTGTAGCACTGGCCCGCGATACGCGATGTTTTCGCCATAAACCACCGCCCGCGCTGCAAGCGCCATGCGGCTGCTGAGCGTGCGCTTGTCGACCGGGTGGATGTCATTCCACTCGCCGGTATCGATGGCGACCACCATGGCAGTCTTGGGTTCGGTGAGCACGGCGGCTTGTGCTTCACGCAGACCGGCCCAGCTGCTTTGCAGTGGGTTTGATTGTTTCGGCAGGAAATTAGCCAATTGGACATATAAAAACGGCAATTCCGGCTGCTGCCACTGGGCACGCCACTGGCGGATCATGGCGCGAAAGCGCTGCTCATAGTGCTGGTAGGCACCGACATTAGATTCGCCCTGATACCACAACACCGCTTTTACCGGCAGAGTTTGCAGCGGCGCAATCATCGCGTTATAGAGCCCAAGCGGCTTCCAGCGGATAAAAGCATCCATCGGTAGCGCTTTGGCAGGCGTCGACGTCTGCATTTTCCACTGGCCGGTTAAATCGAATTTATTGCTGTCAGTGCCAAGCCAATAAGGTTTATCCGGGATAAAACCACTGCGGTTCTGCGCGCCATTGGTGACCGTGACGCGAACCGCAATCAAGTTGTCGCCGGCTTGAAGCAGGCCCTGTGGCAGCGGATAACGCCGTGGCGGATACATATAAGTGGTATTGCCGATTTGACTGCCGTTGACGTACACCTCTTCGGCATCAACGATAGATCCGAGCCGCAAAATCCGCGCCTGCGCGGCTTGTTCTGCTGTTAAGCGAATGGTTTTACGCAACCACCAGACGCCGGTGAAGGCATCTTGCCGAAAGCCAGGCACGGTAAAATCCGCCCACTTGCTGTCATCGAGCGCAGGCGAATACCAGGGCGTTTTTGCATGGAGGCCCGCGTCGTTCTTATGTAAATCACCATACCAGCGAGCATTTTTTGCCTGATCTGCCGCTTCAATATCGCGGATTAACGCATCGCTTTTGTAAATCTGCGCCAGTTGATAAGCGTCCGGAAACTGCTTAAGAGTGGACTCATCCAGCCAGGATTCGACCGGTGAGCCACCAAGTGCGGCGTTATAGATACCAATGGCTGTTTTGCTGTGAGCCTGTAAATCGCGGGCGAAATAAAAGGCCAGCGCGGAGAAATGCTGGATAGTCTTTGGACTGGCAACCAGCCATTGCCCTTCGCTGAGATCCTGCTGAGATGCTTTAAAATCATAACGTTGCGGTACATTAAACTGGCGAATAAGCGGATAGTTGGCGCTAAGCAGATCTGCCGGGTAGGCCTCTTCCAGCCGCGCCATCGTCAGTTCCATATTGGACTGACCGGAGGCGACAAACACATCGCCGAAGTAGACATCCTGCACTTTGAACAGGTTCTGACCCTGAAACTCCAGCAGATGCGGCCCACCGGCCACTTGCGGTGGCAAAGTCAGTTGCCAGCGGCCGTTTGCATCGGTTGTGACGGTGCCGGCAGCGGAGTCATTCAGGCGGACTGTGACTTGTTCACCCGGTGCGGCATAACCCCAAAGCGGCAGCGGCTGACCACTCTGTAACACCAGATGGTCACTGATGAGTTTGGGCAGGCGGATGTCCGCCTGCAGCGGGGCGGCGATGAATAACGTGAGCAGGGCGGACAAAAACAGCTTTGGCATCAGTCAGTTCCTTGGCTACATGGCACAAAACTCCAGACTGCCACGTACCCGCGGCAGGTCAAGCCATTTGACAGTTAAGGTCAGCCGGTCGCGAAATTTCGTAAAACAGCTGTGAACGCTGCCTGCTAAAAGCCCGCCACTTAAAGCCAGCCACGCTGCCTCGCGATGCGCGCGGCGTCGACGCGGTTGGCGGCATTAAGCTTATTGATCGCATCGGATAAATAATTACGCACTGTGCCTTCTGCCAGAAACAACAGCGCTGCGATGTCACTGGTGCTTTTGCCTTCACTGCACAGCCGCAGCGCGCGGCGCTCTTTGTCGTGCAGCGGGTTGTCCTGCCCGAGTGCCAGCATCGCCAGTTCCGGTGCTATCACTTTGCCGCCGGCCATCACTTTATCGATGGCGGCGAGTAATTCCGTGGCCGGGCTGTCTTTTAGCACAAAGCCGTCGACACCGGCCTGCAAGGCGCGGCGTACGTAACCGGCGCGTGAAAAGGTGGTTAGGATCATCAGTTTGCAGCGCTGACGTTCAGTCTTGTGCTGTTGTTCCTGCTGCAGCATTTCTACCAGTTCCAGGCCACTGAAACCGGGCATTTCGATATCGGTGAGCAACAAATCAAAGCTGTGCTGGCGCAGCAATTGCCGCGCTTGCTGGCCGTCTTCGGCTTCGGTGACCTGATGCTGGCCGAGCATTCGCAATAAGGTCGCCAGCGTGCTGCGTAAAATGGCCTGATCTTCAGCAAATAAAATGTTCATGCGGCGTGCTCCGTGATTGCGGGGGATTGCTGACAAGGCCAGCGCAAGACAAAACGGGTGGGTTCCAACTGCCAGCTGAAGCTACCGCCCAGCGCCTGCAGGCGCTGGCGGATGCCGGTCAAGCCGCTGCCGGGTAGCAGGTTGCTGCAGGGACCGTTGTCCTGTAGTTGCAGTTGCCAGTGGTGGCCATCGCTGCTGGCCTGCAAATAAAGTTCATCGCCATCGCTGTGTTTTAACAGGTTGGTGCAGAGCTCGGTCAGACAGAGCTCCAGCTCCGGCGGGCTTTGCGCGGCCAACGTGGTTAAATCCGCATCGACCAGACAAGTCCAGCCGTTGCTGCGCAGTAACGCTAACAATTCCGGTAACAGCACATCCAAGCCTTGCTGACGGTAGCCGCTGATGGTCTGGCGGACCTGCTGCAGGCTATGTCGCGCCAGCTGCTGCAACTCTGCCAGTTGCTGCCGTGCTGCCTGCGGCTGCTGTTGTGCCAGCCAGACGTCGGCGAGCTCGGCTTTTAACGCAATACTGGCCAGGCTATGCCCGAGTAAATCATGCAAATCGCGCGCGATGCGTTCGCGTTCCAGCTGGCGGGCCATCAACTGCAGTTCAGCGTCGCTGCGCTGCTGTGCTTGCTGATGCTGCAAGCGCATCCGCTCAACGATACCGGTCACTCCGACACCAAGCGCCACAATCACCGCATAAGCCTGCAACCATAGCGTCGGGTGCCACAGCCACAATAACGCGGCCTGCCACAGCAATAACAGCATGATGGCGGCAGCAAAACGAGCGCCGCTGAGCCAGAAACCGAGGAAAAAACTGAGGTAGGCAAACATCGCCATACTGCCGCTATTGAGCGGGGTCACCGCACTGGCGATGGCCCATAACCCGGCCAGCCACCACCAGCGCCGTTGTGGCTTGGCCTGATCAAGCTTCTGATAGATAAACAAAAAAGCGCCAAGCGCGCAGACGAGCACCGCCCATTGCCACCATGCGGTGGGTTGCAGCAGCGGCGGCAGGAAATAAAAGCCGAGGTACACCAGATAACCGCGACGCATGGTATTGGTTTGCATAGTTGGCTCCGTTCTGACAAAAACAGCACCGGGCAGGAAGGGCCCGGTGTTGTCGTGGCTAAAACATGGTGGTGTTTATGCGCCTTGCAGCAGCTTTTTCGCCCAGCCATAGTCCGGCGCCAGTTGCAGCGCCTGTTGCCAGTCCGCTTTGGCGCCGCTCAGATCCCCCGCTTCTTTTTTCGCCAGACCACGCCAGACATAGGCTTCGGCTTCGCCCCAGCAAATGTCCTGACAAGGTGCGGCGAATGCGCTAATCGCTGCATTGGTGTGGCTTAACGCAGCTTTTTTGTCACCGCCAAATAAGGTGGGTGTCTGATACGCCAGAATGGCGGCAGCCAGCGTGACGCGCGGGTTCTGTGGCTGCAGCGCGGTCGCAGCATCCAGCGCTTTACCGGACTGCTGACCGTAATACATGCCTTTAATCGGGTAGTAACCTGCCTGCATACCGCGGGTCAGCGCCAGCAAGGCCAGTGCTTCGGCTTTTAAGGTAGGCGCCGGTTCACTGGCAACCAACTGCTCCAATCGCTCGGCAGCAGCCGATAAAGCCGGCTTTAACACCGCTTCATCCGCCCGTACTGATGCGGTGACGGCCAGACGATATTGCGCGTAAGCGAACTGATAATCATCCTGCGCTTGCTGACTGAATTGCTGCAGCGCCTGGATATCCAGTTGTTGGCTGGCGAGGTCAATCGCGCTCAGCTGTTCTGTCACCGTCTCTGCAGCCGGTGCCAGTTGGCTGACAGCTAAGGCGCCCAGTAAAAAGACTGAGCGCAAGGTCAGACGCAGCGCATGTGTTGATGAATAATGTGTCGATGCAGTATGTGTTGTGGATGTCATGATGTGTGCTCCGGTGTAACGCCACCCTGGCGTTGTGGCAATCATGATGGCGCCCCGGCAGGAAGATCGGCAGTGTCAGACATCAGCAAGAGCGGGTGACAAATGTCAGGAGTTTGGGGGACATTGATATCATCAGAAGTTGTGTTACTGGCGGTGGGGTATAGGGCTACCAAGGCAACTTTGGGTGACATGTTGTGATGTTTGCGCTTGGGCGTCGCCCATCAATATCTGGTCTGTAACTGAGTTTTGTGCCAGTTGCGGACATTTTTTAATTATCATGTACGGCGTGTGACGCCCAGCGGGCGTTGCTTGCCGGTACCTACCGCCCCGACGTGAGGGTAGGCACGGTCAGCAACACCCGTTGTGCGACACCCGGTGTGCGACACCCGGTGGGTTTCGCTTTGCTCTACCCACCCTACCAGCCAGCGACCCGATCGTAGGGTGCAATGAGCAAAGCGAATTGCACCTTTGATATCCGTCGCAATATCAAACAATCTGAACCGAATTTCTGCATCACGCTCAAAACCGCCATTCCTAACGCCAACACCGGCGGCCATGATCTGGGCGAGCAACAGTGCATGTGCCAGTTGCCGGCACTCAACTACAGCCACCACCTGGTTTGCTATTGCCCGCCGCCACAAATGCCATTGCCTTCGTTTTCGGTTAAGCGAACTCTGGCCAGCTGGATTTGCAGGCCTTTGCCAGCGCTAATCAACAATGGATGGCTGATTTTGCTCAGATCAAAGGCTTTGTTGTTGTCAGTGAAACAGCGCAGCGGGATCTTCAGTTGTTGCCAGCCTTTGCCTTGCTGGCCCGCGAAGTTTGCAGTGAAATCGAGTAAGGTTTCACAGCCCGGTTGATCTGCTGTGCAGCGCATGCCGAGTTGAACTTTGCCCTGTTGTTCCGGCATTGCTAATAGCTGATATTCCAGTTCCAGTACCATGTCACCGTTGGCCTGGCGGGCCAGGTCTATGGCTTGCTGCTGGGCATGGGCAATAGCTGCCGTGGCCGGTGCGCTGAAACTCAGCAGGATCGAATCTTCCTGTTGCAGCCGGTCGGTCGCTTTGCTCGCGAGGGCGCCTGTGGCTGATTGTTGCTGCGGATCTGTCACTATCGTGACCTGAGCGCCATCAAGGAGCTGCAACTGCCATGGACTCACTGCTTTACCGGCATGCAGATAACGGCTGAAATTCACTACCAAATCGGCACTGATGCCAGAGTTTTCGCTGAGTTTTGCGACCACAACATCATCCTGATAATTCAGGCCATAACCAAAAGCGAATTGTGGCTTGTAGTCGGCATCGCCAATATTCAGCGGCTTGCCAGTCGCATCGGCCGGCCAGGAAAATGGCAGTTTGCCCTGGAAATCAAAACGGATGTTGCCATCCGGTGCCCGTACCAGCACATCGGCGATGGCACCGCCTTCAGTGCCCGGTAAAAAGGCGGCGACAAAAGCGTCGGATTGGTTCAGCTCCGGATTGACCCACAAAGGCCGGCCCGATAAAAACACCGACACGGTTGGAATACCCTGGGCTTTTAACTCGGTCAACACCTGCAGCGCGCGGCTGTCGTCAAAGGCCAGATGGGCGCGGTCACCGACAAATTCGGCATAAGGCTCTTCACCAAATACCACCACGGCCAGATCCGGTTTGCTGGTAAAACGGCCATTTTCACTCAGTTCAACTTTGCCGCCACCGGCTGCCAGCGCGCCTTGAAGGCCGGCATAAATCGATTCACCATTGGGGAAATCGCTGTTTTTATTGCCAGCACCTTGCCAGCTTAACGTCCAGCCGCCGCTTTGTTTACCGATATGGTCGGCGCCATCCCCGGCCAGTAACACTTTGCTGTTCGCTTTGATTGGCAGTAGCTTCTGATTGTTCTTCAGCAATACCAGCGACTTGCGCGCTGCTTCGCGCGCTACAGCCCGGTGTTCTGCGCTGCCCAGCAGCTCAAACTTGCCGGCGAGCGGGCGTTTGGACGGTTGCACCTGGTCAAACAGGCCCATCTCGGCCTTGATGCGCAGCACGCGGCTGACTGCTTCGTCGAGGCGGGCTTGAGTAATACGGCCGTCTTTGACCTGCGCCAGCGTGTTGTCATATAACTTCTGCCAGCTGTCCGGCGCCATAAACATATCAAGGCCAGCGTTTAATGCATTGGCACAGTCGGTTGGCGTGCAGCCTTTGACCTGACCATGGCCGTTCCAGTCGCCGACAACAAAACCGTCAAAACCCATCCGGCCGACTAACACGTCGCTTAACATCGGCTGGAACCCATGCATTTTTTCGCCGTACCAACTGTTGTAGGACGCCATCACCGCGCGAGCGCCGGCCTTGATCGCGCTGTAGTAGGGCAGGCCATGCAGATCACGTAAGTCGGCTTCGCTGTGCTGGTTATCACCCTGATCTTTGCCGTCGATGGTGCCGCCATCACCCAGGAAATGTTTGACGGTCGCCAGCATGTGGTTACCGCGCAGGAAGTCGGCGCTGCCCGGTTCACCCTGAATGCCTTGCAGAATTTCCGGCGCGTACGAGGCGACCAATGCCGGATCTTCGCCATAAGATTCGTAAGTGCGGCCCCAGCGGTCGTCACGCACCACGGCGATGGTTGGGGCGAATGTCCAGTCGAGGCCGGTCACCTGCATTTCAATTGCTGTCACCTGACCGATTTTGCGCAAAATCCCAGGTTCGCGCATCGCGCCTAAACCAATGTTATGCGGGAAAATAATGGCGCCTTTGACATTGCTGTGGCCATGCACCGCATCTGTGCCCCACATCACAGGAATATATGGCCGGCCGTCACTGGTGTCGGTGCTGGCTTGCCAGAACGCATCGGCCAGTTCCAGCCAGGCTTTGGGACCCACTCTGTTGTCGCGACCGGGCGCTGAGTTGCCGCCGTTCAGCACACTGCCGAGATAATAATCGCGCACTTGCTGTGGTGTGACCGAGGCGATGTCAGCCTGAATGAGCTGACCGACTTTTTGCGCCGGGCTCATTTGTGCCAGCAGCGCTTTGATTTTTTCCTCGACCGCCGGTTGGCGGGCGATAGGGGACGGTTGTAAAGGCCAGTTGTTTGGCTGGATCTGGGGTGTTGCCACCGCAGGCCCGGCGACCGCCGATGTTTCAGTCGTGGCGGGGGCTGTGTCTGCAGGCGCAGTGACCGCCGGCTCAGGCGCTTTGCCACAGGCGCTTAAGGCCAGGCTAGCGGACAGCAATAGGCCGGTGCTGAAATCTTTGTTCATGGTATCTCCTGATAAATTCGGCTGTGGTGCCAGGCTGGCCTTCTTTTTCATAGGGCGCTACGATTTATGGTTCACGGACTGCCATAACTGACGTTAACCCGGCTTTGTAAAGCCCTGGCCGCGCTAACATCGGTCACAGCGCCAGCGATGTTAAACACACCGCGCAGGCGCAGATCGGCCGACGAGCTGCCAATCATCACGCGGATCTCCCCGGGTTCCACCACCCAGCGCATTTGGCTGTCGAGAAATGCCAGTTGATTAACCGGCAAGGCAAATTTCACCCGTGCGGTTTGACCTGGTTCTAAACTGACGCGGGCAAAGCCAACGAGCTGTTGGACTGGCCGGGTTAAACTCGCCACCGGGTCCTGCACATAAAGCTGTACCACTTCAGTGCCGGCGCGCTTGCCGCTGTTTTTCAGCTGAAATTTAATCAGCGCCTCGGCACCAGCCGCCACATCAGGCGTGCTAATGCTCAGGTCGCTGTAGCTGAATTCGGTGTAACTCAGGCCATGGCCAAACGGATAGAGCGGGCTGATGTCGTCGTGCAGATAACCGCGGCTGCTGGACGCTTTGTGATTATAAAAACTTGGAATATGGCCGGCGCTGCGCGGGAAGGTGAGTGGCAATTTGCCAGAAGGGTTCACGTCACCAAACAAAATATTGGCAAGCGCTGTGCCGGTTTCTTGCCCCAGATACCAGGCTTCAACAATAGCCGGCATTTGGCTGGCGAGGCTGCCGAGTGTCAGCGGCCGGCCATTGCTGAGCACCAGCACCACAGGTTTGTCGCCGGCGGCGGCTTGTACTTGTGCTGCCAACAACTGCTGATCGGCGCTCAGTTCCAGCGTGGTGCGATCGCCTAAATGTTTGTCGGCCCAGGCTTCGCGGGCCAGCCCTTCGTTTTCACCGAGTACCAGCACCACGGCATCAGCCGTTTTCGCCAGCGCGACCGCTTCAGCGCGCAGCCGGGCGTTTTCTAAAGGGTCTGCTGCTACAGTGTCGTCGTGGTTCCAGCGTAGCATTGAATAAGTGCCGGCGTGCTGGCTGCGCTGCTGGATTGCTTTGGCCGCTGCGGCTTGCAGCGCATTGGTGCTGGAGGTGTCAGTGCTATCCGCTGTGGCAGCGCTTTTGGTTTGCAAAAAGCTGTTTTCGGTGATGCGGGCGCCGCGGGCAAAGCTGACCTTGGCTTTGCCCTTTAATTTCTGTTGCAGACCCTGCAGCACATTGACGGTCTGACGCGGAATACTGCTGTAACCACCCAACAGGGTTTCATCGGCATGCGGGCCAATCACGGCCAGATGCCGGATTTTACTGGCGTCCAGTGGCAGGGTGGCGTCATTTTTTAACAGCACAATGGATTTTTCGGCGATGCTTTGTGCCAGCTGGCGGCTCTTTGTCGAACCAAGTGTCTGATCTGCCTCTGCTACCACCACTTCCTGCTGTTCAAATAAACCGAGGCGGAATTTTAACCGCAGCACTGCGCGTACCGCGTCATCAATCACCGCAATATCCAGCGCACCGCTTTTGACCTGTTCGGCTAATAGCGGATAGGCTTTGGGATCTGGTGTTTCCATATCGACGCCAGCAAGCAAGGCTGCTTTGGCGGCTTCGGCATCATTGGCATACAGCTGATGGCGGCTACGCAGTTCCTGAATGGCAAAATAGTCGCTGACGACAGCGCCCTGAAAACCCCATTGCTTGCGCACTATATCGCGCAGCAACGGCTGATTGATATGCGATGGCAGCCCGTCAACTTCGTTGTAAGACGGCATGATACTGGCGGCATGCGCCAGCTTCACGGCGGCTTCAAACGGCGTTAAAAACACCTCGGCCAGTTCTCGCGGCGCGATATGGGCCGGTGCTGTGTTGACGCCTGCTTGCGGCTGACCATGGCCGGTTAAATGCTTTAGCGTCGCGACCACTTTGTCATTGGCAAAGCGCTGATCCCAGCCATGTTCTGGCGTAGGTTCACCCTGGAGACCGCGAATGGCGGCAATCCCCAGTGTGGCTACCAGATAAGGGTCTTCACCCATGGTTTCTTCAATCCGGCCCCAGCGCGGGTCGCGGGCTATATCCAGCACCGGCGCTAAGGCCCAGTGCGCACCGGTGGCGCGCATTTCACGCGCGGCGACGCTATACATCTCCTGCACATCATCGGCCGACCAGCTGCTGGCCAGTGCCATCGCCTGCGGGAAGCTGGTGGCATCAAACGCGACATAACCATGCAGTGCTTCTTCATGCATCAGCGCCGGAATGCCAAGCCGGGTATGTTCACGCAGCCAGCGCTGTGCCGCATTATTAAACTCGGCGGTTTGCTGTGGCGTTTTAAATTCACTGGGCCGGGCGATATGGCCAATGCCATGCGGCATCAGGCTGGCGGCTTTTTCCGGAATAAATTTCAGCTTTGCATCTTCCATCTGCCGGCGTTGATGCCAGACGCTCTGCAGCTGCGCCAGTTTTTCTTCCAGCGTCATGCGCTTTAATAAATCCTCAGTGCGCTCAGTGACGGAACGCGCCGGGTCCTGATAAGGCAACTTTGACGTTGCGGCAACGGCGGCGGCGCTTAGCACTGTAATTGACGCGGCTGCTGACATCGCACTGAGAATCGATTTACGCATAAAACTTCCTTGAATTGACCGGTTTAACGCCGGACTGTGAATCGCAACAGCCCGGTGTTTTATTCGCGACTTTTCATGCACGACTGTTCATGCACGATAGGGCTTCAGCGGCACAATACGGCCGTCAGCGTCATACTGCAGTTCGGCCATTTTGATACTGCGCAGGTGCGTCACGCCGCCAGACAAAATCGAGTCGTGGTAGAACAGATACCATTTGCCCTCGAACTCGGCGATCGAGTGATGAGTGGTCCAACCGACCACAGGTTCCAAGATATGGCCCTGATAAACAAAAGGTCCGTACGGGTTATCGCCAGTGGCGTAACACAATAAGTGGGTGTCTCCGGTCGAGTAGGAGAAGTAGTATTTGCCCTGATATTTGTGCAGCCACGACGCTTCAAAAAAGCGTCGTGCGGTATCGCCAGCCAGCAAAGGCTGGCCATTTTCATCCAGGATCCGGATTTCACGCGGCACTTCAGCAAATTCGAGTAAATCGTCGCGAAGCCGCGCTACTCGTGGGCCTAACGCTTTTTCAGCGGCGGCCGGTTCCTGATGGTCGGCATGCCATTGGTTGTCGCGGTAATGCTGCAGTTGTCCGCCCCAGATGCCGCCAAAATACAGATAATATTCACCGTCATCGTCGGCAAATACCGCCGGATCTATCGAATAACTGCCAGCGATTGGTTCTGGTTGTGGCGTGAAGGGGCCGGTCGGGCTGTCGCTTACCGCGACGCCAATCTGGAAGATCCCGTCAGCTTTTTTCGCCGGGAAATACAGATAAAACTGCTCACCTTTTTGCGCCGCATCCGGTGCCCACATTTGCCGCGTGGCCCAGGGCACGTCATTGACATGCAGCGCCACGCCGTGATCTGTCACGGGTTCGCCAGGCGCAGCCAGCGACAGCACATGGTAGTCCTCCATGCCAAAGTGATCGCCGTTGTCGTTAAACGGAATGCCGGCGTCGATGTCGTGCGACGGATAGATATAAATGCGGCCGTCAAACACATGGGCGGACGGATCGGCTGTGTAAATATGCTCGACCAAATCGGTCGAAATGGCTTGTTGCTTCAGCGCCTCGAGCTGCTTCGCGGTGTATTCAGACATCAGCGTTACTCACTTTCGTTATGCAGTTTTAATCTGTTCGTGCTTTGTTTATTCAGTGGCGAGACTGGCCGCGGCAGCGCGCCGTGCGCTCAGCTCACGCTCAATCTGGCTTTCTTTATGTTTATTGATTTCGTACAGGCAAACGATGCCAACTCCGAGCAAAAACGGCAGCGCGGCATACAGGCTGACCGATAATTTGATGCCGTCGATGGTGTCTGCGCTTTGCGTGGCAAGGCTCGCGTCATAACCCACGTTGGCCAGAATGCCAGCAACCAGGGCGCCGCCAATCGACAGGCCCAGTTTCAGCCCAAAAATCATCGCGGAAAAAATGATGGCAGTGGCGCGGCGGTGGTTTTTCCATTCGGAATAGTCGGCGACGTCGGCGATCATCGCCCACAGCAGCGGAATGGTGATGCCATAAAAAAAGCCGTGCAGAATTTGCGACAAAAACACCAGACCGATGGCATCGGACGGAAATAGGTAAAACGCCAGAATAAACAGCGTCGAGACAAACAGTGCTACGGCAAACACATCGCGTTTGCCAAAGCGGTCGGCCAGCGGTTTGGAAAAGCCGATACCGAAGATCATGCAAATGATGCCGCCGGCGTTGAACAGGCTAAAACCTGAGGTCGCCGCATCTTTTGGCCATAAGAACTCGGTTAACCCCAGGCTGGTCAGTACGGCATTTAAACCGGCAATAAAACCATTAAAACCAATGTCCTGCAGAAAAGTCGCAACCTTGGCGTCATCCAGATAATTCTCAAAATAGAAAATGTACATGCCGCCTTTGAGGGCCAGCGTGATAAACACCAGCACCGTTAAAATCAGCATGATGAGCCAGGGTTTGTTATGCACAAGGTCGCCGATGTCCTGACGGATACTGGACGACTGCGCGGCGATGGTCAGCACCCGTTCGCGGGTGGTCAGAAAAGTAATCAGGAAAAACACTATGCCGACGCTGGCAAACAACGTCATGGTGTTTTCAAAGCCAACGGCTTTATCGCCGTCGCCCAAAATCAGCACCAGCGGCAGCAACAGCGCCTGAATAATAAACTGCGCCACCATCACAGCCACAAAGCGGTACGCCGACAAGCTGTTGCGGTCGGCCATATTGCCGGTTAACACGCCACTGAGCGCCGAGTAGGGCAGGTTATTGGCCGAATACACCAGCACCAGCAACACATAAGTACAAAATGCGTAAGCGATTTTTCCTTCCGGGCTAAAAGCCGGCGTGCTAAAGGCGGCCAGCGCAATCACACCAAAAGGGATGGCTGTCCATAAAATCCAGGGGCGGAATTTGCCCCAGCGCGTTTGCGTGCGGTCAGCAATGATACCCATGATCGGATTAAAACAGGCGCCGATTAAACCGCCGGTAAAAATGATGGTGGCCGCAGCAGCGGGCGGGATTTGGTAGACATCGGTGTAGAAAAAGGCGAGAAATGTCATCAACGTCTGAAAAATCAGATTGGCGGCCAGATCGCCGAGGCTGTAACCGATTTTCTCGGTCACGCTTAAGTTTTGTCCTGCAGTTTGCATCGTCTATTGCCTGTGATTAAAAGCGCTGTGTTGTCACTATGCCGGCTGTCAGCGCCTGCTGTGATCGATTTTTTAATAATTATGTTTTATTTCAATAATTTATTATCTTTTTTGTGCCGCAGTTGCGAAGGCAAGATACTGCTCAGTACTGCCGCGCCGACCGCGCCGTTGCCAAGATGACAGCCTTACCATACAAGAACAACCGAGGGGCTGGTCTAACGGAATGTTCTGAAAGAATTATCTTTTTTCACATCGCCAGTGTGTTCCTGACAGAGAAAACTTATGCTGGCGAAAATAACGGCATCTGACAACAACAAGAAATCTGACAAGGAGCGACCCCGTGCAATCCGCAAATGATCCGCTGGCCCCAACGGCCGGCAATTCGCAACAAGACCATTTACTAAAAGACCTGACCCATGCGCAGGAAAATAAAGCGTTAATTCTGTTTATCAGTCTGGTGGCCACTATCGGTGGCTTTTTATTTGGCTTTGACAGTGGCGTGATTAACGGCACTGTCGATGGGCTGAAACTGGCGTTTCAGTCAGAGAGTGTCGGCACCGGCTTTAACGTCGCCAGTATGCTGTTGGGCTGCGCTATTGGCGCCTACTTTGCTGGCCGGCTGGCGGATATTTATGGCCGTAAGGTGATTTTGTTATGGTCGGCGGTGTTTTTTATCGTCAGCGCCTGGGGCTCTGGCATTGCCGACGGCTCGCTAGAATTTGTGATTTACCGCATTCTGGGTGGTTTTGCGGTGGGGGCTGCTTCGGTGATCACGCCGGCTTATATCGCCGAAGTGGCGCCGGCACGCTATCGCGGCATGCTGACGACTTTGCAGCAAATCGCCATTATCCTCGGCTTGTTTATGGCTTTTGTCAGCAATTACCTGTTGGCGGAATTTGCCGGTGCTTCAACCGAACCGCTGTGGTTTGGCATTGATGCCTGGCGCTGGATGTTCTGGATGGAACTGCTGCCTGCGGTGCTGTTCCTGCTGATGTTGTTGTTTATTCCGGAAAGCCCGCGTTTTCTGCTGCTAAAAGGCCGCGACGAGGCTGGTGCCAATGTACTGCAACGGCTGTATGGTCAGGCGGCGGCAAGCCGTAAAGTGCAGGAGATCCGCGAGTCACTGCAGGCTGACCACGCCCCCCGGCTGGCTGATTTACTTGATCCCGTCACCGGTAAATTACGCAAACTGGTGTGGGTTGGGATTGGCCTCGCCAGTTTTCAACAGCTGGTGGGCATTAATGTGGTGTTTTATTACGGCGCCGTGTTGTGGCAGGCGGTCGGTTTTTCTGAATCCGACGCCCTGATGATTAATGTGATCAGTGGCGGCATCAGTATCGCCGCTTGTGTGCTGACGCTGTTGGTGATTGACCGCATCGGCCGTAAGCCGCTGTTATTGTGGGGCTCTGTTGGCATGACGGTCACTTTAGCGCTGGTGGTCTATGCCTTTGCCAATGCCGATCAGGACGCCGCCGGCAATCTGCTGCTCGGTGACTACGGCACGCTGGCGCTGGTCAGTGCCAATGCTTATGTGTTTTTCTTTAACCTGTCGTGGGGCCCGGTGATGTGGGTGATGCTTGGCGAGATGTTCCCGAATCAAATCCGTGGTGTCGGCCTCGCGGTCAGCGGTTTGGCGCAGTGGCTGTGTAACTTCCTGATCACGATGACCTTCCCGCTGTTATTAACCGGCATTGGCCTCGCCGGCGCTTATGGTTTGTATGCGTTGGGTGCGCTGTTGTCGGTGTTTTTTGTGCTGAAAATGGTGCATGAAACCAAAGGCAAAGAACTGGAAGAGATGGAATAAAGCAGCGAAGTCGCAGCTGTGTTTTTACAGCAACACCTGTCAGGTGGAGGCCAGCTCGCTATGCTGGCCTCCATCCGCATGTCTGGCCGCAATGTAAGTGGAGCCAATAAAGTGTGAGCCGCCTGCGGTCACAGCTGGCCTGCAGATCTGCTTGCACAGCTGCCATCCATCCAACAACCAAATTCCGTAACAGCATCAATAACAAAAGTCATTCAAAGCACTGAAATCGCAGGCTAGGCTGAAACTTTCGGCGGACAAGGCGACGCGATGACACAATTCTCTCTGATCAATCAGCATGGCGATGAACTGGTAGTGTTAGCACAAGGCGCTATCCTACAGCGCTGGTCGACGGTGCTCGCCGGCGCGCGGCGTGAGCTGATTTTAGGATATCCGGCGCCGGCATATTACCGGCAGGACCCGTTTTATCTGGGGGCTGTGGTCGGTCCTTATGCTAACCGCATTGGCGGTGGTTGCTTTATGCTGGACCAGCAGTTGGTGCAACTCGAACAAAATGAAGGGGCCCAGCATCTGCATGGTGGTAGTATCGGCTTGCACCGGCTGATGTGGCAGCTGCAGGAACACAACCCTGATAGTCTGGTGTTAGCGGCCGAAGTCCCGGATGGGCAGGGCGGTTATCCCGGGCCCATAAAATTCTGTATTCGTTATCAGTTCAGTGCGCCCACAGCGCAGCAAACTGAGTTGCAAGTCACGCTGGAAGCGAGCAGCAGTTGCGCCACGCTGATTGGTCCGACTTTACACCCGTATTTTAATTTAGCCGGCAGTACGACCAACGTGAACGAGCATCAGCTGCAGCTGGCCGCGGCGCACTATGCAGTGGTCGATGAGAACAGTATTCCGACCGGTGAACTGCGCAAAGTGCAGGGCACGGCTTTTGATTTCCACCAGCCGCGCTTGTTGGCGGACACCCAGCTTGACCATAACTTTGTGGTACATGGTCATTTGCAGCAAGCGGCTGCCGTACTGACCAGCCCACAAGGCGATTTAGCGCTCAGCGTCAGCTCGGATTATCCCGGCCTGCAGGTCTATACCGGCGATCATCTCAAAAGCCCGTTTGTAGCGCGTCAGGGCATCTGTTTAGAACCGCAGTTTTTCCCCGACTCACCAAACCAAAAAGGCTTCCCATTCCATTTCACCCGGCCGGGTCAGCCGTTTGTGGCGAAGATCCGCTATGTGCTGAGCCGCGCTGACCAGCAGTTAAATCCTCAGGCATGAAACATCCAGCGCACGCCAAACGCATCGTTTAATGCACCATATAAACCAAAGGGGTGTTGCGTCAGTGGGTCTGTGACGGTCGCTCCAGCACTGAGCTGCTGAAACAGCCTGGTGGTTTCTTCCGCGCTGCCGCCACTGACATACAGACACATCAGATTGCCAGGCTGTGGTTGCTCTGTCGGATGCAGCCAGTCCGACGCCGCAATATCAATCAGAGGGGAAGTGAGCCGGGCATGTACCACGCGTGCATGCAGCGCTGGTGGAAAAGCCTGCTGCATCGGTGAATCACCGACTGTGGTCAGCTGCAATTCGCCACCAAACACTTGCTGATAAAAGGCAAAAGCCGCTGCACATTGGCCATCAAATAACAGGTAAGTAGAGATTTGCATCGGGAGCTCCAAGATCTATCCCTGGTGATGGTTGACTATGGCGCGGAACGGAATGTGTGGCAATTGCGATTTTTCATCAAACCTGCGGTTGCTGTGTCGTTGAATTGGTCGTTGAATTGGTCGCTGAATTAGCCGTTCGTACGCTGTTGTGACTGTGCCACTGCGTCTGCGGTGCAACATGCTATGTTGATACGAAGCCCCGCCCCCTTCAGCCATGCTGTTGCTGTGAAGGGGAGAGATCCCTGATGAGAATACAGTACCAACTTTTACCGGCTCTGAACGCAACCAACCAAATCTTCAGGTTTTTGGCTTGAACATGCCGTGCATCGTTAACCAGTTGGTGAAGGCTGCAAACCAGCCGGTGCTGGTGGTGGTTTTGGGGTACATGCCAAAGCCGTGACCGCCTTGTTCGTAAAAATGAAACTCAACCGGCTTTTTCGCCTGATGCCAGCTTTCGATCAGGCCAAATTTGCCATTGGCGAAAAACGGATCGTCGGCGGCCAGGGCGACAAACAACGGTGGCGCATCCGCCGGCACGGTCACGGCATCGAGCGGGCCATAGATATTGGCAATAAAAGCGGGTTTGGCATCTTTGCCGACCAGCGTGGTTGCCATCGTCAGCATAGCGCCAGCCGAGAAACCAATCATACCGATGCGCTTGGGATCGACTTGCCATTCGCCGGCGCGGCTACGCACCAGCGCGAAAGCGGCGCGGGAATCCTCTAACTGTGGTGCCAGCTGCGTAGCCATTGTTGCCGGATCAGGGCGGGGCGGCCGCCGTGCAGTGCCGGAAAACATCTCATGCATCGCCTGCTGGAAACCGGCCATGTCGGCTGGGGTCTGGTTCAGGCGATATTTCAGCACAAAAGCGGTGATGCCTTGTTTTGCCAGCGCGTTGGCGACATCCCAGCCTTCGTTGTCCATCGACAGCGTACGAAAGCCGCCACCGGGGGCCACTATCACCGCAGCACCACTGGCTTTGCCGGGCGCCGGCAACACAGGCGTCAGGGTTGCGACCGTGACATTGCGCACAAAGCGGCTGCCATATTGTGAGTGCCAGGATTCCTGTGCCACAGCGCCGGGCAGAGCTGGCGTGCCAAGTTCAATCGCCTGAGTCTGCGCCGGTGTAGCTATCGGCGTCATCTGGTCATTGGCTTGCGCGGCGGCCTTAAAAGTACACAGGCAAAGTGCGAGTAAGAACGACTGGCGTATTTTCTGCTGCCAGAGCAAGTGTGGGCGCGCAGAGCAGAGCCTGTGTCTGTTATTCAGGTTGTGCATTTTATCCTTCTCCTGGTTGGTTGCTGTGCATCACGATGGCTGCGACTAGGGTTTGCGCGTGCGGATGATTGGCTTGATGCTACCATCCGGATTAAAAAACACCTGGTCCAGCGCGACGGACCGGCGGTAATTGCCGCCACCGGGTAAGTCGGCGTTGTGGTAAGCCAGATAGGTCTGGCCGTTAAAATCAAACAGGGCCGGATGGATGGTCGTCGTGCCCGGCAGCGGGTCCATGATGACGCCGCGATACTGCCAGGGGCCGCTGGCAGAGTCGCTGGTGGCATAAGCCAGACTTTCCGGAAAGCCGGCCGCATACACCAGGTAATACATCCCGTGGTGTTTCGACAGATGCGGGCCTTCTTCGAAGTTCGGTAAAGTCGTCACCTTGTTGATGTTGACCTCGCTGCTATCGCGGTTCTGCATCCGGCCTTTTGCATCCAGCTGGTATTTTTCGCCTTTCAGATGGACCAAATCAGGTTCAAGTTCTGCCCACCATAACTGCTGATTGCCCCAATACAGATAAGCGTGGCCGTCGTCATCGACAAAGACCGCCGGGTCGATATTGCGCCAGCTGTGTTGTTTATCTTTGGCGGTATTTTCGAGCAAAATCATCGGCATGCCGCGTGGATCTGTGAAGGGGCCTTTCGGGCTGTCGCCAACTGCCACACCTATCGAAAAGCCAAAGGCGCCGCCGGTCTGGCCGCCTTCAACCGCAGCGTAAAAATAGAATTTGGTTTTACCGCTGGCATCTTTGCGGGCAATGACATGATGGGCGTAAGCATTGCCGGTCTTGGCGTCGCCACGCGCCCAGGCAAAATCAGTGGAGCGAAACACGGCGCCTTGATTTTGCCACTTGCTGAGGTCGGTACTGGTCCAGAGCCGGTAGTCATACATGCGGTAATCTTTGCCTTGCTCTGATTGTTCGTCGTGGGTGGTGTAGAGGTACACAGTACCGTCATGCACCAGCGCCGCCGGATCTGCCGTGTAAATCAGCGGGCCGTTTGGGGATGTTGGGTCTTTGCTGTCGGATTTAATGATTGGGTTGTCGAACTGGCTTGGCGTCGTTGTCGGTGGTGCTGAGATTTCGTTTTTTGCAGCGCTGGTAGCGGGATGAAGCAGCATAGCGCCCAGCAATAACGCCGATGCGAACCGAGATTTTACCGCGCGAAAAGAGGACAAAATCAACATCACCATGAGCCCTGTCTGATAACAAATAGTGTTAGTTAGTGTGTTGAAAATTCAGCCAAAACGGAACGGCAAGGCTGTTATGAAACTGGGTAAACGGTTTGTTTTATTTGGGCGTTAAGAGTTAGGTTGGACTTTGTGGGCGGGGCTGATTCGGGTTGTGAACTGATGGCTGTGTTGTGTGAACAGCTCGCCATTCGTGGCAAAGCCAACAGCGCCACCACTGCGTTCGCCCGTTCGCGCCTCCCGCGCTCACTCTTGATCGCTCACTCCGCGGCTGCCGCTGCTGGCTTTATTGGGGTTTGGAGATGACTGCTATGAGCGAATAGCGGTAGAAAGAAGTGTCTGGCTTTAAGCATTATGACGGTCTGCATTCGTAGTTAAAGCAGTCATCAATTTCAATTTAAAATATTTGTTATTCCGCAGGTGCAAATTGTAATACTATGGTGGAAGAGTTTGAAGTTTAGTAAACAGTTGGGGGGGGTAATTGTCCGTATTTTTTACACATCTAATCTAAGTCAAAGCTGAAAAAACATAAGCTATTGTATTTTATGTAAATAAAATATTGGCATAATTTATGCCGAGCGCCAACCTCAGGTGATATTAATGACACCGTTATCATATGGATAGATCACCCAGATTGATGGAGAGGTTATGTTTAAAAAAATTTTTTTAGTATCTAGTTTGCTCATCACGTCGATGACTGCTCATGCTGGCTTTATATCTGGTACCCATACAACCGCAGGTGGTAAAACTGTTAATTTACAGGGGTTGGAGTGGATGCCACTGGCTTATACTTTGGGTTTGTCACGCAATCAAGTCGAAGATGCGAGCGGCTTCACAGACAGATTCAACGGTAAGTGGAAAAATGGCGATTGGCGGTACGCCACGCGCGCCGAAACATCGTTACTATTAATGTCATTACACGGTGGTGACGACGCCAGCCAACATTTTTTCGACGAACTAAACGCGGACGGGGCTAAATGGTTCACTAAGCAGTTCGGTACTACGTACCACTATGATTGGTGGGACTACACATATTTCAATTATGGCGAGAGAGAACAATGTTCATATACGTACGAACATAAGGGGTGTCTGCAAGGGATCGTCCATTATCAGAATTTTCAAAAAAAAGGAATGTTTAGCCTCCAACAAGGGCTGAGCGCGACTGCCGATGAAAACCTTCTAGTTCGCTGGCATCCCGACTTTGCCAATTCGGTTACCGCAAGCCTATTAGTTCGCCCTTCCAGTGTACCCAGCACCCCCGTAAGCGCTCCTTCCGCCCTTAGCATATTCGCTTTAGGTTTATGCGGTTTGCTGTTGCGTCGTCGTAAAATTGCTGCATAAAGGCATGACACAGCACGCTGGGCTCTAACCCAGCATACACCCATTGCAGCCACCGCTGTTGGTAGGACGCAAGCAAGGCTGGTCGATTGGACTGGCCTTTCTTTTGCTCATAAAGCTGCGCTAGCCTACACCGGTATTTTTGCATTGTTTTTTCGGCCGGTTGCAACAACCCGCCACTAAAGAGATACCCTAAAAAACTAAAACCCCTCTCAATGGCGCCAATAAACGTCTTATCAGGGGCCTTGGTTAACTTTAACAGCGTCAACTGCTGGAACTCTGGTGACACCCACCCAAACTCGGCCAGATGGAAACTCTGGAAACTCTGGTGACACCCACCGATTCTTAACTCTCACACATTGACATTAACTTTTATGCAACCACATTTAACTTCAACTCACACGACAAGGAATGTCAGGGAGGGCGAAAATGGCCCAAGCAAGGAAGAAGCAGGTTTCTGTTGATGCAACACCAAGTTACCACGTGGTCAGCCGCTGTGTGCGGCGCACATTTCTGTTTGGTTGCTTTGAAAACAAGGATTTCAGCCATCGCCGGCAATTGATTGTTGAGCGCCTTGCTGAACTCGCCAAAGTCTTTTGTATAACAGTTTCAGCCTTTGCCATTATGTCCAACCATTACCATTTGGTTGTCCGCATTCAAAAGCAACAAGCTCTTGATTTAGATGCACATGAAGTAATCAGACGCTGGAACGCTTTGTTTCGGTTACCTGTTTTGGTCGAGCGTTTTTCCAACGACATCCCAATGTCATCAGCGCCACCACTGCGTTCGCCGGTTCGCCCGTTCGCCCGTTCGCGCCTCCCGCGCTCACTCTTAACCGCTCACTCCGGGGATTCCGCTGCTGGCTTTGTTGGGGGTTGGAGATGGCTGCAATGAGCGAGTTGTAGTCATCGAATATGAGGTAATGTACGGCGTGTGACGCCCAGCGGGCTGCGCTTGCCGGTACCTACGATCTTAATTAGCGAGTAGGTACGCGCAAGCGATAGCGCCGCCGTACATGACGATGAAAAATGTCCGCTTCTGGAAAAAGCGGCTGATGGATATCCAATGCCGTGGTCTGAATAAAACGAACACTACAGATTACTTCGTTAGTACTCCGGTGCTGGTGCAGCAAGCTGTTATGACGACCAGCACCAACACTAATGCACTTGCCATGCTGAACTGTCCTCCCGACCAGTCGCGGGCGACATGACTAAGCATGGGATTATCCTGTAATTGCCAGGCCGCTAATCCAACACCTGAGGCCAGACCCAACCACACTGCGCGGTTAGATCGCCGGCGCGGGGCTGGTAAGCGCGACATGACGGTATCGACAAAACCGTCATCTGGGACTGCATCTGCTGCACTGTCGCGAAGCAGCTGGTGCAACAGGTCATCGTCTTGATCTTCCGTGCTTAAACTCATGTCGTCACTCCTGTATTCTCGTTGCTTTGGTAGTCTTTCAACCATTGACGCAAACGCGCACTGCCGCGTGTTGCGTGCGTTTTAACCGTGCCAAGGGGCAACCCGGTGATGTCGGCAGTTTCCTCATGACTCAGTCCCATCTGCGTGTGATACAGCATCACCACCCGCTCGCCTTCAGGCAGCGCTTGCAGCGCCTTTTGCAAATCACGCTGCAAACCCGCGCGCTGCCGGGGTCCTGCGGCTTGATCAAGCAGAGTTTCTTCCTGCATTTCGTGTATGGGTTGCTGCCGATACGCTTGCAGGAAGCAATTGTGTGCGATGCGATACAACCAGGTCGAAAACCGCGCTTCGCTGCGAAATTGCGACAATTTGCGCCATGCCAGCAGGAAGGTTTCCTGCGCTAAATCATCTGCCCAGGCGTGATCATCCCGGCACAGGCGTCGCAATTGGGCGCGCACGTTGCTCTGATGCCTGCGGACCAGCTGATTAAACGCCTGTCGGTCTTCATGCAGCAGGACACGTTTAACCAGCGCAAGATCCAGGCGCGACTCAACTTCAGGTACCACGCATGTCGCCTGCGCGTTGATCGAGCCACCAATTGGCGAGATAGCCAAGGCCCAGCATGATTGGCAACAGCCCCAGCCCCCACAGATCCGCAAGATGCTGACCTTCGTCACTCTGCACCGGCAATACCAGTAAGCTCAGCATCAAACCGATGCCACCACACAATAGAACCAGACCGCGCCGCCGATCAGCATGGGGTTGGTGCTGCTCAGCCAAAACCGTCAAGGGTAAGTCCACGCCTTTGTCGGCCAGTTGCAGCAAGGTGCGATAACGCGCCTCCGTTTGCTGGCGAACAAAGCGCAGGGCAAGGGCGACCAGGGCAACAGGCGTTGCCAGAACTAAAAGCGGTATCATCATTTCGATGGTCATCTGCAAACACCTACTGTTTTATGCGTGGCTATTTGGATTGTGTGGTAACAGTCGTCACCAACGGCATCCGGTTACCATAGTATTCAACCAGCGATTCTGCCGCGGGCGGGTCCATGTTGGAAAGGGCAATCACCACATCACCAGTCGCCGGATAAATGCGTAAAGCGCCGTTCATGCCCTCTGCACCGCCGACATGGCCGAAGTGACGGGCAGTGCCTTCACCACCCAGTTGGAAACCGTAGCCGTACAAGCCACTGGGCGTCTGACTGCGGGTTGCTGCTGCCAGTGTTTGTGCTGCTATCAACTTGCCGTTTAATAATGCCTGTGCAAAGAGTTGCAGATCGCCGGTAGTTGAATAGCCGCCGCCGGCAGCAGTGCCGCGCCACGGCAAGGTGTCCCGATTATTGACCAGACCTTTTTCTGAATGCATATAACCGACAGATAGCTGTGTGCGTACCTGTTCTTCCGGTTCAGCACCAGTGGCGTGCATGCCGGCGGGTTTGAAGATATGGTCGCGGACATACGTGTGGTAAGACTGACCGCTAACCCGTTCAATCACCCGTCCCAGCAAGACGTAACCGTAGTTGGAATATGCCTCGCGACTACCGGGGGTGAACTCTGGCGCGCGGTGCCCAAACAACCGGACATAATCGGCGTGCTCACGGGTTTTTAGTCTTTGTTGCTGATATTCATCAGTAAAAATGTCGCCTGTGCCGCCGGTATGGGTCAGCAAGTGCCGCAGAGTTGTGTTTTTGGCGAGCGTGGTATTTGGATAATCGGATAAATAAGTAATCAGCGGCGCATCAAGCTGTAACTGGCCGCGTTCAACCAGTTGCAGCACCGCAATCGCCGTAAACATTTTGTACATCGAGCCGAGGCGGAACTGTGTGTTAGCTGTATTTTTTTGCGCGATGTCACGACGGGCGTCACCAAAATGTTGCTGCAAACGGATGTCGCCGCCACGAGCGACCAAAAGATTGCCGGCGAATTGTTCCTCTGCCAGCAGTTTCTGCGCTTTGCTTTGCAGCCGCTGCTGCGCATCGTGCTCGGACAACCGTGTGGGCATCAAATCCGCGGGCACAATTGCCATCGGCTGTAGGCTGACCGATTTGACCCGCTTTGAGTCTTTGCCATCCAGTTGCAGCGTCATGCTACCGACCCGGTCGCCATCATGTTCGCGAATAATCACCGTGACCTGGCCGGCATCATCCTGCGTCACACGCAACGCCTCAAATCCGCCCGTCATCTGCCGGAAAGCCAGTTCACGCTCCAGTTGCATATCTGGTTCATGTGCTGTTTTAAATGCTTGAAGCTTGGCCGCATCGCCGGTGTTAAAAGCTTGCAGCCGCTGTTTAGCGAGTTGTGCTGCCGGCGTATCCGGCCAGCGGATGTCAGCCAAAGTTGTTGCAGAGGCGAATGCCGCACAAAACAAAGCCAACAGGGAAATCTTCTTATTGAATAAATGCATGTGATGTCTCCGTCCAGTCCAATACTGGTTGCAAAGACTCTGATGCAAAGGGATGCGGTTTTAGATTCAATACCCAGAAATTTTTTCCAGGGCTCCGGCGGCCTGACTGAGTTGGCTGCGCCGCGCGACCAGATCCCGCCGGATCTGGCATTAGCTGAGGTTGATGAGCAGTACACTGCCTTACGGCGAGCAGAACCCCCGAAAGGGCACACCCAGCTAGCAGCGCTGGGTGAGAAATACGTATCCACTAAGAGTTGCCTGACCTGCGCCAGTGCAGTCCGAATTTACCTTGGAGTAAACTTCACTTCGATCTGCTGGTAGTACAGTGTGGTTTTACCTTCAAAACCAGAGTCAGTGCCAACAAATAACCAGACAGAACCCTGTGCATCGGTGGTCAATTCAAGGGCTTTTTCGGTGTTTTTTAATGTCTTGGCCCGGTAGACAGTGTTGTCACATTTACCGGCATCTGTCGCAATATTGCCTTGTACTTTAGCCTGAGTCCCGTCCTGCGACTGATCACCTTTTGGCACGTTGAGAGTAAACCCATCCTGTTGTGGCTCTTTGTCGGCATAACCAAACTTTAACCAGACTGACTCACCGGGCGACCCACCAATACCTACGCCGACACAGTCTTTACTTGCCGGACTGAGGAAGGTGACTTTCAGTTCGACCCTGTATCGACTGGACGGCGAGAGCCCGCTGATTTTGCGTTTTAAGAACATAAAGAGGTCAGCACTGCGGTTGTGGCCACTGAGCATAAATCCGGTCCCCTGAAAGCCTGCTGGTAAGTCGCGCAGGCCACTTTCCAATTCGTAGAGCGGAGCGTGTTTTAACAGATAATCACTAAAACCTGCTGTCCAGTTTTGGCTACCATGGCGGAAATCAAAACTAATCACATCGGTATGATCCCCAGATTTTATTTCGTGATCACAACCAGTCAGAAACAAGGTTGAGCATAAGGGTAAAAGCAACCAACACGGCAACTTCATCGCGATATCTCCCGGGTAGTTAAAGGAGTTTTTAGCCTATGAAATACTGTTCAGGGCAACTGTAACCTTGTGTCAATACACTGTGATTTAGATGGATGTCCTGTTACTACCTCCCGCGCTCACTCTTAACCGCTCACTCGGTGGATGCCGGTGCTGGCTTTGTTGGGGATTGGATATGGCTGCTATGAGCGAAAAGCAGATCTAAAAATGACTGATTTTCGAAAAAATAAATGTCCGCTTTGCTGCTGTTACGGACATTGCTGGAATTGCTTTTGGTGAAAAAAGAACACCCATAGTTCGGTCGGAGCTATGGGTGTCTTGAATCAATTTTCCTCAATTGTTATTTTGAGATGTGACATGACTAAAATCATTATTCAACCTTTCTATCTCAGAAATAAGCCAAGATTTAATATCTGGCCAACATTGAATAATTTTCTTAGGATTTGAGGGGTTAAATCTAACAACACGCCCACATTCATCTAAATTAACATATGAGCTATCTGCTAAATACCAACCTATTGTTATCTCATTAGATTCACTGCCTTTAATACGAATATCGCCATTCGCATGTAAGATGTCATCAGGGTAATCGAAGAAACCTTCTGAGACACGTTTTTCTGCAGGTACATATCCAAAGACTCTAAAACCTTTTTTGAAGAATAAGTTCATACCGTTCGCAAATCGGAAAAAATCTATAAGTGATGAATGTAAAATAGCTGGTTTCAGTATTTCATTCAGTTCAAGGATACTTTTCTCATCAATTGGAGGATATATAACATGTAAGTATGCTTTAGGTGCAACTTCTGGCATGTGTCCTAAAAAAATTGCTCCCGAATCACTTACCTTATTACCTACACTCGAGCCACAATTTAGCATACTGCTTATTTCATTATAAGGAAGATGACCATTCATTTTACTGACCTTTACTCACATGGAGTCAACGTTGCACACCCAGCTTCAGAAACCAGCATAGTTGCGTCCGGAATATACGACAATGCTTCTAACCCAGTAGCAAGAACAGTTAATGCTTTAACTCCAAAATCCCGATCTACTTCTGTAATCACCGTATTTGTTCCACCCAATTTTTGATGAAGATTCTCATGCTCATCTTTTTCCATGAACCGAATAAAGTTCGGATTCTCAGCAATAGCAATTTTCTCTTCAAGAGTTTTCCCGTTACTAACAGATGGCGCATGATGGCCATGCATACCTTTCAACTTGCCTGTTGAGAGCAATTCTTGCTGCCTCGCTTCAGACAGCCGTGAGCGTGGTGCACCAGTTTCTTCTAAGTACTGTTTCTCTAGCTTTAAAGCAGCTCTTCGACCTCGATCTCGAGCATTTTTAAGTGCTCTATCTTCCGCTTGCTTTCGGAGGTCTTTGATAGTTTTTGCAAGTACTTTCTTCTTAGCTAACCCATCAGGATCCACCGCATTCATAGGATCATTGCCAACATAGGCATAAAAGTTCATGCCGTCTTTGTAGCCAATCGGGTCGGTTTGTAGGAAACGGCCTAACTTTGGATGGTACACCCGCGCTTTGTAGTGATAAAGCTCAGTACCCGGCAATAAAATCTGGCCGGTATAACGAAAGCGCGATGCGCTTTGATTAATTGGTTCGCCATAAGGGCCGTATTGGTGTTTGGTAGTGACAGTACCAGCGCTGTTGGTCTCAGCCATAATGCTGCCGCGTTCGTCCGCGAGTAGGTAGGTCGGACTGGTGGTGCCGCTGCCGTCGTAACTGACTAACGGGTCGTCACTGCCAATGCCATGCACGTAGCGTTTAAGCATGGTGCCGGCGGCGTTATATTCCGCTATTAACTCTTAGCGGACTAAAGGCCGGTTGTTCTGGATCTGTTTATACCGCATCCGCAGCACAGCAAAGTGGTGTAGCCGTGCTCTTCAAAGCTGCTGTTGCGGACATTGCCTCAGGGCCTAAAAAAGAACACCCATAGTTCGGGGAAACTATGGGTGTCTCGGATTGGATTACTCCACCTGAATTAGGTAGACGCCAAATGATTTATTTTTATTGTACCGGGGGGCTGTTTACTTTTGATCGGAATCGCCACCAAATCGTGTAAAGCAATTTATATATCAAATAATACACAACAATAATAAACGTATTAAAATTCGTGTGAACACCCAACCCACCACTTGGGTGTATAAATTTTACTCCGTTATAATCTATGGCGTAAATCTCTGGTGGATAACCAACTGAAGAGTTATCTGTCTGTTTTTTTACATAAAAATCAACAGCGTAATCTATTTTCTTATCGTTTAGATGCATAATGCTTTCGATGTTGTCACAGTCCGCATAAGCACTAAATAAAATACGCCGCTCTGAAAAGCTTGACTTTATATACAAATAGTCCGTACCTGACATTTTTTTATCACAATAAAACCACTCAAGCACACCTCTCTCTCTCTTTAATTCTTTAGGATCTACCCCATAAATATATGTGCTAAAAAAGAACGAAATAGCAACCAATACAAGGGTGGATATAATCAAATAAAAAATGCTGGCATTGCGGATTTTAAAGTCTATCCAACTCTCCATGCGGTCTAAAAATTTGAGTCTATGAAACATTGTTATTTACCCTTGCAATCTATACGACCTGAGCACTCGACGATTCTAATCGCTTCTTTGTAATTCTGTCCGTCATTTACAACTCCAACAGCACCTGCGGCGTCGACAGCATCACCGCTTCTAGTCGCAGTTTTTATGTAACTTGCAACTCCGCCTGAAGCCAACGACTGCACTAGATCACCCGTCTTTTCAGCAAATTCAAGAAGTGATTCGTCTTTTGTGAGAAGTTCACCAGCAATTTTTGTAGTCAGTATTCCTGTAGCTGTCGGCTTGCCTGTCCAGGATGCATAAAGACTATTGGTGCTTGCCGCCAGCAACACCATACCTGTAAATGGACGGCCAGACCTAAAAGTAAGCGCAGATCCCGCGACACCGATTACTCCAGTAGCCGCGCCAATTGTATCTTTTGGAGCATAACTTTTCATTTCCAGCTCAGTCCTTTTTACCGCTGCATCGGCGCTGGTATAGGTATCAAATCCAAATGCTTGAGCAAGGCCATGCATAATTTCTTCACTATTTTTCCCCTCCGGATCTACGGCATTCATCGGGTCATTGCCGACATAGGCATACCAGTTCATGCCGTCTTTGTAGCCAATTGGGTCGGTTTGCAGGAAACGACCTAACTTTGGATGGTACACCCGGGCTTTATAGTGATAAAGCTCGGTGCCCGGCAATAAAATCTGTCCGGTGTATCTGAAACGCGAAGCGCTTTGGTTAATCGGTTCGCCGTAAGGGCCGTATTGGTGTTTGGTGGTGCCGCTGCCGTCATAACTGACTAAAGGGTCGTCACTGCCCACGCCATGCACGTAGCGTTTGAGCATGGTGCCGGCGGCGTTATATTCCGCTATTAACTCTTAGCGGACATCACAGTTACCAGCGTCAGAATGTCCGCTTTTGGCACATAGCGACGCCACAAACGAACTCGCAAAACGGTCGGGCGACAACGTTAGCAGACCCTCTGCGGCAGGGTGAAGACGGGATTTCAACAAGTCAGCAGTCTGGCTTGTTGCCGACTGAACGGGTTTTGCTCTGCAAAACCCCGGAACGCGGCTGACGAGACCCGGGAGTATTCACTGCGTGCGTGTGACGCCCATCGTGTGACGCCCAGTCTGTTGTCGTCAGTGCCGTTTGCTGCGGTCTTAGTCTGGTGTTCGTTTTGAATGTGGGTGTCCATGGATTCGTTGAACGAGGGGGCCTTGGATTCGCAATCGTACGGCGACGCTGCGCTTGCCGTACCTACGCCTCCCATCAGCGTTTTTTCCGGTTTCCCGGCATAAAAAAAGCCCGGCTAATCAGCCGGGCTAAAACCAGTTAAACACACACATCACACACTGGGACTAACTGGTGACCGGGACAGGGAGGCCTCGATCACCGGGACTACGGGGTTAGCGGTACAGCACCAGGTTGACCTGGTTTTCCAGCAATTCCTGCCGGCCACTGACGGCTTGTGGGCTCAGTTGTTTCTGTTCCACCAGCTCTGCCAGCGATTGCAGCGAATGTTGACCTTGCACAATGCCCTTCCCAAGCGGGGCGCTCCAGCCGGCGTAGCGTTTGGCAACGGCTTGGCCGAGGAAGTCTTTTTCAATCAGCAGCGCGGCTTTTTTCAGCGCTAAGGCTAAATGGTCCATGCCGCCGATGTGGCCGTGGAACAGGTCGTAGCGGTCAACGCTTTGACGGCGCAGTTTGGCGTCGAAGTTAAAGCCACCAGTCGAGAAGCCGCCGGCTTTGAGAATTTCGTACATCACCAGGCTCAGTTCTTCCACGCTGTTCGGGAACTGGTCAGTATCCCAGCCGTTTTGCGCGTCGCCGCGGTTGGCGTCGATGCTGCCAAAGATGCCGAGCGAAATGGCGGTGGCCACTTCATGGTGGAACGAATGACCGGCCAGGGTGGCGTGGTTGGCTTCAATATTGACGCGGAATTCTTTCTCGAGACCAAATTGCTTCAGGAAGCCGTACACAGTCGCTGAGTCATAATCGTATTGATGTTTGGTCGGTTCCTGTGGTTTTGGTTCGATCAGCAGCATGCCTTTAAAGCCGATTTTGTGTTTGTGCTCAACCACCATTTGCATAAAACGGCCGAGTTGCTCGCGCTCCTGACGCAGGTCGGTATTAAGCAGCGTTTCATAACCTTCACGGCCGCCCCACAGCACGTAGTTTTCACCGCCTAAACGCTGGGTCGCGTTCATGGCATGGAACACCTGAGTAGCGCCGTAACTGAACACTTCCGGGTCCGGGTTGGTCGCGGCACCTGCGGCATAACGCGGGTTACTGAACAGGTTGGCGGTGCCCCACAGCAGTTTGACGCCGGTTTCCGCCTGTTTTTGTTCCAGTACGTCGGTCATCGCTGCAAAGTTATTGATGTACTCGCGGATGCTGTTGCCTTCCGGCGCCACGTCAATGTCATGGAAACAGTAATAAGGAATGCCCAGCTTACTGAAGAATTCAAAAGCCACATCGGCTTTTTGCCGCGCCCGTTCCATCGCGTCACCGGCTTCCAGCCATGGCCGGCCAAAAGTGCCCTGACCAAACACGTCCTGACCATTCCAGCAGAAGTTATGCCAGTAACAGGCGGCCATGCGTAAATGCTCGGCCATGGTTTTGCCAAGGATTTTTTCGTTGGCGTTGTAATGTTTAAATGCCAGTGGGTTGGTGCTGTCGGCACCTTCAAAAACGATTTTGTCTAAGTTGTCGAAATACTGAGCCACGCTGCTCTCCTGAATATCATCGATACGGTTGGTGCTGTTGTTGTCATGGTGGGCGCTGGCTGGCATTCCCACAATTATGTTTTTTCAGAGCAATCTTGTGCTTTTCATCACAAGGGGGGCGCTGAGACCCCAAGCGCCTGCCGCGCAGGCAATAGGCCTAAAAATGTGGCTTCAGCGCGTCGTACAAGGCTTTAAAGCTGTTGTAACGTGCTGTCAGCGCCTGATGACGTTGTGGGTCCGGCTGGTGCGAACTGACCAGCGGCGGCGGTGGACACAAGGTCGCCGCCGCGACATCCGGATTCATCGCCAGCGCCGCCAGTCGGGCCGCACCCAGTGCCGGGCCTACTTCGCCACCTTCGCGAAAATTCAGGGGCAGGTTCAGTACGTCGGCCAGCAACTGCCGCCAGTAGGCGCTGCGCGCACCACCGCCAATCAGATTGATTTCATGCGGGATGCCACTCGCGCTATGCAGTGCTGCTGCACCCTGCGCTAAGGCAAAACTGACACCTTCCAGTACCGAATAAGTCATGGCGGCGCGGTCAGTATCGTGCGTCAGGCCAAACCAGACGCCTCGGGCATTGGGGTTGTTATGCGGGGTGCGTTCACCGGATAAATACGGCAGGAAAATCGGCGCTGCTGCCGGAATACCATCAGGCCAATCGTGGGTCTGTTCCAGCTCTGCTAACAGCTCGGCTACCGGGATTTTCATCAACTGTTCGCTGTACCATTGCAGGCAGCTGGCAGCGCTTAAGGTGACGGCCATCAGATGCCAGCTGTTCGGTAGTGCATGGCAAAAGGCGTGTACGGCGGAATCCGGATTGGCGCTGTAGCCCTGACTTACCGCGAAATAAACCCCGGACGTGCCAAGCGACAACATGGCCTGACCCGGCGCTAAAATACCGGCACCGACCGCACCGGCAGCATTATCGCCACCGCCGGCCACCAGCGGCACTTGCGCCATGCCCCAGCGTGCCGCCAAATCGGCGCTCAGCACGCCGGTGATTTGATTGCCTTCATACAGTTTTGGCATTTGATTGCGGCTGAGGCCACAAACACACAGCAGTTCATCGCTCCAGTCACGGGCTGCCATATCCAGCCACAAAGTGCCGGCCGAATCCGACATATCGGAGGCGAAGTCGCCGCTTAAACAGAACCGTAGGTAGTCTTTGGGTAATAACACCATCGCGACGCGGGCAAAGATGTCCGGCTCATGTTCACGCAGCCAGATCAACTTCGGTGCGGTAAAACCCGGCATCGCCAGATTGCCGGTGATATCAGCAAGCTCCGGTACCCGCTCGGTCAGTTGTTGGCACTGCGCGCCACTTCGGCCATCGTTCCATAAAATCGCCGGGCGCAGCACCTGATGCTGTGCATCCAGCAAAGTCGCGCCATGCATCTGGCCGGCCAGGCCAATGGCCCGGACACTGCTTAAGTCGCGGCGGGTGCTTAAGGTGTCGAGACATTGCTGCAATGCCGTCCACCAATGCGCGGGGTCCTGTTCCGACCACAATGGCTGTGGCCGGCTGACGGTGAGTGGGGCACTCGCACTGTCAATTACATGGTCTGCTGCATCCAGCAAAATCACCTTGATGCCGGATGTGCCTAAATCGATGCCTACATACATGGGCCAAATCACTTCTGTTACCTGAGAAAGATGGGCTCATGCTTGGGGTTTGGCTGGTTTGCGGCAATTATGAAAATTCATAATTTGCTGTTGAATTCTGCTTTCGACTTCCAGTCTTGATCCTTGTCAGTCTATTATCGATGCGGATAAGACGATTTTACTGATAACCAAAAAAGATAAAGACGGTGGAATTATGTTCAAGGCAAAACACAGTATTACGCTGCTGTTTAACGCAAACAAAGTGTACGATCGACAGGTGATTGAAGGCATTGGGCATTATCTGCAGTCGTCGAAAGTCGACTGGGATGTGTACCTCGAAGAAGACTTTTTATGCCGGCTGGAGCATATCCAGGAGTGGGGCGGCGACGGCATTATCGCCGACTTCGACGATATGGAGATCCAGCGCGCTTTAGCCGGTGCCAGCAAACCCGTGGTTGGAGTGGGCGGTTCGTATGCCAATGCGCAGGATTATCCGCCGGTGCCTTATGTGGCGACTGACAACTATGCGTTGGTACAGGCCGCGTACGAGCACTTAAAGCGCAAAGGCCTGGACCGTTTCGCGTTTTACAGCGTGCCGGCTGATGAAAACCATCGCTGGGCCGCCGAGCGCGAAAACGCTATTAAAAAACTGACCGCCAAAGATGGCTACGACTGCCAGATTTATAGCGGTCATTGCACCAGGCCTGAAACCTGGCAATATGCGATGAACCGGCTGACCGACTGGATCCAGTCTTTGCCAAAACCCATTGGCATTATCGCTGTGACCGATTCACGCGCCCGCCATCTGCTGCAGGCCTGTGAACATGTTGGCATCATAGTGCCGGACAATATCGCCATTATCGGCATCGACGATGATGACATCGCCCGTTATTTAAGCCGCATCAGCTTAAGTTCGGTCACGCAGGGCTGCTTTGAAATGGGTTATCAGGCGGCGAAATTGCTGCATACTCAGCTGAACAATATCGATGTCGGCCGCAAGCGTATTCTGGTATCGCCGGTCGGCGTGGCGTCCCGCCAGTCCACCGACTTTAAAGCACTACGCGACCCTTATGTCATTCAGGCGATGCACTACATCCGCCGCAATGCCAGCCGTGGTGTGAAGGTGGAGCAGGTCACTGATTTTGTGGGCATTTCACGGTCCAACCTTGAGCAACGGTTTCGCGCCGAACGCGGCCATTCGATCCACACCGAGCTGCACAATCAGAAACTGACCCGCGCCTGCAAAATGCTGATCGACACCCAGGTCAATCCAACCGAAATCGCCAACTTGTGTGGTTACCCGTCGTTGCAATATATGTACGCGGTATTCAAACGCCATTTTGGCCAGACGCCGAAGGAATACCGCATGGCCCGCGGTGAAGCTTTTGTCGATCAGGCGGTGAATGATTAGGGGGATGTGGCTGCGCAATATGCCAGCCACAACCTTTTTACAGGCTGAGTTTAAAACTCGTCCTGGAATTGGTTTAACACGTCCATGTGCTGATGGAGAACCCGCGCTACTTCAATATATTCAGGCGGTGCGGAACGGTAAAAAAAGATATGTTTGCCACATGGAAAGCTCCGTGCGCCCGGAGCGATCTCATCGCGTTGTCGGCCCAATTCGGGCTGCAACGCCAACAATCGTAGAGTTTTATCCAGCTCTGCCAGATACGATCTGGCTTGTGCAGTTCCCCAACGAGCTAACGCGCTTGCAGCAATCCCTCTGAGATCGGCCTCTGCCAGCGCTGATAGGCGGTAGCTAGCCATGAGATTCAGAGTCTACTTCTGCAAAAATATCCAATGCAGTTTTTGATGTTGATTCGCCAGCGGAAAGTTGGTCAAAACCTCTTGCCACTTCTAGCCTGAGGATTTCCAGCTTTTGTTGTTTCAGCAAGTCTTTTTCAAACAATAAACGCAGTCCATCCCGGATCACTTCACTGGCGGAGGTGTAGAGCCCTGAGGCAACTTTTTCGTTGATGCGTTTTTCAAACTCTGTACCCAAAGTGATATTCATTGTCACCTCAAAAAATGATTGCAATATGCGCATATTATGCCTGTATTCTGCGTGTCGCAATATGTGTTTAGGTGTTAGAAAAAGTAGCAAAGCAATTGAGACAGGCTGATCTGACAGTGAACCCCGGCCAAAAATCGCACAGTGCTGATGTGTTTTCATAACCGCCAAAGCATTGCTGTCTGGCGGTTTTTTCCTTCTAATTCATCAGGAAAAATGGAGATACACTGATGAATTTAACACTGAAATTTACGTCGGCCGCTTTGCTTGGCCTGGGCCTGTGTGCCTGTCAGGATGCCAAGGTGGCTGCCCCGGCCGCGACGGCAACGCCTGTTGTCCAGGCCTTACCTGCTGCTGCATTTGACTGGTTTAGCTATGAAGGTCGTGACCCGCAGTTCGTTCCGCCTGTCACCGCCGGCACTTACCAGAACCCGGTACTGGCCGGTTATTTCCCAGACCCGACCATCACCAAAAGAACCAATGCCGACGGCTCTGAAGATTTTTACATGGCGGTGTCGTCTTTTGTCATGACGCCGGGCCTGCCGATTTTGCACAGTAAAGATCTGGTGAACTGGCAGCTGATTGGCCATGCGCTGGAACGGAATTCGCAGTTTGATATGCGCGGCCAGCAAATCTCGCAGGGCATTTATGCGCCTACTATCCGTTATCACGATGGTGTGTTTTATCTGATTAACACCACAGTCGCGACCCAGACCACCAAAGGCGGCAATTTTATTATGACCGCAACCGATCCGGCCGGTCCCTGGTCCGATCCGATTTGGTTGCCGGAAGTGCCGGGCATAGATCCGGATATCTTTTTTGACGACGACGGCAAGGTCTATATCACCCACAATGCCGAAGCGCCGGGTGAAGCGCTGTACGAAGGCCATCGCGCTATCTGGATGTGGCAATACGATCCGGTGCAAAAAGCCGTGCTGAAAGATTCGAAAAAACTGCTGGTCAATGGCGGCGTGGATTTGGCGAAAAAACCAATCTGGATTGAAGCGCCGCACCTGATTAAACACAACGGTTGGTATTATCTGATCTGCGCCGAGGGCGGCACCGCCGACCAGCATTCTGAGGTGGTGTTTCGCAGCAAAAGCCTGAACGAGCCCTTTGTGCCCTGGGAGAAAAACCCGATCCTGACACAGCGTGATTTGGCGCCGAACCGGCCCGATCCGGTGACCACCGCCGGCCATGCTGATTTTGTCCAGCTGGCAGATGGTAGTTGGTGGGCGGTGTTTCTGGCAACGCGCGCCTATGACGAGCAGTATTTTAATGCCGGTCGTGAGACCTTTTTATTACCGGTCAGCTGGCAGGATGGCTGGCCGATGATTCTGCCACAAGGCGAAGTGATCCCGATGCGGCCGGCGCTGCCTGCCAGCCTCGCCGGTAAAATGCCGAAAGTCGCCGACCCGCTAACCGGCAATTTCAGCTGGCGCGATGAATTCACCGCAGCGACGCTCAGCAAACACTGGTACCAGCTGCGGGAACACAGCAAAGCCCGCTTCACACTTGACGGCCAGCAGTTAAACCTGAAGCCGGCTGCGACGCTGGCGACTATGGAGCAACCGGCCTTTGTCGCACGGCGGCAGCAGCATCTGCATTATGACGCCAGCACGGCACTGACAGTGCCAGCGGCCGGCAGCTCTGCCGGAATAGCCGCGTTCCAGAACGAGCAATATCACTATTATCTCGGCTTACGTCATCATCCGGATGGGGCTGAGATCTTCCTCGAACAAGCCGCAGGCGCAGCTCCGCAGCAAATGCTGAGTCAGGTGGTGAAGGGATCGCAGCAACAGATCCAGCTGAAAATTAGCGGTGACAAAGGTGAAGTGCGGTTCTTCTATGCGCTGGGTGGCGTGGGCGGTGATCATGCCAAAGCTGACTGGCAGCCTTTGACCAGCCCGCAAGGCGCGGTGTTTGACGGCAAAATCCTCAGTACACAGGTCGCCAAAGGGTTTGTTGGCACTATGCTCGGTATGCATAGCCGGCTGGAACCTGCGGTCATGCAGACAGTGCCCGCGACGGATAAACCCTGATGCGGTCGGGGCTTTCTGTCTTCGGTGCAGCGGCGTTCTGCCTGTGGTGGTGCGGCAGCCTGGCGCTAGCCGCTGAGCCTGCGCCCGCCGCTGTGCCTTATGTAGTGACGGAGCCAGCGAGCCCCGCTGATTTTGCGCTGGTCGGCGAGCAGACGGCTACGAAAATGCTGGTAGATCGGCAGGACCACAAAGGTTTGTTACGCGCCGTCGCAACTTTGCAGCAGGATATCCGCAAAGTGACGGGCCGGCAGCTGCCGATGCTGCACAGCGTTGTAGCTGGCACTGAACAGGGGCTGGCGCTGATTGTCGGCAGTCTGGACCAATCCGCCTTACTGGCGGACTTGGTTCAGCGCGGCAAACTCGATGTCAGTGCCATCAAAGGCCGCTGGGAAGCCTTCCAAATCAGCCTGGTTGAAGCGCCGCTGCCGGGCATCCGCCAGGCGCTGGTGATCGCCGGCAGCGACAAGCGCGGCGCAATTTTTGGAGTCTATGATCTGGCCGAGCAGATGGGCGTGTCGCCCTGGGTCTGGTGGGCTGATGTGCCGGTAAAAACCAGCAAGATGCTGTATATCAAAGCCGGCACGTTTAAAGTGGACGCGCCAAAAGTCAAATACCGCGGTATTTTCCTCAACGACGAATACCCGGCGTTAACCAGCTGGGTCATGCAAAAATACGGCGGTTATAACCATCAGTTTTATCAGCAGGTCTTTGAACTGTTGCTGCGGCTCAAAGCTAATTTTCTTTGGCCCGCGATGTGGAATAACGCTTTTGCCGACGACGACCCGCAAAACGCTATTGTTGCCGACGAAATGGGCATCGTGATGAGCAACAGCCACCACGAGCCGATGATGCGCGCCGACAAAGAATGGAACCGTTATGGCAAAGGCCCGTGGGAGTACTCGAAAAACCGCGAGGCGATTTATCAGTTCTGGCAGCACGGGGCGGCGCGGCACAAAAACTTAGAAAGTATCTTTACGCTTGGCATGCGCGGTCAGGAAGACGAGCCGATGAGTGAAGGTGAAAATATCGGTTTGCTGGAAAAAATTGTCGCGGATCAGCGGCAAATTCTGGCTGAAACCTTCAAAAACCGCGACGTCAGCACAGTACCGCAAGTCTGGGCTTTGTATAAAGAAGTGCAGGGCTTTTATGAGCGCGGCATGCGGGTGCCGGAAGATGTGACGCTATTATGGTCCGACGATAACTTCGGTCATTTACGTCGCCTGCCGACCTTGGATGAGCGCAACCGCAGTGGCGGCGCCGGGGTTTATTACCATTTTGATTATGTTGGCGGGCCACGTTCTTACACCTGGATCAACTCCACACCCATCGCCAAAATCTGGCAGCAAATGGAGCTGGCCTGGCGTTATCAGGCCGACCGCATCTGGATAGTCAATGTCGGCGATTTAAAACCGATGGAGTATCCGATCGACTTTTTCCTACGGATGGCCTGGAACCCGACACAGTTTACTGCCGGCAACCTCGAACAATATGCCCGCGATTTTGCCACCCAGCAGTTTGGCCCTGAGCATTCGACAGAGATCGCCTGGTTACTGGAAGGCTATAGCCGCCATAATGGCCGGCGCCGGCCTGAAGCGATGACGGCCCAGAGTTATCCGCTGCTGGCTAATCAGGAAGCTGCGCGGGTCAGTACAGAGCTGGCTGATCTGGCCGCGCGCTCGAGCACATTGTTGGCTAAATTGCCTAAAAATCAACAGGATGCCTTTATTCAGCTGGTCGATCATCCGGTACAGGCGACGCAGGCCTTGTTTGAGTTGTATCACGCCGAGGCGCGTAATCAGTTATTGGCGAGTCAAGGGAGGCGCGAAACCAATGCCGCCGCAGCTGACGTCAAACGCTGGTTTGACCGCGATGCCGCTTTAACGGCGCGTTATCACGCCATCGGCAGCACGTCGGATAAAACTGGCCGCTGGGATCAGTTGATGGCGCAGCCGCATATTGGCCTTCGGTATTGGCGCAATCCGGAAGCTAACACCATGCCCGTTTTACTTACTAACCAGCCTATCGAAGCGGCGGATATGGGTGTGGCGGCTGAAGGTTCAAGCGCAAGTTGGCCGCAAAGTGATGATTTAGGGCATAGCCTGACGCTGCCGCGGTTTGACCGGTTGGGCATGCAGCAACGTGTCATTGATATATTTAATCGTGGCAGCCAGCCATTTCAGTTTGAAGCCAAAGTGGTTGATGCCAGTTCTGGTAAGAACAAGGCAGGCTGGCTACAAATCAGCGCCAGCCAAGCTGAAGTGAAAACCTCTTATCCGCTCAAAGTCAGCATCGACTGGAGCAAAACCCAACCGGGGCTGAATCAGGCAGAAGTCTGGGTCAAAGGTACCGGCTATGGCTGGGCCAAAATCAAAGTGACAGCACTGGATAGCCCGGCCGCGCGCGCGCCGGCCATTCAGCCGGCATTGGCCGCACGGCAGAACGCGCCTTTTGCTGACGCCGATGGTTATATTGCAGTCAACGCCAGCAGTGCACAGGTACAAGGCAACAGTACAGAACGCTATTGGCAGCAGGTCGCAGGTCTCGGTCGTTTCTTGCTGGATGAGCAGGCGGGCAGCATGGTGGCGGTGACGCCAGCGGATCAGCTTGTCGATACAAGCCCGGCCGCCATCAAACAAGCGCCGCACTTGCTGTTCCCGTTGTATTTCCAGCAGGCCGGCGAATTTAATCTGCAGTTATATCTGTCACCGGCGCTGCAAATCACGCCGGGCCGTGGCGTGCGGTTGGCGGTCGCGCTCGACGATGCAGAGCCACAGCTACTGGATCTGATGGCCAATTACGACGACAAAGTTTGGCAGCAATCGGTGCTGGATAATATCCGTATCCTCGGTCACCGGCTGCAGGTCGCCAGCCCGGGTTTACATCAACTCCGGGTTTATCTGGTCGACCCGGCAGTGGTGTTGCAAAAAATCACTATTGATACCGGCGGATTACAGCCGGGTTATGTAGGGCCGGTGCAGAGCCGCCGCTTGCATCCACAGGAGAACCAATGAAACTGCGTTTTTTATCCAGGACTTTTTGCGCCATCACTTTGTGTAGTCCGCTATTGGCGGGCCTCAGTGGCTGTGCCGGTGAGCCAAGCCAGCCTGAACAAACAGCCGCGAAGCAAATGGCAGCAGAGCCTGCCACTGCAACCGGCCTGCGCCATGCTTTTGCGCCATATTTTCTGCTGGGAACAGCGCTGAGTCAGGCACAAATCAGCGGCGCTGAAAGCAGCATTCAGCCGCTGCTCGCGCAGCATTTTAATAGTCTGACCGCCGCTAACTTGATGAAATGGGAAAACATTGAACCCGTGGAGGGCCAGTTTGATTTTAGCGGCAGTGATGCGCTGGTAGCACTGGCCAAGGCGCAGGGCAGTGTGGTGATTGGGCATACTTTGCTTTGGCATCAACAAACGCCGGCCTGGGTATTCCGTGGTCCTGACGGTCAGCCGGCCAGCAAAGCGTTGCTGTTAGAAAGGCTGAGCCGGCATATTCAGACTGTGGTCGGGCGTTATCGCGGCCAAATCAAAGGCTGGGACGTGGTCAATGAAGCGCTGAATGAAGACGGTAGCCTGCGTAACAGCGAATGGCGACAAATCCTTGGCGATGACTATATCCTCACCGCTTTTCGGCTGGCACAGGAAGTCGACCCGGCGGTAGAGCTCTATTACAACGACTTTAACCTGTATAAACCGGAAAAACGCCAGGGCGTGCTGAGGCTGGTGAAACAACTGCAGGACGCCGGTATCCGCGTGGCTGGTATTGGTATGCAAGGCCATTATGGACTGCAGTCACCGCTACTGAGCGAGGTGGAAGACTCAATCCGCGCTTATGCCGCGACCGGCGCTCAGGTAATGATTACCGAGCTTGATATCTCAGTGTTGCCCTGGCCCGAGCAAGTGGCCGGCGGCGCTGAGATTTCGCATAAGCTGGCGCTGGAGCAAAAGTTAAACCCTTATGCCGCCGGTTTGCCGGCAGATGTGGCGGCACAGCATAGCCAGCGATATGTCGATTTATTCCGGTTATTTTTAAAATATCAGGCCAGTATCAATCGAGTGACTTTGTGGGGCGTGCATGATGCGGAGAGTTGGCTGAACAATTTCCCGATGCTGGGCCGCACCGACTACCCGCTGTTATTTGACCGGCAACAGCAGGCCAAACCTGTGGTGGCGGTATTAACGCAGCTGGCGCAACAGTTCGGTACATCATGCGCAGTGGTGCAGGTCAATCAAACCGGCTATTTGCCGTCAGCCAGCAAGCAGGCGCTGGTACAAGGCGCAATCGCGCCGCAGCAGTTCCGCATCTTTGATGCCAGCGGTACTGTGGTGTTTGCGGGGCAAAGCTCAGCGCCTGCTGACTGGGCGTTAACAGCGCCGGCTGATCGGCGATTAGCTGCGGAAAAGGTCGCGACGCTGGATTTCAGCGCACTGCAGCAACCGGGTTTTTATCAGCTGCAATTACAAAACGACTGCCCGCTGACGCCATTTCGGGTGGCGCCAGCGGTTTACAGCGCTGTGCATGATGGCGCCATCAAAGCGTTTTATTTTAACCGCGCGTCGACGGCGTTAAGCCCGGAACACGCCGGGCCCTATGCCAGAGCGGCCGGTCATCCGGATGAGCAGGTGATTGTGCACGCCTCGGCAGCTTCGGCCAGCCGTCCGGCCGGGACGCAGTTTTCAGCGCCAAAAGGCTGGTATGACGCCGGTGATTACAACAAATATGTGGTGAACTCCGGCGTATCGACTTACACCTTGCTGCAGGCCTATAGCGACTTCCCGGCCTTTTATGCCAACAGGCAATGGCAGATCCCGGAGTCGGGCTTAGGTTCAGCAAAAAATGCCATGCCGGACCTGCTGGCTGAAGTGCAGTGGAACCTCGACTGGCTGCGGGCGATGCAGGACCCGTTTGACGGCGGCGTCTATCACAAACTGACCAATCTGACGTTTGATGGCGTGGTGATGCCAAAAGATGCCACTAAACCACGTTTTGTCGTGCAAAAAACTACGGCGGCGGCGCTGAATTACGCTGCGGTTTTGGCCAAAGCCAGCCGGGTGTTGGCGGCATTTCCGGCTGACCAAGCTCAGGCCGCCGGCTATGCAACGCGCGCGGTTGATTATGCCAAAAGTGCCGAAGCTGCCTGGCGCTGGGCACTCGCTCATCCTGACGTGGTGTACCGGCAACCAGCTGATGTGAAAACCGGTGCTTATGGCGACGATGTGCTGAGCGACGAGTTCGCATTTGCCGCCGGTGCTTTGTATCTGCAAAACGGCCGGGCCGACTATCTGGCGGCTTTTGAAGCTTTTAGGCAAAAAGCCGGGCCATTACAGGTCGCCGGCTGGGCCAATCCGCTGGCGCTGGTCGTGGCAGAACTCGCCGTGACGCCCGTTGTCCCGGCAGCACTGCGGGCAACCTTGCAACAGCAAATGACCGGGCTGGCCAATGAATTTGTCCGGCAACAGCAGCAATCGCCGGCAGCGCTGGCGCTGGTGGAAAACGATTTTGTCTGGGGCAGTAATGCCGTGGCGCTGAATAAAGCCATGCTGTTATTACAAAGCGCTCGGCTGTTAGGCACAGATGCCGCGGGCAAGATTCAACAGCAGCAATATCAGCAGGCAGCTCAGGGTTTAGTCGATTATGTGCTGGGCCGCAATCCGACCGGCTACAGCTATGTCAGTGGTTTTGGCAGCAAAACGCCGCAGCATCTGCATCACCGGCCGTCAGAGGCGGATGGGGTGACTGCGCCGGTGCCAGGCTGGCTCGCCGGTGGTGCCAATCCGGGCCAGCAGGACGGCTGTGTCTATCCGTCCAAAGCGCCGGCCAAATCTTATAGTGACACCGAATGCAGCTACGCCAGTAACGAAGTGGCGATTAACTGGAATGCGCCGCTGGTGTATGTATTAGCGGCGTTGCTGAACTGACGGGCTCACCGGCCCTCTGTGCTCGCTAGCTGCTCGTCGCAGCAGGAGTCAGCATGGCACTGCGCACCGCCGGGATTAAGCGCCGGCTGACCGGGACTTGCTGGCCACTGGCCAGAATTAACACAGCGCCACTGCCGCTATCGGCGTCCGTGGTGGTGCGAAATTGCCGGACCTGATGTGCATTGACCAGGTAAGAGCGGTGCACGCGGATAAAGTGACCGGGTAATTCCTGTTCCAGCGCCTTGATCGTACCGCTGTACAAATGTTGCCGACCATCCGTAAGCCAGATCTCACTGTAATCACGCGCGGCCTGACAATAGGCAATGTCATCTGCCAGCAGCCGCTGCACCTTGCCGGCACTGGTTAAGGTCAGACTGGCTTTGGGCGTAGCGCTTTGATTTTGCTGTAATTGCAATTGAAGTTGCAGGATCAGTTGTTGATCGGCAAGTTGCTGTCTGAGTTGTTGCTGACGTTGCAGCGCCTGCTCGATAAAGAGGCCACAGAGCAGCAAAGTCACCAGCAAAAACGCCAGAATTTCCTGAAAAATACCGTTTAGCACCACCGCCAGGATCAGATAAAGCAGTAGCAACACGGCACTGGTACCGGCGCCTTCTGTGCTTGCAGTATCTTTGTGCTCCGCCTGATACCAGTGGACGGCGGCGATCAGGGCCGCCAAAGCGGCCGGTAATAACGTCGCGATAGCGATGCGGCCATCAAAGCTATCCAGCCACCACAGCACCGGCAGCAGCACCAGCAACGTCAGCAGCGTCCAGAAGCGCCAGCGCTGTGGCTGATAACGCAGCAGCGTGAGCCACAATAATGCAAAACCAAAGCCGCAGGCGCACAACAAAATGGCGCAAAGCCGCAACTCATGCAGTGGATACGGATAACCGAGCAGTCCCCGGCTCATTTCCAGCCATAACTGCGCCGCAGCACAAAGACACAACAGCGCCAGCAACGCATCCTGGCCACGCGCTGTATCACCAGAAAGAGCCGCTGCGCTATTGCCAAGCAATGCCAACGCACTGAAATACAACAGGCCGGTGCATAACACGCCAAGGATTAACAAACCCAGGCCGGTGTATTGCTGCAGATAGACACTGACATCGCTATAAGGGCCAATGCCAATAAAGTGGATCGGCTGCGCCAGTCTGAACCAGCCTTGTTGTGCCGACATCAACAAAACCAGTTGATTGCTGCCGGTGCGCAGCAACTTGGACGGCAAGTAAATCCGACTGTCCATCTGGCCGGCGATTTCAGTGGCGGCATCACCGGGCTGGCCATTTTGCCCCACCAATTGGCCGTTTAAATACACAGCGCTGGAGGCTTTGGCAAAATTAAACAGCGCCAGCGGTTGCTCGGTGGCACCGGAGGGCAGTTCAAACGGCAGTTCTAACCACAGCAAGCGGCCCTGTGGATCGGCCGGCTGCGCGGCCTGCTGCTGGCAGCCTGCCACGCTGAAACTGCTGGGGATAGTCTGGAATTGCCCGCCATCACACCAGGCTTTAATGGTTAACTCCTGCAATTGCGGCAGCGCGCGCGGTTGGTGCAGCACCAGCGCAAAACAGCTGAACAGGATGATCAGCAGCACAGCCAGCGCACTGCTGCGGGCCAGCTGCTTGCGGGGCAGGGCAAAGGTCTGCATCGATGGCTCCGGTGGCAGAAAAGCGCTGCCGTTTAGCGGAAAAAACACGACCGTTCAGCGCCGCCGCTGCAAAACATCCTACCGTTGGCAGATGACAGCTCGCGGATCAGTTCCAGCCTTGTTTTACTGCGGGAAAGTTAACCAAGGAGTGCATGTTATGTTATTGAAATGTCTATCGACAAGTAGTTTGTCCCGCCGCCCGCTGCCGCGGAATATAGTGTTAGCTGTGATGGGTTTACTGATGGCCGGTCAAAGCGCGCAAAGTCTGGCCGCGGACAGCAAAGCGCAGCGGTATGCTAATGAAACGGCGTTTCGCTTCACTGCCGGCAATGGCGAAAGCACCGATGCCTTTCGCGGTTTCTTTTTAGTGCCGGAGAACCGGCAGCGCGCTGGCAGTCGCTTGCTGAAACTGCATTATGTGCGTTTCCCGGCCACAACAGAGCAACCGGGCTCGCCGATTATCTATCTGTCTGGTGGCCCCGGTGGTTCCGGCATTCATACCGCGAAAGGCCCGCGTTTTCCATTGTTTACCGGTTTGACCGCTCAGGCCGATGTGATTGCGCTGGATCAGCGTGGTGCCGGCCTGTCGGCTGACGTGAAACCTTGCCAGTCGTCTGTTGTGGTGCCGACCAATCAGCGGATCGACGAGCCGCGATTTGCCGCACTGTACCAGCAGGCTGCAGCCGAGTGCCAACAACGCTGGCAGCAGCAAGGGGTCGATCTGCTGGGCTATACCACAGTGCAGAACGCGTTAGACCTCGATGCACTGCGCCAGCATTTGGGCGCTGACAAAGTGACGCTGTGGGGCATTTCTTACGGCACGCATTTAGCATTGGCAGCCAGCAAGCTGTTCCCGCAGCGGCTCGACAAACTGGTGCTGGCCAGTGTGGAAGGTCTGGACCAGACAGTGAAAATGCCGGCACAGACCCAGCTGTATTTGACGCGTCTGCAGCAGCGGATTGCGCTGGACCCGGCATTGCAGGCACGTTTTCCGGATATTGCCGCGTTGATGCAGCAGGTCCTGACGCAGCTCGACAAAACGCCACTGCTGCTGAGCCTGAAACAAGCCGATGGCAGCAGTCGCGACTTTTTGTTTCAACGATTGCATCTGCAACTGCTGACGTCGATGTCGCTGGCCGACCCTAACCAGCGCATAGGTAGATTGCTGCAGTTGTATCAGGGCTTGCAGGCGCAACCGGAGGCGATGAAACCGGTGCTGGCAGAGATCCTGGGCACAGGTCTGCTGGATGGTTATATCGCGGGGCCAATTGAACTGCAGATGATGTCATTAATGATGGATGTCGCTTCTGGTATTTCACCAGCGCGTTTACAGCAGTTCAACCAGCAGCAGCCTTCCGCTTTGCTCGGCGGTATGCTGAATTTCCCGGTACCGCAGCTGAGCAATATTGTGCCCGGTTTAGACCTTGGCGACGCATTCCGCCAGGAAGCCAGCCATGCTATTCCGACGCTGGTGCTGAGCGGCACGCTCGATGGCCGCACTTACCTGGCGGAGCAACACCAGGCGGTCGCCGGATTAACCGCACGCCAGCAGGTCACAGTGCAATATGGCGGGCATAACCTGCTGGAAAGCTCGCCTGAAGTGCTTGCGGTGATCCAGCAATTTATCTACAGCGGCAAGGTCAGTCAGCAGCAGATAGAGTTGCCGGTGCCTCATCTTGGCCTGTAACAGCGATCAATGCGTGCCGGATCAGCAACGCGCTGTAGTTGTTCGGCATCATTTAAGTATTGACATGTGTTTCCGCGGAAACTAATATTCACTTAAGTTTCCATGGAATCCTAAATATGACCACTACTGCTGCTCCATTACAAGCGCACCTCGGTTTTTGGCTGCGCTTTGTCTCCAACCATGTCTCGATGCGGTTTCAGAAATTATTAGAAGAAAAAGGCGTGACTCTCAGCGAATGGGTCGCACTGCGTACTTTATGGCAGCAACCCGGTACCAGCCATGCAGCCCTGATTGAAGCGCTGGGGATGACTAAAGGCGCGGCGTCCAAAGTGATGAGCCGGCTGGAAGAAAAAGGCTATGCGGTGCGTCAATTGGCTGAAGGCAAAGCGCGCGAACAATGCCTGGTGCTGACACCAGAGGGCTCAGCACTGGTGCCGGTGTTGGCAGCCCTGGCCGATGCCAATGATCAGCACTTTTTTGGCCATCTCACACCCGCTGAACAACAGATGTTGCTGCAGAGCATGCAGGCGCTGGTATTGCATCATCAACTGACTGAAATTCCAACCAACTGATTTTTATTTAATTAGAGGTATCTGATGACTCAACCGCTTAAAGAAAGTTGCCGGGCGCTGATCCAGGCTACATTTGCCGCGTCGAACAACGGCACCATTCATTTTGGCCAGGTGATTGGCCAGTTGTTCAGTGTCGGTGTCGAAGCCTATCAGGTGGACTACCGGGCCGGTCGTGCAACTTATTATCTGCCTTCCGGCGAGACTGTCGACTTAGATTTTGCTAAGCCAGAGCAGGGTATTGCCGACACATTCAGTACCGACGCGCTGCGCGCCGCGATCCGTGGTGCGCAGCAAGGAACTGTGATGTATCCCGAGTTTAAATTGTTGTCTCAGCAAGCTGGTTGTATCGGCTATACCGTCTGGATCGCGGGCCGCCATGTCAGCTATTTTGGCCGCCGCGGTGAAGTCCATATTGAACGTTTTCCCGATTAACCACGAACCACCAGATAATCGACAGGTTCGGTTTTCGCTCGGACCTGCCGAAGTCGCTGGCTGTCATACCCACTCAACTACCTTGCCCATCCGCTGACCCCGTGCGTTTTATGTTTTCTCTTTTGCGTTTTTTGCCACTTGGTTTGACCGCTTTGTCATCGCCCCGCAATATCAGATCGGCCAGCGCTGGTGTTAACAATGTCGGATCAGATGGAGATGAACGATACAAAACACACCAGAAACTGCTGCGATATCAATGAGTCAGGCGATTGTGTGTCGGGATTGGGCTGTCCCCGAATTTTTCGCACTGGCAAAAAACAAGAATAAGTGCGGAGACACAAGCGATGAGGAAAGGCGATTTATACCAGCAGACTGCACAGCGGTCTGCTTCAAAACGACCGGCGTTTAAACGCTCGGTGCTGGCGATGGCAATGCTGGGGTTGTCTGTTGGCGCTTATGCCCAACAAGCCGCGCCAGCGGACAGCAAAAAGACCAAAGACGAAGCCAGCGTCGAAGTGATTGAAGTCAAAGGCACCCGTGCCAATTTACAAAGCGCACAGAATATCAAGCGGCTGGCGGACACGATCATTGATGGCATTTCGGCAGAAGATATCGGAGTGCTGCCGGATCGCAGCGTGTTGGAGGCTATCCAACGCGTGCCGGGGGTTTCGGTCGAGCGTTTTGCCGGCCCGGATGATCCGGACCATTTCAGCGTCGAAGGCAGTGGCGCCATTATCCGTGGCATGACACAAACCCGCAGTGAGTTTAATGGCCGGGATTCTTTCACCGCCAACTCAGGCCGCGGTCTGTCGTTTCAGGACGTATCGCCTGAACTGATGGGCGGCGTTGATATCTTTAAAAACCAAACGGCGGATATGATTGAGGGCGGCATTGGCGGCACTGTCAGTTTGCGTACGCGCAAACCCTTTGATTCCGACGGCCGGGTGTTTGCGATCAGTGGCGACTGGTCTTATGGCGACTTGGCAGAAAAAGGCAGCCCGACCATGTCCGGTCTGTTCAGTGACCGGTTTGAATTAGACAGCGGCGGCGAAATTGGTTACCTGTTTAACGCCGCCCATTCCCAGCTTTACGGCAAATCGCATGGTATCCAGTCCGATGCTTATGTGCCGTTTTTAGCCAATACTCTGGCTGGCGCTGAAGCTTTTGCCGGTGCCGACAATAAAGGCACCGTCTGGATGCCAAACGCCGCCAACCTGCTGCAAAAATTCGATGACCGCGAACGCACCGGCTTTTCCAGTGCGCTACAGTGGCAAAACAAAGACGAAACCTTGTTAGGCACGTTGCAGTATATCCGTTCGGACGCCCGGTTATCCTGGCATGAACAGGCAGTGAAATATCAGGGCGGTTATTACAATATCGCTGGGCGGAGGTCGCGCCCGCTGGAAGGCACTCAGTTTGCATTTGATGAACAAGGCCTGTTTGAGTCTGGCAGCATTGTTCAGGGTGTCGATGGCTGGCGCGCCGCCGACGGCAACGTCGACCGGGTCGCCCGTGGCTGGGGCACCAATGCCCGCAATCAGTTTGGTTATGTCACGCAGTTTGACAGCCGCATCAAGGATACCAACACACTGGTTGAAGATATGTCATTGAACCTGCAGTGGAAAGTGACTGAAAAACTGAAATTGACCGGCGACGTGCAGTGGGTGGAAGCCGATACGCAGGACGACGACGTCGTGGTGCATACCGCCGCTTTTGCTGGTCAGCAATACGATGTGTCAGGTTCGACGCCGACCATGACGTTACTGGAACCCTGGTTTGGTCATCGAGATGCCAATCCGGCTGCTTTTGCCACCGGCTACCCGGGTTTTAGCGGCGATGCCAATGGTGATAAAAACTACTTCCAGGACCCAACATCGTATTTCCTCAGAAGCGCGATGGACCACTATGAACGTTCGGAAGGTGATTCGGTCGCAACCCGGCTGGATGCCAGTTATGAACTGGATAATCTCGGCATCCTGACTTCGATGCAAGCCGGTTTACGTTATGCCAAACGGGAACAAACCGTGCGGTCGACCAGCTGGAACTGGGGGGCGTTAGCGCCGGAATATTCAGGGGCCGCTGCTGCCGGCTGGCTGGATAAAATCCCGCTGGACGCTAACGATTATGAAATGGTCGACTGGTCAGATTTTCATGGCGGCGGTATCGCCAATATCCCGGGTAATCAAACCATCCACATGACAGAGGCTTATGTGCGCTCGATCATGGGGGCCAATCCGGCGCGCCAGCCATTTAAATCGGCGGGTGGCAACTGGACGCCTTACCCGCAGCGCAGCAATGTTGATGCGCAATATGGCATTTTCACACCGGGTGAAGTGAACGACACCACGGAAACCAACAAAGCGGTTTATGCCCGCTTTAATTTTGAAGGCGACGCCGGTTCGATGCGCTACGCCGGGAACTTTGGTATTCGGTATGTCGAACTGGATCGCGAGGCCAATGGCTTCGTAACATTCCCGGATTTGCTACCGGATTTCCTGCCGCCGGAAGGCCTGCGCAATCAGCAGCTGACCAAAGATAAAGTGCTGACCTGGGTCAATCAGCAACTGAGTGCCGGCAAATATGCCTCGGTTGAAGACGCCTTAAAAGCGCCGGAAAACCGCTGGATTGGCGATGCGGTGAACTACCTGCCAGATGCGGATCGGGCCTATGGCAACGATGCTGAGGACCGTTTAACTGCTGAATCCAAGTACAAGACCTGGTTGCCAAGTTTTAACCTCAAAGTCGAGTTGACCGATGAACTGATTACGCGTTTCGCCATCTCTAAAGCCATCGCGCTGCCAGATATGGGCGACGTGCAAAACCGGCTGACGCTGGGCAGTGAACCGGTGCAAACCGAACGACCTGTGTTAGTGGTAGACCCGGCTAATCCGCCGCTGCCGCAAGACAACATGATCACCCGGGCTTATATTCCGGCCTGGACCGGTAGTGGCGGCAACCCTTATCTGCAGCCGATGGAATCATTGCAGTATGACGCATCGATTGAATGGTATTTTGCTGATGTGGGCCAGCTCAGTGCGACACTGTTCCACAAAGATCTGTCAAATTATTTCATTCAGGGCGCCTTTGCGCAGAATGTGACGAATCCGAGCACAGGCGCCAACCAAACCTCGTTGGTATCAACCACCATCAATGGCGGTGAAGGCGAAATGGACGGTCTGGAACTGGCCTATCAGCAATTTTTTGATCAGTTGCCTGAACCCTTTAACGGCTTAGGTTTACAGGCCAGCTTTACTTACATTGATGCGGGCGGTGTGCCGAATAACCAGGTCGATGTCGAAGATGAAAGCTGGCTCGGTGATGACTTCACCGACACCGGGATCCGCGTCAACATGGCGAATGTACCGCTGCAGGGCCAATCGGATAAAACCTTTAACATTGTTGGTATGTACGAGAAAAACGGCTGGAGTGCGCGGCTTGCTTACAACTGGCGTTCGAAGTATCTGCTGACCACCCGTGATGTGATCAGTAAAGCGCCGCTGTGGTATGACGACCACGGTCAGCTGGACGGCTCGGTGTTCTACAACTTCGACAATATTAGTGTCGGTTTGCAGGCCACCAACATCACCAACTCGCAGTCGGAAACGCTGATGATGCTCAATGATGCTGGCTTAACCGCCGGGCGGTCCTGGTTTGTTTCAGATCGGCGTATTGCGCTGGTGATGCGGGCCAATTTCTGATTGGTGCGTTGCGGTAGGGCGAGTGGTGGGTTTCACTTCGCTCTACCCACCCTACGATCGTAAATTCGGCTGATAAGGTGGGTTTCGCTTCGCTTTACCCACCCTACGATCGTAAATCTGGCTGATAAGGTGGGTTTCACTTCGCTCTACCCACCCTACGATCGTAAATCCGGCTGTAGGGTGGGTTTCACATAACGGTTATCGCACCGCTGTAACGGAACCAAGGTGGTTATGATCAATAAAATTAAAAAAATCATCATATTAGGTGGTGGCTCTGCCGGCTGGATGACGGCCGCTGCGGTAGGGAAAGTGCTGAAAAATCGCTATTGCGAGATCCAGCTGATTGAATCTGACGAGATTGGCACTGTGGGTGTTGGCGAAGCCACTATTCCACAAATCATGTTGTACAACGACTTAATTGGCCTCGACGAAAACGAGTTTATGCGCCGTACCCAGGCCACTTTTAAGCTCGGTATCGAGTTTGTGAACTGGTCGGAAATCGGCAGCCGGTATTATCACGCCTTTGGTGATGTCGGCAAAAATATGGAAGGGATCCAGTTTTATCATTATTGGCTGAAAATGCGGGCGCTCGGTAAGGCCGCGCCACTGGATGAATACACCTTAAGTTCGCTCGCCTGCAACGAACGGCGCTTTATGCGCTCCATCGATGCCGGCCATTCGCCGCTTTCCAATATCGCTTACGCCTTTCATTTTGATGCAGGTTTGTTCGCGTTGTACTTACGCGAGCTGGCGCAGGGCTGGGGCGTACAGCGTACCGAAGGCAAAGTGGCGCAGGTGTATCAGCATGACAATGGCTTTATCAAAGGGGTGCAGCTGGCCGATGGCAGTATGCATGAAGCTGATTTTTTTATTGATTGTTCCGGGTTTCATGGTGTGCTGATTGAGCAGGCGCTGCAAACCGGCTACGACGACTGGTCGCATTGGCTGCCATGCGACCGGGCTATTGCAGTGCCGTGCGAAAGTGCTGGCGAGCCATGGCCATTTACCCGCGCCACCGCGCATAGTGCCGGCTGGCAATGGCGCATTCCGTTGCAGCACCGCATCGGCAATGGTCATGTGTTTTCCAGCAAATTTATGTCGTCGGACGAAGCCACCTCTATTTTGCTGCAAAACCTCGATGGCGCCGCGCTGGCTGAACCGCGCGAGCTGCGGTTTGTTACTGGGAAACGGAAAAAATTCTGGAAAAACAATGTGCTGGCCGTTGGGCTATCAGGTGGTTTTATGGAACCGCTGGAGTCGACCAGTTTGCATCTGATCCAGGCCACTATTGCCAAGATGTTCAGCTTTTTTCCGCAGCAGGGCTTTTCGCAGGCCGATATCGACGAATTTAACCGCCAGATGGATTTTGACTATGAGCGGATCCGTGATTTTCTGATCCTGCATTATCACGCAACACAACGGAACGACTCACCATTCTGGCAGTACTGCCGGACGATGGCGGTGCCGGCTGAGCTCACGCAGAAGCTGCAGCAGTTCCGGGCGTCAGGCCGGATCTTTCGCCACAACAACGAGATGTTCAGCGATTTAAGCTGGTTCGAAGTGATGTATGGTCAGGGCATAGTACCGGATGGCTATCATCCGCTGGTGGATATGTTCAGTGAGCAAGAGCTGCAGGGCCGGCTCGACAGCATTCGCCAGGTGATCCGTAAATCGGTCGATTACATGCCGTCCCATCAGCAATTTATCAATGAACATTGCAAGGCCGGCCGCAATTAATGCCCGCCGGTTACCGCGTAACCGTTACGCGGTAACCGGTGTGCGACACCCGTTACGCGGTAACCGGTGTGTTTCGCTACGCTCTACACACCCTACGCTTTGTTAAAGCTGACGTAGGGTGCAATGAGCAACGCGAATTGCACCGCCAAAGATCACCGCCAGCATGCTAACCGGTGTGTTTCGCTACGCTCTACACACCCTACGCTTTGTTAGAGCTGGCGTAGGGTGCAATGAGCAACGCGAATTGCACCGCCAAAGATCACCGCCAGCATGCTAACCGGTGTGTGACACCCATTACTCGGTAACCGGTGTGTTTCGCTGCGCTCTACACACCCTACATTTTGTTGGAGCTACCGTAGGGTGCAATGAGCGACGCGAATTGCACCGGGTTATTTACTCTCCGGCGCTAGCGATTTTTGCAACTGTATCGTGGCTGCCACCCCAATCGACCGGATAAATGCCTTGTTGCACATAACGATGAAAGGTTGAAAACGGCCAATCGGCGACTTGTGTTACATAACCATGATGTTGCGGATTGATATGAACATAATCAATATGTGCACGCCAATCCCGTTCATCCCTGATCAGATGCTCCCAATACCGACGTTGCCAGATATTGCGCTCGTAGCGTTTGTGACGATTGTCAGAACTGGGTTCTGTTGCCGATAGCTGCCGGCTGAAATAGCTTTTAATCAAACGCCAGCGGGTCGGGTAATCAACATCATCGGCTGGGAGTGTCAGCACACAATGCAGATGGTCGGGTAGTATCACGATGGCATCCAAGCCAAAAGGGTGGCGTTGTACGACATCCCGGAAAGCAGCCCGTAACACGTCGATATGGCGCACCAGCAAATCGTTTGGATAACGCTGTTGCAGATTCACGGTGAAAAAATAGCAACCGCCGGCTTGATAAGCCCGATGATAGTTAGGCATTGGTGTCCTCCATGACAGCACAAAGCCTTGATTCGGTAGGGCAATATGTCAAGGGCGGACGCCGGTTCTTTGGGAAACATGGCCAAGTAAACGGAATGCGGTAACCGTTACTCGGTAACCGGTGTGTGACACCCGGTGTGTTTCGCTACGCTCTACACACCCTACGTCAGGTCAAACAAAGCGTAGGGTGCAATGAGCGACGCGAATTGCACCGCCAAAGATCACCGTCAAGCATGGTAGCCGTTACGCTGTAACCGGTGCGCGACACCCGTTACGCGGTAACCGGTGTGTTTCGCTGCGCTCTACACACCCTACGTCAGGTCAAAAAAAGCGTAGGGTGCAATGAGCGACGCGAATTGCACCATCAAACCTCACTATCAAACCTCACCGGGATTTCACTCAGAGTTTTTGCTGCAGCTGCTGCAACAGCTGTTCCAGTTTGATTTGGTCCACGGCAAATTTACGGATACCTTCGGCTAGTTTTTCGCAGGCCATGGCATCCTCGTTCAGCTGCCAAAGGAATTCAGCTTCAGTCAATGGCGTGGCTGCTGCCGGGGCCCGGACCACATCAGGTTGTAAATGACGAGGCAGCGGTGCCGCTGCAGCCTGCAGCTGATTCAGTAAATCCGGTGCTATGGTCAGCAGGTCGCAGCCGGCCAGCTGGCGGATCTGGTCAATATTGCGAAAGCTGGCGCCCATCACCACGGTACCGATGCCATGGCTTTTGTAGTGCTGATAAATCTGCCGGACTGACTGTACACCGGGGTCCGATGCGCCGCTGAAATCAGTATTAGGCTGCTGTTTTTTATACCAGTCCAGAATACGTCCGACAAAAGGCGAAATCAGCGTCACATTTGCATCCGCGCAGGCTTTGGCCTGGGCCAGCGAAAACACCAGCGTCAGATTGCAGGCGATACCTTGTTGTTCCAGTTCCGCTGCCGCCTGAATGCCGGGCCAAGTGGCGGCGAGTTTGATCAGCACCCGCGATTTATCAATGCCTTTGGCGGCGTAACGCGCAATGATGCTGTGTGCTTTTGCCACGCTGGCGGCACAATCAAACGACAGCCGCGCATCGATTTCGGTCGAGACCCGGCCGGGAATATGCTTGAGGATCTCGGCGCCAAAGTTGACGGTGACCTGTTCAGAAATCGCCGCTATAGAGTCCGGATGGGCGCGGCAGGCGTCCAGTAATAAAGCCTGGTACTGCGGGAGCTGACTGGCTTGCAGGATCAATGACGGGTTGGTGGTCGCTTCAGTCGGCTGCAGCTGTTGGATCGCGGCAATATCGCCGGTATCAGCCACGACCGTGGTCAAGCTGCGTAATTGTTCAAGTTGGTTCATCAGAGCACTCATGGCTGGTAAGAAATACTGCGACCACAGTACAAAGTACCGGCGCTGCTGACATTGGCGCATTTTGATCGCCGGTTTATGTTTTTTAGCGGGTTGACCCGGATGTCAGGACTGAAGCGTTAAATGTCGGCGGGATATAACGCAGCCACCAGCCGATTACGCCCGGCATGTTTGGCTTCGTACAATAATAAATCCGCTTGTTTGTAGAGTTGCTCAAAAGACAATTGTCCGGCGGTGGCGACTCCGATACTGACAGTCACCGCAATACCATCGATCGGTTCCGCACTGACCAGTCTGAGTAATTTTTCAGCAAAAGCGGCGGCCGAGTCGGTGGGGCTGTCCATACATATGATGGCAAACTCTTCGCCGCCAATGCGCGCCAATACGTCGTGCTCGCGGCAGTTCTTCTGCAACAGCTGACCGAGCTGGCGTAACACTGCATCACCGCAGGCATGACCGTGCAGGTCATTGATTTGCTTAAAATGGTCAATATCTAATAACAGAAACGAACAGGTTTGGTCATGCCGGTGCGCCTGCTTCAGCAGTAGTTGTGCCCGGCTGATAAAAGCGCGGCGATTGAGCAGGCCGGTGAGTTCGTCGGTCTGTGACAATAACTCCAGGCGCTCTGCTTTCTCTTCCAACGCATTTCTCAGGTCGACCAGTTCCTGATAGAGCTTGTCACGTTGCTTGGCACTGTTAATCACCCAAAAAATCAGTGGTTCATCACCCTGCTGAACATTGGCATTGACTAACACCGGCAAGCGCTCGCCACTGTTGCCCTGAATGGTCAGCTGGATTTCCTCACAATGTCCCATGTTCAAAAGCATCGGCATGACAAAACTTTCTAACACGATTTTTGATGCCGGAGTCAGCACATCACTAAGACGCTGTTGTGCTTTCGGTGCTTGCTGGAACTCCAGATAAAAATACGGATTCGCCCGAAGGATCACTTGCTCGGAGAGCGTGGTGACGAGGCAGCCACAGGGAAAGACGTCGGGCGTAAACACCGGAACCATGGTTTATTCCATTGTCTGAGTGAGTCGTTGTAAAAACGCATGGATCTGATCCGCCACCGGTTGAGGATGAGTCATATGCAGGCAATGTCCTTTTGCTTCAATAACTTGGAGTTCACTTTGTGGCATGTGCGCTTGCATATATTCGCCGATAAACAACGACGCCAATGCATCCCGCTCACTTTGTAACAACAGTACCGGATGTTGATTTAATGGCAACAAAGCCCGGTAGTCAGAAAAAAACGTCGCTTTGGCAAAGTTTTTCGCGGTCACCGGATTGGTGCTGCAAAAGCTGTCAGATAACTCCGCACTATATTGCCCCGCATCCGGATCGCCGATGACCAAAGGCGCCAGATACTGTGCCCAGCCGATGTAATTTTTATCCATCAAATCCATCAGTTCCTGCAGGTCGGCTTTGGCGAAACCGCCGAGGTAATCCGGCGGTAAATTCAGGAAACAAGGGGAGGGGCAGATCATGATTTGTGCGCGGATCCGCTGCGGGATTTTCTGCGTTGCCAATAAGCCGATAATGCTGCTGACTGAATGACCACACAGGATGACATTCTCTAGCTCTAATGCTTCACAAATTTCTATAATATCAAGTGCATAGCCATCCAACGATGCGTAGCGTTGTTTATTGTAGGCTTGCATGTCAGACGCACCGGAGCCGACATAATCAAACAGTACGATGCGAAAATTCGGGCTCAGCAGCGGCAGTAAAAACCGCCACATCTGCTGATTGCAGCCAAATCCATGGGCTAACAGCAACACCTGTTCACCAGTGCCGGTGATAGTGACATTGTTGCGGGTGAGAATATCACTGCTTGGGTGCATTATGCCTCTGATTAGTTCACTAATATTTAACATATTGATTCATCAAGCATTATAAGCCATCACTGCAGCAAATGACTGGTTAATTTCACGTCAGGTAACAACAACTGAGATCGGTACCCTGGCGAACGCTGCATCTTGTTGGCACAAGATTCACGCAGTTAGTGCAGCAGCAAACGCACGGTGCATGGGGTTAAATCAAGGAACATGTACCGATAAAAACTTGAACTTTGTAAAGGCAGGTAGCCTAGTGGAGCCTGGTTGACGTTATATTTGGGCTGGAAGCGCAAAACCAAAGCTTCCGGCTAAACATGCGGCTACGCCTGGGATCAGCTGTCTGCTGCTGCAGAATCTTCGGTATAAAACGCGCAATGGTTGCGACCATTGCTTTTGGCCTGATACATCGCGAGGTCGGCTCTCTGGCAGAGCACATCAAAATCATTGCCATCGCGTGGATAGAGCGCAATGCCGATGGAGCAGGTAGAACTGAGTATTTGTCGCCCAAAATCTATTGGTGTGGCGACAGCGGCCAGTAGTTTTTCCGCCAGCTGCCGTACTTCGGCTTCATCGTGAAAGCCTTCGGCCAGCACCAGAAACTCATCACCACTGATCCGACACACCAGATCTGCGCTGCGCAGATGACTGCATAACTGGCTGGCAACCGCTTGTAACAGCTGGTCGCCGGCATGATGGCCAAGGCTGTCATTGACCTGCTTAAAATTATCTAAATCAATAAACATCAGCGCGACCAACTGGCCAGGTTGCTGACACATTTGCAGTGCTTGTTCACATTTTTCCCGGGCAACAATCCGGTTAGGTAACCGAGTCAACGAATCGTGGTTAATCAGCTGGCGGATTTGTTGTTGTGACTGATGGACCCTGGCATTTTCTGCTTTCAGGGCCTGTACCAGCTTATTTAAATCACCAATCATCAGCCAAATACTGCTGGCCAGTACCAGCAGAATGAGGCAAAGCAACACGGCGGAATTCAGACTGCTTTGCATCGGTTCATGCTGCAGCCACTGCAGGTCGTTGCCAATACCGAGCACCAGCATATTCGTCACCATAAATGCCGCCATCCAGATAAAGGTCCGGCGCAACCCCATCAATGCGGCAAACATCAGGATACAGGGATAGCCCAGTAAGGCTTCATCGGACAACCCGTTAAAAACCCAAAGCAGAATTGTCACCAACAAAGTCAGGCTAATCAGTAACCAGCGGCTGGCAAATTTTAATGCGTCACGTTGTGCCAGAAACCAGACTGGGCTTAGCAGTAATCCGGCTAATACCAGAGCGGCTGACAGTTCATTGGCTTGTTCGGAATCAACAAAAAAGCGATGCACGGCTTCTATTAGCAGCATCGCTTCGGTCAGGAAAAACACCTGCAGCAAGCGTCGTTTCCGTTGCTTTTCAAAATCTTCGATGGTCATAGAAATATTCTGACTTGCTTGATCTCAACAGCTTAGACGAAGATTGCCAAGTTAGCGGGCTGGTCGGCTTACCAAAAACCAAACCATGCCTCTATGTTTGGCATCGATAGGCGTGTAGCATTTAATTTTAGATTATTCTAATATATTATTGGTTTGCAAAGCCCGCTGTTTTAAGCGGTACCTGGCTACTCATTTACAAGGAAAACCCATGATCAAATCATCACAACAATTGGTGGCAGAAGCCCGTAGCCAGATCCGCGAAGTATCGGTACAACAATTAACCACGCTGATGGCTGATCATCAGACCATCCTGATTGACGTGCGGGAGCCGGACGAATTTCAGCAGGGCCGGGTGGACCGGGCCGTGAATTACCCACGCGGTGTACTGGAAATGAAAATTCATCAGCATCCGGCCGTGGCAGCGCATTGTGAACCGCAGCAGGCGCTGACCGAACTGGCCGGCCGGCCTGTCTATCTGATCTGCCGTTCAGGTGCCCGTTCTGCCCTGGCAGCATTGAGTCTGCAACAGATGGGGTTTTCGCAGGTTTATTCAGTTGCCGGCGGTTTTCAAGCCTGGCTGGATGCAGGTTTGCCGGTCGAAGTGTGAATACACAGCAAGCAGTGCGCCGAGAGACATTTCGGCCACCGCTGTGTTGCAGCCGGTAAAAAGCATGTCTGTTGCTTGTTACTGGAGTACAGCTGTATAAAACGATTAGCCCTGATGCACCAGCTGCCCATCACTATCCCGCACCTGGACACTGACTTCTATGCCCTGGCGCACACTTTGCGTGACGACACAGAAGTTTTCAAACTGACTTAGTGCTCTGGCCAGGTGTGGCATTGCGGCGGTGTCATTCGCTAACTGCAGGTCGACGGACAGTTTGGTGATCCGCAAGCGACCATCCTGCCGCTCAAGTTCTCCGCGTACCTCCGCAGTAACAGGACCCGGATCTTCTTTAAATTTCCGTACAGCAAACAGCAGACTGGCCGCCAGACAATTGGCCACAGCGGCAGCCAGCAAGCGTGAGGGATTCGGGCCTTCACCTTCGCCCAGCGGTGGCGGCTCATCGCTGAACAGCTGACCTGCATCGCCAAAGTC
>NZ_JBHLXP010000001.1:793646-1022380 GCF_042432165.1 Rheinheimera tilapiae
AATAAACTGATCTATCTGCTGCTCGTTTTGTGCATCGATATGATATTTCTGGTGAAAACCTAAAGTGAGGCTGACGCCTTCAGCAAAGAAATATAGGTCATAGCCATCAAAGCCGGTTGCCACCTGCATGCCGGCCAGCTCAAATCCATTGCCCACAGGCGTCTGCGCTGGCGCTCCTTGTTGTTCTACTTTGCTGAATACCTTCATCAGTTGTTTTGCATCGATCAAATTTTGCATTTCCAGCATTCCCGAACTAGTGTTTCCGTAACTGAGACTACACTCATCTTAGTGCACCAGGCAAAGATCGGCCTGACAGTAAGCAGAATACGCAGACAATGGATAGTCAGATGCAAGTAACCCAGATTTTGTTTCAGCAGAATTTTCCTCCTTAGTCATGTCTCAAATGTCCTTTATGTACAAAATTGCTGCCAATTTTAGCGATTGATAAAAAAGCTTAAACGATTTAATTACGTCTCAATTGTTGCTAGTGTCTCAATTGTCCTTTAGATTTATGGTCAGCGGTTAGCAACGATACAGCCAAAATTCGTTCCCCCCAAACGAGGTTGAAGTCATGCAGTTACAAAATGTCAGGATAGGTGTGCGACTCACGATAGGTTTTGCGTTCCTCGGGATCTTGTTGTTGATCCAAGGCGCCTTTGCCCTATACAGCATGAACTCGATGCACAAAATCACCGAAACAATAGATAAAGTCACGATCCCGAGTCTGGAGCATCTGGCGGCATTGAATCTGAATGTGATGCGGATGCGGGTGTTTACGCTGCGCTTGCTGATTGCGCAGAACGACAGTGAGCTGCAGGTTGCCAAAGATACAATTAAAGAAATCAATCAGCACATCGCAGATGCCCGCCAGCTTTATGAGCCGTTGATTTCCATTGAAGGTGAACAAGCAAGTTACGACCAGTTCGGCAGTGCTTTTTTGCGTTACAGCCAGCTGAAAACAGAGGTCGCGACGCTGGTAGACGCGAATCGCCATCAGGAAGCGACGACTTTAGCCAATACCGGCCTGGCTGATGCGGCAAATGAGATGGCCAAAGCACTATTGCAGCTCAATGAGATGATCACCAGGCACGCAACAGAGCAGGCCGAATTGTCAGAAGAAAGCTACGGCCACAGCTGGAGCTATGTGATAGGGATCGTGCTGGTGAGTTTAGCGATGGCGGCGGTTGCATCAGTGGTATTAAGCCGCAGCATCGTGATCCCGGTGCGGCGGGCGTTACGCCTGGCGCAGAAAGTCGCCGGCGGTGATTTAACCCAATCGATTGAAGTCAGCGGCAAAGATGAGATAGCGGAATTGGCCGAATCGATGCGGACCATGCAGCAAAACCTGCGCGAAACTATCCGGCATATCGTGGCGTCGTCGCAAACCCTGGCATCCGCATCGGAAGAGCTCAATACCGTAACCGACAGCGCCGCGGCTGGGATGACTCAGCAAAATGATGAGATCCAGCAAGCTGTTGCAGCCATTACCGAAATGAGTGCTGCGGTGGATGAAGTCGCACAGACGGCCATGGCAACTTCAGAAGCGTCGACTCAGTCTGCTCACAATACACAAGTCAGCAAACAACAAGTCGCACAGACAGTGACAGCCATCAAGGATATCAACAAAGACATGGCGATTAGTGCCGGTCTGGTTGGCGAACTGGCGGAGCAGTCGCAGCATATTGGCAAAGTGCTGGATGTGATCCGGGCTATCGCTGAACAAACGAACTTACTGGCACTGAACGCAGCGATTGAAGCGGCGCGGGCTGGTGATGCCGGTCGAGGCTTTGCCGTCGTGGCTGATGAAGTACGGGCGCTGGCGCACCGCACTCAAAGTTCGACCAAAGAAATCGAGCTGATGGTACAAAACATCCGCGGTGGTACACAGGCTGCTGTTGCTTCGATGCAACATAGCCGGGACAAAGCTGAGATGGCTTTAGACCAGGCGAACAAGGCGGGTGATGCCTTGGACATGATTGCCGCGCAGATCAATCGCATCAGTGACAGCAACCATATTATTGCCAGCGCCGCGGAACAACAATCCAAAGCTGCGCGTGAAGTGGATCGCAATATCATTAATATTAGCGATTTAGCGACACAAAGCGCGGCTGGCGCGCACGAGACCAGCGCGGCTGCACATGACTTGTCGCGTCTGGCAGTGGACCTCAACAGTCTGGTCGTGCGCTTTATCGTCTAACTGAATATCACTTCAGGTGGCCACCCTCTAATTTGGCCGCCTGTTGTTCATGCGTTCGCTGATACATCACCGACCGGAAGCTGGGGGGCCGAAGGAAGTCGATGTAGTCGTGACCGGGGCTCCGGGATGGAGCCCCTTTTTTAGCGGATCACCCAATACTGTTGAGTTGTTTTGCACAGGCATCGAACAACTTTCTGCTGATACAACTTATTCTGGTGAGGTAGTACTATGTTTAGCAACATCTTTGGTCGTCAGAAACAGCAAGCCGAAGCCCCTTCAGCAACTCTTGAGGATTTGTTTTTTAGCGCTGTCCACCAGGAAGCACCGATGTGTGTGTTTACGCCGGATGGTCAGTTCGTTGATGCCAATCCGTTATTTTTAACCATGCTGGGCTACACACGAGATGAATTGCTGGGCCAGCATCACCGGGTGTTTTGTGCGGCGTCTGATGTCAATACGGCAGAGTACAGCCAGTTCTGGCGCCAGCTTGGTCGGGGCATCGCGCAGCCTGGCACCTTCACCAGATATAAAAAAGATGGCCAGCCCATCATGTTGAAAGCAAATTACTTCACCGTCAAAGAGCATGGCAAGGTGCGCTGGGTGGTGAAATTTGCCTCAGATGTGACCGAAGAATATCGTCAGGCAGAAGATCAGCAAGCCATCATCAATGCACTTGATAAATCTCTGGCGGTGATCGAGTTTCAGCCAGACGGCACTATTGTCCGGGCCAATAGTAATTTTCTGTATACAGTGCAATACAAGCTACAAGAAATCGTCGGCCAGCATCATCGTATGTTCTGCACCACAGCTGATCTGGCGCACAATGCCAGGTTTTGGGCTGAGCTGGCCAGTGGCCAATTTAAAAGTGGCCGGTTTGAACGGGTGAACAAAGCCGGTCAAACGATTTGGCTGGAAGCGACCTACAATCCGATCTTTGACGACAACGGCCGAGTCGTGAAGGTCATTAAGTTTGCCAGCAACATTAGCGACAAAGTAACCCATGAACAAGACGTGCAAAAAGTCGCGAATATGGCGTTGCAGTCGTCAAAACAAACAGTGTCTGTGGCAGAACAAAAGCAAAATGCTGTTGCAATCGGTCTTACAGAATTCAGAATCGATTTCGTCAGAGGTAGCACATGCTTTTGGCTCAATCGCGCAACTTGATACCGAATCTAAAGCGATTTCTGCAATTGTGACCACGATCCGGTCCATCGCTGAACAAACGAATTTGTTAGCGCTAAATGCAGCCATTGAAGCTGCCAGAGCAGGGGACCAAGGGCGAGGTTTTGCCGTTGTAGCCGACGAAGTGCGGAATTTGGCGGCGCGGACCAGCGCTTCGACTATCGAGATTGAACGAGTCGTGGAACGTAACATGAAGCTGACACATGACGTGCTCGACAGAATGAAAAATGCCAGCAACTTTTCTGGTAACGGCTTGACCTTGGTTAACGAAGCCTATGATTCACAAGAAAAAATTGAATCGGTGGCCAATACAGTGGCGTCGACTATTGCGAATCTGACGCCGGCTTCAAAACATTAAAGCGCAGGTCTTTTGCTTAATAACCTGACCAATGGGGCGCTGCTATTTGCGCCCCATCCACAACCAAAAACCGACTAAAACCAGCAACATCGCACTGCCGAGCGTCTCCAGCGTGCTGTTGTGCTGTACCCGTTGCAGAGGGGCTGGCACCGGCGCCTCGGTTACAGCGGCTGGCTTGTCCAACTGGACATCCAGTTGCACCGGCATAACATTGGCCGGTGCTGCTACAGTTTCAGCGCAATGTTGTTGTCGTAGTTGCGGTGTCGCGGGGTCTGACTGGTTGAGCTGAGCACAGCGCTCCTCACTCCATTTCTCATCAGTATTTGCTTGCAGATGAAAGCCACAGCTAAGCGACAGCGTTAGCAGAATAAAGCAGGTGATGTTACGCATAGGAGCTTGCCTATGGACGACAGAACATTTGCCAATAGTAGCCGATTTATGGCGCTGGCGGCGAGTGGCCGCTTAGCGTTTGTATTGACTTGGACAATAGCCGCGGTTGATCTCCGGTGAGCGCAGTGCCAGGTGTTTAGTGCTGCGGCCACTGGTGCGGGCGCGCCATAAGCGGAAACTGCCAGCGTTCAGTTCACGTCGCATCAGCTTGATCAGCTGGTGTTGATTCAGACCATATAACAGTTCAATTGCCTCAAACGGCGTGCGATCTTCCCATGCCATTTCGATAATACGGGATAAGTCGGCTGGGCTAAATTTTTCGGACATGGGCAAACGCAGGTTAGTGGGCGATACGCTGGATACGCAGCGGCGACAGAGTTGGACCAATTGCGGACTTTAGCAGTACCGATGTGTGACAACCGTAGTGCGACAACCGTTGTGCGACAACCGGTGGGTTTCGCTTCGCTCTACCCACCCTACGTCTGTCTTTGTTGAGGTAGGGGGCAATGAGCTTGCGAATTGCACCGTGATACCCGCTATGCGATACCTGTTTCCGGTGGGTTTCGCTTCGCTCTACCCACCCTACGTTTGTCTTTGTTGGGGTAGGGTGCAATGAGCTTGCGAATTGCACCTTTGATACCCGTTATGCGATACCTGTTTCCGGTTGGTTTCGCTTCGCTCTACCCACCCTACGTCTGTCTTTGTTGAGGTTGGGGGCAATGAGCTTGCGAATTGCACCTTTGATACCCGTTATGCGATACCTGTTTCCGGTTGGTTTCGCTTCGCTCTACCCACCCTACGTTTGTCTTTGTTGGGGTAGGGTGCAATGAGCTTGCGAATTGCACCGTGTATGCGATACCCGGTATGCGATACCCGTCACAGCATTAGACAATCTGAACCGAATTTCCATAATTCGCTCAAACGATCCAGTCAATGCTGCGTAGATCTGACGTCATCATGGCAACGGAATAAACTCAGTTTCATCGCCGGGCACGGTCGGGAACTTGCCTTGTTGCCAGTCGGCTTTGGCTTGTTCGATGCGTTCGCGTTTGCTTGACACAAAATTCCATTCGATAAAGCGTTTGGCCATGACTTCACCGCCAATCAGGGCGATGCGGCTATCGGTTTTAGCGTGAATGGTCACAATAGTGTTGGCATCTAAGACCGCCATCTCGTATTGGTCAATCTGGTCGTCACGTAGCTGGATCTGGCCACTGGCGACATACAGCGCGCGCTCCGCTGCCTGTGGCAGCGCCAGACATTGGCCGGCTTTGAGGTGGGCTTCGATATACAGCGTCTGGGCAAATTGTTGTACTGGTGACGTTTGGCCATAAGCGCTACCCATAATCACCCGCACCTGCACATCATTGACGCTGACCGTCGGGATCTGGGCGCCCGGGTAATGATAAAATGCCGGCTCTGTTTCTTCGTCGGCTTCCGGTAATACCAGCCACAGTTGCAGGCCATGCAGCTGATGGTCTACTGCCGTCACTTCCGGTCTTTCACGCTCGGAATGCACAATGCCTTTGCCTGCCACCATCAGATTGATATCGCCGGGGACTATTGGCTGCAGGCTGCCGAGCGAATCACGGTGTAGAATTTCACCTTCGAACAGGTAAGTCACCGTTGCCAGATTGATATGTGGATGCGGCCGCACATTGATGCCAGTGCCCGCCGGAAAAAATGCCGGTCCCATATGGTCAAAGAAGATCCAGGGCCCGACCATCTGCTGGCCGGCGACTGGCAACAACCGGCGTACGGAAAAACCACCAAGGTCTTTTTCGCGTGGCCGGATGACTTTTAAAATAGCGCCACAGCCTGAATCTTCGGTGCAGTCGCCGGCACAATTACCTGAATTCATTGGGGTTAAGTTACTCATTATTCTACTCCGGTGACTGATAAATGATGGGCCTGACAACAGGCGTGACTGCTGCGCAGCAACACGGCCAAAAGCGTGAAAAGGGTGATGCACAGTAGCCCGGCAACCGGGCCAAACCCCGCTGCAAATAGGCTGATGGGTAGCAAGGCAACGGCAAAACCCAGCAGTAAATAACGGCTGGCGCCAGCAAAGACAAAACGGTCGCGCACCAGCCAGAGGCCAAACAGGTAAAGGGCGACCGGCAATGCCACCGCACCTGTGGCGACCATACTGCTGATGTGCGCTTTACCGGTAAGCACGTCAACCTGCACGGCAATACCGGCACCCACTGCAGCGCCTGCAGCATAAATCAGTAGATGACCATAACCCCAGGTCAGCGCCATCCGCAGATTTTGTTGCTGCAAATGTTCTTCACGCGAGAAATACAGCCACCACAGACTAAACAACAGGATCATCGCCAACAGTGGCACCAGACCCAGCGTCAGTAAGGGCAAGAAGCCACTTGTACTTTGCGCCAGCTGCTGCAGCTGACTAATCGCAACAGAGCCGGCTAACAAGGTTTCACCAAGCACGATCAAATTCAGTAAACTATAGCGTTCCATCATATGGTGGCGGTGCCACGGCGTAACACCCTGACGTTCAGCGATGGCAGGCACCGCCAGTTCCAGCAAAGTGCCAAAAGCAAACAGCAACAACAACACCGGCAAAGACAGCGGTTGTGCCAGCATCAGACCGACCCAATAACACTGCACCAGCACAAGCCCGAGCGCATAAGTCAGTGTGGTGCGACGCAGCGCCGGATGATGGCGGGCCGCGCGCAGCCACAGCAACACCATGCAGAGTCGCATCCAGACAAAGCCCAGCACTATCAGCTGCAGATCCCCCTGCTGGAAAAACGGCGCGATACCGGCAGACATGGTCAGCGATCCCATCATCAGTCCCATCGTCAACAGGCGGAAAATCGCATCATCATTGTCATAGGCGGAGGCGAACCAGCTGAAGTTCATAGAGAGCATCTTATAGTTTAATAAAGCGGCAGCAGCGATAAGCAGAATGGCCGCAGGCAAGGCAGATTTGCGAAGCTTTAGTGGCTCTAAAGCGAGAAAATCTAACGCCGCATGCGGTCATTCTGCTATCGCCCGTACGGGAGCGCCTGCAAGCGCCTCATGCGGCGTTGCCACAGCTCGAAAGAGCACCACTATTCCTTCGCTGTTGCGCCTTGCCTGAGGCGCTTGCAGGCAGCTCTGCTGTTCGCTTATTAAGCTATAAGGTGCTCTGACCCACCAAATAGCGAAAAAAGCTAAGACAAATTTGCCGGCGCCCTCAAGCGCGTGGCCATGCGCAACGGCATGATGTAACTCGCCGGCGGCTGCGGCGATGGCAATCACCGCCACTAAATCGAACAACAGCTCCAGCGGCGTTGAGGCGCGGTGATGTTCGTGCACATCCCGCGGTGGCATCGCGCGGATCCCCTGACTCCAGTATTGGTTTAACCATTGTTTTTGCATCGGCACTTCCTTGGTCACTGCGAAATAGTATTTAAATCTTAAGACTTTAATGCACCGGCGGTGATCGCCAGGCCACTCAGTAATAACAGCAAATATAACAAGCGGATAAAATACTGTTGTGGCAGGTTGCGCTGCACCCAGACGCCAGCCTGCACGGCGATAAATGCCAGCGGCGTGCAGTACAGAACACGCAGAATATCGGCCGGGTCAAACTGACCGGTCAGCCAGTAAGCCGGTACTTTCAGCAGATTCAACACGGCAAAAAACACCGCACTGGTGGCGATATAGCTGACCGGCGGCAGTTGGCGGGCCAATAAGTGCAGAGATAGCGGCGGGCCACCGGCGTGCAGCAGCGTTGAGCTGACGCCACTGATAAAGCCCAGGCTGATGCCGGCTTTGGCGCCGGCAAACAGACGTAAATCGGCATTGCCATAAAAATAACGCAGGGCGAACAAGGTCGCACCGATACCGATAAACAGCTGTAATTGCTGGATAGTCACCAGCAACAATACAAAGCTGGCTGCAACGATGCCGATAATGGCCGGCAACAATAAAAAGCGCAGGGCAGTCAAATCCCACTTATTCCAGCTACTTTGCAACGTAAATGCATCGCATAAGATCAGCACGGGCAATAGCAGTGCCAATGCCCGGTCAGCCGGAAAAGCCAGTAATAACAACGGCATGGCTAAAAGCCCCAAACTGCCGGCAAAGCTGGTCTTTGAGATGCCGGACAGCATCACCGCACCTGCCAGCGTCAGCCATTGCCACAGATCCATCGTTATTACTCCGTTTTGCGACTGCCGGCTGTTCCGGCGTTCAGTGCTGCTTATCCTAACGCATTGCCTGAGGTAAAACTGATGAAAAACCCATGATATTGTTTCGATTTTTTCGCAAAAAGCTGGCTGAGCTGCCTAGTTGTAAAAGCTGAGGACGTATCGTCTTCGATTAGCATTTGTATCAGTTGTTATGGCTGTCGCAGGCTTTCTTTTGTCGTTGCAATCTTATATTGTATTACAATATTAATAATGTGAAATGCTAACAATGGGTGACATCATGCATGCAACAACATCGCCACGGCAGCTGGCGAACACAATCCGCGTACTGGCCATGGATGCAGTACAACAGGCTAAATCAGGCCACCCAGGTGCGCCAATGGGCATGGCCGATATTGCCACAGTGCTGTGGCGTGACGTGTTAAAACACAACCCGCAGGATCCGTCGTGGCCGGATCGCGACCGTTTTGTGTTATCGAATGGTCATGGCTCTATGTTGCTGTATGCGCTGTTGCATCTGACCGGCTATGACCTGCCGATGAGCGAATTGAAACGGTTTCGCCAGTTACATTCGAAAACTCCGGGCCATCCGGAATATGGCTATACACCAGGCGTTGAAACGACCACAGGCCCGCTGGGCGCCGGGATCGCTAATGCGGTTGGTATGGCCGTTGCGGAAAAGACGCTGGCTGCACAATTCAATCAGCCGGGTTTTCCGCTTGTAGACCATTTCACCTATTGTTTTCTTGGCGACGGTTGCCTGATGGAAGGGGTGTCGCATGAGGCCTGCTCGCTCGCCGGTACGCTTAAGCTTGGGAAACTCATCGCGTTTTGGGATGATAACGGCATCTCAATTGATGGCCATGTTGAAGGCTGGTTTAGCGACAACACGCCACAGCGGTTTGCGGCCTATGGCTGGCAGGTGATCCCTGCGGTTGACGGCCACGACGCTGCGGCGATTGCGGATGCGATCCGTCAGGCGCAGGCTAATCCCGAGCAGCCGACGCTGATTTGCTGCAAAACGGTGATTGGCTTTGGTTCGCCGAATAAAGCCGGCAGCCATGATTGCCACGGCGCCCCTTTAGGTGAGGCCGAAGTCGCCGCAGTGCGCGCCCAACTCGGTTGGCCCTGGCCAGCGTTTGAGATCCCGGCCGAGATCGCCGCGGCTTGGGATCAGCGTGCCAAAGGCGTCGCCAAGCAACAAGTCTGGCAACAGCTATGGCAGGACTATCAGGGCCGCTTCCCGCAGCTGGCCGCAGAGTTCAGCCGCCGCGTACTGGATCGACAGTTACCGCCGCAGTTTGCCGACGTTGCGCGCGGCCATATCCTCGATTGTCAGCAGCAAGCGCAGACGATGGCGACCCGCAAAGCGTCGCAAAATAGTATTGGCGTCTTTGCCGGGATGATGCCGGAAATTCTCGGCGGTTCGGCCGATTTAGCCGGTTCCAACCTGACTTTATGGCCTGCAGCCAAAGCGCTGCATCAACATGCCGACGGTAACTATCTACATTACGGTGTACGCGAATTCGGTATGAACAGCATCATGAACGGTGTGGCGCTGCATGGTGGTTTCGTGCCTTTTGGCGGCACTTTCCTGATGTTTATGGAATATGGCCGCAATGCTGTGCGGATGGCGGCGCTGATGGGGATCCAGAGTATTTTTGTTTATACCCACGATTCGATTGCGCAGGGTGAAGATGGACCGACGCACCAACCGGTCGAGCAAGTCCCTAACCTCAGGTTGACGCCGAACTTATCGACCTGGCGGCCGGCCGATGCCACCGAAACGGCTGTGGCCTGGCAACATGCGCTCGAACGCAAGCATGGCCCGACTGCGCTGGTATTCAGCCGGCAAAATACCGAGGCGGTGGTGCCGAAAGATCTGGATGTCGATTTGATCCGCCGTGGCGCTTATGTGGTGGCGCAGAGCGGTGAACAGGCAGTGCCGGCATTAATTCTGCTGGCGACCGGCGCCGAAGTAGGGCTGGCGTTACAGGCTTATCAGCAATTGGCTGCAGCGGGGACGGCGGTAAGACTGGTGTCGATGCCAAGCACCGATGTGTTCGATGCTCAGGATGCTGCTTATCAGGCCACGGTGTTGCCGGCAGGCAGCAAAATCCTGGCGATTGAAGCAGCGCATCAGGATTATTGGTACAAATACACCGGCCGCGACGGCGCTATCATCGGCATGCGCAGCTTCGGTGAATCAGCACCAGGCCCGGCGCTGATGCAACATTTTGGCTTTAGCGTGGAGAATATTGTGGCTGCTGCGCAGCAGTTGCTGGTCTAGCATTTTGCCCTAGCGGGCGGCGTTGTTCTTTAATCATTTTTGCCTGTGCGGCGAGACCGTCTAGCAAAGATTTCACCTGACGGTGAGTTCCTTTCTTTTGGCAAGACACAATCGGACAAAGTCCGATTGAACAGCTTTAGCTGGCCCGGAGGATGAATGGCACAGCCATTCATAAAAGAAATAGGCTCACCGTCAGGTGAAATCTTTGCTAGGCGATCTAGCGGCTGCAAGCAAAAATGAGTACATAGAGCAAAGCCGCCCGCAGGGCAAAGCCTGCGCAGCGACAAAGCCAAGAGCAGCGTCACAACCCTCGCAGAATATCCTCCAGTTTCTGCTGGTCGGCGGCAAACTGGCGGATGCCTTCCTGCAGTTTGTCGCTGGCCATTTGGTCTTCCAGCATTTGCCAGCGGAATTGTGCTTCAGTCAAGGTCGACGGAGTCTCTTCAGCCGGGACCTCGGCATGTAACCGGCGCGGCACTGGGCCTGTGCTGTCGGCGAGTTCCTGTAGCAGGGCTGGGCTTATCGTCAACCGATCGCAGCCGGCCAGCTGGCGGATCTCCTCGCTATTGCGAAAACTCGCGCCCATCACGATGGTGGGGTAACGATGGGTTTTAAAATAGTGGTAAACGCGGCGGACAAACTGCACACCGGGATCTTGGTCGCCACTGAAATCTTGCGCCGGTTGCTGCTTTTTGTACCAATCGAGGATCCGGCCGACAAAAGGCGAAATCAGATAACTGCCGGCTTCGGCACAGGCGCGCGCCTGAGCAAAGCTAAAAATCAGCGTCAGGTTGCAGCGTACGCCTTGTTGTTCCAAGACGCGGGCCGCCTGGATCCCTTCCCAGGTTGCGGCAATCTTAATCAGGACCCGACTGGTATCTGAGCCTTGTGCCTGATACAGCTCCAGCAATTGATGCGCTTTTTCAATGGTCGCCATCGTATCAAAAGACAGGCGTGCATCGACTTCAGTGGACACATAACCCGGTACCTGTGCCATCAGCTGCTGGCCAATCAGCACCGCCAGTTTGTCCGCTGCCAGTGTGATGCGTGCATCGCCGTCGGTCGTTGTTGCGGCCCACTGTAAGGCTTCCGCCGCCAGATGGCGGTATTGCGCCTGTTCAATTGTTTTCAGGATCAGCGATGGGTTGGTCGTGGCGTCTTGTGGCTGATACAGCTGAATGGCGGCAAAGTCACCGGTATCGGCGACGACAGTGGTGAACTGCTTTAACTGGCTCAATTGGTCTGACATAACTTCCTCATTTATCATATTTAATTGTGGCAAAACGGCCTGAAAACTCTGTGTTTGAGCGCTACTCCTGCATGGGATGACGCTGATTTCAATGCTGTACACCTTATATTTGCTAAGTCATAACGAAAAAATATCAGTGAAAATCAAAATATATTTTTATATGATCTTTACAGTCATTAAATGGTGATATTATCATACAATTAATGATGTGTGATGTCGATGCTGACAGAGAAAGGTACTTATGTCGCTTTATGTAATTGGGATTGATTATGGCTCGGACTCGGTCCGGGCTTTGCTGGTGGATACCAGCAGCGGCCGCGAATTGGCAAGCGCTGTGGTGCATTACCCGCGCTGGAGTCAGGGCTTGTATTGTGAACCGGGCCGTGACCAGTTCCGTCAGCATCCGCAGGATTATCTGGATAGTCTGGAGCAGGTGTTGCAGGCCTTATGGCAACAAGCGCCGGCCGGCAGCAGCAGTAAAGTGGTGGGGCTCAGTGTGGATACGACCGGATCTACGCCGGTCGCTATTAATAGTGCCGGGGTACCGCTGGCTTTATTGCCGGAATTCGCGCAAAACCCAAATGCGATGTTTGTGCTGTGGAAAGATCACACTGCCGTCGCCGAAGCAGCAGAAATTACCGCTGCGGCGAATGATTATGCTGCACGCGCTGTCGGGCCGAATTATCTGCAGTTTATCGGCGGTATTTATTCATCCGAATGGTACTGGGCCAAAGCGCTGCACGTGTTACGCCAGGACGCTGCTGTGCGGGCTGCGGCTTATAGCTTTGTTGAGCACTGCGACTGGATCACGGCAGTGCTGACCGATACCACAGCTCCCGCTGATTTTGTCATGGGGCGCTGTGCCACCGGCCACAAAATGATGTGGCATCAACGCTGGGGTGGTTTTCCGCCCAATGCATTTTTCACCGGCATTGACCCTGTGCTGGACGGTTTCGCTACCCGCCTGAACGCTGACACCCGTACATCCGATCAAACGGCCGGCCGCTTGTGTGCGGAGTGGGCGCAGCGCCTCGGTTTACCCCGTGGCATCGCTATCGGTTATGGCGCCTTTGACTGCCATATGGGCGCGGTCGCCGCCAATGTGCGGCCCGGCGTGCTGACCAAAGTGATGGGAACGTCCACCTGCGATATTACAGTGGCAAGCCCAGAGTTGCTGGCCGACAAGCCGGTACGTGGGATCTGTGGTCAGGTCGACGGCTCAGTGCTGCCCGGCATGATTGGCCTCGAAGCAGGGCAATCCGCTTTTGGTGATTTATATGCATGGTTTCGCGACCTGCTGAGTTTTCCGCTGCAATTGTTAGGTCAATCTCTGACGCCTGCGGCACTGGAAGCCTTGCAGGCGCAGATCATTCCGGCTTTGTCGCTGGAAGCTGCCAAGCTGACGCCGGGACAAACCGGTATCACCGCGCTGGACTGGGTCAATGGCCGGCGTACGCCGGATGCCAGCCAACGGGTGGCCATGGCCATTAGCGGCCTGAAAATGGGCAGCCAGGCGCCGCACATGTTCCGCGCTTTGGTCGAGGCCACCGCCTACGGTTCCCGCGCTATTACCGAACGTTTCCGTGAACAGGGCGTGCCGGTCGATTCCATTGTCGTTATTGGTGGCATCTCGAAAAAATCGCCACTGGTGATGCAGATTTGTGCCGATGTCTGGAACTGCGAGATCGCCGTGCTCGACAGTGAACAAAGCTGTGCGTTGGGCGCTGCCATCTTTGCCGCAGTTGCTGGCGGCGTGTTCCCTACTGTTGCAGCAGCGCAGGCCGTTATGGCTTCACCGGTGTGTCAGACCTATCAGCCTAATGCAGTCAAAGCCGCAGTTTATGACCGTTTATATAAGCAATATCAGCAGCTTGGCGATTTTGTGAATGCCAGTGTTGCCGTGGAAAGTCAGGGGGCTGTATGAGCTATACCGAATTAAAACGCGAAGTATTTGAGGCCAATTTAGAGCTGCAAAAACGCGGATTGGTGATTTATACCTTCGGGAATGTGTCGCAAGTCGACCGTGCCAAAGGCGTGATTGCCATTAAACCGAGCGGTGTGGCTTATGAAGACATGCGCGCCGACGACATGGTGATTGTCGATTTGGATAATCAGATTGTTGAAGGCACTTTGCGGCCATCTTCAGATACCAAAACCCATACCCATTTATACCGCCACTTCGCCACGATTGGCGGCGTGACCCATACCCACTCCACCCATGCAACCGCCTGGGCACAGGCCAAGTTAGCGATCCCTTGCCTCGGCACCACCCACGCCGATTTTGTCTATGGCGAAGTGCCTTGTACTGCAGAGATGAGTGCTGAGCAAGTGGCACGCGACTACGAAGAAGAAACCGGCGTGCAAATTGTGCGCGCCTTCGCCGACCGGGACCCGCTAGCGGCTCCGATGGTCGTTGTTGCCGGTCATGCGCCTTTCACCTGGGGCAAAGATGCAGCGAAATCCGTCTATCACGCAGTGATCCTCGAGGAAATTGCGCGGATGGCTTTTTTAACCCGCACGCTGGCGCCACAGGGCGATCTGTTAGCGCGTTCGGTGATGGACAAACACTATTTCCGTAAACACGGCAAAAACGCTTATTACGGTCAGGCTTGAGCCGGCCGCAGCCAAGAGGAATTTGAAGATGATGAGTAACAAAGAAGTCTGGTTCGTCACCGGTTCACAACATTTATATGGCCCTAAAGTGCTGCAAACGGTGGCGCAGGATAGCGAAATTATCGTCGCTGGCCTCAACCAAAGCGGCAAATTGCCGGTGCGGTTGGTAGTGAAACCAACAGTGAAAAGCCCGGAAGAGATTTTCGCCGTCTGCCAGCAGGCTAATGCCAACCCTGATTGTGTCGGTCTGGTGCTGTGGATGCACACCTTCTCACCGGCCAAAATGTGGATCGCTGGCCTCAATGAGCTGCGCAAGCCGTTCCTGCATTTACACACTCAGTTCAATGCCGAGCTGCCATGGGCTGAGATCAACATGAACTATATGAACACGCACCAGAGTGCCCATGGTTGCCGTGAGTTTGGCTTTATCGGCACCCGGATGCGCAAAGAACGCAAAGTGGTGGTGGGTCACTGGCAAAATCCGACCGTGGTGCAGGAACTGGACGACTGGTGCCGGGCTGCACTGGGCTGGGCTGAAAGCCGCTCGCTGAAAATTGCCCGCTTTGGCGACAATATGCGTCAGGTGGCAGTGACCGAAGGCGATAAAGTCGCAGCGCAAATTCAGTTTGGTTATGAAGTGCATGCTTACAGCCTGGCCGATTTGGTGGCTGTGGTCGACGCCGTGTCTGACAGTGACATCATCAGCCAGCTCGACTTGTACCGGCAGGATTATGAGATTGCGCCGGCCGTATTTACTGATGATTACGCGCTGCAGATGCTGAAAAACGAAGCGCGGCTCGAACTGGGCATGCGCACTTTCCTGGAAAAAGGCGGTTTTAAAGCCTTTACCAACTGCTTTGAAAACCTGGCGGGTTTAACCGGTTTACCGGGTCTAGCTACGCAGCGTCTGATGGCTCAGGGTTATGGTTACGGCGCCGAAGGCGACTGGAAAACCTCGGCCATGGTACGCATCATGAAAGTGATGGGGCAGGGCCGCGCCGGTGGTTGTTCTTTTATGGAAGACTACACCTATAACTTTGGCAGCCGCGACCAGGTATTGGGTGCGCACATGCTGGAAGTATGCCCGTCCATTGCTGCCGCCAAACCACGGCTGGAAGTGCATCGTCATACTATCGGTGTGAAATGTGACGTTGCCCGTTTACTGTTTAGTGCAGCGCCAGGCCCGGCGATTAACGTCTCGCCGATTGATTTAGGCAACCGCTTCCGTATTCTGATCAATGAAGTGGACACCGTTGTGCCGCCGGCAGGCACACCAGAGTTGCCAGTGGCGTCTGCTTTATGGGAACCTAAGCCAAACTTAAGCGTGGCGGCTGCGGCCTGGATCCATGCGGGCGGGGCCCACCATACCGTGTTTAGCCAGGCGGTGACGACGGACATGGTGGTCGATTTTGCCGAAATGGCCGGCGTGGAAACGGTGATCATCGATGATGCCACTAATATCCGTCAGCTGAAAAACGAACTGCGGCAGAGCTCTGCTTATTATTTCCTGAAACAAGGACTGTAATAGTCTGCGGCATTGCCGCGGCTCTCAGACAAACAACAGGCCTGCGGGCCTGTTGTTTTTTATGGCGCTGCAGCGCTGTTTGATAACTCAGCGCTGTTTGATAACAACAATCGCAATTTGACCGGAGTACCGATGCTGGATTTATCCGCTTATCAGGCCATCGTTTTTGATATGGATGGCACTTTAATCGATTCGATGGGCAGCCATGGTATTGCCTGGCGTCAGACGTGCGAGCGCTATGGTTATCCGTTTGACCCGGCCTATATGCATAGCCTTGGCGGCGTACCCACGGATCAGACCGTGGTGCTGCTGAATGAAAAATATGGCTTGTCGCATGATGTCGAAACCGTGGCGCGGCTCAAACGCGAGTTGTGGGAGCAGCTCGATGAAGTGCCAACGCTGATCCCGGCCACCGTCGAAGTGCTGCAGTATTATCGTGGCCGGTTAAAAATCGGCATTGGCACCGGGGCCGACCGAGCTCACGCCCTGAAAATGCTAGCGCAAACCGGACTGCTGACTCAGGTCGATACGGTGGTGACGGCCACTGATGTTACTTTTGGCAAACCACATCCCGAAACCTTTTTAACAGTGGCGGCCCAGCTTGGTGTCGCGCCAGAGCACTGTGTCGTGTTTGAGGATACGGCGATTGGCCAACAAGCCGCCGCCGCCGCAGGCATGGACTGTATTCTGGTACAGAACGGCATGCTGCTGCGCTAGCCCTCCGATAGCGCAGCACGGCGATGAATAAAACGCTGTAGCCCCTTGTACTGAACTGGTTAATTGTATTATAAAACTACAATACAAAAACAAACGAACCAGACAAGGTGTGATCATGAAGATTTTCAAGCGATGGACGCCAGCGCCGCTGTTGTATAGCGCCTGTATCTGCCTGCAATTAACGGCTTGTAGTCCGGCGCCTGCGCCAGGTAACGCCGCAATCCCAACCCCGACCGCCACTTTAGCCGGAACTACCGCTATGACGCTTTCAATCCAACACCAGAGTTTTGGCCAACTGGCGGACGGCCGGGAAGTCAGTTTATACAAGTTAACCAATGCCAATGGTGTTGCGCTCGATGTGACTAATTATGGTGGCATCATTACCCGCCTGGTCACGCCGGATGCAAAAGGCCAGTTCGCAGATATCGTGCTGGGGTACGACAACCTGGCGCAGTATGTCGAAAACAACCCATATTTTGGTGCCATTATTGGCCGCTATGGTAACCGGATCGCCGCTGGCAAATTTGCCTTAAACGGCACCACCTATCAGCTGGCAACCAATGATGGCGCCAATCACCTGCATGGTGGTGTGCAGGGGTTTGATAAAAAGCTTTGGGATGCGAAAACCTTTCAACAGCAAGATGCGGTCGGTGTGGTGCTGAGTCTGGTCAGCCCCGATGGGGATCAGGGTTATCCGGGTACGCTGAAGGTGGAGGTGACTTACCGGCTCACCAACAGTAACGAGCTGCAGATGACCTTTGTCGCCACGACCGACAAAACCACTGTGGTGAACCTGACGCAGCATAGTTATTTTAATCTGGCCGGCGGCGGCGATATTCTTAGCCATGAACTGATGATCCCGGCGGATCGGATCACTCCGGTCGGTGCAGGCTTAATTCCAACCGGCGAGTTGCAGGATGTGACCGGTACTCCCTTTGATTTTCGCAGCGCCAAAGCCATTGGCCGCGATATTGCCGCTGAAGATGCACAGCTTAAACTCGGCCTGGGGTATGACCATAACTTTGTGCTGAAAAATAGCCCTGACTCGCAACTGGTCTTTGCGGGCAGGGTATTGGAGCCTAATAGCGGCCGCGTGCTGGAAGTGCTGACCGACGACATCGCCGTGCAGTTTTATTCCGGCAATTTTCTCGATGGCACGCTCACAGGCAAGGGCCAGACTTATCGGCATCGCAGCGGGTTTTGCTTAGAGCCGCAGCATTTCCCGGATGCGCCCAATCAGCCAGGCTTTGCATCCACAGTGCTGGAGCCGGGTCAAACCTATCAGAGCCGGATTGTCTATCGTTTCAGCACGCAAGCGACGAAGGAGTAACGGATGAAACACTTACTGCTGCCCCTGAGTGCTTTGTTGGTGGCGACCAGTTTCGGCGTCTCGGCGCTTGGAGTACTGGCGCAAGCCGAGACCAATACGGCCAGCACCAGTCCGGCAACGACCATACCGGCAGCAGCTGCCGGTGCTTTTACCAATCCGCTGTTTGAAAATGGCGCAGATCCCTGGCTGGAGTATTTCGACGGCAACTATTATCTGACGACAACGACCTGGACCTCGCAGCTGGTGATGCGTAAATCACCGACGCTGGCGGGCCTTGCGACCGCGACGCCGGTGTATGTCTGGTCAGATACAGATCCAAAACGCTGCTGCAATTTCTGGGCATTTGAATTTCACCGGCTCAAAGGCCCGAATGGTTATCGCTGGTACCTGATGTATACCGCCGGGCAAGACGGCACTTTAGATCATCAGCATCTGAACGTGCTGGAAAGCGCCGGCGATGATCCGATGGGGCCTTACCAATACAAAGCGGCGATGATGCCGGATAGCTGGAACATCGACGGCAGTTATCTGCAACACAACGGCAAACTCTACCTGCTGTATTCGCAGTGGCAGGGCGACGAACAGCTCAATCTGATTGCGCAGATGGATAATCCCTGGACCTTAACGGCTGGCAAAGCGCATCAGGTGCTGACCCGGCCTGTGCTCGACTGGGAGACCAGTGGGCGCAAAGTCACAGAAGGTGCTGCCGCACTGACCTATCAGGGCCGGACTTTTGTCACTTACTCGGCTAGTTTTTGTGACACGCCGGATTATAAACTCGGCTTGCTGGAGCTGGTCGGCGAGGATGCGCTGAACCCGGCGCACTGGAAAAAACACGACCAGCCGGTGTTTAGCCGGACTGAGCAAGTGTTTGGTCCCGGGCATAACGGTTTTTTCAAATCACCGGATGGCAAAGAGCAGTGGCTGATTTACCACGGCAATGACAAAGCCAGTCAGGGCTGTGGCGCCACCCGTTCGCTGCGGGCGCAGAAATTTGATATGGATAAGCAAGGCTTCCCGCAGTTTGGCAAACCATTGGCACCCGGTGTTCAGGTGGCGCGGCCTTCCGGCGAACAAGGCCCGCGCGTGGGCAAAGTACAGGGGCTGGCTTACCAGTTACGCGACAAAAACTCCGGCCAATGTTTATCAGTTGACGACAAAGGCCAGACCAAACTCAGCGCCTGTCAGACGGCAAACCGCTGGCAACCGGATGCGATGGCGACCGATGCCGTGCGTTTGCTGGACAAAGCAACAGATAAAGTGCTGGGCGCCGGTTCTGATCAACAGCCTGGAAGCCAGCAGTTACAGCCGTGGCGTGATGAATTAAGCCAGCAGTGGCAACTGAAAGCGGCCGCTGATGGCTGGCTGACGCTGACGAATCAGGCTGATGCCGCCGAGCTGCGTTGTGGCAGCGGGCAAACCCAATGCGGCCCCTGGCAGCTAGTTCCTGACGCGGTGTTTGCTGTGGTCAGTCAGCAGTCTGGTAAAGTCTTGAGTGCTGCGGGGTGTAGTGCTGAAACAAAAGATCGGGTGACGCAGCAAGGCTGGCGTGCTGGATCTTGCCAGCAATGGCAAGCGACCATTGCCCCAGTCGCGACAGCGGGTGGCGCAGCAGGCCCGGATGGCAGTGTGCAGTTGAAATCATTGCAGCAGCCTGAACTTTGTCTTGCGATCAGGGATGATGCTGTCGTGCCGGGCGCAGCCCTGGAGCAGAGCAGCTGTGCGGCGAAAACCGCGCGTTGGCAGCTACAACCGCAATCGGGTGGGGGTTGGGTTTTGCTCAACGCTTACAGCAAGCAGGTGCTTGATCTACCCAGTTGCGGCCTCGCCGATAACACAGCGCTGGCCCAGGCGCCGGCCAATCGCAGTGCTTGTCAGATTTTCCATCTGCGCGCGGTGAAATAACGCCAGTCAGGCCGTTACCTATTCATCTTATTCAGATCGTAGGTAACGGCAAGCAAAGCGTGCTGGCCGTCAGACTATTCCCAGGACACCCACCGATTCGTCCGCAGATCGTAGGTAACGGCAAGCAAGGCGTGCTGGCCGTCAGACTATTCCCAGGAGACTATTCCCAGGACACCCACCGATCCATCCGCAGATCGTAGGAGCCGGCAAGCAAAGCGCCGCCGTACGCATGATATTCCCAGGACACCCACCGCACTGTCATCGAAAAATTCCCGCTTTGATCTCTTTACAGCAACCCAGATCTTAGTTTATTAATATTGTAATACAATATTTCATTTGCATGGTTCGTAACACCGAACTGTGCCTGACGTCCTCCGGCCTTGTATTCCTTCGCCTGTCTCACTGGCACAGGCAGCGCTGTGTGGCCCACGACTTCAGACCCGCAGTTTTCATGTTTGTGGAAAACCGCAGACAGAGGAGCATCGCCCGTCTATTCGGGCAGATAACAAGGCCACCGCCAGATCGGTGGTACAACAGGAGAAGACGATGAACAAGACACTCCGGCGGTGTCTGCTGCCCATTTTGCTCGGATGTTCCGGCATGGCACAGGCAAGCCTGCTTAACGCTGATTTCAGTCAGGGCTATCAATATTGGCAAGCGGCGGTCAGTTGGACTGATCTGCAAGATGGCAGCTCTGCAACGGAAAGCGGCGACCTTTTTAGTACCTACCCGGCAGCATTCAGCCAGTCTGGCAGCAGTGTGACGCTGAGCACAGCGCTGCAAGCGCAGCGTGAGCTGTGGAGCCTGCTGATGTATCAGGACCTGCAATTAAATGCAGTTGGTGCCGGCAAGGCATTGTGGCTGCAGCTGGATATTCAGGCTGTGCTGAGTAGCACTGATGATTTTTATTTCGCCCAGCTGCGCGATCTGGACAGCAACGACGTGCTGGATTTATCCGCAGGTGGCCGTTTTGATCTGACCGCTTGGATTGGCCGCAATCTGACGCTGGAATTTGGGGTGCAGGACAATGACTTTGTCCTTGGTGATACCCTGACCTTCGGTCAGCTGCAGTTTGACACCCAAGAAGTGCCGGCGCCGGCCAGTCTGTTGTTAGTTTGTAGTGCACTGCTGTTGCTGCGACGCTCTGCACCTACCAAAGGAGCGCAGCATCATGGTTAAGCAGTTGCTTTCATTGATCTTACTCGGCCTGACTCCTGCGCTGCTGTTCAGTGTCCAGGCCGCACAATGGCAACAACTGACCGGCGCGACGGTGCAGCAGGGGGCCCGGGTAACAGTACGAAATGTCGGTTACTACACCGACAACAAAATTCTGCAGGCTCCGGCGCCGACAGCAGAACAGCCGCTGCGCCTGGTGATTATGAGCAGCACCTATGCGGTGACCAATGCGCATGGCAAAGACAGTGCCGGCCGGCCCTATTTTGATGTAGCGGCACTGACCACTCCGGTTCGCGTCTACTTCGCCAACAGTCGTGGCACTTTTAGTTACAGTGCCGCAGTGTTTCAGCAGTTGTCTGACAATAATCTGCCGGATCCGACCCTGCAAACGCCGGTGTCTTATCAAAACGCGACCGTGCATGACCCATCGGTGATCCGCCTGACCGATGGTCGTTTTTACGTGTTTGGTTCGCATTTGGCGGTGGCGAAAAGCACCGACCTGATGAACTGGCAGCTGGTGGCAGAAGGCGTCAACAACGCCAACCCGCTGTTTGCGACCTATCAAAGTGAGGCGGCTGAGGGCATCGCCTGGTCCGGTGGCCATGCCGGTTCCTGGGCGTCCGACGTGATCCAGCTCGCCGACGGCAAATATTATTTCTATTACAACCACTGTGCCTCGCCGGAAAACGGCGAATGTGACTCGTCACGTTCGTATTTGGGCGTCGCGGTGTCAGAACAGATCGAAGGCCCATACCGCAATCTGGGTTTAATGCTGAAAAGTGGCCATCGCGGCAGCGAAAACCCTGGCGTGGACGGCAATGTCTACAACGGCAATATTCATCCGAATGCGATAGATCCTGATGTATTTTTTGATAAAACCGGCCGGCTCTGGATGGTGTATGGCTCTTATTCCGGTGGCATTTTTGTGTTGGAGCTGAATCCGCAAACCGGCTTCGCGTTAGCGGGCCAGGGCTATGGCACCAAGATTATGGGCGGCTATTTCAGTGCGATTGAAGGGCCTTTTATGTTCTACAGCCCGGAGTCAGACTACTACTATCTGTTTACGTCCTTTGGCGGTTTCGCTCAGAAGGACGGCTACAACATGCGCATCGCACGTGCGCGCACGCCACAAGGCCCTTTCTTTGATGCCGAAGGTCGTAACATGCTGGGCGCATCCGGTGGCTGGTCGTCCATTGCCCCCTTTGGTGTCAAGTTGATGGGCGGACACCTGTTTGAGCACAACCCAGGCGATCCGGGGTCCGATCACGGTTATATGGCACCGGGCCATAACTCCGCTTATTACGATGCGGCAACCAAACAACACTTTGTCATTTTTCATGCCCGCTTCCCGGATAAAGGCGAAGGCCATGAAATTCGCGTGCATCAGTTGTTTGTCAATGCAGACGGCTGGCTGGTCGCGGCGCCACACCGCTATGCGCCGGTGCAGGGCGACAATGTGGTCGATAAAACCGATGTGCTGGGCACTTATCAGTTCATCAATCACGGCAAAGACATCAACCGGACCCCGCACCGGTCGGTCTACCTGACATTGAACGCCGACGGTAGCATCAGCGGCGACCTTGCTGGCAGCTATCAGCTTGGCGATAAGCAGCAAATCACGCTGAACATCAACGGCGTAGGCAGTTTTAACGGCGTGCGGTCCTGGCAATACAACGACAATACGGCACAACTGGTGCCGACATTCAGTGCTTTATCGATCAAAGGTGAGGCCGTTTGGGGCAGTCGTCTGCCGGTGCAAAGCGCGGCAGATTTAGTGCAACAAACCCTGAATAGCCTGACGTTGCCGGCTGAAACCGTGACAGATCTGGTGTTGGCAACCCGTGGCGCACAAGGTGCGGTGATCCAGTGGAGTTCATCCTTACCACAGGTCATTGCGGCGAACGGCAAAGTTGAAGCGCCATCGGCGGGCAGCAGTGACGCCGTCGTTGAGTTGACCGCCACCGTCAGTCTGCTGGGCGTCCAGCAACAAAAAACCTTCAGTGTGCTGGTCAAAGCGCGCAAGGCCTACAACCGCACAGCACTGTATCGCTTTGAACAAGACTTGACCGACAGTACGGGGTTGCTAACACCGGGTCAGGCGACCGGCAGCAGACCAGACAGCAGCGGAGTTGTCAGTTTTGCCAGCGGCAAAGCCGGGCAGGCATTGCAGCTTAATGGTCAGAACGGCGTGCGGTTGCCAGATGGTTTAATTCGTAGCCATACCTACACCGTTTCGTTGTGGTTGAAACCGGCAGTGCTGACCCAGTTTACGCCGGCATTTTTTGCTGCAGCCAACCCGGATAACTGGTTGAGTCTGGTGCCGCGCAGCTGGGATCAAAACACCATGCTGTGGAGCGGCAGTCAGGTCTGGTTTGATGGCAGCGCCGGTTTGCAAATTCCGCTCAATCAGTGGACGCACGTGGCTTTTAGCGTGCAGCAGGGCCAGCTCAGTCTGTATATCAATGGCGTGCAGAAGTTCACCGGCAGCAACTTTCGTGACCTGTTCAGTCAGGCGCAGGCAGTGTTCGCGCTGGGGGTGAACTACTGGGATATCCCGTTTAACGGCGCGATCGACGAACTAGCGGTTTATGAGACTGCGCTCAGTGCTGCTGAGATCAAAGCGCTCGATGTGGACCGCTTACAGGACGCGCAGTTGCTGCAAATCGCCGTCAACAACCTCAATCTCGGCGACATCACGGCGGTGCGCGCTGACTTAGCGCTACCACGAAGTGCAGCCTTTGCCAGTGTCGTGCAGTGGCAATCGTCCGATCTCAGCACGATAGATCTGCAAGGCAAAGTGACACGCCCGGGCCTGACGGAGCCGGATCGGCAGGTGACACTGACGGCAACGGTCAATCTGAATGGTCTGCAACAGAGCCGTGATTTTGTTGTGACCGTGCGTTCGTTAGCGCCGCCAACGCCACTGGCGAACTTCAGTTTTGATCTCAGTAACCTTGCCGATGCAACGGGCCGATTTAATGCGGGTAGCAGCACCGGCAGTAAACTGGATCAGGCTGGCGGTGCTTTGAGTTACCAGCCGGGTGTGCGGGGTCAGGCGCTGGTACTCAATGGTAGTTCGGGTGTCCGGCTGCCGGATAACCTCATCACAGACCATAGCTACAGTGTGGCTTTGTGGCTGAATCCGGCCCAGTTAACCAATTACACCACGGCGTTTTTTGGTTATGCCAATCTGAGCAGCTGGGTCAGTCTGGTACCGCGTGGCCATGGCGGCGTTGGCGAAAATACGATGTTGTGGTCAGGAACGGCCTGGTATGACGCAGGGATCGGTCAGCGGGTGGCGCTGAACAGCTGGTCGCATCTGACCTTTGTGGTCAGTGGTGGCACTGTGAAGATCTACCTGAACGGCCAGGTGGTGTTCAGCGGCAGTAATTTCCCGAATGTATTTGGCGTAACCGGCAACAAAGGCTTTGGTCTTGGCGTGAACTTCTGGGACACCCCGTTTAAAGGCATGCTGGATGAAGTGACTATCTACAGCGAAGCGATCAGTGCTGAGGATGTGTTGCAGTTGTATCAGCAAAGTGTATTGCCATGATGCTGTTTCATTTGTTTTAAATAGTACAATATGATGGTCGGGTGCTGTGCGCTGCGCCCGACCAGCTGCATAGAAAAAGGAATCCTGATGCGTCCATTTTTATTTCGATCCTTGTTGCTGAGTGGTCTCGCCATGTTGTTACAACTGGCAGCACCCGCGCAGGCGGCGAATCCGTTGTTTACTGACGTGCTGACGGCAGATCCCGCCGCCCTCGTGCATGGTGATAGGGTCTATTTGTACACAGGTCATGATGAAGCCCCTGATAACAATGGCTTTTTTGTCATGCATGACTGGCTGTTATTCAGCTCCAATGATATGAAAACCTGGCAGCGGCATGGGCCGGTGATGAAAGCGACCGACTTCAAGTGGGCCAAAGGGGATGCCTGGGCAGCCCATGCGATCGCCCGCAATGGCAAGTTCTATTTCTACACCACGGTACGCCATAAAGACGACAAACCCGGCTTCGCTATCGGTGTAGCGGTTGCAGACAGCCCGCTTGGCCCTTTTAAAGATGCTATCGGCAAAGCGCTGGTCACCAATGACATGACCACGCAGACCAAAAATGACTGGGATGACATAGATCCGGCCGTTTTTATTGATAAAGACGGCCAGGCCTACCTGTTTTTCGGCAATGTGGTCCCCAAGTATGTCAAGCTGAAACCGAACATGACTGAGCTCGATGGTGAAATTAAAACCATTGATTTAAAAGACTTTACTGAAGCTGCTTGGGTGCATAGCAAAGGCGATATCTATTACCTGTCTTACGCCTGCGGCTTTCCGGAAAAGATCTGTTATGCCACCAGCCGCAGTATTGATGGCCCCTGGCAATATCAGGGCATTCTGAATGAAATTGCCGGCAATTCAGAAACCAATCACCAAGCGATTATCGAATTTCAGGGCAAATCCTACTTCATCTATCACACAGGCGCAGTGCCACCGGCAGAAGGCCGGCCGAGTGGCGGCCGTTTCCGGCGATCTGTGGCGATAGATCCATTGCATTACAACGCGGACGGTACGCTACAACGCGTGATCATGACGAGTGAAGGGATCCGCTAACGCGGTCCCTTTTTAGGCAGAAAACACCTAAATAATTGATTTAAATCACGAAATAAAAATGTAGTGAAACAGCAACTGTTGTTGACAGTTAAATAATCATACAATAGTATTATAAAACTACAATAATTTGACAGTGCCGGTTTTGCAGTGGTATCAGTGCTCTGCAACTTGCACATGGACAAAACAATAAGCCGGAAGAGTTCGGGTTGTAATGGACTTACACGGCGTTCATACACAATGACGGGAGAAGACGACCCATGTTTAAGCGAAGCCACTTGTCCAGCGCCATCCTGCTGGTCCTTTCCGGCCAGGTTGCCTATGCGCAGGAAGCTGCAACCACCAAAACAGACAAAGAAACCGCTGAATCGATTGAAGTGATTCAGGTGAAAGGGATCCGCAGCAGTCTGAATAAAGCCTTAGCTGTCAAACGTCTGGAAGAACAGATTGTTGACGTGATCGTTGCCGAGGATATCGGCAAATTTCCGGATAATAACGTCGTCGAGTCGCTGCAGCGCGTGACCGGCGTGCAGGTCACCAACCGCGGCTCCGGCGAAGTTTCCGGCGTATCCATCCGTGGTTTAAGTGATATCACCACGACCGTGAATGGTCGCAACATCTTCACTGCTGCAGGCACCGCTGTTGCGCTGCAGGATATTCCGGCCAGCTTGTTAAAGCAGGTTGATGTCTATAAAACCCGGTCTGCCAGCCAGATTGAAAGTGGTATTGCCGGTGCTATTGATGTGAAAACGCAGCGGCCATTTGATTTTGAAGGTTCGAAATTTATCGTAGCCGGCCGCGGCATTTACACTGAACAAAACGAAGAAACCAACCCGACTATCAGTGCGTTGGCGTCGAATCAGTGGACCACCAGCGCAGGTCAGGTGGGTGCATTGGTTAACTTATCCTATTCCCGTCTGCGTTACCGCGATCAAAGCGTGACCGCCGGGGCCATGGTGCCTTTTATGACGGAAAGCACCACCGCGCCTTTTACCCCTTTTGAGCGGGTGTGGCCAAACCGGGGTGGCGTCAGTGAAGACCCAATCTGGCAGGCCGGCTTATTGGAAGGTTTGCCTTCAGCGGCAGGCTCGACTTTTAACATCAATGGCAAAGCCACGCCTTACATGCTGGGCCGTGATGCGATTTTCCAGAGCGATTACAACGGTGAACGTGAACGTCCGGCAGCTAACCTGTCGTTCCAGTTCGCCCCGGATGAAAACTCTGAATACGTGTTTGAGACTTTCTACAACGGTTATCGTAACGAAGGCTTTAACAGCCTGTTTTTCTCCTTCGCCGATTGGTGGGGCGACTATGCCGGTATGAACGCAGCTCAAGCGAAAGCGGCTGGTAACGTGGTGTTGCATCCAGGCACTAATATCGTCAAATCGCGTTCGGTATTACATCCGTGGGTCTTTACCAGCGGTGACTTATCAACCGGTAAAACCGACAGTTACCTGTACGCCTTAGGAGGAACCTGGCAGTTAAACGAAGATCTGACGTTAAAATCAGAAGTGGTGTATCAGGACAGCCAATACGACAGCGATTTCTTTGCAATGCGCTTTATTCGCCCGGGTGCGACTTACAAACTGAACGTGGACTTTAACGAACACAGTGGTGTGCCAGGCTTTAATTTTGAAGATGACCCGGCGACTGCGGCGTTAAACGAAGCGGATATGGTCAATCCGGCGTCTTATCTGATTGATGGCATGTACGACAATGCCAACAGCGACCAGGGTGATGCGGTGACTTTCACCTCAGATCTGAGCTATAGCCGCAGTGGTTTTATCACCCGGATTGATACCGGTGTGCGTTACGACAAACGCGGTGCTGAAACGGCCTTCAGCCGGCAGGATCGCTGCTGCGGCGGTGGTTTGAATGTCGCGTCGCTGGAAGGCCTGGCCTACACCAATAGCGGCTTTATGGATGGCGAAGCCAATGTACCGAGTAGCTGGACGGTCGCCAATGGCCACGAGATCCGCGGCAATGCAGATAAATACCGCGGCATTTATGGCATGACCAAGCTGGGTTTAAACCGCTCTTTTGACATTGAATCCACCACTTTATCGGTATACCTGCAAGGGAAATACGAAACGGAACTGGCCGGCCGTACTCTGGATGGCGAGATCGGTGTCCGTTACACCGGTATCGACACTGATTCGTTGTTTTACCAGGAAACCGCTCCGGGCGTACCACAGCCGGTCACTGGCGGTGACAGCAAAACCCGCAAACTGTTGCCAAGTCTGACCGCGCGTTATGAACTGACCGACGATCTGCAGGCACGTTTTGCCTATACCGAGACCCTGCGTTATCCATCATTCGGCGACTTAAACCCGCTGATTATCTATAACGAAGACGTGACCGGGATCGGCTACGGCACAGCGGGTGGTGGCAATCCGGATCTGGAACCCACGGAGTCGAAAAACTATGACTTGTCGTTGGAATGGTACTTCGCCAAATCCAGTTCGTTATACGGCACGCTGTTCCGCCGCGATGTCGATGGTTTTGTCGTCGGCTTCCGCCGTGCGGTAACGCATGACAAGTCTGCGACAGACCCAACGCCATACAAATTTATTCTGACCCAGCCGTACAACGCTTCCAACGGCGAGTTGTCCGGTGCTGAGCTTGGTCTGGTCTGGTTCCCGGAGAATCTGCCGCAATTGCTGGATGGTTTTGGCGTGCAAGCGAGCTATACCCGTCTGTCGTCGTCGCAGACCACACCGGATACGAACTCTGCAGGTGAAATCACCGGCTACAAAGATACCGATGTGTTTGGCGTGTCGGACTCGTCATACAGCGTTGTCCTGGCCTATGACAAAGATAAGTTAGGCATGCGGTTGTCGTATTCATGGCGTGATGACTTCCTGGCGAACTATGAAGCCGCGCTGTTTGCCAACCCGTTGGAAATGCGCCGTCGTGCTGAAGCCAGTATGGACTTCCAGCTGAGCTATCGCTTAAACGACAACTTCGAAGTGACGCTGGACGGTACCAACCTGACCAACGAGTTGTATCAGAGTTATTACGGTAGCAATGCCACAACAAATAACTTCGGTACCGCCTTGTACAGTCGCACTTTTGCGCTCGGTGTGCGCTACTCCATGTGATAGTTGATTTGGTGTGATGTGTTTTAGCCCCGCCAAGCGGGGCTTTTTTTAACCGGGTTTCAGCGTTAATGGTTGCACCAATTATCCTACAATATTATCTTGAACACACAACAATAAGGCAGCTTCAGGTTGCCAGACACAAGTACGGGTCAATGCATTGCAAGCGCCCGACAGACAGGGGAGAACCGCGTGATGAGCGCGCATAAATTATCGCATCTGGAAAAAATTGGCTTTGGTGCCGGGGATATGGCGGTCAACGTCGTGATCTCGGCGATGATGCTAATCATCACGTTCTTCTACACCGACGTCTACGGCATGAAGCCTTCGGATATGGCACTGATGTTATTGGTGGTCCGGATCCTCGACGCCATTACCGACCCGCTGATGGGCATGATCACCGATAAATATACCAGCCGCTGGGGCCGCTACCGGCCATATTTGCTGGTGTTTGCCGTGCCTTTTGGTCTGTCGGTGTTCTTAACTTTCAGTACGCCCGATCTGGATTACAACGCCAAGCTGGTCTGGGCTTACAGTACTTATATTTTTGTCACGCTGATGTTTACGGCGGTGACGATCCCTTATATCTCGTTGATCGGCGTGTTGACGGACGACCCGAAAGAACGCTTATCCGCCAATGGATATCGCTTGTTCTTTGCCAAAATTGCCGCCTTTTTAGTCACTATTATCGTCCCCATTCTGGCTGGGGCTGACTACTGGCAAGGCGACCGTGCCGCCGGGTATCAGGCAGCCATGGGGTTGATGGCGGTCCTGGCCGTGTTGTTTTTCCTGTTTTGCTTCTTCACCACAACAGAACGGCTGGAGCATCAGGTGGATAAGCAGCCGTTGGCGCAGCAATTTGCGCTGCTGCTGAAAAATGACCAGTGGCTGGTGCTGTGCGGCGTTTGTGTGCTGGGCACTGTCGGTTATGTCGTGCGCGGTTCTGTGGCGCTGTACTACGCCAAATACTATCTGGGCGGTGACACCACCCTGCAGTCGCTGTTTTTGTCGACCGGTGTCGGTGCTGCGATTTTGTCGATGGTGGCTTCGACCTGGATCACCAAAGTGTATTGCAAGGTCAAGTTGTTTAAATACAGCCAGATGGCCGTGGGTGCGCTGAGTTTGCTGATGTTTGTACTGGTCGGCCCCGGCGATGTGGTCTTGGCGTTTGTACTGTTTTTCCTGATTTCTTTTGTAGTGGATTTGCATGCCCCTGTGTTCTGGTCGGCGATTGCAGAAGCGGTCGATTACGGTGAACACAAAACCGGGCAACGCGTGGCGGGTTTGTCATTCGGCGGCATTTCATTCTGCCAGAAAGCCGGCATGGGTGTGGCGGGGGCCGTGGTCGGTTGGTTGCTGGCCGGTTTTGGTTATCAGCCGGATGTCGCGCAATCCGAACTTGCACTGACCGGCATCGCGCTGATGCTGACCGTGATCCCGGGCGTGTTCCATTATGGTGTCGGGGTGCTGATGCAGCGCTATCGCATTACTGACGCCGCATATCGCCAGTTATTGGCTGAATTACAGGTTACGCCGGTGGCCCGGCAAGCCGTTCCCGCTTCATCTGCAGTCCCAGAAGGAACTCCGACTCATGCTTAACAGCGCCGCTTTGAACAGCAATATCCCGTTAATCCCGCAACGTGCTGACCCTTTTATCTACCGGCATACCGATGGTTTTTATTATTTCACCGCGTCAGTGCCCGCTTATGATGGCATTGAACTGCGCCGCGCCCGGCAACTGGAAGATTTAGCGACCGCCCAAACGGTGATGGTCTGGCGTAAACCTGAACAAGGGCCTTACTCTGAGTTGATTTGGGCGCCGGAAATTCATTTTCATCAGGGCAGCTGGTATGTCTATTTTGCTGCGGCGCCAAGCCGCGCCATTAAAGACAATCTGTTTCAGCACCGCATGTATGTGATCCGGGCCACAGGGGATAACCCATTAACAGCGGCCTGGGAATTCGTGGGTCAGGTCGACACCGGCATCGATACCTTTTGCCTGGATGCGACGACGTTTTACCATCAGGACAAACTCTATTATCTGTGGGCACAAAAAGGCCCGGGCATTACCGGGAACTCGAATTTGTACATCGCCGAAATGGCCTCACCGGTGGCGATTAAAGGCACGCCTGTATTGTTGACGAAGCCTGAGCTGGACTGGGAAATTCGCGGCTTCTGGGTTAATGAAGGCCCGGCGGTGCTTAAAGGTCATGGCAAAATTTTTATCAGCTATTCGGCCAGTGCGACGGACGAAAACTACTGCATGGGATTGCTTTGCGCCGACGACAATGCCGATGTGCTGAACCCGGCGAGCTGGCACAAAGCGCAGCAGCCTGTGTTTCAGACCGATGCATCGGTGAAAATGTTTGGTCCCGGCCACAACAGTTTTACCACGCTGGCGGATGGCACCGATGTGCTGGTGTACCATTGCCGGCAATACACCGAAATCGAAGGTGATCCGTTATGGAATCCGGATCGGCATACGTTCGTGAAAACCATTCAGTGGGACCAAGACGGCATGCCGCGCTTTGGTAAACCCGGCCAGCCCTGAGTCTCTTACCCGGAACCGCTGATGCGCCTGATAAGATTTGGTTTTGCGTTGCTATTGGCCAGTGCTTTGTCTTTGACTGCCAATGCCGAAGCACCTGCGGTGCAGCCGTTTGGCCTGACGCAGGTGCGTTTAACGGCCGGACCTTTTTATCAGGCGCAGCAGACCAATCTGCAATACCTGCGCGATCTGGATATCAATCGTCTGCTGGCGCCTTTTGAGCGCGAAGCAGGCTTGACGCCTCAGGCGGCCGGCTACGGCAACTGGGAGCATAGTGGCCTCGATGGCCATATTGGCGGTCATTATCTGTCAGCGCTGGCATTGGCGGTCGCCGCGACCGGTGATGCCGGGCTCGATGCGCGGCTTGATACGCTGCTACAGCGGCTCGGCGCCGTGCAACAAGCCTATGGCAGCGGGACTGATGCGGGCTATCTTGGTGGCATCCCCGGAAGTCGCCTGTTGTGGCAACAAATCCGTGCCGGTCAGATCAACAGCGACTTATTCAGCCTGAACCAGCGCTGGGTGCCACTGTATAACCTGCATAAAACTTTTGCTGGTCTGGCCGATGTGTGGTTACTGACACGCAAACCGCAGGCGAAAGTGCTGTTGCTGCAGCTGGGGCAGTGGTTTTTGCGCGTCAACGCCACACTGACCGATGCGCAAATTCAACAATTACTGATCAGCGAACATGGCGGCATCAATGAAGCGCTGGTTGATCTGGCACAGATCAGCGGAGACTCGGCTTATCTGCTGCTGGCGCGGCGTTACTCACAACAAAGCTTGCTGCAGCCACTGTTAGCGAAAAAAGACCAGCTCAGTGGCTTGCATGCCAATACACAAATTCCAAAGGTGATTGGTTTTTGGCGCGTGGGCGCTGGTGCTGGCTTACCCGAGTGGCAGCAGGCAGCGCAGTTTTTTTATCAAACCGTGACCGAGCGCCGATCTGTGGTGATAGGCGGCAACAGCGTACGGGAACATTTTCATCAAACGGACGATTTTCGCCCGATGCTGGAAGATGTCGAAGGGCCAGAAACCTGTAATACATACAATATGTTAAAGCTGGCGAAGCTGCTTTATCTGCAAAGCGGTGATGCCCGATATCTCAGCTTTTATGAACGTGCCAGTTATAACCATATTCTCGCGTCACAGCATCCGCAGCATGGTGGTCTGGTCTATTTTACCCCGCTGCGTGCCGGTCATTACCGGATGTATTCATCGCATGACCAATCGATGTGGTGTTGTGTCGGGTCGGGTCTGGAAAATCACAGCAAATATGCCGAGCTGATTTACGCCCGCGCTGATCAGGAACTGCTGGTGAATCTGTTTATCCCGTCGACGCTGGCATGGCCGGAGCAGGGGCTGAAACTGGCGCTCGAAACGGCTTTTCCCGATGACATTCAGGTAAAGCTTCATGTGCTACAAGCGCCGGCGTCAGGTGAAATCCAGCAGATTAGTATTCGCCGGCCATCATGGCAGGGTGCGCCGTTGCAACTTCGGCGCAATGGCAAGGCGGTCAATACCCGGGAAGCCAGGCCTGGTTATGTGACTGTGGATCTGGCGTTACGCGCCGGTGATGTGCTGAGTTTTACACTGGATCCGCTGCTGCGGCTGGAGCAATTGCCCGGTCGGCAGACTGGCGATCAACAGGCCAACTATGCCGTGTTGTATGGTCCAATCGCCCTGGCGCAGCCGTTGCCACCATTACAGGGCGAGCAGCTGCGGTTTGTCGCGGATGATAGCCGGATGGGACATATCGCTGCCGGCGCTTTGTGCCCGGAAGGTGCGGCGCCGCTGCTAGTTGGGGAACCGACAGCATTTTTACAAAACCTGCGTCGGCTGCCCGGGCTGTTAGCTTTTGCGGCCCCCGGTCTGCAGGTGGCGCGGCCACAGATCTGGCAACAGCAACCGGTGGCGCAATTGGTGCCATTTTTCCGGGTCCACGACCAGCGTTATCAAATTTATCTGCAGCAAGTGGCCAGCGATGCATATCCGGCTTTTGTCGCCGCAGCGACAGCCAGGGCTGATGCCGAAGCCGCACTGGCCAGGCGGACGCTGGATCAGATCAAGCCGGGTCAGCAACAACCGGAAGTGGAACATCAGTATCAGGGGGCAGACAGTCAAAGTGGCAACAACAATGGCCGGCATTGGCGCGACAGTCGAGCCTGGTTCAGTTATCAGCTGACGGCCCCGGCGGAGCAAGACTTAATCCTGCGGCTGGAATATTTCAGCGGTGACGCTGGCCGGCAGTTTTCCGTGCTGCTCAATGACCAGTTGCTGGCGGACGTGACTTTACAGCCACAACTTAAAACCGGTGTCTACAGCATCGACTACGCCATCGCCAAAACGTTGTTACAGCGCAGCACGAACGGCAAACATCAGTTGAAGTTTATCGCCAAACCCGGCTCGGTTGCCGGCGGCATTTATGGCATTCGTTTGCTAAAACCCTAAATTGTTGAAGGTACTGGACAGCCGGCAGAAGCCGGCTTGGTGAAGGGATGTTATTTGCTGTCGGGTTATTTCGACTGCAAGGTCGTCCGGTACTGATTCAGCGCTTGCTGTTCGACCACAGGCCAGCCGTCTTGCCATTGCATTGGCAGCACTTTTAGTTTTTGCAGTGCTTTATCCGCAGTTTCATAGGCGTGAAACACCAGATAGTCTTTGCCATCAAAGCTGTAAGCGGCGTTATGACCGAGCGCGACCCAGTCTTTATCACCTTGCAACACTAAAGAGCCGCCACCCTGCAGCATGGCTTTACCGGTTTTGTCGACATAAGGCCCGGTCAGGCTTTTACTGCGGCCGACCATGATTTTGTAATCACTATCTTTGCCGCGGCAACATTTATCAAAAGAGACAAACAGGTAGTAATAGCCATTTTTATGGAAGATATATGGCGCTTCAATGGCACCATCACCCGGCTCGCCATCAGGGAGCGCTGGGTTGCGTGGCCGTTTCGCGATGCTGTGCCACTGCTGCGGTTCGGCCACACGGGTCAGGCTGGCGTCCAGTTTGACCAGTTTTAAACCTTCCCAGAACGAGCCGAAACTCATCCAGTGATCGCCGCGTTCATCACGGATAATTGCCGGATCAATGGCATTCCAGTGGTCACGCTCCGGCACTGATTGCAGCACGATGCCCTGGTCCTGCCATTGGTAGTTTTTCGCCGTGGGGTCCAGCGTTTTGTTGGTGGCCACACCAATGGCTGAGGTGTTTTTGCCAAACGCAGAGACCGAATAATACAGATAAAACACGCCGTCTTTTTCGATGATATCCGGCGCCCATAGATGGCCGTCAAAACCTGGCGCTATGCTTTTTGCCCATGCCGGTTCTGTGGCGAACACGCGGCCGGCAGGTTGCCAGTGCTGCATGTCTTTGGACTGATAAATGGTGATGCCGGGGCCTGTGCTGAACACATAATACTGACCACCGGCTTTGGCCATCACCGGGTCATGCACTTCCAGTTGTTTCGCTTGTGTCAGCGTGCTGCACAATAGCAGCGCGAGACTCGTCAATGTGGTGGTGATCCGATCATGCATCTTTGCTACTCCTGCCCGGTTGATTCTTGATAATAAGTAATACAATATTAATAGTACAGAATAGATCCGGCGCTCACAAGAGCGGCGACCACAGGAGATTGAACGATGCGTTTGGCTGTTTTCACTTTGGGCTACTTGCTTGCCTTTCAGGCTGGTGCTGCCGTCACTTTGCCGCAAAATCCATTACTGCTGCAACGGGCAGACCCTTTTATCTATCGCGATGCACAGAGCGGTTGTTATCACTTTACCGCCACAGTACCGGATTTTTCTGCGCTGGAGATCCGATCCAGCTGCAGCCTGGCCGGGTTAAAAACGGCGAAAGCGGTGCAGGTCTGGCAGAAAAAAGCCAGCGGACCGATGAGTGCCAATATCTGGGCGCCAGAGCTGCACCGCATTAACAATGTCTGGTATCTGTATTTTGCCGCGAGCCGCATCGACGCCCCGTTCCACATCCGGATGTATGTGTTATCGAACAAGGCGGCAGACCCAACCCAGGGCAGTTGGCAGGAAGAAGGTGAACTCACCACCCATCTGGATACTTTTGCGCTGGACGCCACCACTTTTGAGCATCGCGGCCAGCGGTACCTGCTGTGGGCGCAACAAGATGTGGCCCAAACCTATAATTCAGCGCTGTGGATTGCTGCGATGGACGGTCCTACGAAGATTAAAGGCACACCGGTGAAACTCAGTGAGCCGACCTTACCCTGGGAAACTCACGGCTATAAGGTCAATGAAGGTCCGGCGGTGCTGGTGAAGCATGGCCGGGTATTGGTGACCTATTCAGCCAGTGCCACTGATCATCGTTATGCCATGGGGTTGCTCTGGGCGGATGCCAACGCGGACCTGCTCAATCCGGCCAGCTGGCAGAAGCGTGCCGAGCCTGTGTTTGCAAGCGATGCTGCGTTAAAACGCTTTGGTCCCGGGCATAATAGTTTTGTGCTGGCCGAAGATGGCAAAACCGACTTGATGGTGTATCACAGCAGAGATTATAGGGACTTGCAGGGCACGCCGCTGACGGATCCGAACCGCCACACCCGGTTGCGGGTGTTGCCATTTGATGCAGAAGGATTTCCAATGTTTGCGCCGGAACAGGCGGATTAAAGCTTGAAAACGGAAGCCGGCAGTGCCGGCTTCCGCACAGCGGTGACTCTTTACCAGAAGCGCCAGTAGATAAAGGCAGTGATCCCCAGAATGATACCGGAATGGATGTAATCCCATTTATCCAGTCCCTGGATCACTTGCTGCATTGTATCTTTGCCTAAGGTCGAGAATGTCAGACCCTTCACATTGTCTTCGCTCGGTGCTTTGGTGACAAAACTCAATGCAATCACAATGATACAGACCAGCACAAACAGCAGGACACAGTAATACAGCCAGTTCATTTCGACGATCCAGGCGATGGGCGTACCTGCAATTGCATCACGGAACGGCAGTAACACCAGACGGATCATACCCAGCACAAAGCCAGCAACAAGACCGACGTAACCGGCGGTCGGCGTGATGTGCTTGCTGCAAATCCCCAGTAAAAACACTGCGGCAATACCCGGCGCAATAAGCGACTGCACGCTTTGCAGATATTCATACAACACATCGGCGATCAGACTCATCACCGGGATCCATAAAATCCCTAGTACGACGACCACCACAGTAGCAATACGACCCACTTTTAACAGCTGCTGTTCAGAAGATTCCGGTTTGTATTTTTTATAGAAGTCGATGGTAAAAAGCGTTGCGGATGAATTGAACAAAGATGCCAGCGAACTCATCAGCGCGGCGACCAGGCCACCGATGACAATACCTTTAACGCCGGATGGCAGCAGTTCGGCCACCAGCGTCGGAAACGCCTGATCGGCGCTATCAAACGAAATCAGACCTTTGGCTTGTAACGCATGGGCGATCAGACCTGGTACCAGAAAAATAAACACGGGCAGCAATTTCAGATAGCCGGCGAAAATGGTGCCACGACGTGCGGCTTGAATGCCTTTGGCTGACAGCACACGCTGCACAATGTATTGATCGGTACACCAGTACCAGAAACCAATAATAAAGGAGCCAAACAGAATGCCCGGCCACGGAAAATCTGGGTCTGTGGCTGCGCGCATCAGGTGCATATTTTCACCATTCAGCCGTTCCATCTCCGCCCAGCCACCGACTTTATCCAAACCAACCACCAGGATCACCACAGAGCCAATAATGAGTACCGGTGTCTGGATCACTGAAGTCCACATAATGGCTTTCATGCCACCGAGTACGGTGTAAATACCGGTTAGCACGACCAGCCCCACGGCCGAGATCCAGAAAAAGTCGATGCCCCAGATACTTTCGATGCCCAGAATGGTTTTAAAGGCGACACCGCCGGCATAGACCGTGACCGCGACCTTAGTCAGTACATAACTGACCAGCGAAATCACCGACAAAAAGCTGCGTGATTGCGAGTTGAAACGCCGTTCCAGAAACTCCGGCATGGTGTAGACATTGCTACTCCAGTAGAAGGGCACAAAAATCCAGCCAAGCAATAAGATCATCCAGGATTGTAATTCCCAGTGCGCCAGCGCCATACCCGATTCTGCACCTGAGCCCGACAAACCGACCAAATGTTCGGAGCCGATATTTGAAGCAAAAATTGACGCGCCAATCACCAGCCAGCCGGCATTACGACCGGCCAGAAAGTAGTCGGTGGTATCTTCTTCTTTTTGTCGCATCGAGGCGACAACCACCCCGATCATCAACAGACCAAAACCAGCCAACACCAGCCAGTCCATCGTACTTAGTTCAACCATGTCCTCTGTCCTTTTTTGAGCACATCGCGCCGCCGTGGCATCAGGACCATGGCACTGGATGAGCAATTATTGTTCATAAAGCATATTATAATACAAAATTAATAATAGGAAGCCTGATCAGTGTGGCTCGTCGGCGGTCAAAGCGGCTGGGCTGTCGCCGGTAAGATGTCGGCGGAAAATCGGTTTAAAGCTTGAATTTCATCTGGTTTTTCGGCAAGTTGTTACATTGCGACATCTGATCTGGACGCAGGCGCTGAGCGAGAGTCGGTGCCTCATTCCATGCGGGCGTGCAGGTGTTTGGCGGATATCGTCACAACATATGTTAATATGACAGCATCCGCGGCAATCAGACGCCAGCCCAACTTTGTCTGGAGGAGCCATCATGGTTCGTATCATTGAGAATTTAAATCTGTCCGAGCAAGTGACCAACGATCTGGGACGTGCCATTGTGGCCGGTGAATACAGCTGCGAATCAGGTTTACCGACGGAAGCACAGCTCTGTGAGGAATACGGTATCAGCCGCACCGCAGTGCGTGAAGCGGTAAAAATGCTGGCAGCCAAAGGCCTGATTTCATCCCGGCCGCGTCAGGGGATCAGTGTTGAACAGCCCAGCAACTGGAACCTGTATGACACCAGCGTATTGAGCTGGTTGCTCGACAGCAGTCCGTCATTACACGTATTAAAAGAATTCCTGCAAATGCGGCTGGCGATTGAACCCCAGGCCGCGGCGCTGGCCGCTGAATTTGCCCTTGATGAAGATATCGCTCAGATTGAAAAAGCCGTTGAAGCGATGCGCGTCGCAGCGGTAGACCCCAGCGCCAGCATGCATGATGCCGATCTGGCGTTCCATACCAGTGTGTTGTTTGCCAGCCGTAACCGCTTCTTTTTCCAGTTACGCGATTTTATCAGCACGGCGCTGAATGTCAGTATTCAGCACACGACACCGGCCAAAGCCAATGATGTAGCGGTGGCAGAAGATCACGCCAAAATCTGTACTGCGATTCGTAATCGCCAGCCAGAGCGTGCAAAGAATCTGATGACGCATTTGATCGATGAAGCCATGACCTTTATCGAAGCTGAAATTAAAAGACGCAGCTAAGCGACTCCACCGGCAGTACACAGGGATCACTATGCAACAACAGCTGAACCACAAAGCGAGTTACCCCAGTTTGAACGGCAAAGTGGTGTTTATCAGTGGTGGTGGCACCGGCATTGGCGCCCGAATGGTCGAACGGTTTTGTCTGCAAGGCGCCAAAGTTGCGTTTGTTGATATCGCCCGGGAAGCCGGTGAAGCACTGGTGCGGCAATTGGGTCAACAAGCTGCGGATGCGCCACTGTTTATGTACTGTGATATTCGCGATATCGCTGCGTTGCAGGCTTGTATTGTGCAGGCACAACAACATTTTGGTCTGATTAGTGTGTTAATCAATAACGCTGCTGACGACACCCGCCATCAAGTGGAAGAACTGAGTGTTGAATACTGGGATGATCGTTTTGCGGTGAATTTACGGCATTATTTTTTCGCCGCGCAGGCGGTGTTGCCGCAGATGCAGCAACTTGGTGGCGGCAGTATCATTAATCTGGGCTCTATCAGCTGGCGGATTAAACAAACCTGTATGCCGGCATATACCACTGCCAAAGCAGCGATTGAAGGCCTGACCCGCACACTGGCCGGGCGTTACGGCGTCGACCATGTCCGCGTTAATAGCCTGATCCCGGGCTGGGTGATGACAGAGCGTCAGCTGGCGCGCTGGCTGGATGCCGATACGGTGAAAGAAATTAACCGGCACCAGGCGATCAAGCAACCATTAGAACCGGACGACATCTGCGATATGGCCTTATTTCTCGCTGCTGACGACAGCCGGATGCTGACAGCCCAAAGTGTCATCGTTGATGGCGGCTGGGTGTAGCCACTCGATATTCCCTTCAGAGCAAACCCGTTCAGTTGCAGCTAGAGCACCATATAGTTTAAAAAAGCGGCAGCAGCGATAAGCAGAATGGCCGCAGGCAAGGCAGATTTTTGAAGCTTTAGTGGTTCTAAAGCGAGAAAATTTAACGCCGCATGCGGCCATTCTGCTATCGCCCGTCCGGGAGCGCCTGAAATTGCCTCATGCGGCGTTGCCACAGCTCGAAAGAGCGCCACTATTCCTTCGCCGTGTCGCCTTGCCTGAGGCAATTTCAGGCTGCTCTGCTGTTCGCTTATTAAACTATATGGTGCTCTAGGTTCGCTTTGTGGCAGACACGATCATTTGACGGGCCAGTCGACTCCTGTATCGCATCGGTGATCTGCAACTCGGCCTTTTCAACGGCAATGTGCCAATCCGCTCACTGAAATTCTCCCGGTCTGATTTTGCAAGTCGATGTCTTCTCTTGCATTTTTATAATTGTATTATAATATTTAAATTGATTTACTTTCTGTGCCGCGATGCTCAAGAGGCTGTCTGATTGATTGAAGTATTACTGGTAAACCTGATCCTGCTGATTGGTGCTTGTTTGCAGGGCTTGTTGGGTTTTGGTCTTGGCCTGTTCAGTGCACCGCTGCTGTTTTTGCTGGCGCCGCAATATGTGCCGGGGCCGATGATCCTGAATGCTTTGCTGTTGACGTTGCTGATGTCGATCCGCAATCATCAGGATCTGCAATGGCGTCAGACCAGCTACGCACTGGCCGGTGGCACTGTCGGTGTGTTAGGTGCGGCCTTGCTGATGTCGGTGCTGATTTTTTCGCAATATCGCATGTTGTTTGGCGCACTGATTGTCATTGCGGTGTTGTTGTCTGTGATTGGTGCGAAACCGCAACTAAGCCCACGCAATAACTTTATTGCCGGTATTTTTTCCGGTTTTATGGGCACCGCCACATCTGCGGGTGGCGCACCGATGGGCTTGTTATACCAGCATGCGCCGCCAAAACTGCGTAATGCGAACCTCAGTGTATTCTTTCTCTATATCAATGTGTTTGGCATGGTGGTGTTGTGGTTAGGTGGCATCTCCGGCTGGGCTGATCTCTGGTTGTTTCTGCAATCTGTGCCGGCATTACTGATTGGTTGGGGCATGTCGGGTTTTGTTGGCCGCCATTTACCGGGCCAACGTTTACGCCAGTTGATTCTGCTGGTAGCCTTTGCTGCCGGCCTGATGTCTGTGTTGCTGTAAACCGTCGCCGGCGCGTCCAGAATTCAAACAACGAGTATCAGATGTCATCCATTCAAGCTATTGCTGCAGACCAGGCGGAAGTCTGCCCCGGAGCCGCCGCCGCGCTGGCAGAGGGGATCCATTGGGATCCCGTGCGACAAAGGCTGTTTTGGGTTGATATTCTGCATCCTTGGTTATATTGGTTTGAACCTGCCAGCCGGCAGGCGGGCCGTATTGCGTTGCAGGAACCTGGCTGCTGGCTGGTCGGTAGTGCAGGGCGGTTATTGCTGTTGGGAATGTGTCGCAGCATTGGTTGGCTTGATCCGGATACCGGTCTGGTGACGCCCTTTGAGATAGCGCAGCTCAGCACAGAGCCAGCAGGGAACCGGCTGAACGATGGTGGTGCCGACCGCCAGGGCCGGCTCTGGTTTGGCACTATGGACAACGCCGAACAAGCACCGACCGGGCAACTTTACCGGCTTGATCATCGAGGTTTGTCTTGTGTCGATACCGGCTATGTTGTCAGCAATGGTCCTGTGTTCAGCGCTGATGGTCGTTATTTGTTTCATGCCAGTTCAGCCAGCCGTGAAATCTATCGTTTTAGCGTCTCTGCTGACGGCGATCTGTCTGATAAACAGTGCTTTATCCGTTTTACTCCCGCACATGGCTTTCCAGACGGTATGGCGCTGGATGCTGCAGGTGGCCTGTGGGTCGCGCAGTGGCAGGGCGGCGGCCTTTGTCGGTTTGATGCAAATGGCCTGCTAACAAATCGTGTTACGCTGCCAGTCAGTAATGTGACGAATCTGGCGTTTGCCGGACCAGACCTGCGCCAGCTTTACATCACCACAGCCCGGGTCGGTCTAACTGCTGTGCAGTTGCAACAACAACCGTTAGCGGGACGGCTGTTCCGGTTTGACGTTGCGATCCCCGGTGTAGCCGTGCCAAAGGTGGACTTGCCCTATTAGACCGGTTACAGCTACACCAGCCGCGCCGGGTCCAGTAACACACGCAATTGCGCTTCCGGTAAACCGGATAGTTCCAGAGCCACCTCCAGAATGGGTCTTTGCTGATGATAGGCTTGTTTGGCGATCAGCGCCGCTTTTTCATACCCAATCAGTGGATTCAGTGCAGTCACCAGAATTGGATTGAGCGCGAGCACCCGGGCGGTGTTGTCGGCGCGCACTTTCATCTGGGCGATACACTGCCGGGCAAAGGCCTCGCAGCTACCGCTGAGTAAATCAATGCTGCCGAGCAGGTTATTGGCAACCAATGGCAACATCACGTTCAGTTCAAAGTTGCCGGACTGGCCGGCGATCGTGATGGCGGCATCATGACCAATCACCTGGGCGCAAGCCATTGCCACCGCTTCCGGGATCACTGGATTAACTTTCCCCGGCATGATGGAAGAACCGGGTTGTAGTGCCGGTAACTCGATTTCAGCCAGACCCGCCAGAGGCCCAGAGTTCATCCAGCGCAGGTCATTGGCAACTTTCAGCAGCGCCACCGCCAGTGTTTTCAGCACGCCGGAGCAGGCCACCGCGGTATCCTGGGTGCTCATGCTAAAGAAAAAATTGCGACTTGGTACAAAGGGCAGGCCGGTGAGCTGACTCAGTTCAGCCGCAAAGCGATTGGCAAAGCCCGGCGCAGCATTCACACCAGTCCCCACCGCAGTACCGCCTTGTGCCAGCTGTTGTAAACGTGGCAATTGTTCCTGCAGCAACACCTCAGCATGATTGAGCTGTGCCTGCCAGCCGGCAAAGACCTGGGCAAATTTCACCGGCATCGCGTCCATCAAATGAGTACGGCCGGTTTTTAAGATGGCGCCGGATATAGCGCTTTGTGTTGTGATGGCTTGCTGCAGTTCTGTGAGTGCCGGCAACAGTTGCTGCGATATGGCGAGTGCCGCACTAACGTGAATAGCGGTCGGCACTGTGTCGTTACTGCTTTGGCCAAGATTGACGTGGTCATTCGGGTGTACCGGTCGGCCCAGCGCCTGACTGGCCAGCGTCGCCAGTACTTCATTAACATTCATATTGCTGCTGGTGCCGGAGCCAGTTTGATACACCGGCACCGGATATTGCGACCAGTCGGTGACGGCGAGCTGGCTGGCGGCGGCGTGGCTAATCGCGCTGGCGATCTCAGTGTCGAGCAGTCCCAGCGCGCTGTTGCTGTGGGCGGCGGCCTGTTTAAGCAATAACATGGCGCGGATAAAACCGGCCGGCATCGGAGTGGGGCTGATGCGGAAATTCTGCACTGCGCGTTGGGTTTGTGCCTGGTACAAAGCGCTTTGCGGCACTTCAAGTGCCCCCATGCTGTCGTGTTCGGTGCGGGTGGTCATCAACTGTCCCTCTTTTTCTGCCAGAGGGAACAGTATAGGCCAGGCTCGCGGCAGCGGCCTGGCCTGAAGCTACAGGGGAAGTTGCAGGTTTAAAACGATGCCAGCAGGTTAATGTTGGGCTGGCGAGTCAGGTTTAGCTTCAGCACTGAAATTAAAGCTTTGCTGCGGTTCCTGCTTGCTCAGCTTCAGTGTTCGCACCTGGCCACGCCCTTCGAGATTGACCACATTAATTTGCGCCGGCCAGATGTTCATCAGGGAATCATGACGCACGCTCAGCGTGTTCAGTTCGGCCTTTGGCAACGCAATTTCCTGATAAACCCAGATATGCCGGCCATCCAGTTCGCTGCCAAGCAGCTTTAACTGCAGCGGTTCGCCATTCAGTGTCAGACTGAAATGCGTCGCGACATAATCGGCAAACTGCGCCCGTGCGGCTTCTTGCTGATGGATATCGGCGGCTTTGCCCTGCAGGTGTTTGACCGCATGTTCAGCATCATGCAGATAAAAACGGTGCATCACTTCGAGCTGGCCGCTGCGATCATTAAACAGCAGCTTGGTGATGGCCGTTTTCATCTGATGCGCCTGCAGCGGCGCAGCAAAGCACAACAGCACACTTAGCAGCAGCCACAAGCTCTGGCGTATCATGGCTGTTTCTCATCTTTGTCATCGGCACTTTTCAGCTTGGTTTTGCTGTCTTGCATGATGTCCCGCTGCGTGTGGCCTTTGCGTTTTTCCCGTTTAAAGGATTCGATCCGTGATTCAATGATCTGCCGTGGATAGACGTTGTTATCAACATCCACATCAGCAGTCAGCCATTTCGGATCGACTTCGGCTTTCACCAATACCTTGTCGCTGACCAGCAGTTTGCTGACCGCATGCGGCGACTGGCGCCAAATCTCGGCAGCGATATATTGCTGTTCGGTTGAGCCGTCTTCATAAGTCAGTTGCAGCAGAATGGGCATCACCAGACCGCCCAAATTACGGAACTGCAGCACATAATAGTTTTTGTCTTCTTTGACCGCACGGTCCAGTACCCGCCGCTCCCAGGGTTTCAGGTCTTTCAGGAATTCCTGATAGCTGTTGCGCTCTTTATTGGTGACAGTGAATTGATCGTTTTTATCATAAAAGTCAGTCACGTCTTTGTTGTTGTCGACCCATGGCGTTTTGCCTTCTTTGACATTCAGCTCAGCGAAGTAGGACGCCGGTTTTTTCCGATCTTCCTGCCGCTCCCGGTCCAGATCGATATCCGGATCTTCCGTGTCGAGCCGCAGTTTGTAGACTTTTTCCAGCGCAATATCGACATGATCAGTGCTGTAGAACCAGCCGCGCCAGAACCAGTCCAGATCGACACCGCTGGCTTCTTCCATGGTGCGGAAAAAATCGGCCGGCGTCGGGCGTTTGAATTTCCAGCGCGTGGCGTATTCACGGAAGGCAAAATCAAACAACTCGCGGCCCAGAATGACGTCACGCAAAATGCCAAGCGCCACAGCTGGTTTGGTGTAGGCATTAGGCCCGAGGCTGGTTACGCTATCGGACTGGGTCATAATCGGTTCTTGCTGGTCGCCTTTCATATAATCGACGACGTCACGGGCTTCCACGCCCCAGGGCATTTTCGGGTCCCACTCTCGACCAGCGACGGCATCTAAAAAGCTATTAATGCCTTCATCCATCCAGGTCCACTGCCGTTCGTCCGAATTCACCACCATCGGGAAATAGATATGGCCAACTTCATGGATCACGACGCCAACCAGGAACAGTTTTTCCGCCAGTGAATAGGTGCGGCTGCCATCTTTTTGCAGCTCGGTGCGTGGGCCGTTAAAGGTGATCATCGGATATTCCATACCGCCGACCGGACCATTGACGGACTGCGCTATCGGGTAGGGGTAATCAAACGCAAAGCGGGAATACACCTGCATCGTGTGGATCACGGCTTCGGTAGAATACTTCTGCCACAACTCACCGCCTTCTTTCGGGTAAAACGACATCGCCATGACAAAAGGCTGCTCGCTGCCGCCTTGCTGATAGCCTTTGGCATCCCAGATAAATTTACGCGACGAAGCCCAGGCAAAATCGCGCACGTTGTCGGCTTTAAAGCGCCAGGTTTTCTGGCTGTTGCTGCCGTCTTTTTCGTTTTCCAGCGCTTCGGCCGGCGTAACCACCATTACCGGACGCTTGGCGGTTTTCGCTTGTTCCAGCCGCTGACGTTGGGCGCTGGTCAGCACATCGGCCGGGTTTTGCAGCTCACCGGTGGCAGAAACAATATGGTCAGCAGGAACCGTCAGGGCCACATCGTAATCGCCGAATTCCAGCGTAAATTCGCCCTGGCCAAGAAATTCTTTGTTAGTCCAGGCTTCGTAATCGGTGTAAGCCACCAGCCGTGGAAACCATTGCGCCAGCAGGAAAATGTCATTACCGCCTTTACGCGCATCGTCCGGGAAATGTTCGTAGCCGGCGCGTTCATTCACCGCATCTTCTTCAGCGATGTTAAACGCGTAATCCAGTGTGAATTCAGTTTGCTGGCCCGGTTTTAACGGAGTTGGCAGGTCAATCCGCAGTTGCGTGCCGACGATGACATAACGCAGTGCTTTGCCATCACTGACTAGTTTATTGATGCTGTAGCCGAGTTCGGTATCGGCCATAAATTGCTGGCGGCGCAACTGGTCGAGGCTAATGCGGGCCGGTTTGCCGTCGCGTAATTCTGCTGCGCCAAAAGTGTCGGTCATTTCCGCCATCGAATCGTTTTTTAATACGTTCTGGTCAAGCTGCAACCAGAGGTATTTCAGCGTGTACGGCGAGTTATTGCGATAGGACACTTGCTGGCTGGCACTGAGCCGGCGTTTTGATTCGTCCAGCGTGGCTTTGATCTGATAATCAACCTGCTGTTGCCAATATTGCTGACCCGGTTCGCCGGCGGCGTTGCGGTAGACATTAGGCGTTGGCAATTCTTCATCAAGCTGACGGAACTTGTCGACAAAATCACCTTTGGTTTGCTGCACTGCAGCGACAGCAACGGTACTGCTGAGCAGCAGGCTCAGCGTGAGCAAAGTTTTTACACCGGACATAACAGCCTTGTTCAGATCGGAATGAGGGAAGATAGAACACCCTAACCGGCGGGGCCGACAGCGACAAGTCGCTGCCGGATAAAATGCGATGACATTCCATTTCTGCTGGTTCAGTGCACAGCCATCATAGCTGCCCGACCAATTGTTTCTCCGCCATGATGTGTTGTATCTCAGCCAGACAGGCCGGATCGTCGATGGTCGACGGAATGCTGTACTCGCTGCCGGCGGCGATTTGCCGTAATAACTTGCGCAGGATTTTTCCGGAACGGGTCTTCGGTAAGCGTTTGACGATAATCGCTTTTTTAAAGCAGGCCAAAGCGCCGATCTCCTTTCGCACCATCGCCGCCAGTTCAGCTTCGAGCACGGATTCTTCGATAACGCTGCCATTTTTTAACAGCACCATCGCCAGCGGTTGTTGGCCTTTAATCGCTTCATGAATGCCAATGACACAGCATTCAGCCACTGCCGGGTGACTGGCGACAATCTGTTCCATTTCGCCGGTCGACAGGCGGTGGCCGGCGACGTTGATCACATCGTCGGTGCGGCCCATCACGAATAAATAACCATCTTCGTCCAGATAACCACCGTCGCCGCTGGCGTAGTAGCCGGGGAAGGTGCGCAGATAACCGTCGACAAAACGATCATCATTGCCCCAAATGGTGCTGAGGCAACCCGGCGGCAGCGGCAATTGGATCGCGATATAACCCTGTTCCTTCGGTCCGAGTCGACTGCCGTCGTCGCTTAAAATCTCCACCTGATAGCCGGGTACCGGCACTGTGGCGGAACCGGCTTTGGCCGGTAACAGCGCCACGCCAGCCAGATTGGCGCTAATGGCCCAACCGGTTTCGGTTTGCCACCAATGGTCAATCACCGGTTTGCCAATCTTGTCGGTCACCCAATAATAAGTCGCCGGATCTAAGCGCTCACCGGCCATAAAAATGTATTTCAGTGCCGACAAATCATAAGTTTGCAGCGCCGCTTCCGGATCTTCTTTACGCACGGCGCGAAAGGCGGTTGGGGCGGCGAATAACACTTTGACTTTGTATTCGGCGCAAAGGCGCCAGAAGGCGCCGGCATCCGGCGTAAATACCGGTTTTCCTTCGTACAAAATGCTGGTGCAGCCGGCGATTAACGGTGCATAGACAATGTAGGAGTGACCGACCACCCAACCGACATCAGAGGCGGCAAAAAACACGTCGCCGGGGCCGCAGTCATAAATGGTGCGCATGCTGTAAGACAATGCCACCGCATGGCCACCGTTATCACGCACCACGCCTTTGGGTTTGCCGGTGGTGCCTGAGGTATAGAGGATATACAACGGATCTGTCGCTTTGACCGGCACACAAGCGGCCGGGCTGGCGCTGGTCATGGCTTGGTTCCAGTCCAGATCACGGCCTGGTTGCAGCTCGGCTACTAACTGTTCGCGCTGAAAAATAATGCAATGTGACACCTGATGCTGCGCCAGTTCGAGTGCTTCATCGAGCAGTGGTTTATAGGCAATCAGCCGGTTAATTTCGATGCCGCAGGACGCACTGACAATGACTTTCGGCGTGGCGTCGTCGATCCGCAGTGCCAGTTCATGCGCGGAAAAACCACCAAATACCACTGAATGCACAGCGCCAAGTCGCGCGACGGCCAGCATCGCAATCACTGCCTGCGGGATCATCGGCAGATAAATCACCACACGATCCCCTTTGCCAACGCCTTGTTGCTGCAACACACCGGCAAACAGTGCCACTTCATCCAGCAGCTGCAAGTAGCTGTAATTGCGTTTGCTGCCGGTGACCGGCGAGTCATAAATCAGCGCGGTCTGATCACCGCGGCCTTGCTTGACCTGACTGTCGAGCGCCAGATAACAGGTATTGAGCACCCCATCGGCAAACCACTGGTAATGATCGCCATCCTGCTGCGTTAAGATCTGCGTCGGCGCTTCAAACCAATCGAGCAGTGCAGCCTGCTGTTGCCAGAACAGTTCCGGCGCGCTGGCGGCATGGCTGTGCAGTTGCTGATAAGTGCTGAGTGGCTGATTACTCTGCTGAGTGTTGTGCTCAGTGCTGTGCTCAGTGTGCTGTTGGTGAAAGTGTTGATTCGAGCTGGTCATGGCAGGCGTTCCCCGGCGAAAAATACCACACAGACTGTAGCGGGTTTTCTCTGGCAAAGAACTTAGACTTTCGGCGGGGGCGATGCGCTATGCAAAGTCAGAGTTATGGCGTTTTGTGGTCGGTTTTCTGGCTCAGGTTGGTGTCTCTGCCGCTTGTGAATTTTGTGACGATGCGCAGGGGCTGGCTGGTCGTCACAAGATCGCCCTTGCCGGCCATCCGCGAAATTGGAGAAAAAATGACACGCAGAGGTTAATGACCAGCGTCTGTTTCAGGCAGCAGGTCCTCAAGAAAAAATGCTGACAATTCAGAGCGGCCATTCAAGCCAGACTTGGCGTAAATCGCGGTGGATTGCACACGGGCTGTTTTTTCGCTGGTATTTCGAAGCGAAGCAATTCCCTTCAGGCTCATCCCTTTGAGTAAGAAAAAGGCAACTTCCCGCTCCGAAGGCGTAAGGCCCCAAGCATGCAGTTGCTGGTCAATCATCACGGATAGGCCTGCCAGATAGGCTTTTGATTGCGCGCGCCATTGTTCAGATTCTTGTTGCCAGGCCGCAGATAGCTGACGCTCTGTTTGCAGAGCGCCTTTGAGCTGAAATTGTTGATGAAGCAGATACAGAATTCCGACCAGAGCAAGAACTCCGGCAGATCCCTCGACCAGAATATGCCACAGAATGACGCCCTGCGAAGTGTCAGTAATAAGATCTACCGCCACAACCAACACGATCAACAGTAAGGTTAACAACAACACCCAGCGTTCATTTGTCTGCATAGTGATTCTCTAATCGTCATCGTTTTCTTCGGATGCGTTTTTGTTGCTGCTGTGTTCCCCGGCTTCACTGAGTTGTAATGTCGTTCCCAACAGATGAAGAGTTCCGGTGGCGGGGGCGAAGTTCTGCTGCAGGTACATACCAAAGCTCAATGTCAGACAGACAAACAGCAACCCTAACAGTCTATGTGAGCGAACACTCAGGGTGCTTTGATCTAAACCCTGTTTATCTCCAGATAGCATGCTTTTACTGAGTTGATCCTGATGTTTCAGGTTATGTAGCACGAGACCTGCAAGATGAAGGAGTACCACGCCAATAAACAGGTCAGCCATGAGTTCATGGGCATCTTCCAGCACGTCTCCTGCTGAACCTGATGCCATCAGATAACCCGACACCCCAAGGCCGATAGCCAGAAGCATCATCAGCATCGCAGCCCAGCTCGACGCTGGATTATGGCCAGCTCTGGGAATATTGTTTCCGGTAAACACTCCGTTAATGTATTGAAAAAGCGCGGCTGGATTGAGGTGAAAATCACTGAATCTCGCGTGCTTCGTACCAACAAAGCCCCAGACTATCCGCAACAGCACAGTAAACACCATGATAAGCCCGGCCAGCATGTGCCAGGCGAAGGCTGTTGATTCATCGTCGATCGTATTGGCGATGGTGAATGCTGTTAAAAAACTTCCGGCAAAGAGCCAATGAAACATACGGGTGGGTAAATCATAAATACGCGTTGTCATGTCGTTCAACCTTCTATGGGCACCAGTTACTGGTTCGGATGCTAGGTTGAACAGCTAAAACTGGATATCAGGCAAATGACCTAGAGGCTGTTTTTCGGCGGTATCGGTCCCCCCTGATAGGGTCCTGCAGGCGTTGTTTGGCTCATCTGTCGCGCTTGTTTCAATTATCTTAATCGATTAAACTGGGCGCAGCGAAAAATTGATACTTTGTGTGGCTCCAATGCAGGGCCACATGCGTAGGTACCAATGCACTGCGAGTGCTTTGGATTTGTAGTGGGAACTAGCTTCTCAGTGCTCAAGTCTGAAGTGATGCTCCGGATAGCTGAACCAATCAGATACATATTCTTGGTTGAAAGGACAAGATGAAAGCCACGGTACTCTTTATCGACGACGACCCGTTTATGCTCAAAGCACTGGAGCGGATAGCCAGAATGTTGCGGCCAGATTGGCGAGTGTTGACTTGTGCTGAGCCCAAAGTCTGGCAGGCAGCATGCATGGATGTGCAGCCCGATATCGTGTTTTGCGATTTTTTAATGCCCGGCTGCAAAGGAGATAAAGTTCTGGCTGAATGCAGAGCAATGTTCCCTAATTGTCTGAGAGTATTGTTAACCGGTGACTTGAGTGAGGAGATTATCAGCGATGCGAGTCATGATGCGCATTTTGTGCTGAGTAAACCGTTTCAAAACGCCGATATCGAAAGTGTCTTTGTGGCCCTCAGCAGATTACTGAGTTTCAATCTGCCTGATGCATTGCGTGCGCAATTAACCAGTGGATTGCGCTTACCGTGCTTGCCGCTCATTGCCAGAAAAGTCCGGGCAAAAGTCCGGCAGCCCGAAGTGAATATCCACGAGATCGCCGTCGTGATCTCGCAAGATACCGTGATCTCGGCGCGGTTAGTGCAGCTGGCAAATTCCGCGTTTCTAGGATTCAAACATCCGACACATTCGCTGGCTGTTTGTCTGATGCGGTTGGGGACGAGTCTGGTTGAAGTGATTGTGACGGCGATGGCGCTCGAATCGCATTTGCCTGAGCATGCGCATTATAGAGCTGCAAATGAAAAAGCGTTCCAACAGGCAACCATCAGCCAGGTGCTGTCAGAGGCACAAGGGCTATGCCATGATGAGCAGGAAAAAATCTTCACCGCAGCCATTCTGTCGGGCTTAGGCCGGCTGGCAGCGTTAGCGCTTAAAGATCAACATGTGCAATTACCGGACTTGCTGTCTGGGATCAAAACCGAAGCGTTGTTAAGTTGGTACTTACTAACGTCCTGGGGCTATGAAGAGGATATCATTCAGCTGATCCTCGACAGCACGAACGATAACTATCTGCAGCAAGACGAATCCGCTTTGATCCTGGCATTATCGGGTTATTTGGTTGATGGCATCAGCGATGAATATTTCAGGAATCTGATTGCGAAGCTTCCAGACAACGCATTAAAGAAAACGCTGAAAGAATGGCCGAATTAGTGGTGAACACAGGTGTTTCTTGCGTGCGGTAAGGTGCAGAAAAAACCTGCAGCAGCAAGGGGAGAGCGCGCTGCCACAGGTTACAGGTTAAATCCGCTCAGAACTGATACTTCACTTCCACACCGGCGGTGCGTGGCGGATTCAGTGACGTGATTGGCGTGCCGAGCACTGCGGCAGCAAAACCACCGATGCCACCGGTCATTTCGTTGTCCGTCAGGTTTTTACCAAAGACTGCGACTTCCCAGTGATCGCTGTTGCTTTGCCAGCTGATGCGCGCATTGAGGTTTTTGCTGTCGGCAAAATATGCCGGAATTTGTTTGGCAATCGCCAGCATGTCCGGGTCGTCGGCGCGGGTGTTTTCTTCATAAACGTAGTCAACATGCACTTTCCACTGGCCATCACCAAAGGCCCAGTCAGGCGTCCAGTCTGCGGTCAGCGTATAGGCATCGGCGCTGGAGTCTTTTTCAGTGTCGGTGACTAAGTCGCCGTCGCCGTTGTAGAACTGCTCCCAGCTGGATTCAGTTTTGCGGTACTCAGTGACCACACCCAGTTTCAGCGCAGAGGTCGCCTGCCAGTCGACAATCAGCTCCATGCCGCGAATATCCTGGTCGCCGTTGATGATTAGCGGCACTGCGACACCGTCGCCCGGCCTTTTACTACTGACAGAACGTTGGCGGTTGGTCAGGTCCATATTATAAATCGAGGTTTGTACCCGCACGCTTTGCCACAGTTCGGCTTTGTAGCCTAACTCGATGTTTTTGACCTCTTCCGGCGCATAGGGATTGGCAGCAGAGGTTGGGTCTAATGAATCATAACCACCTGATTTATAACCAGTAGAATAAGATAAAAACCACAGCTGGTCTGCATCAGGCTGGAAGCGCACCACAGCACGACCAGTCAGTTTGCTCCAGTCTTTGCTGGCTTTGAGGTTCGTCACCAACGGGAATAAAAACTCGGTCAGGCTTGGCAGTGACGCGCCAAACGAGCGTTCGCGGATATCCCAGCTGAAGTCCTTTTCATCGCGGCTATAGCGAAGGCCCGCGGTGAAACCCCACTGGTCGTTGTACTGATAATCGACGTCGGAATAAATGCCGTAGGAATTAAACACGCCATTGTTGATGATGTCTTCACTCCACATCTTGCCGGCGTAGGACGGGCCAAAAATCTCAGCAATGCCAAGGCCACCGCCAATTAGCTGATAAGTCAGGTCGCCGGTGGCGCTGATCGCAGCCGCCAGTTCCGGGCTGAAGGGTTCGGCGCCCAACTGTTGCAGCAGGCCAGCCACGGACGGGTCGACCATCGCCAGAATGCTCAGCACGCTGGCCCAGTCGGCCGGTTTCCAGATATGGTCAATCGGCAGGCCCATCTGCCCCAGTGCTTCGGCCGGCACGCCGGCTTGCATCAGGGCACCACCGAGCATCTGGTTCAGGTTGTCGCTGGTCAGCCGCGCGATGGTATCGGCGGTGATATCCAGCGTGGTGGTCTGGTGCACATTTTCTTTGCTGTAGGTGATACCACCGACGTAGTTCAGCTTGTCGTGGCTGTAGTTAATTTGCAGCTCGTTGTAGAAAATGTCGGAATCTTCGAAGTTAATGGTATCGAGGTAACGGGTTTTATCGGCGGTGCCGTCGGCGTCATCGCGGCCTGACACTTGCCATTGCCGCTTGCTGGAAATCAGTTTGCCGGACCAGTCGCTGTTAAATTCGTGATTAATTTTTAAGGTCCAGGCGTCCATGTCGCGTCGCTCGTGGCCGTCGATCACATCGTTTTCGATGGTGCGGTCAAGCGGGTTCATGCTGTAGGCGTATGGGCTCAGGCCAATCGCCGGCGAATAACCCTGATCCATGTCGTCATAATCGTAACTTAGCTGGACTTTAGTGCTTTGGGTGGGTGTCCACAGAGCGGCTGCGCGGGCGGCCTGGTGGTTGGCGTTGCCGAGTTCTTCGCCACGGTAATCTTGGTAAACGTTGTCGAGATAGCTGTCGCGTTGGTTCGACATCGCGTTGACGCGGATGGCGAACTCATCCGATAACGCGGTATTCGCCATGCCTTCAAAACGCTTTAGGCCATAGTCGCCAAGCGTACCTTTAACAAAGGCTTCGTCGCTTTGCTCTGGCGCGTTTGGCACCATGCTGACCACACCGGCTGCGGCGTTTTTACCAAACAAAGTCCCTTGCGGGCCTTTTAAAATTTCGATGCGCTGCATGTCGGCAAACAACACACTTTGTGCGGCACGCGGCAGATAGACGTCGTCATAGAAAATCGCCACCGACGGGTCGCCGCCGGTGCTGATATTGGAGCTCGACACACCGCGCATTGTGGCCGTCGCCTGAGCCACGCCGTCTTTACTGAATTTAAAACCCGGCGTGTAGTCGGCGATATCGCCAAGCAGCACTGAGTTGGTTTCTTCTAAATCTTTGGCTGACACCGAATCGATGGCGACCGGCACATCCATCAGGTTTTGCACCCGTTTTTGTGCTGTGACTGTCATTACTTCGATTTGTTGTTCGGTATTTTTGTCGTTGTTTTGTTGTTCTAACGCGTTGCTGACCTGGCTGTACAGCGCACTGCTGCAGACCAGACCGATGTAAAACGCGAGGGGAGTCTTCCTGTGTTGCTGGTTCACACCTGTCATCTCTGTTCTCCGGATTATTTTAGTTATGGTCGGCAGATACCGGTCTGCCTTGGTGTGCGCCTGAGCCTGTCATTGGGACAAAACCGCCGCTGCACCCGCTTAGCCGATAATATCGGGGTGCAGGTTGAACGCAACACAGGCCCCGCCGCCATGCTCTGCTGGTAAAGTGGTATAGCGATGCAGATTTTTGCTGGTAATAGCAAGGAGTTGTCGTCTGGATGTCCAGATTTGGCGTGGCTTGCAGCCGGATTTCTGCTTGTTGCTTGCAGGGGGGGCGACGGCTTTGACGATGTCCGGTTTTCGCACATTGCAGGCCCGATTTTGTACACTTTTGTACACTATTTTGTTTGCTGCCAGACAACCGCCGACGCACCCTACAAGCATTAAAGCCTAATCACCGGTGGGGTGTGTGTCTGTACATCAGACAGGGCTGATGCCCATACCTGGTTGAAACCGATGCAGGAGTTCGTGTGAGATTAAGTCCATTCTGCAGCAGTTTGTTTCTGCTACTCAGTGCCACGTTACAGGCCGCCCCAGCGGCGCTGCCGCTGTGCCAGAGCTGTCATCAGACGGATGGCTCCGGCAACGCAGCGCTGCAGGCTCCGGCGTTAGCTGGCCAGCAGCAGGATTATTTACTGCGCCAGTTACAGCATTTTCAAAGCGGCTCGCGTGGTGCGCATGCCAAAGATGCCACTGGCGCGCAGATGCGTGCGGCCTTGCCGAAGGATTTAACCACAGGCGAGCTGACGACGCTGGCCGGGCACTTTGCCGGCTTGCCGCTGCCGGCCAAAACTGCCGCACAGCCGGCAGATCCGCAGCAAGTCGACAAAGGCCGGCGCATCTACATCAATAGTTGCGGTGCTTGTCATGGCGCCAAAGCCGAAGGCGTTGCTGCACTGCAAGCACCGTCGCTGCATCAGCTCGATGCGGCTTATTTAACGCGTCAGCTCGAGTATTTCCGTACTGGCGTGCGCGGCAGCGATAAAACCGATAAACCGGGCCGGCAAATGGCGATGATGGCACGCACTCTTCCTGGTGAGCAGGAGATAACGCAGGTGATTGCTTACATCAGGTCTTTGCCATGAATGCTTTGCTATGAGTGCCTTGCGATGAGTAATTTGTCATGAAAATTTGGCTGAGTTTTGCAGTGTTGTGCTCCGCCGCCACGACCGCTGCGCCACGGCTAGCGGTTACCGGCTTTGTCAGCGCAGATATTGCCGCGACAGTACCGGTACAAATCGAGCTTTCCAGCGCCTGCCCGCCGAGTTTCGAACTGGTGGGCACGCAGTGCAAACTGGTTAATCTGTATCAGCAATATGATTCGTTGCACGATAAAGGAGTTGGAGGCACCAAAACGGCGTTACCGGCGGCACGCGATGGCTTTAGCCCGCAGCAGATTGACCTCGGCCGCTTCCTGTTTTTTGACCCGCTGTTATCTGCCAACAAACAACAAGCCTGCGCCAGTTGCCATCAGCCGGACAAAGGCTTTACTGACGGCAAAGCAGTCAGTACCGGCGCTTTTGGTCAGCAGGGGAAACGCAGCGCGCCGACTTTGTGGAATGTCGGCTTTTTGCAAAAACTGTTTTGGGATGGTCGCAGCCCAAGCCTGGAGCTGCAAGCGGCGGGGCCTTTGTTTGCGCCCGACGAAATGGCCAATACGCCAGAAAAACTACTACACGATTTAAATGCCAATGCGGTGTATCCGCGTCTATTTGCCGAGGCTTTTGCCACTAAAGGACCGATTGAACTGCCACAGGTCGTCACGGCGCTCGCCGCCTTTCAAAGTTCGTTAATTTCCCTCAATAGCCGCTATGACCACTATGCGCACGGCTTTCATCAGGCGCTGAATGAGACTGAAATCAAAGGCATGAACGTGTTCCGCTCTTTTGTCGCGCGCTGCGCCGAGTGCCATACGCCGCCGCTGTTTACCAATCAGCAAATTGCCGTGATTGGCACGCCGGAGCCTGAAGGTAAGCCCTTTGATGTTGGCGCCGGCACCACCGATGAAACCGCTAAACTGCGGGGGGGTTTTAAAGTGCCGACGCTACGCAATGTCGCGCTGACCGCGCCTTATATGCATTCTGGCCGTTTCGCTACTTTAGAAGAAACGGCCGAGTTCTACAGCAAAGGCCGGGGTCATGCCGTGCCAAAAGGCGAGAAGCTGCTGCTGCACTGGCATATCTGGGAGCCCAAATTAAGCGCGGAAGAAAATCAGCAAATCGCGGCATTCTTACAAACCTTAACCGATCAAAGCCTGACACCGCTGCTGCCACAGCGGCTGCCGTCCGGCTTGCCATTGCCGGTGGAGGTACAGCCAGCAGTCGCAGCGACAGCACAACAACAAACCACTGCGTCACAACCACTGCGTGGACACCCACTTCAACCACTGCTGTCTGCAACGTTGCAACGTGGACACCCACACCAAACAACTCAATCGGCCAAGGCGCAGAATTAGCGAAAAACGGGGAGCACAAATAATGAAAACAAACTGGATTTTGGCGGCACTATTGCCGGTCACTTTAGCCGGTGGGTATCTGTGGGGGCAAAAACCGCAGGCGCCGGCGGCCGTGGTGCAAGAAGCCAGCCTGCAAGTCAGTGGCGCCAATTCAGGTGTTAGCAGCAACGCGAAAAAGTCAGTGCTACCGGATACGCCGCCCGGCAAAGTGCATCAGGTCAAACCGGGCATGCTGATAATGGATGCGGTGAAAGCGGCCGCGCCGGGTGATGTGATCCAGGTCTGGCCGGGCGATTACGTTGAAACCGTCTACATCGACAAAGACGGCATCCGCTTAAGCGGCGTCATTATTGATGGCAAAAGACCGCGCTTGTTTGGTGAAGAACGCCTCAACGACGCCATTTTGTATTCAGGCAACAATATCCTGATTGAGAACTTCCTGATTACCAAATACAAAGGCAACGGCATCATGGGCCAGGCCGGTAATAACTTTGAAATTCGCAATAACATCATCGACGACACCGGCGTGTACGGCATTTTCCCGCAGCTCGGCGAAAACGGTCTGATTGAACACAATATTGTGTCTGGTATTGAAGATGCGGCGATTTATGTCGGCATGAGCGACCATATCCATGTCGCCAATAACGAAGTTTTCGACAGCGTGGCCGGTATTGAAATCGAAAACAGCCGCTATGCCGTGGTCGAAAACAACTTTGTCCATAACAACACCGGCGGCATTCTCGCCTTTGTCACGCCGGGCTTGCCAATTAAAGACACCCACACGGTGATTATCCGCAATAACTGGATCCGCAATAACAACACCGCTAACTTTGGTGCGCCAGGTTCGATGGTATCGGGCATTCCTGCTGGTACCGGCATTCTGATCATGGCGGCGGATAATGTGATTGTTGAAGACAACCTGATAGTCGATAACAAAGTGGCCGGTATAATTATCACTGACCATGAAAATGCGCCAAATGCCTCGTTAGATCCGGAATCTGACCCGACGCCGGATAAAATCCAGCTGTTGAATAACCTGATGTATCACAACGGTTTTGACACAATTCCTGAAGCCAAAGTATTACTCGGTGCTGAACTGAAACAAGGTGAGCCGGACATTGTCCGTGTCGGTAAAGTTAATGACAGCTGTATCGCCAACCCTGAGCGTTATGTCACAGCGGGCGTCGGCGGCTGGCCGGCCTGTAGTTTCACCAATACCGATACGGTCGCCAGTTATTTGCTGGAAGCACCGGCTGGCCCGCGCAACACCGCAACGGCCGACAAAGGTAAATATGCCTATCTCGGCATCTGTACCGGCTGCCACGCCTACACCGGCCGTTTAATTGGCCCACCGGTGCAAGTGATCCAGTCTTTGTACATGGATGACCCGCAAGCGTTAGCAAACTTTATCGCCAACCCGGTGAAAAAACGCGAAGACTACCCAGCAATGCCAAAACAGGATTACCTCGACGCCGAAACCCGGCTGGCCGTGGCGAAATACATGTTGAGTGTGGAGAAGTAGGGTTCTATCAAATCTTCTAAAAGGGTGTGCTTTGCATGCCTTTTTTTATGGGGATGGAAGTCGTAGTGACCTTGTTGGGCTGCCGAAATGTTTAATTGTATAGGAGTAGGGGCACCCCTGGTGGGTGCTTGCAATCCACGTGCAAAACAGTGCAAAACAGGACATCCATCGCTACAGTATCCATCGATACAGAGATAAGCAGAGATGACTCCCCAAGTTGTCGGGAAATCGGTGTGTTCTGTTGGTTTGTTGCATATGTAGGGCAAGTTCTGGGGATGGCAGAGGGTAAACACACTGATTTTAAATGTGCGTATCTATGGCTGTTGGCATGCCGGGTGGATTTACAACTTTATAAAGCTAAGCATCAGCCAAAAGCCAACCTTGCTGCTGTGATCCCTACCACTCGCTGTTGTCTCAATTTATCACAGAATTCCTGCAGGCGGGCGCTACTACCAATTACGCGATGATAATCGCGCTCCAGATGTTGGCAGTTATGTAACCAGGCCGAAGTGTTCATTTTCAGCCGCTCAAAAATCGGTGGGATGTTGTCTTTGATGTAACCCCGCTTACCGGCTCTGATTTGTCGGCCAGTCCAATCAACCAGTTGAATGTATTCGATAATGTTGTATGGGATGTGCTCAGGGTTATTGCTCTGATGAGTATCGCCGGCAAAAGGTAATAGCTGCGGTTTCATTGGGGATGGAGACTTATCAAGCCGGTTTTGAATAGACGTGAAGCCACTGTTTTCCAGAGAATCAGCAATCTGTGCACGAATGGGGTTTAAATCGACATAGGCCATGGCCTGTAACTCAGCACGCTCGTCGAGCAAAGCCTGTGATTTAAAACGACCTTCCCAAAACCGGCCGGTACAACCATCTTCCAGATTGGCTATGCGCGCAATCGGCTCATTCAAACACCTCATAAACCAGCTTAAATCGTAAAGCCGTTCACGTCGTATTTCAATTTGTCGCATGGCTTCATCGAGCTCGACGTCAAACATTGCTTCATTGTCTGCGAAACGCTTTGCTAAACACGGCAGAGAAAACAAAGAACTCCAGCGGGCAATCACATCCGAAACAGATAATTCCAATGCCCGTTGTTTCTGAATGCGCACTACCAGATGGTAGTGATTGGCCATGATGGCGTATGCGGCAATATCTATGCAAAACAACTGAGTGAGTTCGGCAAGTCTTGCAACGATAGCATCGCGGCGGTGACTGAAATCTTTGTTATCGACGACACCAAACAAAAAAGTGCGCCGAACACAGCGGCTGACAACGTGATAACTGGGCGTGGTATCGACGGACACCAGCGCTTTACGAGGCATGGGCATAGGATTTCCTTGACGGTCCTTGTCGAGGGTAGCCTTTTACTATGGTTGCTGAAATGTTAATGTCAAGGTGTATCTGGGGCAGGTGGGTGTCCTCGGAATGCCTCTCTCAGATGGATGTCCTCGGAATGCCTCTCTCAGATGGATGTCCTCGGAATGCTCGATGTCAAGGTGTATCTGGGGGCAGGTGGGTGTCCTCGGAATGCCTCTCTTTCAGATGGATGTCCTCGAAATGTTCAGATGGATGTCCTCGGAATGCTCTTTCAGATGGATGTCCTCGGAATGCTCCAGATGGATGTCCTCGGAATGCTCGCTCGTCCTCGGAATGCTCGGAATGTTCGGTGTCCTTGGAGCGTTTCGAATGTTTCTCCTCGGAATGTTTGCCGCGACAAACGATCTCGCAGCAAAGGCGAAAACGTGACAAAGATTCAACAGTTGCCCAGCAGAACCACCCTCACGCTGTTAAAGTCTGCCGTAGCTTAATTAGCTGGTCACGCAGCGCAGTCACTTCAGCGAGCGAATCGCCGCAACTGAGTGCGATATGCTGATTAATCTTCAGCGCTTCCTGCTGCATCGCGCGGCCGGCGTCGGTTAAGCGGATCTCCAGCGTGCGTTCGCTGTGTGGGCTGCGGGCGCGGATGAGTAACCCCATCTCCTGCATCCGTTTTAATACCGGGGTCAAAGCGCCGGATTCGGTATGCAGTTTCTCGGCAATATCACGCAGGGCCACGCCATCCTGTTGCCACAAAATCAGCATCACCAGATATTGCGGGTAAGTTAGACCTATGTGTTCCAGCAGGGGTTTATAGGTTTTGGTCATTGCCAGCGAGGTGGAATACAGCGCAAAACATAGCTGATTATCCAGATGCAAAGCGCTGGCTGGCCAGGCACAGCCGGGATCGCTGAGCAGTGGTTTTAACTGCTTTGGCTCGGATTGGGACTTTTTTGCATCTGCCATTTCAATTCTCTTTTATCTGATTTATTCGCTCTGATGAAACAAGCCGGCAGGGCCGGCTTGTCGGGAGCAGTGTCAAATCTGCCTTATTTCAGGTGTTGTTGCAACGCGCTGGCTGCATGGTCCAGCTGGGCTTGTACAGTTGGGACTGTGCTCAGCGGGTTTAACAGGCCGAAGTCGTGGATCATACCGTTATATCGCACCGAGGTCACGGTCACACCGGCCTGGTCCAGTTTTATCGCATAAGCTTCACCTTCATCTCGCAGGACATCCATCTCAGCGGTCTGTATCAGGGCTGGTGGTAAACCCTGCAGCTGGGCGCTAGTGGCCCGCAGTGGCGAGGCATAAATCTCGTTACGCTCAGCCGGATTGGTGGTGTAGTTATCCCAGAACCAGTGCATCATATTGCGGGTCAGGAAGTAGCCTTGCTGGAACTGCTGGTAAGAGCCGTTCTCAAAGCTGGCATCGGTCACTGGCCACATCAGCAGCTGGAATTTCAGCGCTGGCGTGCCGGCCGCTTTGGCTTTGAGCGCGACCACTGCCGCCATATTGCCACCAACACTATTGCCGGCAACGGCTAAGCGTTTGCCATCGACCTTAATTTCTGCGCCATGTTCAGCCACCCATTTTGTGGCGGCATAAGCCTGGTTAATCGCCGTTGGATATTTGCTTTCCGGTGATGGCGTGTAATCAACATACACAGCCGCTGCGCCGGAGCGGGCGACTAAATCACGGATTAAACGTTCATGGGTTGGGAAATCACCCAGTACCCAGCCACCGCCGTGGAAGAACATAAAGGCGGGTAAGGTGCCTTTGCTGCCGGCCGGGCGCACAATCACCAGTTTTAATTTCTGGCCATCGGCGACAATCCATTTTTCACTGACATCCGCAGCCGGCAACGCTGCACCGGCCTGAGCGCCTATTAACACCGCACGGGCGTCTTTCGGGCTTAACTGTTCCAGCGGTTTGCCACCGCCTTGTGCCAGTACATTTAAAAAGGCTTCAGTATTTTTTTCTACGCCCGGGATCTCCGCCGCGTATAGGGTGTTACTACCAACGGCGCTTAACAGGCCTAATGCGACAATGCTGTAACCAATAGATTTCTGTAAATTTTTCATCTCTAGCTCCGGTATTCAGTTCGCGGCCTGTGGCACGCCTTGGGTTAACATTTGTTAGCTCGACATATATTATCGCGATAACTATTTACTGAAAAAAACGTCCGGGACGGACGCTGGTTACACCAGCGTCAGACGGACTTGAAGTGAGTTACGGGTCGCATTTGAGTACGGACATACCTGATGCGCTTTTTGCACCAGGTCGTTCGCGACATCAGCAGCAACACCTGGCAGGTCGATAAAGAGTTCAACGTCCAGACCAAAACCACCCGGGATTTGGCCGATGCCAACTTCAGCGCGGATATTGGCGTCAGCAGGAATGACGATTTTGCTCTGGCCAGCGACGTACTTCAGGGCGCTTAAGAAACAGGCTGAGTAGCCAGCCGCAAACAGTTGTTCCGGGTTAGTGGCTGCACCACCGGCACCGCCCAGTTCACGTGGCGTGCTTAATTTCACATCGAGGTTGTTGTCGCTGGATACAGCGCGACCGTCACGGCCTGAAGTACTGGTTACAACTGCTTTATAGATAACTTGCATGATAGAGCTCCTGATTATGTTGATGGTTTCGCGTCTTACGTATTCCGCAAAGTATTATCGCGATAACTGTTTACTTAAAAAAACAACCTTTGTTTTGCTGCTGCCCGTATCGTTTTTACCGTGCCGCAGTCTGTTCACCAGGTCATTTGTGTTCTGGCTTGAGATGAAGGTATCGCGATAACAGTTATCGCGCAAGTATTATTTTTTTAGTTTGGATAAATTCGAGTTATATCTTTGATTATTAAGCAATAAATATTTCTTTGATTGCTAGGTTTGCCAGGTGGTTCTGACCTTGCGGCTAGTTAAATATTGGCTTGGTGGCTTTTGTGGACATTAAAACTGGGCTTCATTGTACGGCGACGCTTCGCTCGCTGATACCTTCTAATTCATTCGCAGCGTAGGTATCGGCAAGCGTCAGCGCCGCCGTACAGAACCTGTCAAACGATTACAACTTGCTTCTGGACGCCAAGATCAGCACGGATGGTTACGGTAGATGGAAGAGGAATGGATCGGGCGATTGCCGGTAGCAATCGCCCGATCGGGAGCATTTACAGCAGATTCGCTGCCAGATAGGCCAGTGCGTAGGCGAGCAGGCCATAACCGATGACTAAGCCGGCGGCGATGCGGTTGCTGCCGGTTTCGGCGCGGATGGTGGCGACTGTGGCGACACATTGCAGCGCCACCACGTAGAACAGTAACAGGCCAACACCGGCACCAAGCGCCAGGCCGTCGGCCTGAATATTGGCGGCAAGACCGGCGATGTTTTCGTCGGCACCGTCGATACCAAACAGCGTGCCCAGTGCACCAACAAAGACTTCGCGTGCCAGGAACGACATCAGAATCGCCACGCCATAACGCCAGTCGAGGCCCAGCGGCGCAAATACCGGCTCAATAAAGTGGCCAATCTGACCGAGGTAAGAATGCTCGAGGCCACCGGCGTCATGCGGGAAATACCCAAATAACCAAATCAGCACGGTCACGGCAAAGATCACCGGGCCTGAGCGATACACAAAGCTCTTGGCGGCGCTGATCACGCGCACAATCAGCGGCTTCCAGTGTGGCAACCGGTAGTTCGGCAGCTCCAGAATAAACGGCATATCGGATTTTTCGTCGCGGTTTATCACAAACCGCGACAGCATCAGGCTAACCAGCAGCGCAATCACAATGCCCATCAGGTACAAACCAAAAAACGCCACACCCTGCAGATTGACCAGCCCGCCCAGGTAGGCCCGTTCCGGGATCAGCACCGAAATCAGCAGGGCATAGACCGGCAGCCGCGCCGAGCAGGCCATCAGCGGAATGGTCATCATGGTGATTAAACGTTTACGCGGCGATTCGATAGTGCGCGCCGCCATAATAGCCGGAATGGCACAAGCATGACCGGATAAATACGGAATAAAACTGCGGCCGGACAAGCCGAAAAAACTCAAAGGCCGGTGGCAAATCAGCGCGGCGCGCGCCAGATAACCGCTGTCTTCTAACAGGCCGATGATCAGCGTCAGCATCATGATTTGCGGCACAAACACCAGGAAAGAACCTACGCCGCCAAAAATCGCGTCGTTGAGGAAATCAGTGGTGGTACCTGCACCAATAAAGCCGGTGACGAACTGTGCCAAAGCGCCGATGCCGGCTTCCACCGCGTCCATCAAAGGCGCGGCGAGCGTGAAAATACTTTGGAATAACAAAAACATCACAGCTAAAAACGCCAGACCGCCGCTCAAGTTATTCAGCATAAAGGCGTCGATGCGGTTTTGATTTTTCAGCACCAGACTGGCCTGGATGCCGTATTGGCGCGACAGGCTACGGCTCAGATCGCGTAGTGCCTGTTCATCGCCATGATCGGCTGCAGGGACTGCCGGCTCGGCGGCACTTGCCAGTGCCAGCACGCCCTGGCGGAATTCGTGAATGCCCAATAAGGTTTTGGCGGAAATGGCAAACACCGGGCTGCCAAGCGCAGCACTGAGTGCGACAGTATCCAGCTGATGGCCAAAGCGCTGCAGTTCGTCGGCCATATTCAGCGCAAACACCACGGCTTTTTGCTGGCGACGGGCCAGCGCCTGCACCTGCAAACCAAACATCAGACTACTTTCCAGCCGCGTCGCGTCCAGATTACAAATCACCAGTGCGGTGGCCGGATCCTGCAGGGCGTCGTTGAGTTTACTGACGGCGATTTCTTCATCGCGCGACAAACTGCTGAGCGAATAAGCACCAGGATAATCAATCAGTTCAAACTGCTCAAAACGACCGGATTTCAGTTCGACCGTGACACCGGGGTAGTTTGCAACTTTCTGCCGTAAACCGGTCAGCTGATTAAATAACAGGCTTTTACCAGAATTGGGTTTGCCCACCAGAACGATTTTTTTCATCAGAAGCCTTTTATACAACGTCGCGCCTGTTGCCTGGGCAAGGCGCTTTGGGTGTTGGCAGGTCGGTTGACCTGAGCCCGCAATAACTGTTTAAAGCTGCGGTTGGATCAGAATATGTTGGGCGACTTGCCGCTCCAGCGTGTAGACGCAGTCCTGGATCTGAACGACCAGCGGACCGTTAAAAGGCCCACGACCCAGACTCAGCAGCTGCTGCCCCGGTTCCAGACCCATTTCGCGTAACCGGTTGACCACCAGCGGATTTAAACCAGCCAGCAATTCAACGACTAAGACCGACGCTTTTTTCGGCGCATCCCACAAGGTGTGCCGCACTGGCGTGTGGATAGCGGTGGTGTGAGCAGTCATCAGACACAAACTCCCGGCAAGCTAAATGATAATAATTGTCATTGTCGCTAAATTAGCTGCCGAATTCAAACCCAATTTCTGTTTGTCGCGTTGAATGCTGTCAGGTGGGCGCTGACAGGCTCTGTGGCGTGGATTGCAGCGGTAACAGATCCGAATCAACGGCCCTGGCAGGCGCCACTGTCAATTTACTGCTATAGATCAGTCTCATACTTCAGTGTTTGCAGGATAAACAAACACTTGTCTGCCGTGCAAGGCCCTACAGGTGTTGGCTGACCGGCCTCATTGCCTGCTCCATACGAGGTTTTCATGAGAAAAATTGCACCTGTTTTTTCGGTATTAGCAGTGCTGATATCCGCCGCCGCTCAGGCTGAGCTGAGTTCCACAGTCACGCTGACCAGTGATTATTTGTTTAACGGGGTGACCCTGACTGACCACGATCCGGCGTTGCAGCCAAGTTTGGACTGGAACAACGGCTCCGGTTTATACGCCGGTTTCTGGGCATCCAATGTCAAGTTTGCCGACGGCACCGATCTGGAGCTTGATGCGACGGTCGGCCACTGGTGGCAACTGAATGCCGACTGGCTGCTCGACGCCGGGATCGCGCAGTACACCTACCATGGCTCCGACGGTGCGCAAAGCCGTGGTTTTAATTTCCCCGAGGCGTATCTGAAAATTGCCTACCGCAAAACCAAATTATCCTATTGGTATACCTCCGATTATTTTGGCGCCGGTGGTGGCCATTATATTGTCGCGCTAAATCATGGTATCCCACTTGGTCAGGGGGAACTGTTGTTACAGGTTGACCGCTCTACTTCAACGCAAACCGATAAGTTTATGCGTGACAATGACGGGACTTACCATCATTGGCGGCTGGCCTATCAGCAAGCGGCGTGGGGGATGAATTTCCTGCTGGCGTTTGATGATACAGATCTTGAGTTACCGGTGCTGGGTGATGCCCGGCTGTCGCTCAGTGTCAGCAAAACTTTTCAGTGGTAACTGCCGTTTTTTAGCTTGGGGTGTTTTATGCAGGTCGATTCGTTACGTTTTAAATTAAGCGCCGGTATGGCGGTGCTGATCACGCTGGTCGTGACTTTACTGACTGTACTGGGTTGGTTCTCAACCAAAAGTAATAACGATGCAGCCATCGCACTGCTGCAACAGTCGCTGCAACAACAGGCCGAGGCGACGCTGTCTGATGCCGCCGGCGGTATTGCCCAAGAGACATCTGCGCTGATTAACCGCAATTTTGATCTGGCCCGGTCGATGTCGGCGTTACTGAGTAGCACAGCGCATGGCAGTGCTGATACCCCGTACAGTCGTGAACAGGTACAGCAACAAGCCGGAGTTTTACTGCGCAGCAATGCCGGCATCAGCGCGTTGTACGCCCAGTTTGAAGCCAATGGTTACGATCAGGCAGACAGCCAGCACGACGGCAGTCAGCAACATAGCTCAAAGCAAGGCACCATGGAAATTTATTGGGTGCGCGACGGCCAGGACGTTAAGTTTGTTCAGGTGCCGGATCCGGCGGTGAAATATGTCGAAACGCGCAATCAATATGGCATCCGCGAAGCAGAATGGTATCTGTGCAGCCGCGACAGCCTGAAACCTTGTCTGATGGAACCGTATTTGTGGGAGATCACCCCTGGCAATTCGGTGTTGTTGACGTCGCTGGTCTATCCGGTGGTCACTAACGGGACTTTCCGTGGTGTCGCCGGTGTCGATATGAACCTGCCGGTGTTGCAGGAATTGGTCGAACGGCAGGCGGCGCAGCTGTATGGCGGCAAAGTAAAACTGTATCTGCTCAGTAAACATGGGCTGGTGCTGGCCAGTAATGTGCTGGCAAAGGACCTTGGTAAAGCCTTGCCGGATCTGGATAAAGGGTTGCACCAGCACCTGCAGCAGCATAAAGCCGAGCTTGCCGTGTATCAGGACGATTTAGTGATAAGCAGCCCGCTGCGGGTCGACGCGGCGAATGCCGACTGGCAGGTGGTCGTTGCTGTTCCGCGCGCAGTCGCCCTTGCGGCAGCACGGCAGCTGGAGCAACAACTGAACAGCGCCGCCGACAGCACTTCGGGCCGCATGCTGATGCTCGGGCTGGCGCTGCTGGTGGCAGGGGTATTGATCGTCGCGCTGTGGCTCAAACGTGCCATGAACCCGGTGATGCAGATGGGCCAGCTGATGCAGGAGCTGGCGGGCGCCGAGGGCGATCTGACCCGGCAGCTGCAAAGCCACAAAGCGCTGGAACTGCGGCTGATGGCCGAGGGTTTTAATGCGTTCACAGCGAAATTAAGGCAGATGATCACTGCGTTAAAGCAATCGTCGGTGGCGCTGCAAGGCCAGTCAGATCATCTGGTCAAAATCGGTCAGAAAACCAATGACGCCACGCATTTGCAGGCGGCTGAGGTGCAAAGTGTTGCGTCGGCCATGCATGAAATGACGGCAACGGCGCATGAAGTAGCCAACCTGGCCAGCCGCACCGCCGAAGGCGCACAGTCCAGTCTGCAGTCGCTGCAACAGGCGAATCAGTTGTTCCGCACCACTGTGTCGGCATTCGAAACAGTCGCAGCCGATTTTGAACAAACCCGCCAGGCCGTGCAGTCGGTGTCGCAAAGCAGCCAGCAAATCAACGGCATCATCGAAGTGATCCAGGCCATTGCCGAGCAAACCAACCTGCTGGCGCTGAATGCCGCCATTGAAGCGGCCCGCGCCGGTGAGCAGGGACGTGGTTTTGCTGTAGTCGCCGATGAAGTGCGCTCACTGGCGGCTCGCACGCACAGTTCGACCGACGAGATTAAAAAGCTGATCCACGATCTGCAGAAACAGGTGGCCGGCACCGTCAGCCAAATCACCGCCAACACTAACAAAGTGACGGTCACGCTGCAGGAAGCGGAAACTTCCTACACCCAGTTGTCGGCGGCGACCAGCGGCATTTCGGCGATTGCCGATAATGCGTTTCAGGTGGCGGCAGCGGCGGAGCAGCAGAACCAGGTCAGTGAAGAGATCAACCGCAATATCACGGCGATTGACGATGCCACCCGGCAGCTGGAGCAACTCTCCGGCGACAATCTGCAAATTAGTCAGCAGATTGGCAATATCACCGATGACATCAATGGCCAGCTGGGTCGGCTGCGTAACTAAACACAGGCTGATCCCGGCATAGCCTTTGCAATTCCCGCCTCAGGCATCTTCACCTAAGGCGGATTAACATGTCACTTCAACTCCAGAGCGCAGCCAGTCTGTGGTCGTCTAGCACCGGTTTATCCGGCAATCTTGGCTTACTGCAACAAAATGCCGCTGATCCGGCAGAAAACGGCAACGACCTTAGCGCCGATTTTGCCGCGGCGATGGCGCAATCGCAGACAGTGCAACAGCAACTTGCTGCTGCGCCTGCTGAACAGGAGCAGGTCAGTCCGTCTGGCGCCGGTCAGAGTAACGGTCAGAGTGTCAGCGGCAACAGCCAGACCGGCGGATCTGCAGGCAAAGAAGCCAATAGCGAACAAAACAGCGAGCAGGCGCAGAAATTTCTTGATGGCCTGATGGAGCAATTGTTGGCCAACCGGCTTGGGTTGAATAAAAAGGAAATGGACCGGCTGAAAGAAAAAATTGCTGAGCTGGAGCTTAAACGCAAAGAGTTGATGGCGCAGGCCAGTCAGGGCGGCGATTCGGCTAAACTGACCACCGCCATCGCGCAAGTCGATACGCAGATTAGCCAGTTACAAAAGCAGTTAGAGCAGCTTATTCGTGAATACGAGTTGGCAAAAAACAATCCGGACGATGATAAACGCCGCGAATGGTCGGCACAAAGCCTGGGTCAGAGCCTGGATCAAGCGTTGTAGCAGCACAATAACAAGGTGCAATCATCGTCGGGTTGGGTGTTGTTGAGCGAAGTGCAACGCACCGAACGGTGATAATAAATGGTGATAAAGGTGCAATGCGCTGCGCTTATTGCACCTTACGTGATCTCACCTGGTACCTGACGGATCTAACGCTGTTCGCTGACCTGGCCCGACTGACGCTGGCGCACCAGCAGCAATAACAAACCACACATCAGCAGCAATGGTGCCGGTGCCGGCACTGTGGCGCTATCTGTCACGTTAAAGCTGGCTCCAAGCCAATCCGGCGTTTGTAAATCGCCGCCGGCAGTCAATAAACCAAGATACGCCGGGTCCAGGTTCAGGCTGAACTGGCCGGTACCGAGCGCTTTAAACTTGATAGTCGCCAGAATAAAACTGCCATTTTGCTGCGCTGCCAAAGTGGCCAGCGCTGCCGCCCAGTCGGCATATTCTTCCAGTGCCAGACTGCCGCCGGCCTGATCGGCAGAAGAGAACCGATACGAGCCAAAGCCATCGTCAAAGCCATTACCAAAGCTGAAGTTCTGCAGCGCCAGCTGAGCGGGCTGATATTGCAGCGCCAGGAAAAAGCCGGTCAGTACGTCGCTAAGCGCACTGGCGCGCAGCGTCGCCGTGATCAGCTCGCCATTCTGATAACTGCTTTTGTTAGTTTCAATCTGAATGACGCCAGCTTGGGCCGTGCTGCACAGACCGCAAGCGCTGGCTGCCAGCAACAGGCCACCTAATAATTTCTTGATTTTATTCATGATGTTACTTCCATTGTTAAAAGATTAAGGCGCGATCGCACAACGGGCGCGGTCACAGAGTTTGCTCATCGCAGTGACGTCGCGCTGATCGACTTTTTTGTCGCCGTTAAAATCCAAATCCAGCGTCAGATTGGTTTTAGTGCGCAGGCGCTGGTTAAACAGGTCGATGTCGCGGCTGTCGACAGCGCCGTTTTTATCCAAGTCAGCCGGACGGAACAAACTGCAGTTGCCGGTCTTGGCGATCAGACAATCCAGCCACTGATGGAAACCCACGTCAAAACTGCTGCCCCAGCGCGTCAGGATGTCCTGATAAGGTGTATAAGGTGGCAGCTCAGATTCTGCAGTTTTTTGCTGGCCACAGGTCCAGACCCAGTAGCCTGAACCCCAGGCGCTATCGTCATACAACCAGCTCCAGTTATTGGCGATGGCGGTCGGTTTTTCCTGCCAGCCCCAGGCAAAGCTGCACGGTGCGCTGGAGATCACATATTTGGCAGCGCGTAAGGTTGGCAGCAGTGGCTGGTTGATTTCAGCGCGTTGACGCTCAAACATGTAACGCACCGCCAGATAGCCCCAGTGGTAGGTGCGGCTGGTATTGCTGTTGGCGTAGGTAGTCTGGAAAAGCTGGCTGAGCTGATAGGTTTTTTGTGGCGCTGCGGCTAACGCATTGGCATTGGTCGGCGGTTGCGACAGATATTCGGCCAGGCCTTCGCTCCACCACACCGAGTTTTCCGGCTGATCGCTGAAGCTGCCCCACTGGTTATAACGGCCGTCCAGATAGTGGATGTATTCGTGCTCTAAGTTCCACACCACAAAAGCCGGCTGCAGCCAGGTGGCCTGATAAGCGATAAAACGCGCCTGATTGTCCGGATCTGAAGGTGTACCTTCCAGGTACATCCCGCCATTATTGGTATTAATATCAAAGAATTGACCGGCATAATTCTGGTAGTCGGTGGAGGACTTAAAGATCACCATCTCCAGATCGGTGTTCTGGTCATTGGCCACCGGCTGATTGCTGTTGGTGCCAAACGTTTGATGGAACAGCTGCTCTTCCGCACCCAGTTTGCTACAGATCTGGCTTAAGTTAGCGGCACTGATGCTGCCCTGATAGCGCAGTTTTAACGTTTCACTGCACTGATGTTTGCCGGATAACACGGTCGCTTCAAGATTAAAAGCACAGGCGTTGCCGTACATCGCGCAGTTGGCGCTGTCGTAGGCTTTGACCATGCCTTGCGCATTGACCCAGGCTTGTGAGCCAGTGCCGCCGTAGCTGTAAGTGCTCAGAATATGCTGCAGCGCCGGACGCACGGTATCGGCCACCGCGCCACCGAGCTTCAGCAGCCGGCCCAGTTCAGACACCGCATCATTCAGTTGATATTCGCGGGTATGACCGAGCAGCCACTGGCCATCGCTTAAGACAAAATCACGCAGCCGCGTGACGATTTGCGGCTGTTGCGCCAGCAAGGTTTGCAGCTCGTCAGAACCCTGATTGACTGCATTAAAATAATGCGTCAGCAGCTGGGTCATGCCGTTTTCTTCATAGGCGACGCCCCAGTTATTGGCGCGGTTAATGGTATTGGCATAACCGGTGATTGCGGCGCTGATGCGCGGTAAAAACTGCAGCGGGTTGGTGCCAGAGCTGTTAATTAAAATCAGCATTTCATAACGCAGCATAAAGTTACGCGACGCCATGCCATCAAACTGCACAAAATGCGCGCCATTGACATACTGGCTAAATGCTTGTTGCAGCTGGGTTTTGTAGCTGCTCGGGAAAGTGCGGCCGCCACCGGATTCGGCCCAGTGCACAGCGCGCAGGTAGGTGACCAGCTTTTCCAATACCGCAGCGCCTGTGGCGTCTGAGCCGTCAAAACCGGCCAGTTTGCTGTTGATCGCCGTCGCGACGGTCAGCAGTTTCTGATCGCTGAAATGCGCAGTACCGACATACGCCATGTTGTACAGCTGATACAAACAGCCGGTCAGGCTGCTGTTACTGATCGCATCAATCAATGCCTGATCCTGCAACGGCAACAAGTCAGCCGGGCTGCTACAACCCACAGCCAGCTGGCTGTTATTTTGTCGTGCGTCGTGACTGAGGTTTGATTTTGCTTGAGCGCTTAACGCTGCTGCGGATGGCACATCGGCCGTTAAATACGCCTGCTGCGCCGCTGTTTGCCACTTGGCCGATAATGTCACGCCCTGATGTTCGGCATAAATCTGCGCCTGCACTTTTTCAAATTCCGCCGGCGACATCAGCCGCGGCTGTTGCGGTGCTGTTTGAGCAGTAGGTGGTGCAGTAGGCGTGGCCTTATGCGCTTGTTGCAACGCTAAACGCTGCTGCAGATGTTGTTGCTGTAAATCCTGATTAATTTGTCCCGGATGCGACAAATTCACGTCCTGCGCCATGACCAGGCCACTACCGAGCAAAAGCGGCAGTAGAAGAGGTTTGAGTTTCATTATTTGTTCCCTGTTATGTGTCGTTATCGTTGTGTCGCCTGCGCAGGCATCACAAACTTAGCACAAAGGATATTGTATACAATATCCTTTGTGGATTTATTTTGCGTGGAATTTCAGCTTTTTAAGATGAATTGGTTATAAAAGCAGCGGGGTGGGATTGGATTTAGAGATCGGGTAGGTACGCGGGTAGGTACACGCAAGCAAAGCCCGCTGGCCACCACGTGGCGTACGTTCACCGTCGCGGCAAGCTCAAAGTCCAACTAAAAAGATCGCAAACTCAACAACCAAGATTTTAAACGGACCATATTTTGCGTAGGTACGCGCAAGCGAAGCGCCGCCGTACGATCGAAGCCCGCTGGTCGACGATGGCAACCACGTGGCCTACATTGGTCATCACGTGGCGTGTTATCGAATCCAGCAAGTTCGAGACTCTAGGAGATCGCAATCTCAATAACCTGAATCTTTAACGGGCGTAGGTACGCGCGAGCGAAGCGCCGCCGTACGCGGGCCACCACGTGGCGTAGGTTTCCTCCGTGCATTTACCCATATGTTGTGACTCGCTGGCCACCACCGGCCTAACGTTAACAACTTCCAAATCCCGCGAAACCAAACCCAACCGCCGATCAAAATCAGTCACACCCGCCAATCTACCCGGCCGCAGTTTTAACCGATGATGTAAATGGAAGGTAACCAACTAACTTTGCGGGTTTATCCACGATTTGTGTCTACTGGTCAGACAATATTGGGTACAAACGCTTGAGAGCCTTAAATTTTTGCGTTAGCTTGATGTTATCTGAAAAAGAAATCGAGGATGCACCACGCTTAAAAGCGCGGTCCGCCCTTTTTATGAAGTTGTTAGCCGTTAATCGGTTTTATAGTTTTTGGCTGGTTGTGCAGCTAACGCCAGGGTCGGTGGCTTTGTTCGGGCGGTGCGTTGCTTGGGTAAAGTGCAAACGGAAATTGCGTTCTTCGTTTCCCTTCTGGTAGTTTGCTGTTTACCAATTATTTACAGGCTCCGCTCAGCTGACTTTGGCAGCAAGCTGCCAAAGTCAGCTGAGCGCGGGCTTAATTTTAAATTTGCACGTGCGGCATTGTTTGGGTCTTCGTGTGTCCCTTATTCGAGCTTTCGGCTAACACTGCACGGCACTTGCGGCTCACTGGCGTTCGCGCGCGTGCCCTAAACGTTAAATTTCAAGGAGAGATCCGTGGTTACAAATCCGAAAGTATTTATCTCATATTCTCATGACAATGAAGAGCATAAAGATTGGGTTTATAAACTTGCTACTGAATTGATGGGTAAAGGGATAGAAACGATTTTAGATCAATGGGACTTAGAGTTGGGAGCAAATCTACCTAAGTTCATGGAACATGGACTTCAAGAGTCTGATCGGGTACTGGTAGTTTGTACTGACAACTACAACACAAAATCTAACGAGGGTACAGGTGGTGTTGGCTATGAGAATAATATATTAACTGCTGAGTTGATGTTTAATCAAAGTACTACAAAATTTATTCCTGTAATCAGGTCTGTAAGTACACAATTGAAAACTCCTATTTGCTTAGCATCTAGGCTATATATTGATTTTTCAGACGATAACACTGTTGAAGAATCGTTGAAACAACTAGTTCATGAAATTTATGGCTTAAAGTTAAGGCCAAAACCGAAGTTAGGTCAAAACCCATTTTTGACGAAAAAAGCAACTCTTCCAGAACTGCATGAATCGAGTACATCTCATTTCCATCAGTTATTTTCTTCAGCATTCCCTGGAGTGCGAGGTATAGAGTGGTTTGAAGGTAGTACAGCAAATGAACGTTTAGAAATTTTACTTAAATTGCCGCTAGTATTTTCAGGAACAACACCAATTTGGTGGTGGGGACATGGAGATTTGCAAATTTCAAAGTTTGAGATTGAAGATAATGGCATTGCCCTGATGAATTTTGACGAACTAAAAATAAAAAGAATAGCCGCAGTAAATTGTGGAGCTTATTATCAGTCATTTGTTTATGTGGAAACAGAGGCTATGGAACCAACGGGTCTATATGAATTTAAAGAGGATGATAATATTTTGCATGAACTAGGGTATCGCTCAGAAGAATATGCGAATTTTAGAGGTCAAAAAATCTCAAGAAGCGAATTTGATGATGGCGCTGCGATTATTGATGGTAAACCTGTAGAAATACGCGGGGAAGCTGAATTTAGAGTTAGATATTTGTCCCCTTATAATTTCATTATCGCTCCTCAAGGTACGCCAATAAACAATAATAGTTTCGATTTAAGGCGTAGAGAACTACTTAAAGAAATAATATTTGGTCACCAAACAGTAGAGCAAATGGTAGAAGAGGTACTTAAACTTCCTAAAAATAGAGAGTAATAAAAACTTAACAAGGCATTAAAGTTGGATTCGTAACAGTTGGCTCCGCTTCACATTCTAGCCAACAATTACTAGCCGTTTAAGACGGCGTTAGGCATTCTATATGGAGTATTTATGAAAATAAGGACTTTAAGTTGGCTGATGATCGGCGGGGTGCTTTCCGCCGTCTTAATATATGGATGCGTCCTACTTGCTCTAACTTGGCCAATTAGTGAGTTTTCAATCAGCAGCTCTGGTGTATTCGGTGATAGTTTTGGCGTTTTAACTTCTCTATTTTCAGGGCTCGCTTTTGCGGGTTTAATTATCACAATAGTAATGCAGCGTGACGAACTGGCTTTACAGAGACAAGAATTAAATTTAACACGCGAAGAACTCAGCGGTCAAAAAGAGGAAATGAGGGCTCAAAACGAAACGTTGAAAGTTCAAAGATTTGAAAGTACTTTCTTTAAAATGCTTGATTTTTTAGAGGGTTGTAGACGTGATGTCTTTTATCAAGGATTTCAAGGGCCGGCTGTAGAGGGGCGTGATGCCATCAAAGCGTTGTATGATGCATTTACTGAAAATTTTCTTTGTAAATGGGTTCAAGATTCAAGCTTGGAATACAAAATGGTATTTAAAGATGAGTGTAAAACACTAGAAGGAGTTTCGGTAGAATACAGCAATTTTTATGCTAAGTATGGTGATGAGCTAGGGCAGTATTACAGAACATTATACAACCTTCTAAAGTTAGTAGATCGTGCCGAATTTGTCGATGATAAGACAGTTTATACCAATCTTGTACGCGCACAGCTATCGAGGTATGAACTACTGCTTCTTTTTTATAATTGCATTAGTAGATTTGGCATAGAGAAAATGGCTCCTTTAATAAAAAGATATAATATCCTTAAGCACATAGAAAATACAATGCTGCCAGTAGAGAATAAAAAAATATGGGATATGTTCAATGAATAACAAAGAATCGCAGCGGACAAGCCGCTGAATGCGGTGTTATAGGTAATCCAGATGGATCATGCAGGTTTGGGAGTAAAAGGCATAGACCGGTATTTACCAACACAAAGATCGAAAGTGTTGGCATTTCTCATAATCCCATCAGGCGTGTCAGCATATCCGTTTGTTTTCAATGGAATATCCAAAATATTTTCAGGTTGGACACCAATAGAGCAAATGCTCCTTACATTGCTAATAAGTTTATTCATAGCATTTTTAGCAACCCTAGGTTTAGTTGTTGAGCTCGTTACTGTTAGTTATCAAAAAAGTCATTCACGCATATATCATTATACCTATCACGCACCAAAAATGAATATTAAGTGGCTGATTTCAAACGCTAGGCCAAAAAATTACCTTTTTTATTATTATTGTTTCTTGCTGGGTATTTTTGTGGCCAGTACCTATAACAAGGCGCGGTATTTTGTGGTCTGCGGCCGCAGCGACGCTCACCAAGGTTCGCGCGCGCATAGTTACGTATCAATTAGAGATCAGTATGTACATTGAATACCAGGAACACTTTTCAAATGAGGTATATCAAGCAACTGCGTGTTATGTCATTTGGAAAAACCTCCAAAATGAGCCGGCTAACGATGAAGACCTTCTTAAGGCGATCAATGTAACACCGGTAAGCTGGATCTTTATCCGCCATTCGATGATGGTTAGCCTGATAATGGCTCTCGGGAGGATCTTCGACACAGACGGGGATGCTGTATCAGTCGACGATTTAATCAAAAGCTGCATCACCGATATCAATCTGTTCTCAAAGGAAAGACTCAGGGAAAGGAAGTCAAAGGCTTACAACGCTAGTGAGTGGATCGAGGATTACATGGAAAATGCATACGAACCCACGTGTGAGGATTTCCAAAGAATGAAGCCGCACATCAGGCACTTTCGTGAGATTTACAATACTTACTACAAGCCGCTGAGACACAAAATATTTGCCCATGCAGATAAACAGTATCACTCCAAAACTGATGAGCTCTGGCTGGCGACAAAAAACGCAAACATGGAGGATATGCTCAACTTTCTAGAGGATCTAAACTTCGCGATCAGAGAAGCATACCTAAATGGTCGAAAGCCCGAACTCATAAATCGGAAATTCGATGAACAGTGGTTTGCAAAGGATATCAAGCACCTGCTGGACCGGGTGAAAAATGCGTAACAAACACAGGCAGCACGACGCCGAAAAGCAGCGCATCAGCTGCGAGGGTTAGGCAATAACCCATGCCATTTACCATCTCACACGCCATTGTGGCTTATCCGGTGCATCATCTGGCCCGCAAAAAGATCCGGGTAATGCCTGTTGTGATTGGCAGTATGTCGCCAGATTTCCCATATCTGTTTTTGATGACGCCGGTGCATGCGCCGGGCCATTCTGTGCCTGGCGTGCTCATTTACTGTCTGCTGCCTGCGTTATTGATTCTTGCTTTGTGGTATCGCTGGCTGGAAAAGCCCATTTTGAAATTGCTGGCGCTGCCACGGGCGCAAATATCTTTTAATATCGGCGAGATACTTCTCATTATCCTGGGCGTGCTGATTGGCGCCTATAGCCATGTGTTATGGGATGCGACCAGTCATGCTTATGGCTACTTTGTGCACAATAGTGATTTTTGGCACACTGAGGTTTTTGACCTGCCGTTGTATAAGCTGAATCAATATGGCAGTGGCATACTTGGTCTGTCTGGGCTGGTGTTTTGGTATGCAAAACTGAAAGAAAAAAGCCTGGAAGTGACGGAATTACCTCATATAAAAATGGCATGTGTCATCTACACCTGCAGTATCTTATTTTTTGTGCTGGCCGCTAATCTGCTGCACGATGCTGCGGGCCTGTCTTATATTGCGGTTCGCTCGGCCATTGGCTTGATCAACGGCATCGCCATTGGCAGTGTCATTTATGCACTTTGCGTCCGGCAAAATTTGCATCCAGCCTGACACAGGCCATCACAAAGTGCAGACCGCAACTGATTTAAAACCAGAGGCCAAGCGCTATTACTTAAAACAGAGAAATTGCGGAGCACTATCGATGACCGAGCAAAACACTTTTAGCACCAGCCGGATCCTGCCGTTTTCGGCCAGTGCGATTTATCGCGCTTTTGCCGCGGCAGAGCAATTGGCCGCATGGTGGGGGCCGGCCGGTTTTACCAATAGTTTTGAAGTGTTTGAATTTCAGCCGGGCGGGCGCTGGCGGTTTGTCATGCGTGGCCCGGACGGGCGCGAATACGCCAATGCCAGCATTTTTACTGAACTGCAGCCCAATCACAAAATCGTGATCCGCCATGATTGTGCACCGTTTTTTACTTTAACGGTGTTGCTGACGCCACAAGACCAAGGCCGGCACACGCTGCTGAGCTGGCAGCAGGTGTTTGACGATGCCGACATCGCGCAGGCGGTGCGGCAAATTGTGGAACCTGCTAATGAGCAGAATCTGGACCGGCTGACGCAGTTACTGCAACAGCGCGCCCAACCGGTGTCGCCCTCAGCAATAGCCGCCAGTCTGACCGAGTTATGGTCGCCACGGATTGTCGGCGAAGTGGATGACAGCTATGTCAAAGTCGCCAAAGTACAGGGCACGCTGGCCTGGCACAGTCATGCACTTGAGGATGAACTGTTTCTGGTGTTAAAAGGCCAGTTGCAGATTGAAATAGAAGTCGGTACTGAGGTGCAAACGCTGGTGCTGAATGAAGGCGATATGTATGTGGTGCCCAAAGGCGTGCGTCACAATCCAATCGCGCCAGAGGAGTGCCATATTCTGCTGATTGAACGCAAAACGACTTTGCATACCGGGGATGTCGAGACCGAGAAAACCCGCTCTTTGGCCGAGCAATTACGACCGGTCTGAGCAGCACCTTGTGATGGTAGCAGGCCGATTTCACCGCCAATTCGCAGATATTGGCGGTCAACTGTCGCGTATCCATGTAGAATAGTGACATTAAGCTTTACGCTTTTTACTGTTGACTGCCCCTCTGTAGGAATTCCGATGAAAAAAACCTTCACTTTCGCCCATCCTAAACTGCAACCTGCCCGCGTTGCAGACTCGATCAAACATGAAATTAAAAAATATCTGAACCGGGAACGCCGTAAGCCGCTGCCGGCTGGTATGGATTACTGGACCTTTGATTGTCGGTTTGGCGCGTCCGCTGACACAGCCGCAAAAGTGTTTACCCCTGAAATCAATAAACATATTGATGCGGCAATGGCGCAGGAACTGACTGAGTTTTATGTCGAAATTCTGGCCCGTGCTTGTCAGCATCAGCCACGCACAAACGCAGAGTAAATCAGCCGCGTTGCACAAAATGCAAACAAAGCTCTGCCTGGACGGCGAAATGCTGTATATTCCGCCCCTCATTTTTTGACTGTAGCAATTCTACAGAGGATTTTTTATGCAATTTTCATCTTTAGATTTGGCTCCGGATCTGCAGCGCGCGCTGACAGAATGCGGCTACAGCGAAATGACTCCGGTGCAGGCACAAGCCATTGTGCCGGCGCGTCGTGGTAAAGATTTACAGGTTACGGCGCAAACCGGTACCGGCAAAACCGCTGCTTTTGCGGTGCCAGTATTACAGCGCATGCTGGACACGCCAAAACCTACCCAGGAAAAACGGCCACGCTGCCTGATCCTGACACCAACCCGTGAACTGGCGGAACAAATCGCCGACAATATCACCGCCTATGCCAAACACCTGCCTATCAGTATCACCGCGTTATACGGCGGCGTGAAAATGGGCGGTCAGGCCAATAAACTCAATGCCGGTGTTGATATTGTGATCAGCACACCAGGCCGCTTGTTAGAGCATATGTCGCTTGGCAATGTGATTTTATCTGACGTCGAATTTGTTGTGCTGGATGAAGCCGACCGGATGTTAGATATGGGTTTCAGCGCCGATGTGCTGAAACTGCTGCAAATGACCGCGACTAAACGTCAGACCATGCTGTTTTCTGCCACCACCTCACCGGCGGTGAATGAGCTGTCGCATAAAATTCTGCACAACCACCAGCAAATTCGTGTGACCAAGGTCAACAGTACCGCAGACACCGTGCACCATGTGGTGTATCCGGTGGAAGAAAGCCGCAAAATCGAATTGTTTGAACAGCTGCTGGCCGAGCAGAACTGGTTCCAGGTGCTGGTGTTCACCAGTACCAAAGAGCAGGCCGACCGTCTGCTGGCCGGTTTGCAACAACGTAAAATCAATGCCGCTGTCTGTCATGGTGATAAAAGCCAGGGCGCCCGTCGTCGCGCTATTGCTGAGTTTAAATCAGCGAAATTACAGGTGTTGATCGCCACTGAAGTGGCGGCCCGCGGTCTGGACATTCAGGGCCTCGATTACGTAGTGAATTTTAACCTGCCGTATTTACCGGAAGATTATGTGCACCGCATTGGCCGCACCGGTCGTGCCGGCGCCTCTGGTCATGCCGTGTCTTTTGTCAGCCGCGAAGAAGAGTTGACGTTAGAGCGCATCCAGAAACTGATTGGCAGCAAAATCAGCCGCGTGATCAAGCCAGGTTTTGAAGTCAGCAACCGCGTGTCTTTGCTGAAAAGCATTTCGCGCAAAGTCGTCTCAGGCCGTTCGAACAAAGCCAGTGAAACCTTTATTGAACTGGGCAGTTCCGGTAACGCCCAGCCAAAAGGCAAACCACGTCGCAGCAAACCAGCGCATGAAGTCGGCAGCGACGCAGCGAAAAAACCAGCAGCAAGACCACAGCAGCTGAAAAAGCCAACGGCGCCGAAAAAACCGGCCGCTGGTAACAGCAGTGGCCGTGGCAAACGCGCTTCTTAATTCACTGCTTTGATGTGACCGATGCCGCCACAGCTTGCTGTTGGCGGCATTGTTTTTTTCTACGACGCCTTTTTTACGGCTGGCGGATAAAATTCAGCAAATCTTCAATCAGCCGCAGTTTGTCACTGACAAACAGACCATGCGGCGCGCCGGCGTATTCCAGCAAGCTGGCATGCGCTATCCCTTTGGCGGCCAGCCGGGCCGAGGCGTCGATCGGCACTGTGTGATCTTCGGTACCATGTATGATCAGCGTCGGCACTTTAAAATGAACCAGATCCGGGCGGAAATCGGTGCTGGAAAACGACTTCAGGCAAGCCAGCGTGGCCTTAAAACTGGACTGCAGCGCGATCGTCTGCATCTGCGCCAGTAACTCGGCGCTGACCTGACGGCCCGGCTGGTCGGCGCCAAAAAAGCTGCGGAAAAACTGACTGAAGAATTTGGCGCGGTCGGTATGCAGCAGCCGGGCGGTGTCGTCAAACGCCGATTGAGCGGTACCGGTCGGATTGTCCGGGGTTTTCAGCCGAAACGGGACTACTGAGGAAATCAGCGCTGCTTTGGCTACTGATTTGCCGCCATGGCGCGACATGTAACGCGCCACTTCACCGCCGCCCATCGAAAAGCCGGCAATGATAGCGTCTGAGGAGCCGGTATGGTCGATCACGGCGGCGAGGTCATCACTGAGTGTGTCGTAGTCGTAACCGCTCCACGGTTGCGCCGAGCGGCCAAATCCGCGCCGGTCATAGGCGATAGCGCGAAAACCGGCATTGGCAATTTCCATGGCCACTTCATCCCAGCTGTCGGCCGATAAGGGCCAGCCATGGATTAGAATGACCGGCTGGCCGCTGCCCCAGTCTTTGACATAAAGTCTGGTGTTATCTTTGCCGCTGATATAGTTCATGCCGTTGCTCCTTTTTAGGTCAAATATCGCTGCGGCCATACGTCGCGCCGGTGCTTTGGCTGAATATATCTGTGATCTGCGCTGCGTACTGTGCGCCAGCAAACCGATAGCGTTATGCCGCCAGGCTGTGGTTTTCAGCTGAGGTTTTCAGCTGCGGTTGGCGGCAGGTAAAAGCTTGAGACCGCGAGTTATTTACGGTAGCGTAACGGTCTGTTAAAAAATGATGTTCAGAGGCGCTGTCACGAGGCCGGAATGACTATTTGCGCCGCACGAGAGGGCGAAAAGCTCACGATATCGCCAAATTCAGTTTTTAAGTGCTTACAAGGTTTTTATGACGGACGTGTTATTAAGAAAGGCCGTGCCTGCTGACATCGGGCAGTTGGTCGAGTTGTGTCAGTTGCATGCCCAGTATGAAGGGGCGACTTATGATCCGATGGGGAAGGCGGATAAATTAGCGCAAGTCTTAGTTGCCGACCCTGCTGTGCTGCATTGTCTGGTTGCCGTTTCAGGTAGCACCCTGCTGGGTTATGCCACTGCGACGAAAGAATTTTCTACCTGGGATGCCGACTATTACCTGCATATGGATTGCCTGTATCTGCGCGCCGAAGCCCGGGGGGTGGGGCTTGGTACGCAGTTTATTAATCAGTTGAAAGCCCTGGCGCGGCAGCTGAACTGTTCGCATCTGCAGTGGCAGACTCCGGCGAACAACGACAAAGCCATAGCGTTTTATCACCAACAGCAGGCACGCAGTAAAGATAAAAAGCGTTTTTATCTGGATGCTGGTGTCGAAGAATAAAACGGCATAGTCGTTGAGCCAATCGTTTTTATCGAAGTTAAAACAGGAACACTGATGAAATTTTTAAGTCTGGTTATCATCGTTTGAGGACTTTTGTGTATCTGTTAAATATCAATAAATTAAAGAATAAAATCCTGACAGGTAACTTCGGCGAGCGGGATCGTTTTCTCTATTTGCTGATGTACCTGTTGTTAAACGCGGCGTCAGGAGAGTATTTAACGACTACAGCGCGAGCCGAGGCCGGCCTTCGTGATTATTTGCTGTCGATTTACTCTGTATCGCTGGTTGGTGTTGGCACTTATCTCGCCTACCTGGCCAATGGCGCTGCCGCGGGTCGAGATTTTGTCGGTAAGTTTTTTGCAGTCAGTCTGATCATGACGATTCGTTTTTTGCTGTTCATACTGCCACTGATTGCGGGCTGGGTTTATTTCAGTTTTTCTGCTGCTATGCGCGGTGAGTCGGCTGTTGGTGATGCTTTTATCTTGGTCCCATTTATTGCCTGGGGCTTGTTGTTGTATTACCGGATTTACCGCCATATGGCGGATTTAAAAGATGCGCCGATGGCGCAAAGCTAGTAGTGCTGTCCCGCTAACGCGCGCCTGCCTACTTTTATCAGGAGCTGTATTTATGAAATTCGTTCTCGCTGTCGCCCTTGCGCTAAGTAGTTTTGTTAGTCTGGCCTCGCCGTTGCCGGATTTCCCCTTTGTCGCCGTGACCGGCCAAAGCAGTAAACAAGTGGCGCCGGACAGTGTCACTGTGACCTTTAGCATTACCACCTTTCACCAGACTGCCGAAGTGGCAAATGCGCAACTCAGTCAGGCCAGCACAAAGGTGTTGGCAGTATTAAAAGCCAATGGCGTGAGTGATGAGCAGGTCACTGCTTATGAGCTGGAGAAGTCGGAAAAACGTAAACGCGATGACAACTATAACGAGCTGGAGATTCTCGGTTATGACTTAAACCGCCGCTTTGAAGTCCGTCTCAGCTCATTAAAACAATATCCGACCTTGCTGGCGCAGCTATACGCCGCTGAATACGTGCACAACCTCAATAGTGTTTTTGACACCAGTGAGCGCGATGTGGTTGAAACGGCTTTGATCAGTGCGGCAGCGGCACAAGCGCGCAAAAAAGCTGAACAGATGGCAGAAGGGCTGGGCGTAAAAATCCACAGCGTATTCGCCTTTAATGATTCCGGTTCGTTTAGCAGTTTTTTTGCCACTTTTGGCGTCAGTGATAGCACCTTAGTCAACGCCGAGATGTCGGCGAGCCGAACCGGAGCTGCTCAGCAGGTGTTGGTGCCACAATTTATTGAAATCTCTAAAACCGTCAATGTGATTTATAAAATTACGCCCTGATTTTATTGGTAGTTTTATCAACGAATAAGACCTGGCCGTTAGTGGGCTGTGACAAACAAAACCGGGATAGCGATGCGTGCATCATTAAGGGAAAAAATCCTCGCGGTCTGTGACAAACAAATCCAGGCTAAAGGCGAGACTGTTGGGTTGTCATTTTATGCATTTTTTGCCAATAAAAATGACGATCCGGCGCTGCTGATGGAAGCGGCCAGTTGGTGGATCCAAACGCATCAGCTGGACCATTTTGAAAAAGCCCGGAAAATCAGAACCATGGTGGCTGCGGGGCTTTAAACCGCTTGCTGATATTTTTAGCGGGATCTGGCATGGACAGGTTAATGTTGGATGTGAACCGGTGTCTTGGCATGGTACCGGGAGTGCTTTGATGCTGAACCTGAAACAGCCGCGTTTGGCGCTGGTGACGGTGTTGTTATGGCTTGGCGCTGTGCTGGCTGCTTTGTTCAGCGCTAACCCAGGCTTATTCTCAGTAGTGGCTGCGCTGGCCACGGCGGCGCTGTTTTTCTTCCCAATCCGCTATGACGCGCGCGATGTCGTTGCGGAAAAGGCCCGCACACCATTAACGGTGGCGATTTCGCCGTTATTGTTGTGGGGCCTGCTTGTTGTGTTGTTTCTCGGGTTTTGCGCACTGGTGTTTGGTTTTGGGCGGTGACCGTACGGCGTGTGACGCCCAGCGGGCTGCGCTGGCCGATACCTACGATCGAATTTTAAATGGTAGATACGGTAAGCAACGCGCCACCGTACAAACGCGTCATAGTTAAATGTTCCATTACCTGGTTGTTGATTAATCCTTCGCACTTAACTCCAATACACCGCCTTGCACCAGCGCCTGATGCGTAACAAAGGGCGTTGGCAGCGCCTGTTGATTCCATAACAACTGACCGCTGGTTTTCTGTTTAATTTCAATTATTTTGCCCGGATAAAACTGCGGGTCCAGCGCGATGCGGGCGGCTTTGATGCGGGGTTGAAACAGCGTGTAATTCGGTGTGCCCGGCTCGGTGGGGTAGAGACCAAGCATGCTGAACACCAGCCAGGCCGACAGCGTGCCGGCGTCGTCGTTGCCGGGTAAACCGGCCGCAGTCAGGCCGTAATGCTGTTGGATTAACTGTTGAACCCTGAGGCTGGTGGCGGCGCGGCTGCCGGGGCGATCTGTTTCTAAGTAATTGTATAAAAATGGATAACTGATATCCGGCTCATTCGCCATATCAAACTTTTTTAAATCAAAGGTTTGGTCGAGCGCAGTGCGAAAGGCTTCTGGCCCGCCGAGTAAAGCAATCAGCTGCGGCATCGCGTGCGGCAGATAAAACCGATAATTCCAGGCGGTGCCTTCGATGTAACCTGATGTAGGTTCAAAATTCCTGCCACCATCCGGATTAAAGCCGCTAAGCCACTGACCGTTTTTTTGTTTTGGTCTGAACATGCCGGTGCCCTTTGTAAGAGCTGAGTCAAATAACCGGCTATACAACTGCGCCTGCGCGGCAAAAGAAGCCGCATCGGCATCATGGCCCAGTGCTTTGGCAAACCCAGCCAGATTAAAGTCGGCGAGATAATATTCCAGGCTAGTCGACACTGAGCCATCAAACGGGCCTTCATCATCAACCGGCACATAACCAAGCTGCAGATAATCACTGTTTTCTGGCCGGATCGGGTTTTTTGCCTGCATCCGCGCGGCTTGTTGCTGGCCAGGTTTGGCGTTGAAATCCGGCTTGCTGACGCTGGAAGGGGTCAGCGCGGCGCGGCGCATCGCCTGATAAGCGGCGGCGTGGTCAAAATCAGTCAGGCCACGCTGATAACTGTCGTTGACCATCACCGTCGCCGGGTCGCCGACCATCACGGCTTTTTCCATGCCGGCCAGTTCCCACTTTGGCAAGTAACCAGCTTCAGTGCCCATCGCGACCACCGATTGCAGCATCTGCGTCTGAATGGCCGGATATACCAGACTCAGCAGCGGGTGCAGATTGCGATGGGTGTCCCACAACGAAAACACGCTGTAACGCGGGCTCTTGCCAGTGCTATTGCCGTTGCCACTGCCGGCCGGGCCAAACTTAGGATAATCGCCGTTGACGTCACTAATCACCGAAGGGTGGATCAGGCTGTGGTACAGCGCGGTATAAAAGCGGATTTTATCTTCAGTTGTCGCGTCAATATCGATGCGGCTTAACAACGCATCCCAGGCCATACGGGCTTTATTGCGCGTCTCGTCGAAGGCAAATTGCGCTTGTTCCTGTGCTAAATTTTGCCGGGCATTGGCGATCGAAACAAAAGAAATCGCCAGCTGCAATTCAATCTGTTCGCCTTGCTTCAGGTCATAACTGAAATAAGCGCCGATATCATCGCCGGCCAGCTCCTGGCGGTAATTCGGATATGGCTTGTAGCTTTGATTATGCGAACTCCAGTCTGCTTCGACTGCGCGCACCGCCGGCATTTTTTTATACAGGCCAGCCACTTTGGGCGCTTTGTTGACGCGGGCGACAAAATACACCGGCCGCGCCTGTTCGCTGTGATAACAAAAAGTGCCGATTTGGCGATAGCCTTCCACTTCTGTGTCCGAAACCAGCTTCGCCATGGCGCCGCTTTCATTACTGAGGCCAAGGCCCAAATTCAGCAGAATATGCGCTTCACCGGCCGCAAAGGTGTAGCGGCTAATGCCACTGCGTTGTGTGCTGGTCATCTCAGCACGCGTTTGGTATTTGCTTAAAGTGGTGGCGTAATAGCCGGCATTGGCGCGCTCATCCTGATAAGTACTGCCGTATAAAGCTGGGTCCAGCTGCAACGCGCCTGTGGTCGGCATGGCCAGTAACACGCCGAGGTCCGGGCAACCGACACCGCTTAAATTGACATGACTGAAACCGGTCAAAAATTGGTTTTCTTTGACGTACACCCGCGAATTCCACGCGGCGTCTTTGTCAAACGGATTTAACTTACCGCCCAAAGCCACATTAAACGGCGAGACCGACAACAGCGCATGCGGATATTGGGCGCCGGGGTGGGTGGCGCCAAAATTTGCGGTGCCAATCATCGGGTCGACATATTGGGAAGGCGCCGGGCTATAAGGCGCTGGCGTTGTTGCCGTCGCCTTTGTGGTGGCTAGGGCCGCCGGGACCAGCAGCGAGCTAAATAACAAAACCAAGTTTCTACGCATGGTTAAAAACCCCCGGTTGGCGCTGGACTTGCGCTCATATCAAATTCCAGCACACCGCCTGCCAGCAGCGCCTGATGCGATAACAGCGGCCCTGTCACAGCTCGACCATTCAGCCGGACCACTTTGACATAAGGATGCTGTTCACTTTGATTATTCGCGATAATTTTCAGCACTTTACCATTACCAAGCCGAAGCGTCGCCTGCCGTACCAGCGGCGAACCCAGCACATAGTCGCCCGACACCGGGTCGACCGGATAAAAGCCCAGCGCGCTGAACAAATACCAAGCGGACATCTGACCGGCGTCTTCATTGCCCGCCAGACCATCCGGCACAGGCTGATACAGCGTTCGCATAATCTGCCGCACTAAGGCCTGCGTTTTATCCGGCCGGCCGGCGAGGGCGTATAAATACGGCACATGATGGCTTGGTTCGTTGCCATGCACATATTGGCCAATAAAACCGGAGATCCATTCCGGCAGGCCGTGATTGTCGCCAAGCGTGTCGGTGCTATGCACAGGCGCAGCAGCGCCTTTTTTCTGTTGTCCGGTTAAAAACATCGCATCCAGTTTGGCAACAAAAGCCTGCTGTCCGCCATGCAGGGCAATTAGTCCAGCCACATCATGCGGGACAAAAAAACTGTATTGCCAGGCATTGGCTTCACAATAATCTTCCGGGTGGTACGCCTTTGGGTCAAACGGCAGGCGGAACTGGCCCTGGTTGTCTTTGGCGCGCATAAAGCCGCTGGCCGCATCAAAATGCTGGCGGTAGTTCTGCGCGCGCCGGCTAAATTCGGCGGCGATGTCGGCCTTGCCAAGCCGGTGGGCGAGGCGGGCAATGGCCGAGTCGTCAAAAGCATATTCCAGCGTCAATGCGACGTTCCAGGGTCTTTCGCTAAAAGGCACATAACCGAGCTGGCGGTAGCTCTGGATGCCAAATTGGTCGTCGTTGGCACTGGTCATCGCTGCCTGCAAAATCATCGCGCCGAGCTGGCCATCCGGATCTGGCAATAAACCTTTGAGGTAGCTGTCGACCAATACCGGCACTGCGTGATAACCCAGCATCATGTCGGTTTCATTGCCCTGGAAATTCCATACCGGCAGCCGACCAGCGCTTTGATAATGTTCCAGCAGGCTTAACATCATCGCCTGATGGCGTGGTGTATCAAACAAGGTTTTCCATGGATGCAGCGCGCGGAACGTATCCCACAGGCTGAAAAAGTCATAATGCTGATTGCTGCTTAGCGCCTGCCCGGCGTTGTTGTGGTGACTGCCCAGCGGGGAATTGGCGCGCTGCAGGCGATGCACCTGGCCATCCGGGCCGCGATATTGGCCATCGGCGTCGCTATAGACGCGGGGCGCTAAGGCGCTATGGTACAGCGCAGTATAAAACTGAGTTTGGGTCTGTGCATCCGCGTTTATCTGCACTTGCGACAGTTCGGCGCGCCAGGCGGATTGCGCCTGCGCCAGTGTTGTGGCGAAGTTGCCGGTTTGCTGGTCAGGCGCGGAAGCTGTGGTGGTTTGTGTCGCCAGATCGGCCGCTAAATTGGCCGCAGCTCCGGCCACGCTGACGGAACTGAGAGCAGTGCGCAACAGTACTTCATTACCCGCGCTGGCATCGAGTTGCAGCTGAAACAGCGTTGGTCCGGCCTGTGCGCATTGGCTTAAGTCCGCCGGCAGTGCTGTGGGCAAGCTGCGAGCCGCTTTGAGCGGGACAGAGCTTTTGCTGTAAAAAAACACTTTTTGATCTTTGGCCCAGCCGCTGGAAAAGCGGTAGCCGGCCAGCGTGTAGGCGTCAGGCTGATACAAGCAAGTAGCGGTGGTGCTGTCCCAGTTGCGACTATAAGTGAGATCCAGCTGCAACATCGCCGGCGTGCCAGATTGCAAATATCGGTAGCGCTGCAGACCGGAGCGCAGCGCGGCGGTCAGTTCTACCTCAATCTGACTGTCCTCAAGCAGCACCCGGTAATAACCGGGGCTGGCCTTTTCATTGCTATGGCTGAAGCGCTCAGTCCGCACGCGGGCATCCTTACCACCTGCTGCCGGCAAGGTTTGGAAAAAGTCACCGCTGAACGGTAAAAACGAGATGTCGTATAAATCGCCGGCACCGGTGCCGGATAAATGCAAATGACTGAAACCAGCAATTTGCGTATCCGGGTAAAAATAGCCGCTGATCCAATCCCAGCCGCTGCGGCCATTGTCGGGGCTTAACTGCACCATGCCATAGGGCACTGTCGCGCCTGGGTAAGTTTTGCCTTTGCCGTCGGTGCCAATTAGCGGATTGACCCACTGCAGCGGGTCTGCAGTAGTGAGGGGCGACGATGCTGTCTGTTGCTGGCAACCAGTCAGCACCAGACAGGTGACAGGGAATACAGAGGCCAGCAGTGCCAGCCGGACTTTCTGACCCCGGCCCATGTTAAACCGCACTCCCGTGGTTAGCAGTGTCGCCCAGCGTGGTGACGCCCATACCACGCAGCACTTCAATCACCGCGCACAGCGTGTGGTAGTCACATTTAGCGCCAGCCGCTGATTTTTCATTGCTGACTTTTTGATTGGAGCGGGTCAGCAAGCGGAACCAGGCACCATACTGATGGTCGACCATATGCTCCCAGCTGTATTGCCACAACGCCTGATAAGCAGCCATATAACTGATACTGCCGGTTGCCTGATACAGCAGGGCAGCGGCAGCCATCGATTCGGCTTGCACCCAGAAATACTTGTCGTCGTCACACCAACGGCCGTCCGGCGCGAAACCATAGACCAAACCGCCATGCTGATGATCCCAGGCCTGCTCATAGGCGCGGTCAAACAATGCGCGGGCGCGGTTCAACATCCAGGCTTCGTTTTTGTGCCGGTGCAGAATAAGCAGCAACTTGGCCCATTCCGTTTGATGGCCCGGCTGGAAACCCCAGGGGCGGTACAGGTTTTTCGGATCGTCTTTGTTGTACTCAGTGTCGATTTGGAAATCCGCCGTGTAATGCTCCCAGACCAGACCGTCGGTCAAATCGGCCTGACGCACAGCGATATTTTCCGCCAGGGTCGAAGCACGGTCCAGAAACAGCGTATCGCCACAAGCTTCAAACGCGGCCAGCATCGCTTCACATAAATGCATATTGGCATTTTGGCCACGGTAGCTGCTGAGCACACCTTGCTGGCTCAGCTCGTCCGCGTACAGACCAAAATCAGCCTGCCAGAAACGTTGTTCCAGCAGTTGATACACACGATGCAGCTGCGCTTTGTCGCGCAGGCCAGCTTTGACCGCTGCGGCGTAGGCTAGCATGACGAACGCATAACCATAGGCCTGTTGGGTGTTATCGACCGGCTGATGGTCCTGCAGGGTCCAGGCATAACCACCGGAGCCATCGGCCATTAATTGCTCGCGCCAGTGCACGTGTTCCAGATACTGCAGGCCATGTTCGGCAATAGCTTTGTAGTCGTCACGGCCAAATAACAGCGCCGCGCTGACATAGTTGACGATAATGCGGGTGCTGCTGACCAACTGGCGAAAACCCGGCGCAAACAAAGTGCCGTCATCGAGATAGTTATGAAAATAACCGCCGGACGGGTCGACCACTTTGTCATCGTAAAACTTCAGGATGTCCTGGCAATGCTGTAATAAAAATTCTGTGGTGTAAAAATTCATGGGCTCACCTTTTTGTCGAAATAAATTCAGTTGTCGGGATCTGTATGCAATACCCGTAATGCGATAACCGGTGGGTGTCGCTTCGCTCTACCCACCCTACGTTTTGGCTCTGGCGTAGGGTGTAATGAGCGCAGCGAATTGCACCGTGATATACCCGTTATCCGTTATGCGATAACCGTTATGCGATAACCGTTATGCGATAACCGGTGAGTGTCGCTTCGCTCTGCCCACCCTACGTTTTGGCTCTGGCGTAGGGTGCAAAAAGCGCAGCGATTTGCACCGTCAGTTCCTGCTGGCACGCCAGTGCCACAATGCAAATCCGGCGATATAGATATAAGCCAGCAGCGGCACGATAAAACTCTGTTGCACGCCAACAGTGTCAGCCGCAATGCCTTGCAGCAAAGGGAGCAACGCGCCGCCGACAATGGCCTGACATAACAAACCCGAACCGCGGCTGGTCAGGCTACCCAAGCCGGCGATGCCGTGGGTGAAAATGGTCGGGAACATAATCGAATTAAAAAAGCCGATGGCAATGACCGCCACCGCGGCCAGCATGCCGGTTTGGCTCATCGTCAGCAGTAACAGCGCAATCGCAATAACCGCGTGTACGGCCAGCACCAGTAACGCATTGATATAGCGTGTGATCACGGCGCCGGCAAAGCGGCCCAGCATAGCGCCGCCCCAATAATAACTGACCCAGGTGCTTGCGGTTTGTTCGTTAAAAGCGCCGAGTTCCGGCAGTGCCAGATAGTTAATCAGGAAACTGCCAATCGACACTTCTGCACCGACATACAGGAAAATCGCCGCGACGGCGCCGTAAAAATGCAGTGGCAGCTGCTGTTTGGTTGAGTGTGTAGCCGGTGCTGTGACTGTGACATCAGGTTCAACCTGTAAAGTTGGCAGACGAAGCCGGGCAAATATCACTGTCACCACCAGACAAAATCCAGCCAGTAACAGGTAGGGCAGCTGCACAGCTTTGGCACCGGCACTGGCGGCGCCAAAAATCAGCGCTGCACCAAATAGTGGTGCTAACGTGTGACCCAGCGAATTCACCGCTTGTGCCAGGCTGAGCCGGCTGGCGGCCGTGCGGGCGCTACCAAGAGCTGCAACATAAGGATTCGCCGACACCTGCAGCAGTGTGATACCGCCAGCCAGTACAAACAGCGCGGTCAGGAATAGCGGATAGGTCGCCAGTTCCGCCGCCGGGTAAAACAACAAACAGCCGGCGGCCAGCGTCACCAGACCACTCAGGATGCCGCCTAAAAAACCAATCCGTTCAATCAGGCGGCCGGCCAATGGCGACAGTAAAAAATAGGCGCCAAAAAAACATAGCTGCACCAGCATGGCCTGGGTGTAGCTCAGGTCAAACGCCGCTTTGAGGTGCGGGATCAGAATGTCATTTAGCGCTGTGACAAAACCCCAGATAAAAAACAATGAAGTCATCGCCAGAAACGCGAAATGACCGCGTGGGGTGTCACCAGCGCTGTTTGCCGCAGTCGCGGAAGTGGGCATAAAAGCCATTAGTGGGTGTCCTTGTTGAGGTGGCTGTCCGCCATTGTTGTTGCTTCCGCCGCGGTTGAAACTGAATAAGGCCGGCTTTGTTCATTGACCCCACGGCTGGTATTGGGCGTGGCGCTCATGTCAAACCGCAGTTCGCCACCTTGCAGCAGTTCGTTATGGCGCAGGAAGTTCTGCTCTACCGGTTGACCATTCAACTGCAGTGCCTGCACAAAAGGTCTGTCCTGTTGATTGTTTAACGCATTGATTTGCAGCTGTTTACCTTGCGGCAAGGTCAGAGTGACGGCATTAAACAGCGGGCTGCCAATGACATATTCCGGCACACCAGGCGTCACCGGATAAAAACCGAGCGCCGAGAACACATACCAGGCTGAGGTTTGGCCGTTGTCCTCATCACCGGCATAACCGTCCGGCGCCGCGCTGTAGAGTTTTTGCATGATCCGGCGTACTTCGGCCTGAGTGCGCCACGGTTTGCCGGCATAGTTGTACAGATAAGGCATATGTTGGATCGGCTGATTGCCATGGGCGTAATTGCCAAAATCAACAATCTGCATCTCGCGAATTTCGTGGATGGTGAAGCCGTAGTAGGAATCATCGAAGCCTGGCGCCATGTTAAACACGGTGTCGAGTTTGGCACTGAACAGCTCGTCACCGCCCATCAGTTGCTTCAGGCCAGCGATGTCATGAAACACCGACCAGCTGTAATGCAGGCTGTTACCTTCGGTAAAGGCATCGCCCCATTTCAACGCATTAAACGGGCTCTGGAATTGGCCGTCTTTGTTACGACCGCGCATCCAGCCACTGTCGGCATCAAATAAGAGACGATAGTTTTGCGCTTGTGCGGTAAAGCGTTTGGCATCCTCAGTTTTGCCCAAAGCCGTGGCTAAGCGCGCCAGGTTAAAGTCGGCAAAAGCGTATTCCAGTGTGCGGGCGGCGTTTTCGTGAATGCCGACGTCATAAGGCACATAACCGAGCTGATTGTAAAAGTGCAGGCCTTCACGGCCGACTGATTTGGCCGGCCGGCCGGCTTCAACCCGGGTATTTTTCAGTGCAGCCTGATACAGCGTATCGATATCAAAACCGCGGATACCTTTGGCATAAGCGTCGGCGATGATCACCGCTGAATTCGAGCCAATCATCACGTCGCGATGGCCTGGGCTCGCCCATTCCGGCAGCCAGCCGGATTCCTTATAGGTGTTGACCAGACCTTGCATGATGTCACTGGCCAGTTCTGGATACATCAGATGGAAAAATGGAAACACGGCACGGAAGGTATCCCAGAAACCGTTATCGGTGAACATTTTGCCGGGCAGCACCTGACCATTGTATGGGCTGTAATGCACGGTTTGGCCGGTGGCGTCGGTTTCATAAAAGCGCCGTGGGAACAACAACACGCGATACAAAGCTGAATAGAAGGTTTTAATGTCATCCGGATAACCTTGTTGCACCCGGATGCGGCCAAGTTGTTGTTGCCACTCGGTATCGGCTTTGGCCAAGGTGTCGGCAAAACGGTCGTTGCCAATTTCCTGCTGCAGATTCAGCTCGGCCTGGGCGGAACTAATAAAGGACGACGCCACTTTCACTTCAATCTGTTCGCCTTTGACCGTGTCAAAACCCAGAACGGCGCCGACGTGCTGGCCGCTCTGTTCAATACTGTTCGGCTGTAACTGATAGCCATCGCCAAAGGTATGCTGCAGCTTAAATGGCTTACTGAATTCTAAAACGAAGTAGTTATGAAAGTTGTCCGGCACGCCGCCATGGTTATTGCGGGCATAACCAATAATTTTGCGCTGCTCGGGCAGGATTTTGACCATCGATCCTTTATCAAAGGCATCCAGCACTATGTACGACGCTTTATTTTCCGGGAAAGTGAAGCGGAACTGGGCAGCGCGGGCGGTCGGCGTGACTTCGGCCGTCACGTCATAATCGGCCAGATAGACTTTGTAATGATGCGGTTTGGCCGTTTCGGTTTTGTGCGAGAACCAGGAAGCGCGGTCGTCTTGACTAAACTTCAAAGCGCCGGTCACCGCCATCAGCGCAAAAGCACCGTAATCATTGAGCCAGGGGCTGGGTTGATGGGTTTGTTTGATGCCACGGATTTTGTGCTGATCGTATTGATAGGTCCAGCCATCGCCAATTTTTGCCGTCATCGGCGTCCAGAAATGCATGCCCCAGGGCATCGCGACTGCCGGATAGGTATTGCCGTGTGACAGCTCAAAGCTTGAGTCTGTCCCCATCCGGGTGTCGACATAACTCAATAAGTTCTGCTGCGGCCGGATCTGGTCAGTGGGGAGTGGTGCCGGAAGCAGTGCAGACTGCGTTGCGGTAGCCGTCAAAGCCGGGCCTGGTTGTTGTTGGCAGGCCAGCAGCGTAGTGAAGCTACTGCATAGCAGCAAGGTTCTGATTTTAAACATGAAATTTCAGCCTCTTCTGGAGTCCTTGCCACTTTTCTCAACGCAACTGCACCAGCGATTACGCCGGAATCATTCAGCTAAAGGTTGCAAGGACGGATAAAATTTGCCCGACTGTAATCGATTACATTTAAAATTGTCCAGTGGATTTTCGGCTGGTACAGCCAGTGTGATGGCAGGCCTTGATGTGTATGGTTAGATGTTTTGCTGCTATGCTAAGTTTTGTTCCAATGTTAACGTTTACATTGTGTTGTGCGACAATACTTGCGCATTCGCTTTGGCAGTGGTTATATAGCTTTTGTCGTGTTTGAATTCGCGCTAAGATGGTCAAATAACTTGCTGATCTTTAATAAGATGATCTTGTTACAGTTGTTTCTGTAACAGATGAATCTGAATAACGCGAACAGTCAGATCTGTGTATTTACATTCCGCTGTGGGAAGGTTCCGCAATGACCAATATTAAAAAAGTCAGTGAGCTGGCAGGTGTGTCGACCGCAACAGTGTCCCGCACGCTAAAATCACCGGACCAGGTGTCGGAAGCGACAAGGGAAAAAGTGCTGGAAGCGGTCAAAGCCGCCGGCTACCGGCCGAACTGGCTGGCCAGCAGCGTCAAATCTGGCCGCTCGAATACCATTGTGGTGTTGGTGCCCAACTTGGTGAACCCGTTTTTTATGCGCATTATCGGCGGTATTGAACAGGCGGCGCAGGAAAAAGGTTTTTCAGTGCTGCTCGGCGATACGCAAGGCTCACCCGAACGCGAACATGAATATGCCAGCATGGTGCTGACCAACCGCGCCGATGGCTTGATCCAGCTCGACCATTCGTTTCCATTTTCAGCAGCAGACGCGGATTTAGCCGGTGATTTACCGATGGTCAGTGTCTGTGAGCGCATCCATAGCGAGAAAAAATATCCGGTGATTGAGCTGGATAACTACGCCGCGAGCCGTGCCTTAGCGCACCATTTGTTGGGTTATGGCCACAAACATTTTGCTGCCATTGTTGGTCAGGTCAGCAGTCAGATTTACCGCGAGCGTTTAGCCGGGATCCGTAGTGTGTTGCAGGAAGAACAAATCCCGTTTGAGCAAAGCCAAATCACCGGCGGTGCTTATACCATTGAAGCCGGCATCGCCGGGATAGCGCATCTGTTGAGCTTGCCGCAGCGGCCGACTGCGATTTTTTGTTTTAATGATGATATTGCCATCGGCGCCGTGCATGCGATTAAAAAAGCCGGGCTGCGGGTGCCGGAAGATATCTCCGTGGTCGGTTTTGATAACATCAAAGTGTCGGCGTTTATCGATCCGCCGTTGACCACTGTCGACCAGCCGGCCTATGACATGGGCCGGCGTGCGGTGGATGTTTTGGTCAGCCAAATTCGTGGTGAACCCTTAGCTCGCAGCAAAGAAGTCCTGCCATTTCAATTGATTGAACGCGAAAGCAGCGGCCCGGCGCCGGTGTGATACCCGAGATGTGATACCCAGTTTTCGGTATCTGGTGGGTTTCACTTCGTTCTACCCACCCTACGTTTGTCTCCGCCGTAGGGTGCAATGAGTTTGCGAATTGCACCGTGATACCCGGTATGTGATACCCAGTATCCCGTATTTGGTGGGTTTCGCTTTGCTCTACCCACCCTACGATTGTCTTTGTTGGGGTAGGGTGCAATGAGTTTGCGAATTGCACCGTGATACCCAGTATCCTGTATTCGGTGGGTTTCGCTTCGCTCTACTCACCCTACGTTTTGCCACCCTACGTTTTGCCACCCTACGTTTTGCCACCCTACGTTTTGCCAGCCTGCGAATTGAACCTTGACCTCGCCGTTAGCGATACCCGCTATTCCTGCACATCCAGATGGCTGTTACCGATTACAATTGCCTATCTTTGCCAAAATTTACTGGTCTGAACAGCCCGCAAACGGGCAGTTTTATCGCCGTATTGCACCAATCTGACGCAATAGTCATTATTTATGTAATTGAATTTAAATAAAAAATATTAGATTACATTTTGTTTGCACTGATTTGAACTTTTCGCGATTGTACAGATTGACAGCAATTTGCCGCTTCGCTAGTATCAATGGCGTCATGTAATCGATTACATTTAATCGAACAGCATTAGACGCAACATCCAGATTTTTTTATGGCGTTGCAGGGGAGACGGATTTGTACTGGCCTGATGGCTGGCGGATCCTAAACCAACACCATGAAAAATAATAAAAAATAAAGGGACAAGCCGGAACACACCGGTGCGTTTTCACATCTCACTGTGGAGAAGACCATGGTTAACAGGATAGACAGGACTATGTGGCAGCAAGGATTAAAATTATCTGTGCTGTCGCTGGCGGTGATCGCCAGTCTGAATACGGTCGCCGCCGAACAGGCAGCGCAGACGAAGCAAGACAACACGCCGGCAACTGCTGCGGCTAAGAAAAAAGCCGCCGAAAAAGAAAAAATCGAAGTCATTGAAGTACGCGGCATTTTGTCCAGTATGAGCGAAAACTTACTGAACAAACGCGCGTCCGACAGCGTGGTCGATGTGATCACTGCCGAAGACATCGGTAAATTCCCGGATAAAAACGTCGCCGACTCATTACAGCGCGTGCCAGGCGTGGTGATCCAGCGCGACGGTGGTGAAGGCGCCACTGTTAGTATTCGCGGCCTGTCTTCTGATCTGACATTAAGCCAGCTCAACGGCAACTTTATTGCCTCTTCACCGGGTGAACCAAGCCGGTCTTTCTCTTATGCGCTGTTACCTTCGACGATGATCGAGCGACTGGAAGTATTCAAATCCTCCGAAGCGCGCCTTGATGAAGGCGGCATCGGTGGTACCGTGATCATGCACAGTCGTAAGCCGCTGTCGATGGACCAAAGCTCTGGCGTGCTGAACGTCGAATACAGCAACGCCGATATCACTGACAAAAATGAACCGCAGTACAGCGGTATTTACTCGTGGAAAAACGATGCGGAAACTTTCGGTATGCTGGTGGGTTATACCCGGCAGGACCGTACCAACCGCTCACAAAGTTCGCGCGTCAACATCATGAACAAAAATTTCCTGTATCAGGAGCGTAAGGACAACCAGCTGGTCGCTAATGGCGCCAAAGGGTATGCCGCGCAAAGTATGGTGCAGGAAGTGCTGGAAGAAGAGCGTAACCGCGAAGGGTTCCAATTCACCAGCCAGTGGCGTCTGACCGACAAACTGGAAGTCGGCATGAACTACTTCCGCTTCACACTGGGGCAGAACTCGATTCTGAACCAGCTGGAATATCCGGAGTGGAACAACAACGACAACTACTGGACTGATGTGCGCGTCGATGCAGAGGCCGAGTTTGTTACCGGTATTGATTACTCCACCGGCGTATCTGGCGCGCAGAAACTGTCGCCGATCCCACGGATTAACGGTGAATACAAAATCGAAGAATCGACCTCAGATACCTTTGATTTTTATGCCATATATGAAGGTGACGATGTTAAATCGAAACTGACTTTTGGCCGTACCGAAGCCGAAGGTGGCCCGTCAGAGAAATACCGCGCTGCTTATTATGCCAATGAAGCCTCCGCATTTTACGGCTACGACCTGTCTGGCAAGAAAATGACCACCTACATGGACCCGAACATGATCAATAACCTGGTGGCAGGGATTGGTGGTCAGGCTGACGTAGGCGCGACAGATTCGAGTTTTATCACCGGTACGCAGGAAGAAAAATACGCCAGTTTGGACATCGATTATTTCGCCGACTGGGGCATTATCGACACAGTGCGCTTTGGCGCGAAATATCGCGACGGTAAAATTCACCGTGATTCGCGTAACACCTTTTATCTGGCCAAAGATTTTGATGTGGCAGCGGCAGAAGCGGCTGGTGGCATTGACCTGGACGACGACTATTCACGCAATGGCGGCATCCCGAATATCACCACAGTGGTGCGGCCAGAATCACTGGGCAACTTGTCCGGCGTGATCAATACCAACCTGTTTCCTGCGGTAGACTGGCATAAATATCAGCAACATCTGGTGAATAACTTCCAGAAATATACGCGGATTGAGCCGAACTACGTGTATGGCGTGCAGGAAGAGATCGCCGCAGCTTATGCTCAGGCCGATTACAAATATGAAAACCTGCGCGGTAACTTTGGTCTGCGTTTTGTCCGCACCACAACTACTTCTGGTTCGTCCGACAAAATTCTGTATCGCTTAGACTGGAAAGATGCCAAAGGCAATCAACTGCCGGAAGCGCAACAACGCGTAGAGAATTTCGTTTACATCGAAAAAGAAAACACCGAGAACAAAGTGCTGCCAAGCGCCAACTTGGTGTGGGATATCGATGACAACTGGGTCTGGCGTTTTGCTGCCGCCAAAGTCATTGCCCGCCCGGGTTATGATGATATCGGTCAGTTCCAGACGCTGCGCTATACGTCCAACGAATACTCAGCCGACCGCTCTGCGGCCGATGACTTTGACCCGATTTATGACGGTGAAGGCTGGGTCGGTTCAGGCGGCAACAGCGCGCTGAAACCACTGGAATCGACACAGTTCGACAGCTCTCTCGAATACTACTACGGCAAAGGCTCAGGTTTTGGTGTTGCGGTGTTTAAAAAGGACGTCGACAACTTCGTCGTGCCTTTAATCATCGACACTGTGCGTAACTTACCTGTGGTGAATTTCACGTTACCAAACGCTGGTGGCAAGCAAATCACCGCCGGTGGTGATGGCCTGACGGTACGGAACTTCAGCACAGTCGCCAACGGCACCAACGCCAGCTCCAAAGGCGCGGAAGTGTTCTGGCAACATTTCTTCGGCGGCGGTTTTGGTGTCTATGCCAACTACACCCGCAACAATACCAACCAGGCCAACGTGGAGCTGGACGGCCAGAAAGTCGGTGAGTCGCCATTAATCGGCAGCTCGAAATACCAGCTGAACTTCTCGGCGTTTTATGAAGATGACCTGTTTAACCTGCGGGCCTCTTACAACAAACGCGGGCCAAGTGTCGGCGGTTATAACGCGTCGTGGGAAACCAACTACTACAGCGCGGCTTATGACCAAATCGACCTGAACGCCAACTACAACCTGACCGAAATGCTGGTGGTATCAGCCTCTGTCATCAACCTGACCAAGTCAGAAACCTATGTCCACCTCGGCAACGATACCGACAAGCGCTTTATCCAAAACGCTTATGGCGGTCGTCGTTACTACATGGGTGCCACTTACCGGTTCTAAGGCTCAGATACAGAGGGATTAATGATGAAACAGTTTAAAATCAATATGATGTATGGGGTTGTCGCGCTGGCGCTGACCTCGCTGTATGGCTGCGGTGGTGCTGGTGAAGCAGATCCGGCCAATATTCCGGTGACTCTGGACACCACGGCTGCTGATATCAGCGGCTCGGCGGTCAAAGGCACCTTACGCAATGCCAAAGTCACGGTGTCGCAGCTGAACGGCTCGGCCATCACTATCGGTAGCGGTGATCGTACCGGTAACAATGGCAAAGTGGCGTTTTCGGTGACAGCCAAAGAAGGTTTTGGCCTCAACAGCATGCTCAAAGTGCAGGTGCTGGCTGATGCGCAGTCCAGCATGGTTTGTGATGCAGTCAAATGCGGCACTGTGGCGCTGGGAGATGTTGTCAGTGGCGCCGCACTGACCGGTACCAGCTTCACCACATTGACCTGGGTGCAAATGCCATACGCATCGAAATCAGACGGCGTGGTGGATGCGCGTTTCCAGGCCAATGCCCTGACCACTGTCGCCAGTAAACTGGTAGCCGCGGATGTAGCAGCCGGTCGCAATGTGTCGGTGCGTCCTTTATATGAGATGGCACTGGCGGATAACTCTGCGCTGCTGCTCAAAGCGCTGGGCGTTGCTGTCAAAGCCAACGTCTTCACGACAGATTTAGTCAGTGCCGAGGCCTACCAGAATATGGTGACCGGCGAGACCTGTGACAAAGGCGTCTGTAAAGACACTTTAGTTGCGCCGGATATCATCAAACTGTCGCTGTTAAATGCCGCTTTTGCTGCCATCGGCGAAGGTGAAAACTTTAACCAGCTGATGAACGACGTCGCTGCCGCTATTCCTCTGGCACAGGAAGGTGATGTCACTGTATTAAATCCGCTGCGCGAACGCATGCTGGCCGCGATCAGTGGTCTGCCATATTTGGCCAAAGTCGGCCTGAAAGCTGAAGACGTGGTCGACCTGAAACTGGCGTTTATTGATGCTGCTGTCAGCTCAGGCCCAGTGCGTGAAATCACCACTGACGCGGTAGTCGCCAGTGCCGTGATCACCGGCAGCAACCGCATTAGTGCGGCCGAAGCCGAAGCGATGGCTTTTGATGGCAACAACAACACCAAATGGCTGGATCACAACGACTGGAAAGGCGCGCCAAGCGTGGCCAAACCAAGCTGGGTGCAAGTGAAATTTGCCGAGCCACAAGCGGTCAACAGTGTGCTGATCACCAGCGCTAACGACGCACCGGCACGGGATCCGGAAAACTTCCAGGTGTTAGCGTCCAACGACGGCACGAACTGGGTCACGCTGGCTGAGTTTATCGGTGAAAGCTTTGACAAACGTTTTGAACGCAAGCAGTTCCGCTTCGTCAACGGTCTGGAATTCAGCTATTACCGACTCAACATCACCAAAAACAAAGGTGATGACACGCTGATGCAAGTGGCTGAGATTGAGTTTGTCGGCCCGGTTTATACCAGTGCTGACCACACAGATCCGGTCGGTACCGGCGTTATCACGGCGCGCAACCGCATTGGCGCCGGCGAAGGCGAAAGCAAAGCCTTTGATAACGACGTGAACACCAAGTGGCTTGATCACAACGACTGGAAAGGCGCACCGACTGCTGCTAATCCGGCCTGGGTGCAGATTGATCTGCCTGAAGCTAAAGCGGTGGATACGCTGGTACTGACCAGTGCCAACGACTCACCGGCGCGCGACCCGGAAAACTTCAACCTGCAGGGTAGTAACGACGGCGGTAAAACCTGGACCACGCTGTCGGCTTATATCGGTGAGAGTTTTGATAAACGTTTTGAACGCAAGCAGTTCAGCGTGGCGAACTCACTGGCGTTTAGCAGCTACAAGCTCAATATCAGCAAAAACAAAGGCGATGACACGCTGATGCAAGTAGCGGAAATTGGTCTGGTTGGGCCGAAATTACCGGACCTGAACCATGGTTTGATGGCCGGTGTGGTGATCACCGCGCGTAACGCTATTGGCGACGGTGAAGCCGGACCAAAAGCCTTTGATGGTCGCTCAGATACTAAGTGGCTGGATCACAATAACTGGAAAGGCGCACCGACCGAAGCTGCACCAAGCTGGGTGCAGGTGCAGTTCCCAACGCCGGTGACTGTGAACAAGCTTGGCTTAATCAGCGCCAACGATGCGCCTGCACGTGACCCGGAGAACTTCAATATTGAAGCCTCTAGTGACGGCAAAAACTGGATAAAACTGGCCAGCTGGATCGGTGAAAGTTTCGACCAGCGCTTTGAGCGCAAGGTGTTTAACTTCAGTAACGACCTGGGCTTTAGCTATTACCGGTTTAATATCAGCAAAAACAAAGGCGATGACACGCTGATGCAAATTGCCGAAATCGAAATGATTGGCCCGCAGTATCAGTCAGTCGACCACTCTGCGGCCTCGGGTGTGACTTTCACTGCGCGTAACCGTATCGGTGCCGCTGAAGCGGAAGGCAAAGCTTTTGATAATGATATCAATACCAAATGGCTGGACCATAATGACTGGAAAGGCGCGCCGACTGAAGCCAATCCATCCTGGGTCCGTATCGATTTGCCTAAAGCGCAAATCGTGTCGAGCCTGGCGATCACCAGCGCCAACGATGCAGCGGGTCGCGATCCGGAGAACTTCAATATCGAAGGTTCAAATGATGGCGGCACAACCTGGGTACGCCTGGGCAGCTGGATCGGTGAAGGGTTTGATAAACGCTTCGAACGGAAGTTGTTTGAAATGGGTAATGGCTTTGCCTACAGCAGCTATCGCATCAACATCACCAAAAACAAAGGCGATGATACCTTGATGCAAGTCGCTGAATTTGAACTGATTGGTCCCGTTCTACCATAAGTAGGGCCATAGCCAGAACTTTAAGCTGTATCTTTTGTGTGACCTGTGTGCATGGAAGGCGGGGCCAATGATGGCCCCAAATTCCAATCCTGACCGACCGGTTTCCGGTTTTGTGTTTCCCCCGGTGCAGCCATTCTGCACCGGTTTTTTCCGCGAAAAGCCTGAAGCTGTTGGCTTTCCTGTTGAGGAATATTATGAATTCGATCGCAACTGCCTTATCGAAACACCCCCGCGCCGCGGACTCGCTGCCGGTGGGGATTGGCATTGACGGTGGCGGCAGTCATTGCCGCGCCTGGGTGTTTAATGCCAAAGGGCAGGTGCTTGGGCAGGGCCAGAGTGGCCCGGCCAATCCGGTGGGGGGCTTAACTGAGAGTTTTGCCGCCATCACTGACGCTGCAGTCGCTGCACTGCAGGACGCAGCGTTGTCACCAGGTATGCTGGCGCAGCTCCCGCTGGCGGCCGGTCTCGCCGGCTTGCATTTACCGCAGTTTTATCAGCAATTTCAGCAGTGGCAACATCCGTTTGCCAGTCTGCATCTGACCACCGATTTACAAATCGCTGCGTACGGTGTGCATCAGCAACAGGATGGTGCTGTAGTCATTCTGGGCACTGGCTTTAGTGCTTTAGCCAGTGTTGGTTTAGATCGGATTGAGCTTGGCGGTTATGGTTTTCCTATTAATTGCAACGCCAGCGGTTCCTGGTTTGGCCTCGAAGCGGTCAAAGCGGTGTTGCTGGCGCGTGACGGCCTGGCGCCGGCCACAGTGTTAACCGAACGACTGCCGGATGCCGAGACCTCGGCCAGTCTGGCCAATCAATATCTGGGCCAGGGGCCGGCTGTGTATGCCCGGCTGGCACCGTTGGTATTACAGGCGGCGCTGGACGGCGATGCCGTCGCACTGCGTATTCGCGCTGAAGCGGTGCAGTTTGTCGAATTGGTGGTTCGCCGGTTGTTGGCGGTCGGCGCGCCTGCGGTAGGGCTGGTTGGCGGCATCGCCGGTCAGTTAGTGCCGCTGCTGGAGCCGAGCCTGCCGTGCCATTTTGTCGCCAATGCCGGTGAACGCGGTAGCTGGTGTTGGTTAAGTCAACAATTGGCGGAGTTGCCGGCATGACCAAGTCCACGATGCATAAGTCCACCTCGTCGAAGCAAAACAAATCACTGTTACAAGGCCGTCGCGATTTACTCAAGCTGGCGGCGGCGTTGCCGCTGGCGGGCAGTTTAGGTGCTTGCGCCAGCGCGACCGCGCCATCAACCACAACTGTTGCGGCGTCAAAAGCGCCGGTTGGTAAACCGCCGATCCAAAAACCGATAGTGGTTTCAACCTGGGAGCATGGCATGCCGGCAAACGCGGCGGCCTGGCAGGTTTTAAGCCAGGGGGGCAATGCGCTCGATGCCGTCGAACAGGGCGCGCGGGTACCGGAAGCAGATCCGGCGGTACGGACCGTTGGCCTCGGTGGTTATCCGGATGCGTCCGGCGAAGTGACCTTAGATGCCTGCATCATGGACCATCAGCTCAATTGCGGCTCTGTGGCTGGCCTCAAACGCATCAAACATCCGATCTCAGTGGCGCGGGCCGTGATGGAAAAAACGCCGCACGTGATGCTGGTCGGTGAAGGTGCGCTGGCGTTTGCCAAAGCGCAGGGCTTTGTTGAAGAGAACCTGCTGACCGAACAAAGTAAACAAGACTGGCTGCTGTGGCGCGAACAAGGCAAAGCCAAGTCGCAGATTAATCTGGAGAATCACGACACTATCGGCATGCTGGCACTCGATAGTCACGGTCATCTGGCCGGTGCCTGCACCACCAGTGGCGCGGCCTATAAACTGCCGGGCCGGGTTGGCGATTCGCCGTTGATTGGTGCCGGTTTATATGTCGATCAGGATGTCGGCGCCGCCACGGCCACTGGTCTTGGCGAGTTGATGATTAAAACCGTTGGTTGCCATCTGGTGGTTGAACTGATGCGCCAGGGCCTGAACCCGCAGCAGGCTTGTCAGCGTGCGGTTGAGCGCATCGCCGCGAAAATCCCCAATGCCGCTGAGGCACAGGTCGGTTTTCTGGCGTTAAGTGTCAACGGTGAAGTGGGCGCTTATTGTCTGCATGGTGGTTTTAACTATGCAGTGCAGGACGCCAGCGGCGCGACGCTCACCGATGCCATTCATCTGCTGCCCGGAGTAGTGGCATGAAGGCATTGTTATTGACGCAGGGATTGCTGCTGACCTTGCAGTTATTGACTATTCAGGCACAGGCTGCCCAGTTGCAGTCGACGCAGACTCAGGGCTCCGGTCTAAGTCCAGACCTACCGCCGTTTGCGTTGACATTGCAACAGACTAAAGCCTGGACGCCGCATGGCGCAACAGCGAGCAAAGCCAACATCAGTCAGGTGCCGCTGGCTCAGCGACTGCCCGCGCCACTGAACTCTTCGCTGACGATGAATCCGCAGGCACAGGCGCTGAACCTGCAGGCACAGGTGTTGTACGCACCGGATGGCATGAACAATTTCGGCAATTATCTACAGCCCCAACCGAAAGCAAATCTGTATAGCTTTAGCAACTGGTCGCAGATCGACATCCTGAACTGGTTTGCCGGCACCGCCGATTTATCCGTGCAAATACCGGCACGGCCCTGGGTCGAAACCGCACATAAAAATGGCGTCAAAGTGCTGGGGTCGGTGTTTCTGGGCATCGCAGAGTGGGGTGGCAATCCGGACACGGTTGAAAAGCTGCTGGAGCAGGACGCGCAGGGTAATTTCATCATGGCGGATCAGCTGCTGCGTATTGCCGGTTATTACGGCTTTGACGGCTGGCTGGTCAATCAGGAAACCGATTTAACTGTGGTCAAAGACGCGCAAAATCAGCTGGTGATGGCTGCGAACGGAAAACCACAACGGGATAAAGAACGAGGACAGCAACTGGCAGCCAAAATGCTGGCTTTTATGCAGTATCTGACCGCCAAAGCGCCGGCCGACATCGAGATACACTGGTATGACGCGATGATTGCCGACGGTACTGTGCGCTGGCAAAACGAACTGAACGCCAACAATCAGGCCTACTTAAAGACTGACGTGCAAGCAGGCGGTAAAGCCGGCTCGCATGCGATCTTCCTGAATTACTGGTGGAATGGCGCCATGGTGCAGCAGTCGGTCAAACGGGCTGAAGCGCAGGGGCTGTCACGTTACCAGCTGTTTTTTGGCGCCGATTTATGGCCGGAACGTGACGCGCAGCAGGCTTTTGTCCAGACACAGTGGCTGCGCGATTTGTTTGACCACAATGTAACAGACGGGCATAAGGCACTAACCTCGATCGCGCTGTTTGCGCCCAATGTGAACTTTAACTTTGCCGGGGATAAAACCACGCCGGCTTACAGCACTTTTGCCAAAGATCCGCAGGATATCCGCCGGTTTTATCAGACGGAGCAACGCTTGTTTACCGGCGATGATTTGAATGTGGCGGTGCCAGATCCAGCCAAACGCTGGCCTGGTCTTGGCGCTTATCTTAGTGCCAAAACAGTGCTGACCCGACTGCCCTTTGTCAGCAGTTTTAATACCGGCCAGGGCTTGTATTGGTTTGAGCAGGGGGAGCGCCAGCCTGCGCCTTTCCTGAACGCAGCAAAAGATGCGACAGCGACAGCAACGAACAGCGGCTGGAGCGATATCAGTCAGCAAGACATCTTACCGACCTGGCAATTTGCGCTGCAAGGCAGTGCTGCAGCTGCATCGACACTGCAATACGACTTTAACCAGGGCTGGTCTGGCGGCAGCAGTTTGTTGCTGCAAGTGCGCAAAGCCGGTGATTTGACCATCCCACTCTATCAGTTTGCGCTGACGCTGCCGGCTACCGCGCAGTTGCAGTTGCAACTGCAAACCGATGCGCCTGGCGCCGTGGTCCTGCTGCTGCAAACGGAAAAGGGTGTCCATCGTTTCCCACTTGGCGATGTAGCACAGGCGCAGCAATGGCAGGCGCAAACCATTGATATTTCGGCGCTGCAAGGCCAGCAATTACAGCGCATCAGTCTGGCGCTGCAAAGCAGCAGACCGGCGAAATTGCAGTTCAGGCTGGGGCAAATCGCGCTGACCGATGCCACTGCGCGTGATTCGGCAGCAGCTGAATTGGTAGCGCAGGGAGTGAAACCATGATTGCACTGGAATTATGCCTGCAAACGGAAACCCATCTGGCAGCTAATGTCAGCATGGCGCGCGAGTTTGGCGTGGCGCGGCTGGAGTTGTGCAGCCGGATGGATTTGTCGGGCCTGACGCCCACACCGGCACAAGTCGCACTGGCACGCCAGCATTGGGGCGACGGCCCCGGTCTGGTGGCAATGCTACGTCCGCGTGGCGGCGATTTTTGTTATGACGCGGCCGAGATTGCGTTACTGCGCCATGACATGGCACAGCTGGCAGCCGCCGGCGCTGACAGTGTCGTGCTCGGTCTGTTAACCGCTGAACAGAAGCTGCAGCAAAGTGCTGTCGCCGAGTTGGTGGAATTCGCCACTGTACTGGGGCTGACTGTCGCGTTTCACCGTGCCATTGATGCCAGTGCCGACCCGGCACTGAGCTGGCTACAATTGAGCCGGCTGGGTGTCAGGCGGGTGCTGAGCGCCGGTACGCCCTGGCACCGCCAGTTACCGGCGACGCAGGGCATTGCACAGTTGCAGGCGTTTCTGGCCGCTGGCGGGCCTGAGCTGGTGATTGGCGGTGGTGTGACGGCCGGCAATATTGGAGAGATCCGAGCACAATTGCCTGCCGACGCAGCTTATTCCTTCCACTTGCATTCTGCAGTCCAGCGACAGGGCAGGCTTCAGGCTGATTTGTTACAGGCTGTGCTCACGCAACTCAAATGCCCATTAAGTAGCCAGTTAAGTAGCCCGTTAAGTTGCCAGCCAGGCTGATTTTTTTCTGAGGATTATCGTTTGAATATAAACATTTCTGCTGCCGCATCAGCGTCAGCCTCTGCCCTTGTTATGTCTGCAGTGTGCTTGGAACGGGCGTTGACCGGTTGGCAACTGCGGCAGCTGCCAACAACTGCGACGCCATTTTTGCGCATCACCGACGCCATCGCGGCGGCAGTGCCGGGCTGTAATTTCACCGATCTGCTGGCCGCCGGCGCTATCCCGGATCCGTATTTTGGCGCCAATGAAACCCAGTTACAGGACATTGAACTCAGTGATTGGCTGTATCAGTGTCAGTTTGACGTCAGCGCAGCAGATCTGGCCCAGGGCCAGTGGTTTTTGCGCGCCGATGGCCTCGATACTTTCTGTGAGGTGCGTTTAAACGGCGTGTTGATCGGTGAGACCGACAATATGTTTGTGCCCTGGTCGTTTGCGCTGGCTGGCGCGTTGCAGGTCGGCAGGAATCAGCTGGAACTGACCTTTCGCTCACCCATTCTGCGCGCCAGGCCGTTGCAACAGGCGGCCGGACTGATTTATCCAGCCGAGAATGACAAATCGGATGACAAGCTGTCCGTGTTTGTGCGCAAAGCGCCATGCCATTTTGGCTGGGACTGGGGCCCGCGCTTTGTCTCCAGCGGTATCTGGCGGCCGATCACACTGCAATGTGTGCCGTTGGGGCGGATTGTGGACAGCCATGCGCAGGTGGTGTCGTTGAGTGATACTGAGGCTCAGTTGCTGATTGGCGCTGAGGTCGAGTTGCCAGACGGAGCCGGCACGGATCTGCAGCTGGAGTTACGCTGTGACTTGCTGAACCTGTGCCAGAGCATCGCGGTCACGCCGCAGGCTGGCCGCCAGACGTTGCAGTTTGCTGTGTCTGTCGATAATCCGCAGCTGTGGTGGCCGGCTGGTTTTGGCGACGCATTTTTATATCCGTTTGAACTGACGCTGCGCGCTGGCGCGACAGCAGCGACGACACCAGCGGCTCAGGCGATCGACGTCCAGGCGTTGCCGGTTGGGATCCGCCAGATTGAAGTCATCAACGAACCGGACGCCGACGGGGTCTGTTTTTACCTGAAAGTGAATGGCGTGCCGGTGTTTTGCAAAGGCGCCAACTATATTCCGGCCGATGCCTTTCCGGCCCGGGTAAGCAAAGCGCGGCTTGATGCGGAATTTGCTGCTGTCACGGCTGCCGGCATGAATATGCTGCGCGTCTGGGGCGGTGGTTATTATCAGGATGAGTATTTTTATCAGCTGGCCGACCAGCATGGTGTGTTGATTTGGCAGGACTTTATGTTCGCCTGTAGCTTGTATCCGGCAACAGAGGAATTCCTCGCCAATGTGCAGTGCGAAGCCAGCGCCAATATCCGTCGTTTGCGTCGTCATCCGTCGGTCGCACTGTGGTGTGGTAACAACGAAGTGGATATGGCGATCAGCTGGTGGGACTGGCCAGCCAAGTTTGGTTATAGCGACACGCAATGGCAGCAACTGAAGCAGGACTATCACCGGTTGTTTGGTGAGTTGTTACCAGCGCTGATGCAACAGCTTGATCCAACAAGTTTTTATCTGCGCTCGAGCCCGCAGGGCTTTTGGGAAGACAATGCCGACCATATTGGCAATCAGCACTATTGGGGCGTCTGGCACGGCGAAGCGCCGTTTAGTGAATTTGCCCGCCGCGTGCCGCGTTTTATGACCGAATATGGTTTTCAGTCCTTTCCGTTGCCGCAGAGTTTTGAGCGGTTCCTCGCACCGGCCGACTGGGATTTACAGGCTGACGCCTTTAAAGTGCATCAGAAACATCCGCGTGGTAATCAGCTCATTCGCAGTTATATGCAAGGTGAATATGCAGCACCGGCTGACTTTAAAGCGCTGACGTATTTAAGCCAGGTCCAACAGGCGCAAGGCATGCGCCAGGCCTTTGAAGCGCATCGCAAAGCCATGCCGTTTTGTATGGGCACTTTGTATTGGCAGCTGAATGACACCTGGCCAGCGGCAAGCTGGTCTGGGATTGATTATTTTGGCCAGTGGAAAGCGCTGCACTATCAGGCAAAACGCTCGTTCGCGCCGCAATTGCTCGTTTTTAGCGCATCAGACAGTGCGGTCGATGAGGCAGGCCATCTGCAGCTGCAGTTAGTCTCCGACAGCCGGCTACCGCTTACTGCGACGCTGCAGCTTCAGCTGCTGGATTTTGATGGCCAGGTACTGTGGCAACAGCAACAACAGTTTCAGGTGCAGCCGCTGTGCAGTGAAACTATCTGGCAGGGCCAGCCGCTGGTCACGGCGCCGGCGCGGTCTGTGCTGCAGGCGCGGTTGTTTAGTTGTCAGTCTAGTGGGCAGTCTAGTTGGCAGCCAAGTGAGCAGGAAGGCGCAGAACCACAGTTACTGGCCGAACAGTTGTGGTATTTTGTGCCGCCACTGGCACAGCAATTGACGGTCGGTACGCCTGAAATTCAATGGCTGCGACAAGGTAACCAGCTGCAGTTAACGCTGCACAGCAAAGTGCTGCTGCGCCAGCTTTGGCTCGCGGTGACGCTGGCGGATAACCCGGCTTTGGTGTGGAATTTCTCCGATAATTTTGTTGATCTGTTACCGGGGCAAGCGCGCAGCGTCACGCTGGACGTGACCGGGTTCACCGATGCACAGTGTCAGCAGTTGATGGCCTCACTAAGCTGCTACTCCATTGCCGATACAACAGGAACACATTGATGGATAACGGACAAACCGCAATGCAACTGGGCTGGCTCGATGGCGGCGTCATTGTCGCTTATCTGCTGGGCACTTTATGGCTCGGTCTTTGGGTGTCGCGCCGGGCCGGTGCTAATTTGCAGGAATATTTCCTCGCCGGCAAAACCATGCCCTGGTGGCTGCTCGGTATTTCCAATGCGTCTGGCATGTTTGATATCGCCGGCACTATGTGGCTGGTCACTGTCTGCTTTTTGTATGGGCTGAAAAGCGCCTGGTTGCCTTGGGTTTGGCCGATTTTTAATCAGGTATTCCTGATGGTGTATTTGTCGGCCTGGCTACGCCGCTCCAACGCGTTAACTGGCGCCGACTGGCTGAAAAGCCGTTTTGGTGACGGTCCCGGCAGTTTGTGGTGTCAGGGCGTGGTGGTGTTATTTGCCGTGGTCAGTGCTGTTGGTTTTGTCGCTTATGGCTTTCAGGGCATTGGTAAATTTGCCGCGGTATTCCTGCCGTGGGATTTATCGTCTGACACTTATGCGCTGATTATTTTTGCCCTGACCACGCTCTATGTGATTAAAGGCGGCATGTACGGCGTGGTGATGACCGAGCTGCTGCAGTTTATCCTGATGACGCTGGCGGCTGTGGCGGTCGGCATCATTGCGATGCAGCAGGTCAGTCCGGAGCAATTGGCGGCGGTGATCCCGGCCGGTTGGGATTCGTTGTGGTTTGGCTGGAATTTAGACCTCGATTGGTCGGCGCAATTGCCGGCGGCAGCAGCGCAGATTGAAAAAGACGGCATGCAGCTGTTTGGCATCATGATCATGCTGATGCTGTGCAAAGGCGTGTTGTTCAGCATGGCCGGGCCGGTACCGAACTACGATATGCAGCGCATTCTGGCGGCGAAATCACCGAGTGAAGCGGCCAAAATGAGCGCTGTGGTGTCGCTGGTGATGTTTATTCCGCGTTATTTGATGGTGGCTGGTTTTGCTGTTCTGGCACTGGTGTATTTGCGCCCGGAAATTGCCGCAGCTGGCAGCAATTTTGACTTTGAACGGCTGTTGCCGGTGGCGATTGAACGTTTTGTGCCGGCAGGCCTCGCCGGGCTGTTGATCGCCGGTTTACTGGCAGCATTTATGTCGACGTTCTCAGCGTCACTGAATGCCGCGCCGGTGTATCTGGTGCACGACGTCTATCGCAAGTTCATCAACCCCAATAGATCCGAGCAGTTTTATGTCAGCCTGAGCCGTTATGTGGCGGTGGCGTTGGTTGTAGTAGGCACCTTGCTGGGCCTGATGCTCAATAGCATCAACGACATTATGCAGTGGATTTTTGGTGCTTTGTTTGGCGGTTATGCCGCGGCCAACTTACTGAAGTGGCACTGGTGGCGTTTTAACTCCTGGGGTTATGCCGCTGGTATGCTGACCGGCCTGATTGCCTCACTGGCGCTGCCGTTGTTGTACCCGGAGCTACCACCGCTGCAGGCTTTTCCCTATCTGTTAGTGGCGGGGCTGGTGGGCTCGGTCGCTGGTACTTTGCTTACCAAACCAGAGCCGGACGCGGTGCTCTGTCAGTTTTACAAACAAGTGCGGCCCTGGGGTGTATGGGGGCCGATCGCAGCCAAAGTGCAGGCAGCGGATCCGGGTTTTGTGCCGGATCAAACGCCGGGGCGCGACGCGCTGAATATTCTGGTCGGCATGGCCTGGCAACTCTGCCTGGTGGTGTGGCCAATTTGCCTGGTGATCCGCCAATGGTCTGGCTTTTGGGCGGCAACTGCACTCTTTGCGTTGACCAGCCTGTGGCTGTACCGCTTCTGGTATAAAACCCTCAAGGACTAATCAACATGCTGAAAATATCATCAACAGCGCTCGGCTTTGCCGCAGCGCTGACGCTGAACGCTTGCTCTTTGCCAGCCGAACAGCCCGCATCATCTGCAGCAAAACCTGCCGCCGATGTGCTGCCAGACGTACTCAGGTATGTCGATCCATTTATTGCCACCGGCGGCCATGGCCATACCTTTCCGGGCGCTGTGGTGCCTTTTGGTATGGTGCAGTTAAGCCCGGACAATAAATCCAAAGGCTGGGACTGGACCTCGGGTTATCACTATTCCGACAGCGAACTGCTGGGGTTTAGTCATACCCATTTGTCGGGCACCGGTGTCGGCGATTTACTGGATATTTTAGTGCTGCCATTTCACGGGGATTATGCGGCCACACTGAAAAGCCCGGCCGGTCGGCCGGTGGCGACCTACAGCCATGCCGATGAACAGGCCAGTCCCGGTTATTATGCGCTGAACCTGCCGGCACAAGGCATCAGCGCCGAGCTGACGGCAACGGAGCGGGTCGGTGTGCATCGCTATCAGTTCAGTCAGGCCAAAGACGCTCAGCTGCTGATTGATTTAGGTTATGCGCAGAATTACGACAAAGCCGTGATGGGCTTTATCCGGCAGGTCGACACGCACACTCTGGTGGGTTATCGCTTCTCCACCGGTTGGGCCAAATTGCAGCCGCTGTATTTTGTCGCGCGGTTTAACCAGCCGTTTCAGGCCCAGCTGTATCAGGATGGCGTGGCAGTAAAAGGCACATTGTTACAAACAGAAAAGGCTGCGGCAGTGCTCAACTTTGCTGACTTACGGCAAAAACCGCTCGAAGTCGCTGTGGCGCTCTCTTACGTCAGTATTGATGGTGCTAAGAAAAATCTGGCGGCTGAACTGCCGGTACTGGATTTTGCGGCAGTCAAACAGCAAGCGGCAGCCAAATGGCAGGCGCAGCTGGGCCGGTTTCAGGTGGATGCCGCTACTGATCCGCAAGGCGACACCAATAAAACCAAGTTCTATACCGCGCTTTATCACAGCTATTTAGCGCCGCAGTTATTCAGTGACGTCGATGGCCGTTATTTTGGTGCCGATGGTGCTGTGCACCAAGTAAATCAGGCTGTGCATCAGCAAAATCCGCAGATGCCGCGTTATACACTGTTTTCGCTGTGGGATACCTTCCGTGGCCTGCATCCGCTGCTGACCATCACAGATCCGGGCCGGGTTGATGGCATGATGCATTCGTTATATGGCTTTTATCAGGAACAAGGCCTGCTGCCAACATGGGATCTGATGTCGAATGAAACCGATGTGATGATTGGTTATCATGCGGTGCCGGTGCTGGCTGACGCCTATTTTAAAGGCCTGACCACGTTAAGCGCCAAACAGTTACTGGACGCCTCGTTGGCCTCGGCGCGCCAGTCCCGGTTTGGTATCGACTTATTTGGCAAATATGGTTATGTGCCGTCAGATCTAGACGTCGAGGCCGTGTCGAAAACGCTGGAATATGCCTTTGATGACCATGCCATTGCACGACTGGCAGAGGCCGCCGGTGATGCCAAAACTGCGGCAGAATTTACTCAACGCGCCGCTGCCTGGCAGCAACTGTTTGATAAGTCTTCAGGTTTTATGCGTGGCAAAAAGGCCAATGGTGAATGGGTCAGCCCGTTTAACCCGATTTATGTCGCGCATCGCACCACGGATTACACCGAAGCCAATGCCTGGCAGTACAGCTTTTTTGTACCGCATCAGGTTGATGCGATGATAAAGCGTTATGGCGGCGATCAAGCTTTTGTCGCACGGCTCGACCAAATGTTTGACATGAGTTCTCACATGGAAGGCGATGTGTCGCCGGATATCACCGGCTTAATTGGTCAGTACGCGCATGGCAATGAGCCGGTGCATCATGTGCCTTATCTGTATGCCCTGGCAGGCGAGCCGGCCAAAGGCGAAGCGCGCATCCGCTTTATTCGCGACACCATGTACCACGCCAAACCGGATGGTCTGGCCGGCAACGACGATCTGGGCCAGATGTCGGCCTGGTATGTGCTGAGTAGCCTCGGGTTTTATCCGGTGAATCCGGTCGACAGTGGTTATGTACGCGGCACGCCGCAATTTCAATCCGTCACACTACAGCTGGATAATGGCAAACAGCTGCGGATCCTGGCGCGTGGCGATCGGCTCAAGCCAGTCAAACGCTGGAGCCTGAACGGGGTTGAACTGCCGATCAGCGTCGATTATCGTCAGCTGATGCAAGGCGGTGACTTAGTGTTTGAGTTCTGACTTTAAGTGTCAACTTGAAGTTCGGCTTTAGATGTTAACTGTATCTTTGACTTGGAGGCGGCGGATGAAGCAGGGACGTTTAGGCAGTTTTTTGACCATGGCGGTGTTGTTACTGACGGCGTCAGCTGCCATTGCTGACCCGATCAAAGCTGTCAGCTGGAACATCCGCCTCGACACACCGCATGATGCCGAGCTCGCCTGGCCGCATCGCGCCGGCAACGTGATCCGGCAACTGCAGCAACAACAGCCGGATATTGTTGGCCTGCAGGAAGTGATGTTCCATCAGTTGGTGCGGATTGAAAGCGCCATGCCGGGTTATCAGCGGATTGGCGTTGGCCGGGACGATGGCAAAAATGCCGGCGAATTCAGTCCGTTGTTGATCCGCAGCAGCCGTTTTGCCGTCATAGACAGCGGCACTTTTTGGTTTCACCCCAGCTGGTTGCCTGATGCGCCGACGCAACATGGCCCAGAACAAATCGGCTCTGAATTAATAGGCCTTGGACTCATAGGCCAGCCGGGCTGGGACGCCGCCTTGCCGCGCATTTGCAGCTGGGCCTTGTTGCAGGATAAACACAGCGGCAAAGCGCTTAGGGTGTTAAATCTGCATCTGGACCATCAGGGCGCTTTGGCCAGGCGCGAATCGGTGCAGCTGATCGCCGCGAAAATCAACAACTGGCAACAAAGCTCCAACGCGCCTGTGATCATCATGGGCGATTTTAATCCCGCCGCCGGGGATGGCTTGCTGGCACAAATCCAAAAGTCGTTGCCGCAGTATCAGGATGCACTGGAGCTGACCGCCAAACCACAAGGCCCCAGCTACAGCTTTATCCCATGGCGAGGCACTGAAGCTGATGCCGTGCGGCTCGATTTTATGCTGCTGCGTGGCGATCAATTCAAAGTGCCAGCCGCCGGCATTATTGCCGATGGCCCACCGACACGAAATTCTGACCATCTGGCACTCTGGGCTGAGCTGGTCTTATAAGTCAGCGCTGAGGTTCAGCTTTAACTTTGCACCGGTAATAAACTACCGGAATTGAGTCGGATTTACTATAAAAGCGGAATCAAACTACTGTTCATAGCGAAAAAACGGGTCTAAACTACCGTTTATCTTCTTACACTTTGGTGCGAAACCATGTTGCTGCAACTGTATTGGGCAGGGAGTTGGCATGACGCTGCGATATTAAGCTTTGCCGGAACTGGTAAAGACAGCACCGTCAATATCGACTATTTGCCGGATTATCTGCGAAACCCGGCAGTGCAGTACGAATCACACTGTGAACAAGCGGTGACTGTGAACGCCGCCGTAACGGCAATTCCAACTGAATATCCGCGTTGGCCAGGTCTGCTGGATGATTTGTTGCCCGCAGGCAAAACCCGGCAATGGTGGCTAAACCGGCTGGATATTGGTCACCTGCCGGTGTTTGAAGCGGATTGTCAGTTGCTGCGTCATACCTGTATGTCGCCGGTTGGAAATATCCGGATTAAAGAGGCGGTGCAGCCTGCTGAACAGGCGTTAATGCGCTTTCCTATTCAGCAAGTATGCAGCCTGCAACATGATTTTCTCGAATATGCCAATAGCCAGGGCGCTGCTGTCGGTGGCGCCACAGGTGCAGTCGGCGTCGCGCCAAAACTACTATTGATGCTGGAAGGCAACGATGTTTACATCGATGGTGATTTTGCCGGAAAACCCTGTACGGCAAGGCCTTATCTGGTGAAGTTCGCCCGTAATCTACGCACCGCGCGCGACAATCAGGTTCTGCTGGCAGAGGGCGCTTACTATCGGGTTTTGACATTGTTGCTGCAACAAAGCGGGATCCGCACTATCAACAGTCAGCAGATGCAAATCCATCAGGTGGAAGGCCAGGTCAGCTTGTGGCTGCCCCGGTTTGACGTCATGGAGCAGGATGGCTGTTTACATCGGCTCGGCATGGAGAGTGTGTATTCAATCCTGGATGCCGGACCCGGCAGTGCATTGGATCACTTTGATGTAGTGCGGGTGCTGTGGCAAAAGCTGGCAGGATTATTGGATCAAAGTCGGGAACAGTTTGTCACCGAGTATGTGCTGCGGGACTTGCTGAATCTGGTTTTTGGCAATTCCGACAACCATGGCCGGAACATGTCGTTCCTGAAAATCGACGGCAAAGTCTGCTTTGCACCTATCTATGATTTTGCCCCGATGAAAGCCGATCCCGAACAAGTCACCCGATTGTTTAAATGGGGCCAGGGTGCTGAACTAGCCGGCGAAGTGAATTTTGAACGTGTCGCCGCTGGTCTGGCGGATTTGATTGCCCCCGATACCTTGTTGCCGGCGCTGCGCACCATGGCACAGCAACTATTGCAGGTACCGGAACTGCTAAAACAACACGGCTGCCCGGACGAGATCCTGCATTTCCCGGCGATAGGCTTTGCACATCTGCCTGACAAACTGCACAGGATGAAACTGCGATGACACCTGCTGAAAAAACACAATGGCAACAGCAACTACGGCAACAACTGGATAGTGGCGGGCTGACATTGGGCCAGGCAGTGCAACGGATCCGCACCGAGTTGTATCAAATGACCCAGGCCGAATACGCCTGTATCTGTAAAGTCTCAGAAAAAACCCTACGCGAAGTCGAAAAAGGCAAAACCGACCCACGTTTATCCATCATCGAAAGCCTGCTCAATCCAGGTGGTTTTGCCCTCAGCGCCCGACTGAAGGTGAACCGGGTGGTGCCAATGGCGGAGCTGGTGAGGCGTGGAGTGAGCTAATTTTTTGAGTTCGGCAAGTTGATGTGGGTAGTTCATTGCGGGTCTGGCCGCGCAGTTATGCGCGAAAAGCCTTTTTATCGAGGCAAAGCCAGCATCGCTACCACTGCGTTCGCTCGTTCGCGCCTCCCGCGCTCACTTTTGATCGCTCACTCCGCGGCTGCCGATGCTGGCTTTGTTGGAGTTTGGGACTGCAGCTTCGAGTGAGTAGTGTCTCTACAGATCAGGCAGCGCTGGGTTGGGACATCCTTGTTCCAGTGGCAGTTGCAGGTCTGCGCTATTCCATAACACATAGCCTGACGTATCCGCGCTGGCCTGTCCGTGCGCCGCCGAACAGAGCGATTTTGACTTCTGAATGCGGCAGCTGATTGCGCCAGCTGTGCTGCTTAGCGCACGGTCAACCGGTTTTTGCACTGTCATGCTGAAGCTCCGAACAATGGAGTTTCGCTGATGATTTTTTCAATCGAATTACAACAAAAAGTACTGGATGAACTGAGCTGGGAAGCGTCGGTCAATGCCAGTGATGTTCGGGTCAATGTGCAGGGTGATGTGGTTGTGCTGACCGGTACCGTGGCGTCGCTGGCGGAGAAAGCTAATGCCGAACGCGCCGCGTTACGGGTGGCTGGCGTCCGGGCTTTAGTGGTGGAGCTGGAAGTGTGTCTGCCCGAGCTGGACCACAGATCAGACGTCGATCTGGCCAAACGCATCGAGTCCATTTTGCACTGGTCGCATCATCAGGCGTTGCATCAGCTGACGCTGAAAGTGGAAAAAGGCTGGGTGACTTTGTACGGCAAAGTACCCTGGCAGTTTTTGCGGCAGGTGGCGTTTGATTCGGTGCGTTATCTGATGGGTGTGCGCGGTGTCACCAATCAGATTGAGCTGTCACAAAGCCCGACCAGCGCCGATATTCTGGCCAGTCTGCAGGCTGCGTTTAAGCGTCAGGGGGATATCGATACATCTGCGGTGACGCTCGACATCTTTAAAGACAAAGTAACGCTGAGCGGCTACGTGCAAAGCTTGCCAGACCATCATCTGCTGGTGCAGACAGTGTGGAATACACCGGGTGTTAGTCTGATCGACGACAAGTTGCAAGTGCGACCACAGCATGTTCAGCTGTGACCGCATGCGGTGCAATGCACTGCGCTTATTGCACCCTACCAAGATTCATTTTGATACTGGTAGGGTGTGTAGAGCGCAGCGAAGCACTCCGCGAGTCGCACTCCGGGTATCGCACTCCGGGTATCGCATACCGCGAATCGAAGGTTAAATATCGCCAAAACCAGCCAACACCAACTTGCCAATCACCGAGCCTTGTTCCAACAGCGTATGGGCCTGGCGCAGGTTGGCGGCATTAATAACCCCCAAATGCTGACCGGCGGTGCTTTTTAATAATCCGGCGTCGACCAGCGCCGATACTTCGCGCAGCAGCTGTTGCTGGGCAATTTGGTCTGGTGTCTGGAATAACGAACGGGTAAACATCAGTTCCCAATGCAGGCTTAGGCTTTTCAGTTTCAGCGGACGGATATCGAGTGCCTCCACCGGGTCATCAATCAGTGCCAGCTTGCCCTGTGGCGCTAATGCATCGATAAACTGCTGATAATAAGCCGCGGTATCGACCAGACTAACGACATGGCTGACCGCATCAATACCGATGCGTTTAAGCTCGTCGGCAAGCGGCAGCTGGTGATTAATCACCGCATCGGCGCCTAAAGCGCTGACCCAGGCCTGAGATTCTGGCCGCGATGCCGTTGCAATAACAAAAGCGTCGGTTTTTAATTTCGTCAGCTGGATCAAGACGGAGCCAACACCACCGGCAGCACCGCTAACCAGCAACACTTTGCGTTTGAACTGCGGCGAAGGCTGTTCAAGCTGCAGCCGGTCAAACAACATTTCCCAGGCGGTGATGGCGGTCAGCGGTAATGCCGCCGCATCAGCAAACGACAGGCTCTGTGGTTTAGGCCCCACCAAGCGCTCGTCGACCAGATGATAAGCGCTGTTGGCGCCCGGCCGGTTTAGCGCGCCGGCATAAAACACCGCATCGCCAACTTTGTAAGCTGTCACCGCGTCACCAGTCGCGACCACAACACCCGACGCATCCCAGCCCAGCACTTCCGCGCTGACAACACCGTCTGTGCTTTGCGGCACGCGGCGTTGGCGGATTTTATAGTCGACCGGGTTGGCGGCGATGGCTTCGACTTTGACCAACAGGTCATACGGGCCTGGTGCAGGCACCGGCAACGCTAAGTCAATCAGTGCCTGCTCGTCGCTGATGGGCAGGGATTGCAGATAACCAACGGCTGGCATCATGGTTGGGATTAATTGAGTGGCAGACATAAAAACTCCTGATAGTTCAATCGAAAAGGGCCGCTGCAAGCAAGTGCTTACAGTCATGTTCAACAGATGCTGCGCATTGTGCCGGATTGACATTGATAGAAAAACCGCATAATTAAGCATTCTTTATCAAATGAAATTTGAAAATGCTGCAAGTTCAGGATTTAGCTCTATTCCAGCAGATTGTCCGCACCGGCAATATCAGTGCGGCGGCGCGGCAGTTTGATTTAACGCCGGCAGCGGCTTCGGCGGCGCTGAAACGGCTGGAGCAGCACCTCGGCGCGGCATTATTGCTGCGCAGTACCCGCAGTTTAAAACTGACACCGGCCGGTGAATTGTTTTTACAACATTGCCAGAACGCGCTGGAAGCACTGGCGCAAGGCGAACAGGCGATGCAACAGCTTGCGGTTGATATCGGCGGAGAATTGCGACTGGCCGCGCCCAGCGACTTGGGCCGCAACTGGTTGTTGCCCAAACTCGATACTTTGTTGATGCGATTTCCCCAGTTGAAACTGCGGCTGGAACTGGGCGACCGGGTGGCCGGACTACAGCGCGAGCAGGTCGATGTGGCACTGCGGTATGGCGCTTTAACCGATCCGGCGCTGGTGGCGTTTTTTATCGCTGAAGTACCGCGCATCGTCTGTGCCGCACCGGAATATCTGCAGCGACAAGGCACGCCGGAGCAACCTTTGCAGCTACAACAGCACAATTGCCTGCTGTATATGATTGACGAGCGCACTTTTGACCGCTGGCGCTTTAGCGGGCCGCAGGGCCTGTTACAGGTCAATGTGCAGGGCAATCGCATCAGCAATGATGCTGAACTGGTGCGACGCTGGGCCGTGGCGGGTCATGGCATTGCGCTAAAATCGGCGCTCGATATGGCTGCCGATTTACGCGCGGGTCATGTCGTGCCATTACTGCAGGACTACCCGGCGCCGAAGCTGCAGCTACACCTGGTCTGTGCCAGCCGCCATCAGGTCACGCCGGCGGTGCTATTGCTGCGTGATGAGCTGCGTCGCTGGGTGGCTGATGAGCTGGCGACGCTGCAGCTGTAGTCACGCCGGCAGTCGGAATTGCTGTATTGCAGCGGCATAGTCTTTGTCAGCACTATTGATGTGTGGGACTGAGTCTGCAATCTGGTGGCTTGGCTTTATTTGGGTTAAATTGCAGGTTTTGTCGTAGTTATCAGGGATGTTTTATGTTGTTTAGGGACTTGCTAGATTTTGGTGCGCAAAATTGGAGATGGCTTGTCATTGCGATTCCTGCAAGTTTGGCTTTCATCGCTACTTTTATCTTTGTTAGCACAAAGAACTCTAGCGACAAGAAAGCGGGATCTCAGGCTACAGACAAGCAGTCACTTGAATCTAAGCCGGAAGCATCTCATTCTGAAGACAAGAAGCCAGACGACTCTGAGCCTAATCACGAGAAGCTCCCTCGATTCGTATTAATAGCAACGATGCTATTAATCATAGCGTTGGTGCTCTACGTAATACTTGTTATCGGGACCTTTGTTGAGCACTTTCATCAGCGAGGTCTTCAGCCAGACTTTGATAAGTGGGGCCAAGTTGGGGACTACTTCGGCGGAATGCTAAACCCGATACTGGCTTTTGCTTCTTTTATCGCGCTGCTTTATACGATTCGGATTCAGTCTGAAGAGTTGCGGTTGACGAGGGGAGAGTTCGCTAAATCGGTTGCCGCACAAAAAGTTATGGCGTCAGAGGCGCAGAAGCAGAGAGAACTAACACTATTAATGGAGGAGTACAGGTACGCAGCCAATCGGTTGCGTTCTGAATGCTTAGATATTGAGGCTTTGGGTGAGCAAGATATCTCTCAGCGGCTCGGCTTGATTTCTGATAGTTACGATATAAAGACCATTAATCGCCTAATGGAGCGAGTTGCTTTTGAATTTCATCCAGCAATAGTTGGCCGATGGGAGAGTGAAGATATTTGTCTCGAAAAAGCAAAGAGCTTTTACACATCACTATTCCCTCAAAACAATCGTGCCTTAGATGAATATATCCAAAGATACCTTAAATTGGCACAGAATCTCGTAAGAACGGCTGACGTGTACTCGCAGCTAAGCAAGCAGTTAAGCCTCAATGAAGATGCTGGAACGGTTCAATTCTTGGATAACAACAGAGTCGCAAAGTTACTAGCGTCTGCCTATGTTCTATCTGGAGTGACGCAATGGTACACACCAGAGTATTTTCGTCCCATAGATGGCGATGGTTTGAAAAAAAGGTTTAGGTATATCCTGAGTGATATCGGGATAGCTCAAGATTCTTGATGCCATTCAAAACGGACGTACGTTTTAATCATAAGTTGGTTAATTCAGCCAGAACAACTTTCAACGGTGGTCGCTGAGCTGTTTCTTGCTCCGCTTCATGTTTGCTGCCCTCAAAGCTTTCACCTTGGTTCACTTTAAACAAGAGCTTTTTCATATCCGTGCAAAAATCAACACACAACGATTAGGCTATTGGATTTGATGATAAAGGTAATAGTCAGAGTGAACAGATTATATTCAGTCAGTATCATCGTTGTTTACATTAAGTATTAAGATTTAGAAGTAAACGTTTTAAAATCATCAGTTGGAACAACGCGATAGATGCAGCGATGTTCCCCCCATGAATCGAGTGACCTGCTGGCATAACGGTCTGTGTAGTGACCGCTATACCAAGCTAAAACTGCAAATCTATTCCGCCTGCAATTGCCAGTGCAGGGTCTGGCCGGCGTAAAACGGTACTATCGGGCTGCCGTCTGGCAGCGTGATTTCTTCTGGCACTGTCCAGGATTGTTTCACCAGTTTGATTTGACCGCTGTTGCGTGGCAGGCGGTAGAAATCGGCGCCATAGTGGCTGGCAAAACCTTCCAGTTTTTCAATAACGCCAAGCTCCTCAAACACCTGCGCGTACAGCTCAATGGCGCTCCAGGCGCTGTAACAACCGGCGCAGCCGCAAGCGGTTTCTTTGCGGTGTTTGGCGTGTGGTGCGGAATCGGTACCTAAGAAAAACTTCGGATTGCCGCTGGCAACGATGGCACGCAAGGCTTCCTGATGCGTGCGGCGTTTCAGTACCGGCAGGCAGTAGTTGTGTGGGCGGATGCCACCGACCAGCATGTCATTGCGGTTCAGTAATAAATGCTGTGGGGTGATAGTCGCGGCGACATTCGGCCCGGCGTTTTTAACAAACTCCACCGCATCGGCAGTGGTGATATGTTCCAGCACGATACGTAAGGCTGGGAAGCGGTCGACGATCTGGCGCAGATGCTGTTCGATAAACACTGCTTCGCGGTCAAAAATATCGACGTGGTTGTCGGTCACTTCACCGTGTACCAGGAACAACATGTCATGTTCGACCATGGCATCGAGCACCGGATATAACTTGCTGAGGCTAGAGACACCTGAATGCGAATTGGTGGTGGCGCCGGCCGGATACAGCTTGGCGGCCAGCACGCCGGCGGCTTTAGCTTCGGCAATATCCTGTGCTGTGGTGGTGTCGGTCAGATAAATGGTCATCACTGGTTCAAAGCTGCTGCCAGCAGGGCGGGCTGCCAGAATACGGGCGCGGTATTCGCTGGCTAAAGTGCCAGTGGTGACAGGTGGCACCAGATTGGGCATCACTACAGCCCGCTGAAAACAACGCGCAGTGGCAGGAACGGTCTCTTTCAGCATATCGCCATCACGAAAATGTAAATGCCAGTCGTCTGGGGTGGTCAGCAGCAGTTCGGTCACAGCAGGCTCCTTCGGTGAAAAATTAACTGTCGCAATAGAGTGGCGAGTGTATCATTATCCGGAGTGAGCAGGCAGCGTTCAGCCCGCCTGATTTGTGCAAAAACTACGGGAGCAGGTGCATTTTGCAGGCAGGGCAATTCGGGTTTACCCGGCTACAGAGCGTGATGTTACTGGTGCTGATGCTGTTGTTTGGCACTGTGGTTGAGTATCTGGCTCGTCAGGAGCAGCAGCGTAAAGACATGCTGCTGGTGCGTGAAACCACTGAAAGTGCCGCCCGCTTACGTGCATTGCTGGAAATGGAGTTAAATGCGCCATTGCAGCTTAGTCAGGGCCTGGTGGCTCATGTGCAGGCCTTGTCCGGCAAAGCCAGTGCCGAAGATTTCAATACTTTGTTACCCAATCTGGTTCGCCAGGGCAAACATATCCGCAATATGGGCGTAGCGCCCGGCAATCGTCTCACTTATCTCTATCCGCTGGCTGGCAATGAAGCAGCATTGAATCTGTATTATCCCGATCTGGCCACACAATGGCCGGATATTGAAAAAACGATCCGTAGCCGCAAAGCCAAACTAAGTGGGCCTTTAGAGCTGGCACAGGGCGGCCGGGCTTTTGTTTACCGCATTCCGGTGTATCTGCATGATGGCAGCTATTGGGGCATTGTCAGTACTGTGCTGAACGTTGACGATGTCTGGCGGCTGATGAAGCAACAAGCACAGCAATTGGATGTTGGTGTGGCATTACGCCGCGCTGGCGGCGAAAACTGGGGCGACATGCTGTTCGGTGAGATCCAGAATTTTCAGGCGCCGGCCGTGGTGCTGGATCTGAATATCGCCGGCGCGCACTGGCAGCTGGCCAGTTGGCCGCTGTTGCAGGCGGACAGTCTGTCGGGATGGTTCCGACTGGTGGGCTGGAGTACCAGTCTGATGCTGGTGTTGCTGATCGCCGGTGTGTTCCGCGCCAATCAGCGTTGGAAAGACACCAGTAAAGCCTTTGAACAAAATGAAAAATATTACCGCACAGTGCTGGATAACGTTGACGACGCTATTGTCGTGCTAAATCCGACCGGCCAAATCCATACCTTTAACAATGCCGCCGAAAAGATGTTTGGTTATCAGGCGCGGCAGCTGCGTGGCCTGCCGTTTCAGATCCTGTTTCCACAGCCACCGGAGTTGCAGCAAGGTCGCGGTGCGCAGGAACTGACTGCGCAGCGGCTGCACGGTGAAACTTTGCAGGTGGAATTGCTGCAAACGCAAATTCAACTGCAAGACCAGACGTTACAAGTCTTACTGTTTCGCGACATCACCGAACGCAAACGCATAGAAAAACTGAAAAGCGAATTTGTTTCCACGGTCAGTCACGAATTGCGTACGCCGTTGACCGCCATCAACGGAGCCTTAGCTTTGGTGACGGCTGGTGCGGTCGGCGCCTTGCTCCCGGCGCAGCAGCAAATGTTGGATATCGCCCGCAGCAATGCTGACCAACTGATTAATCTGGTCAACGATATCCTAGATATGGAGAAACTGCAGGCCGGCAAGTTGTCGCTGCAGCCGGAACAGCAGTTATTGTTGCCGCTATTGCAACAGGCCTTACAGCGCCACAGTGCTTTAGCTTTGTCGCGTCAGGTCAAACTGACGTTGGAAGCGGCGATCGCACCAGATTTAACCTTGTTTATCGACGGCAGCCGTCTGTTGCAAATCCTGGCGAATTTACTGGCGAATGCGATCCGGTTTTCACCGCCGCACAGTACTGTGCACTTACGGGCTTTGCTAACCGGCGATCTGGTGCAGCTGATGGTCAGCGATGAGGGGCCGGGCGTGCCAGTAGATTTTATTCCGCGCTTGTTTGAAAAATTTTCGCAGGCCGACAGCTCCGATAGCCGGTTGCAAAGCGGCAGTGGCCTCGGCCTCGCGATTTGCAAAGAATTGCTCGAGCGGATGCACGGCAGTATTTTTTATCAGCAAGCCGAGCAGGGTGGCGCCTGTTTTTATTGTGAATTACCACTGCATGCTGCGCCCGCAGCCGCTGCTGTGCAACAACAGGAGTTGTCGTGAGCTGGCAGCAGTTACCTTATTTGGATTTAATCGCGTTGTGTTGGTTTGTCGGTGTGTGGGTGGGGTATACCCTGTTTGCCAAACGCCGTGCCCGTGAAGTCAGTTGTTTGTCGTATGAGTTACGCCGTAAACGCACAGCCTGGATGGAGCAGATGCTGATCCGCGATAACAAAATGGCAGATGTCGCGCTGATCTCCACGTTAGAACGCAATGTCAGTTTTTTTGCCTCCAGTTCGATGCTGATCCTGGCCGGTTTGCTGACTGCGCTGGCGTCCAGTGACAAAATCGCCGCGGTGTTGATGCAGGTGATGCCGTGGCTGGACCATGTTGATGGCTTACTGCAGTTTAAAATTCTCTGTCTGGTGCTGATTTACGTCTTCACGTTTTTTCAGTTTACCTGGTCGTTGCGTCAATATGGTTTTGGTGGCGTGTTGATCGGTGCCGCGCCGGATGGTCGCGAGTTGCCGCCGGCTGATCGCAGTCTGTACGCCAATAAAGCCGCGAAGGTGATAGATCAGGCTGCGCATTCATTTAACTACGGCTTGCGGGCGATTTATTTTTCGCTGGCAACGCTGGCCTGGTTTATCAATGTCTGGCTATTTATGGCCGCAACGATCGTCGTGTTGTTTGTGATGAAACACCGTGAATTTCATTCCAAGGCGTTAAAAGCTCTGCAGGATGTTTGACAGCGTTCAGCGCGGCTGAGGTGTGCGGGATCTGTGGTAGGGTGCGTTAAAAAACGCACCGTGCCTGCCGGTAGCGCGGTGCATTTTCGTAATCTCAGATTATAAAATCAATCAGTTATATTGTGTCTCGAAGGCTTTAATGACGCGTGATACGCCATTAACGTGCCGCGCAATTTCAACGGCTTTATCGCCTTCCTGCTCACCAACGATGCCCATCAGGAACACTTCACCGTTTTCGGTGATCACGCGGATGTTCAGCGCACTAATCTCTTTATCCGCTAACAGCAGGGATTTGACACGGGTGGTGATCCAGCTGTCACGGCTGCGGGTGGTAAATGAGGTTGGATTACCGACGCGGATTTGATTTTGTACGTCTTTTGCACCCTGCACCGGCCGCACCAGTTCACCGGCTTCTTCTACCATCGCCTGATTTGGCGCCTGGCCGGTTAACAGGATCACGCCGTTGTAGCTGTACACATTGATATTGGCTTTTTCTTCGAGTGTTTTGTTGGCTTCAATCGCATTACCGGCTTTGATCACGATGCTATTGTCGTCGATTTGAGAGCCCAGCGTGCGGCGGTCTTTGGCCGCACAGCCTTGTAGTGCGATTGCCAGCGTGGCAAGCGCAGCCACTTTCAACAGATTTCGCAGCTTGAACATCAGATTCTCCTGTTAGATGGGGTCAACATCTTGCTGTGGAAATAAAGTGTTATCAATCAGTTCAACAACACAATGTAATAAAAAGGCGTAACATTCATAAACCCGGGCCGGCCGGTGAGCCGGAACCCGCAGTTCAACGTCGCTATTGCCGAGCAAACCGGACAACTCGCCATTATTGTCGACTGTCAGCGCTATCACCGTCATATCTTTGGTTAGTGCCGCTTCAACGGCGCGGATCAGGCTGTTTTCATCGCCACTCAATGACAACACCAGCAGAATATCGCCTTCCTGGCCGAGTGCACGGACCTGACGGGCCAGAAAATCCTGTTGTTGTGACAGATGGACCAGGCCGCAACTGTCGTTGCTGAGCGCGCAGGCAGGCAAACAAGGCCGTTCGGTTTCAAACTGGTCGAGCAACAGCCGGGCAAAATGGCCGGACAGTGCATTGGCGGCGCCTTCACCGGCACAGAGTACTTTGCGGTCGTTGATCAGCGCATGCACAATCGTCAGCGCCGCAGTTTCAATCGGCCCAGCCAATGCTTCGCCGGTGGCAATCATCGTTTGGATATTTTCGGAAAAAAGCTGCCGGATATGTTCCTGCATCAGTGTGGATCCTTAAAATGCGTTTTTTAGCCAGCTGAACTGATAAGGCGCTTCGCCTTCAATTGCCAGCACGTCGAACCGGGCTGCCCCCCGCCACTGTTGTTGTTGCAGATACCAATGGGCGGTCGCGCGTAATTTTTGTTGTTTTGCTGTGGTCACCATCGCCGCCGCGCTGCCAAAAGCGTTGGACTGACGATATTTCACTTCGACAAAGACCAGACAATCCTGCTGGCGCATCACTAAATCCAGCTCGCCAAAACGGCTGCTGACGTTTTGCGCCACTAATTGCAGACCTTGTTGCTGCAAATACTGCCCGGCTAATGTTTCAAAAAACTGACCTTTGTCGCGGCTCACGGCGCTTTTTTGTCCACCAGCAGCAATTTACCCTGACGGTACTGTGCCAGCGTTAACTGCCGCTGAATACTATGGCCGTCGGCCAGACGCAGACTACCGGTCAGGCCATGATACGCCATGGCCGGAAATTGCTGCTGTTGTTTCAGGTGGCCCACCAGCATCAGTGCGTCGTGCCCCATAGCAAACAGTCGTTGTAATTGTTCATCCTGTTCGGCAAACAGGCTGTCGAATTCCTGCCGTAGCGGCGGCGCGATGGCGGCCTGCGGCAACAACCACGGCATCTCTGTCATGGTCAGACCGGCCAGATCTCGTTGATCGGTTTTATCCACTTTCAGACTGTGACTACGTGAACTGGTAAAAATCGGCAGGCGCTTGGCCGTTGGACTGACCGTGACATCGATAAAAGGTTTGAAAAAACGCGTCTGTACCGGATCGGCAATCAGATAAATCGCATCGATATCCTGGCGGCTGTGCAGCTCGGCTTTGATCGACTGACCGATTAACCGGTTGATTTCCTTTGCTCTTTCCTCGCTTGCTTCGGCTTCAAGGAACTTGTTAATCAGCGCCTGCAGCTGTTCCTGCGAGCTATAACTGTAAGTTTCGACCGGCTGACCACCGCTTTGTTGCCAGCGACTCTGGAAATGCTGCGCCATACGCTGGCCAATTGGATTGACGGCATAAATCAGCACCGGGTGCTGATACTGACGCTGGCGGAACACCTGCACCATCTGGCTTGCTTCGTCTTCCCAGGCCAGCGCGAAGAAGTATTGCTCCGGCTTCACTGGCAAATCACCTTTGCCATTTAAAAATAAAGTGGGCCATTGCCAGTCCGGCAATTGTTGGATTTTGTCGATGTCTTCACGCAGCAAAGGCCCGATGACAAACTGCACTTGCGCCGCAGTGACTTCAGCCTGTAATTCAGCTGCCGGTTTGGTCGAATCAATAAATACCAACGTGCGTTGTTGTTTCGCGGCAGCGGCAGCCATCCCGTACTGCACCGCATCACCCAGTGTTTTCAGCGGGCCGGATAACGGTAACAGCACGGCGATACGTTCCGGGTTATACGCCGGTGTCTGACTCAGCAGCTTTACGTCCTTGGGCAATTTATCCGCGGCCGGCAACATCGGGTGGCGTTGTTGCCAATCAGTCAGTGCCTGGGTGATAGCTTGTTGGTCGCCGGCAAAACCTTGTGTCAGTTGTAGCAGTTCCAGCCAGGCCTGCGCGCGGGGATGATTTTGCTCACCCAGTTCACGCAGCTCGGCGTCGGATAATTTCACCAGTTGTTGCCACAACAGGTCTTGCGCCGTGCTGTCAGCACTGTTGCCCAACCAGGCATCCAGCGCTAATAACGTGCGGGTCGCGCTGACATTGTCATCCTGTTGCTGGAAATACTCGCTCAGTGCCAGCGCCCACGCTTGCCGGTCGGCTTCCGGCACGTCAGTAAATGCAGTTTGGTCAGCCAAGCGGGCTACCAACGCGTGTTGCTTATCGGCTAAAGCAGACTGTAATAGTGGCAGCTGATTTTGCGCACGGATTTGGCTGTACAGCGATTGTTGCAGCTCAAAGCAGATGGCGAGCGTACGTTTGGGATCGGTACTGAGTGCGGCTTTGGCCTGTTGCAGCAATTCGCGCTGCAGCTGTTCGTCCGCGTCTTGCGCCACCGCTTCATCGGCGGTCGTGACAGCTTGATAGGTGACTTCGGCCGGTTCCAGTGTCAGCGGCTCAGCCAGGGCTTCCGGTGTCGGCGCTTTACTGACTGGGGCTGATTGCTGTACTGGTGCTGCAGTCGTCGTTTCGACTGGGGCCGGAGTACTGCCGCAACCGGTCAGCAGGCTGACGCCAATCGGCAGCAGGACAGATAAACGAAGCTTGAGTTTGCTGGATTTCACAATGCGCAGGTACAATAGCTGATTGAATGGCCGTTAGTTTATACCATTTGTCCGGACCGGTCATCCTGCCTGCAACGCAGCAGACCTTTTGCTGGCAAGTGGCAGAACCGGCCAACTTGCCTTAATGCTCTGTCCATCACCCGGGAATTTTCATGTCTGTAGCCGAAGCTGTTTTATATATCGTGGCCACGCCGATTGGCCATTTGGATGACATCAGTCAGCGCGCGATTCAGGTGTTGCGTGACGTGGCCTGGGTGGCGGCAGAAGATACGCGGCACAGCGGGAAGTTGCTGAGCCATTTAGGCATCTCAGCGCGGTTTTTGTCCTTGCATGATCACAATGAAAAACAACGCGCCGCCAGTCTGGTCGAGAAAATAAAAGCCGGCGACAACGTCGCGCTGATTAGTGATGCCGGTACGCCACTGATCTCAGATCCGGGTTATAGTCTGGTCCGGTTATGTCGCGACGCCGGCGTGCGGGTAGTGCCAATTCCAGGGCCTTGCGCTTTGATCGCCGCTTTATGCTGCGCTGGTTTGCCCACCGACAAGTTCCATTTTATCGGATTTTTACCCGCCAAATCCGGCCAGCGCCAACAAGTGTTAAAAGACATTCCGGCCGGTGTCGGCACTGTGATTTGTTATGAAGCGGCCCGGCGCATCATCGATACCTTGCAGGATGTGATGGCCGTATACGGCGCCGATCGTGAACTGGTGTTGGCGAAAGAGCTGACCAAGACTTTTGAACATTTCGAACATGGTACCGCGACCAGTATCATAGAGTGGCTGGAAGCCGATCCACAGCGTTGTCAGGGCGAAATGGTGCTGATGATAGCGCCCCCGGCGGAAAAAGCGGCCGACGACATAGCGCCGGCTGTCCAGCAAACCCTGCGGTTATTGATGGCTGAATTACCATTGAAAAAAGCTGCGGCGCTGACTGCGGAAATTCATGGTGAAAAGAAAAATGCTTTGTACAAGCTGGGGCTGAGCTGGAGTGGTCAGGACGAATAATGGCGCACGGCTGGTTTTGCCGCAGCGCTGACCCAAAGTGAACGATGATTCCACCTGCACAATAAAAAAGCGCCAACAGGCGCTTTTTTGCGATCAGAGCGAAGCAATCAGAATGCGTAACTAGCGCTGAACGTCAGTGCTTTGGCGTCTGTACTGATATTGGTACCGGTCAGACGGTCAGTCAGATCTTCTTCTGGTAACCATTGTTGTTCGACCGCGAATTTCCATTGTGGGGTCAACAGATATTCGATGCCAGCAGCATAACCGGCGCCACTTTGGCTAAAGCGCGTGGTGGAACCGCCACTGCCGTTTGGTGTCGCGTGCATTTCATAGTTCGAGCGAACATGGCTCAGTGTGGTATAGACCCGCACTTGCTCCAGCACCGGATAGTGTGCGCGCAACTGCAGCTGGAATTGGCTGTTGACTTTTAGTTGCACCGGGCGGATTTCATCAGAATTGCTGTCTTTCAGCGCACGACCTTCCAGCGCAAAATAGTCAGCAAATTCATAGCCAAGCGTTACACCTGTCATGGCAGGTTCGTATTTGGCGTAACCCGTGACAGCAGTGACTTTCAACGTATTGGATTGCAACACCAGCCCTGCGTACAGCGGATGCGCCGATTCCGCCTGAGCAGCGCCTGCAGCCAGCAGCATAAAACCGAAAATAGCTTTGTTTAACATCTTTTGTATGTCCTTATAAAAATAAAAGCGCTTCATGTTACATAAATTGTGTATGTGTCGAAAGTAATTATCTTATTGTGCTGTTGAATTGCAACGTTCGGGATAATAAGCAGAGAAAGCTTGCTGCGTTCTGCCGAAGATCTGCGTATAATCCGCGCCGTGAGTTGGCCAGGGCAATCGCTGCCTGCGCAAGCAGGGGGAGGAAAGTCCGGGCTCCACAGGGCAGGGTGCCAGGTAACGCCTGGGGGGCGTGAGCCTACGACCAGTGCAACAGAGAGCAAACCGCCGATGGCCCGCAAGGGATCAGGTAAGGGTGAAAGGGTGCGGTAAGAGCGCACCGCGCGACTGGTAACAGTTCGTGGCACGGTAAACTCCACCCGGAGCAAGACCAAATAGGCCCCCTTTGGCGCGGCCCGCGTTGGGGGCGGGTAGGTTGCTTGAGGCGTACGGCGACGTACGTCCTAGAGGAATGATTGCTACTCTGGCAACAGAGCACAGAACCCGGCTTACCGGCTGACTCACACTTCATTCCAACAAAAAGGCACCGCAGGTAACTGCGGTGCCTTTTTTGTTTGCCAGTGACTGGCTTTATGCTGTCGCCAAGAGGTGCTGGTGATTTAAGATGCTTTCTGCTGGAAGTCTTGAGTTTCCATAGTAAAACCTTCCGCTGCTAACCATTGAAATGCTTCGTGTTGTGTTGGGTAAACTCTTTTTTCAAAATCACCGGTATGATCAACAATCATCCGATCCAGCTGGTATTTTTTTACCATATGCGGGCAGTAAATTTGGGCTGCACACCTGAGTTTATGGGTGATACACCATTGCACTAATTCCTGAATAACGGGCTCAATTGCAGGTACACCCAGTTCCCATTGGTCGAGATAGACAATATGAGCCCAATCCGAGTCCAGCAATGGCATGGCCAACTTCTTGAATTCGGCCGAATACTCTTCGGCTGTCCGTCGGTCCCAACTTCCATTTACGACAGCCAGTATGACTCGCTGTTCACACCATAAATAGAATTTTGGATTCATAGTTTTGAGCACCCGATTAACTTCGATAACTCATTCTAGCTGATTAAGTTGTTTAGCTTTTTGATTTAAAGCAGCTATCAGCGTTGTATTGCGACGAGCCTGCGGGCGCATATGACATCACTATGTACCCATAGCCCTGCATCTGGCGTGGCGACGCTACTCCGATGAATTTCAGTGACGGGGTTAGCTTGCTAAACGCGGTGTACTACGCATCGTCGTGCGGTCAATGACAGACAGAATACGACCAAGTACCCAACTAAATATTTTGTTGCATTTAATCCCTCTTCTGTCCCAGTTTTTGCTGGGAATTTCATGAGTGTCTCATATACTCGGCGCATTAAAGTTGTGGATGATAAGCGATGAATCTGACGCGAGCGGCCTGCAAAAACCCCGCAGCCACTTTTGTGCTGGTATGCCTGATTGTGCTATTTGGCCTGCTGGCGTTTTACAAACTGCCTATTCAGTTGTTGCCGGATTTAGACCGGCCGCAAATCTTTATCAATAACGGTTGGCGGGCTGCTGCGCCGCAGGAGATGGAAGCCACTATTATCGAACCGCAGGAAAATACCCTGCGCAACGTGCCTGGCGTGGTGGAGATCCAAAGTAATGTTGGTCAAGGCTATGGCTCGATTTCACTGACCTTTGAAGTCGGTCAGGATATGCAGCGCGCCATGCTGGATGTGATCAATGCATTGAATCAGGCGCCGCCGCGGCCACGCGAAGCGGCCGAACCACAGATTAACGTCGGCAGCGGGCGCGGTAATGTCGCCTCCATTCTGATCAAACAAATGAACCCGCAAGCTGGTGATGATTTTGGTCCTTACCTGAAACTGATCCGAGACAACGTCGGCCCGCGGCTGCGCGCGATCCCAGGCGTCAGTAGTGTTGAGCTGGCGTCAGATTTGCCGCGTGAACTGCATATCACTTTTGATCCTTATAAAATGGCTGCGCTGGGCATCGGCATTGAACAACTGCAAAGCAGCATCAGCCGCTCAGTGAATATGTCCGGTGGTTTTGCCGAAGTCGGCCGCCGGCAATACACAGTGCGCTTTGAAGGTCAGTTTGAACCGGCAGATTATGCCCGGATGATAGTGTCATACAACCAGGGCCGGCCGGTGTATTTGCAGGAAATTGCTGAGGTGGAGCTGGGTTATCCGGAAATCAACGGCTTTACCAAACGCAACGGCTTGCCGGCTTATTACCTGACGCTGGAACGCGGCGAGAATTCCAACACAGTGGCGATTTTGGATGAAGTGAATAAAGCCATCGTCGAACTGAACCGCGACATTCTGGCGCCGCAACAACTGGAAATGGAGCTGAGTTTTGACGCGTCTATCCATATCCGCCGCGCCATTGCGCTGGTCAATTCCAATCTGTGGCTCGGTGTCGCGCTCAGTCTCGGCATTCTGTACATCTTTCTTCGTGGCTGGAAAGCGACTGCGCTGATTGGCCTGACTATCCCGGTTTGTCTGCTGATAGCTTTTGTCGTGTTGCAGGCGTTTGGCCGTAGCCTCAATGTCATATCGCTGGCAGGCCTCGCCTTTGCGGTTGGCATGGTGCTGGATGCGGCGATTGTGGTGCAGGAGAATATTGTCCGGCTGATGCAGCAGGGGCTGGCGCTCGGTGCCGCGATTAAACTCGGGTGTCGCCAGGTTGGGGGGGCGTTATTGGCATCCACCGCCACCACAGTCGCGATTTTCCTGCCGGTACTTTATATGCAAGGCGTTGAAGGCCAGCTGTTTTATGATTTAGCGCTGACGCTGGCCGTATCGATCTCCGCCTCGATGCTGGTCGCGCTGACGTTATTGCCGGTTTGCACCATGCTGTGGTTTAAAGCCGCGGATATCAAACCAGATCCGCTGGCGGCGCGCTGGACGCAATTGGCGCACTGGGTGATGCAGCTGACCAAAGGTAAAAGCCGCGCCATCGGCTGGTCACTGGCTTTAGTCCCTGGCGCTATGTTGCTGATCACGTTGATATTACCCAAAGCCGATTTCCTGCCGCAGGCCAATGGTGACGGTATTTTCACTGGTTTTACTTTGCCGCCGGGTGGCAATATCAAAGTGATGGAACAGGAAATTGGCCAGTTATTGGTCAAACGGCTGCAACCTTATTACGAAGAGAAAAAGTATCCGGCGATCAAAGGTTATAACCTGTCGATGTTTTCTGCCTTTAACGTGCTTTTTATCTATCCGGAGGACCCGCGCGCGGTTGAGGATATGATGACTTTGTTACGCACGGAAATCTTAAAAGATCTGCCGGATACCGAGTCGTTCAGCTTCCGCGCCAGTCTGCTCAATTTTGGTTTTAACTCGGGCCGGGAGATGTTTGTCGACTTTCAGGGGCCGGACACCGACTTCCTGATGGCGCAGGCAGCCGCGGCCAAGGCGTTGATCGAACAAAAGTTACCAGGCGCCAATGTGCAAGCCGAACCCGGCTTACAGCAGAATCAACCGGAGCTGCGCATTCTGCCGGATGAACATAATATCGCGCAGGCCGGCATTGACCGCTTTTCGGTGGCGACGGCAATTCGAGCGATGACAGATGGTATTTATGTTGGCGAGCAATTCGACGGCAATGAACGGATGGATATCATCCTGCGGGCGCATCCATGGGACAATCCGGAGCAATTACAGGCTACGCCGATTTTCACCCAACAAGCCGGTGTGCAGACGCTGGGCCAGCTGACGCAGATGCAGCGCACAGTCGGCCCGACCACTTTATTACGCGTGAATGGTCTGCGTACGGTCAGCCTACAGGTGTCGCCACCGGCAACGATGGCGCTGGAAGATGTGGTCAATGTGCTGCAGCAGGACATTGTGCAGCCGCTGCGCAATAAGCATGGCAGTGACATGACAGTGCAATTTCGCGGCAGTGCTGACCGGTTGGATAAAGCGATGCATTCGATGTTGGCGAACTTTGTTGTCGCAGTATTGATTCTGTTTTTACTGATGGCGGCGCTGTTTAAATCGGCACGTGACAGCTTGTTGGTGCTGTTGACGATGCCAATGGCGTTGGCTGGTGGTGTCATTGGGCTGAAGCTGCTGAATCTCTTTGTGTTTCAGTCGCTTGATTTACTGACGATGATTGGCTTTATCATCTTGCTTGGCCTGGTGGTTAACAATGCAATTTTGCTGGTTGAGCAGTATCGCCAGTCGTTGCAGCTTGGCATGGCGCAGTTGGATGCGATTGAATTGGCTGTACAAATTCGCGCGCGGCCAATTTTTATGAGTACCCTGACCAGCATATTTGGTATGTTGCCGCTGGCGCTGATCCCCGGTGTTGGCACCGAAATCTATCGCGGTCTGGCCATCGTGATTGTTGGTGGTATGACATTCAGTATGCTGTTTAGTCTGATTTTAGTACCTGCAATGTTGCAGGCTTTGCCGGCCAAACGCCGGGAAAAACCAATTTATGTTGCCGAGGTTGCTGATGAAATTGCCTGAGAGAAAATTACTGTTAAGTCTGTTGTTTGGTGCCGTGCTGACGGCGCCTGCACTGTCTGCGCAGGAGCAGGCGCCAGAGCGCGTCGTCAGTACCGCGGCGGTGCGGACCATGCAAATTGCCCCAACCATGATGGTGTCCGGCCAGGTGCAAAGTAAATATCAGTCGAATTTAAGTACCGGCGTGGATGGCCGGCTGGACTGGATCGCAGAACCTGGTCAGCAGGTGCAGGCCGGTGACGTGCTGGCCAGGCTAGATTTAAAACCGTTGCAGTTGCGCGCATCTGAGCTACAAGCGCAGTTAAAACGCGCACAGATCCAGTCGTTGCGGCTGGATAAAGAACTGGCGCGCCAACGCAGTCTGCTTAGCAAAGCGCTGGTGTCGCAAACGCTGGTTGATCAAACTCAGGCCGAAGCTGATCTGGCGCGGGCCGATATTGAGCTGAGCCAGGCGTCATTGGCGCAATTGCAGGATCAGCTGAACCGGGCTGAATTAAAGGCGCCCTTTGCTGGTGTAGTCAGCCAGCGTTTCCATCAGATCGGCGAAGAGATCAGCCGCAGTGCGCCTTTGTTGCAACTGGTGAATCTGGAACAGCTCGAAGTTCGGGTGTTTGCGCCGCTGCAATACGCCGCTTATGTGCAGCCAGGCCAGCAGGTTAGTGTGTTTGACCAGCAGGGCCAGCGTTCACTGCAAGTGCAATCGACGATCCCGGTGTCTGACAGTCGCTCGCAGACTTTTGAATTGCGGCTGCAGGCCGGCGGCAGTGGTTTTCAGGTTGGGCAGCTGGTTAGCGTTGGCATTCCCACCGCGGTGGCGCGCGATAGCCTGGTGATCCATCGTGACGCGCTGGTACTGGCGCAGCAACAACACTCGGTATTCAAAGTGGCCGGTAATAAAGCGCAGCAGGTAAAAGTGGTCTTGGGCCAAGGTCAGGGCGAATGGCTGCAGGTTGAAGGTGCGCTCAGCAGTGGAGATCAGCTGGTGGTGCGTGGCGCGGATACGCTGAAGGATGGCGCTGCTGTGCGTGTCCTCAGTGACGAAGAGTTTAAACTGGCTGGCCGTCGCGCTGGCGTGCAATAAAACCACATCATTTTGCGTCACATGTTGGGCATCACATGCTGGGCATCACATGCTGGGCATCACATGCTGGACGTGTGACGCCCAACAACGCTATTCCCCCCCTTGATGCCAGATCGTAGGTAGCGGCAAGCGCAGCCCGCTGGCCACCACGTGGCGTACATCTCCCGATGTCACTATTGCTCTGAGGGTACGACGACCGCCTCCTGCAAACCACTGCTGCGGCCCGAATCACTCCACACGGATGGCTGGACAGCCAAACGAATCTATTCGCTGCCACAGTCTGTTGCATATAGTTACGCGACACTTTTTACCCCTTGATCTGCTGATCCGTGGATTTTTCTCCCACTTTTTCCCCCTTTTTTCCCACCTTCGCCGCAAGCCGCATTTTTATTGGATCTTATTCGATCGATACAGTGGGGTTTCGCCTTGACAATGCTGAATTTGCAGCCCTAAACTGTGACATTGTGGAAGATTGTGGGTCAGTGTGGATCTTCTACGGATCAAATAATAACCAAGTGGGATCAATTCATGTTTCGTGGGTCTTTTGCTCTGAGCCTGGACGACAAGGGTCGGTTGACGCTGCCAACGCGTTACCGTGACCTGTTGTTATCTGACGCCAGTGGCCAACTGATCTGTACGATCGACCATAAAGATCCCTGCTTGCTGCTGTATCCATTGTCCGAATGGGAAGAAATCGAAGAGAAGCTGAAACGGCTGTCGAGCTTTAACCCGCAGGAACAACGCTTAAAACGTCTGTTATTGGGCCATGCCACCGATTGTGAAATGGACAAAAACGGCCGCATTCTGCTTCCCGCCACGCTGCGCTCCCATGCGCACTTAAGCAAAGGCTTACGCCTGGTGGGACAACTAAACAAATTTGAGATCTGGGATGAAGAGACCTGGCATCAGCGCGTTGCTGAAGACATGGCTGCTGAACAGGAACTTGCCCAGGCCGGTGATGCCGAGCTGTCAGAACGTTTAATGGATTTGTCCTTATGACCCAGCCCGCACACATTTCAGTCTTGTTAACCGAGACCATCGAAGGCCTCGCTATTCGGCCAGACGGCATTTATGTCGACGGCACCTTTGGCAGGGGAGGGCATAGCCGGGTGGTGTTAAGCCAGCTGGGCCCAGAAGGTCGATTGTTTGCTATTGACCGCGACCCGTCAGCCATTGCTGCGGCTGCCGCCGATGAGTTCGCCAAAGACGCGCGTTTTCATATCAGCCATTGTGCTTTTGCTGAGTTGGCCACTGTGGCTGCAGACCAGCAAATCACCGGTGCAGTGGACGGCATTTTACTGGATTTAGGCGTGTCATCACCGCAACTGGATGATGCCGAGCGCGGTTTTAGTTTTATGCGTGACGGCCCACTCGATATGCGGATGGACCCAACCTCGGGTATTTCCGCTGCCGCCTGGCTGGCTAAAGCCGACGTCGAAGACATCACTTTTGTACTGCGCGAATACGGTGAAGAGAAATTCGCCTGGAAAATCGCTAATGCGATCGTTGAAGACCGCGTCACTGAACCTTTTACCCGCACTGCACAACTGGCGGCATTAATCGCCCGTGTCGTGCCAAAAAGTTTTAAAGAGAAAAAACACCCGGCCACCCGCAGTTTTCAGGGCATTCGGATTTATATCAACAGCGAACTGGAACAGGTCAATCAAGCGTTAGAAGCGGCGTTGACAGTGTTAAAACCGGGCGGACGTCTGGCCGTGATTAGCTTTCATTCGCTGGAAGACCGGCTGGTCAAACAATTTATGCGCAAACACAGTAAGCCGGCACAGCTGCCTAAAGGCATTGTGCTGACCGAAGCGCAAATGCGCCAGGATCTGGCTCTGAAGCTGATTGGCAAAGCGATGATGCCGTCTGATGCCGAACTGGCAGCTAATCCGCGTTCACGCAGTGCGGTACTTCGGGTAGCTGAGCGCATGGCGGCAAGCTCGCCAAAGGCTAAAGCATGAGTGCGATTCGACTCAATCGCCTGATCCTGCAGGATTTAGCCCAGCACAAGCTGGTGATCCTGCTGTTGATTGGCGCTATGGGCTCGGCACTGGCGGTGATTGAGCTGACCCATATGAACCGGCAGCTGACTATCAGTCAGGACAAATTATTTCAACAACGGGATGCGCTGGATATGGAATGGCGCAATTTATTGGTCGAACAGCGTGCTTTGTCTGAACATAGCCGCGTTGAAGAGCTGGCAAAGAAACAGCTGCTGATGGTTCGTCCGCTGGGACAGCAAGATATAGTGGTGGATGAACCATGAGAAAGAGCAACGGCCGTCAGGCAAAGAGCCGCAAACAACCCACTTTAATCAGCTGGCGTTTTGCTTTTGTCGTGCTGACATTGTCCACCGTATTTGTCGGATTAATTGCGCGTGCAGCTTATTTGCAGGTGATTGAGCCGGACAAACTGATTGCACAGGGTGACTTACGCTCTTTGCGCGTCAAGTCTGACGACGTACTGCGCGGCATGATCACCGACCGTAATGGTGAAGAGCTGGCCGTCAGTGTGCCGGTTGAATCGATTTATGCTGACTCAAAAATGGTGATTGAAGCCGGTGCTAATAAAGATCAGCGCCGCTGGCACGCCTTAGCGGAAATGCTGCAAGTGACGCCGGAAGAGCTGACCAAGAAAATCGCCAGCGACAAGAAAAAGCGTTACGTCTATCTGCAGCGTCAGGCCAGTCCTGCGACTGTAGATTACATCCGCAAACTCAAAGTGCCGGGTGTTTATTTCAAGCAGGAATCTAAACGTTATTACCCATCAGGCGAAGTGACCGCGCATATTCTTGGTTTTACCAACGTTGACGACCACGGCGTGGAAGGCGTTGAGCGGCAGTTTGACAGTATTTTAAAAGGCACTCCGGGTCGTAAGTTGGTGCGCAAAGATGCCAAAGGCCGCGAAATTGAAGTGCTGGAACAGGAAGATGCGACAGCATCCCGCAACTTACAGCTGTCGATTGATCAGCGTATTCAGGCGGTGGCTTATCGCGAGTTGAAAAAAGCAGTGCTGACCTTTGGTGCGGCCTCAGGCTCGCTGGTGCTGGTCGATGTGCATACCGGTGAAGTGTTGGCGATGGTGAATAGTCCGTCGTATAACCCAAATAACCGCAAGAATACTGCGGTACACCGTTTCCGTAACAGGGCCATCACCGACACTTTTGAGCCGGGTTCAACCATTAAGCCGTTGCCAGTCTTAGCTGCACTGGAAAATGGCACTGCTAATATGAATACCGTCATTGCGACCGGCCACGGCACCATTATGGTCGGCGGCCGACGGGTGCAGGACACCAATGGTTATGGCGATCTGGATCTGACCGGTATTATGCGTAAGTCATCCAACATTGGTGTGACACGCTTGGCACTGGGCATGCCGCACGAAGAACTGCTTGATATGTATTACGACATGGGGATCGGTTCTGATACTGGTCTTGGCTTGGTCGGTGAAAGTGCCGGCATGTTGCGGGAACGCGCACGTTGGTCTGATCATGAACGCGCTACTTTATCTTTTGGTTATGGTTTGTCTGTGACTGCGGTGCAACTGGCTAAAATGTATTCGGCGATTGCCAATGGTGGCGTAGTCCGGCCACTCACGCTGTTAAAGTCTGACCAGCCACCAGCCGGCAAACAAGTGGTGTCGGAACAATATGCCGACGCAATGGTTGAAATGCTGGAGCAAGTAACAGAAAAAGGCGGCACAGCAACCAAAGCCAGAGTACCGGGTTACCGCGTTGGCGGTAAAACAGGTACTGCGAAAAAAGCTATTGCCGGTGGTTATGGTAATGACTATATCGGTTCATTCGCTGGTATCGGGCCGATCTCCAGCCCTCGTCTGGCCTGTGTAGTCATTATTAACGAACCCAGCGGTGATTATTATTATGGCGGTGAAGTGGCGGCTCCAGTGTTCAGCACTGTGATGGGGGCTGCGATGCAACTGCTGAATTTACCACCTGATGGCAATGACAGCCGTATTACCAAGGTGACCGGAGGTCCCGATGCAGGTTAACCGACTCCAGCGCTGGTTGACTCCGTTCAAAGCGACTGCCGCAGGGCAGTCGCTTTGTGCGTTAGAGAAGCTGCCAGAAATAACTGCTGCTGCAGATCTGCAGTACAATTCTAAACATCTGAAAAATGGTGATATTTTTCTCGCACTGCCCGGTGTTGGTGGTCATGGCAACCGCTATATCCGCCAGGCGCTCAGTAGCGGTGCAGCGCTGATCCTGACCGATAGTCTGGCTGACGGCGACACCAGTCTTGCTCTGGAACCGCAGGTCTGCGTCTGGCCAGATCTGCTGACTGTGCTGCCTGCGTTGGTCAGTAGTTTTTACCAGGATGCGGCACAGCGGCTGGAACTGATTGGTATCACCGGCACCAACGGTAAATCCAGTACAGCGATTTTTGTCAATCAGCTGTCTGACTTGCTGGGTAAGCCTGCCGCAGTGGTCGGTACTTTGGGTTACGGTCCATATCAGACGCTGACGCCGCTACAAAACACTACGCCTCATTTGGTCGATTTACATCGGATATTTTATGGGTTTTGCGAGCAAGGCCGTTTGCGTAGTGCGATGGAAGTGTCATCGCATGCACTGGTGCAACAGCGCGTTGCCGGTCTGCAATTTAAAGTCGCGGTGTTTACAAATTTAAGCCGTGATCATCTGGACTATCACGGCACGATGGAAGCTTATGGCGCTGCCAAAGCACTGTTGTTTCGTGCTGGGCAGTGTCAGACCGCGGTGATCAATGTGTCTGACGACTTTGGCAAAACACTGGCCGCGGATTGTGAGGTACCGGTGCTGGTCTACGGTCGTTTAGCTGATTGTGCCGGTCATCCGCAATATTTGGGTTATGACCACCTGCGCTCAGACGGCAAAGGTTTTCATCTGCGCCTGCACAGTCACCTCGGCGACTTTGATTTGCAAATCCCGTTGTTGGCCGAATTTAACGTACAAAACGTGTTGGCTGCCGTCGGTGCCTTATTGCAGTGTGGTCACAAACTATCTGCCATTGTTGATGCGGTGAAAAAACTCAAAGCGGTCGCCGGTCGGATGGAACTGTGGCATTTTCCCGACCATGTGTCGCTGGTAGTGGATTATGCCCATACCCCTGATGCGCTGAAGCAAAGTTTGCAGGCGCTCAGACAGCAAAGCCGTGGCCGGATCTGGTGTGTCTTCGGCTGTGGTGGCGATCGCGACAAAGGCAAACGACCTTTAATGGGACAAATCGCCGAACAGCACGCGGATCATGTTATCATTACCGCTGACAACCCCCGCACTGAAGCTGTACTCGATATCTGTAAAGACATTGCTGCTGGTATGCAAACCGGCGCCAACTGCCAGATCGAACCTGATCGGGAATCAGCCATTAAACTGGCCCTGATTGAAGCCCACGCGCATGACATGATCCTGGTGGCCGGTAAAGGCCACGAGAGTTATCAGGTATTGGGAAATATCGTGCGGGATTATGACGAACGTAAATTTATCAATGATTTATTGGCGGAGATGAGCTGATGATCACTTTAATGGCCAGTGAAATAGCTACGGCATTATCGGCCCGTCTGGTCGGTGCTGATGTTGCAATTAATAGCGTTAGTACGGACAGCCGGCACATCGCGCCGGGTGATTTATTTATTGCCCTGCAAGGGCCGAATTTTGACGGCCATAAATTTGCCGAAGAAGTTGTGAATAAAGGAGCCTGTGCGCTGGTGGTGACCCGGCAACTGGATGTGCCGGTCCCACAATTTATTGTGGCTGATACCCGCATTGCGCTTGGCCAGTTGGGTGCATTGGTAAAAAGTAAGCTGCAGCTGAAGACGGTTGCAGTGACCGGCAGCGTTGGTAAAACGACGGTCAAAGAAATGATGGCTGCGATTTTATCGCGCATCGGCAATGTACTGGCCACCGCCGGCAATTTTAATAATGAAATCGGTGTGCCGCTGACGTTGTTACGTCTGAACGAAAGCCACAATTTTGCCGTGATGGAGCTTGGTGCCAATCACTTAGGTGAAATTGCTTATACCAGCTCGCTGGTGAAACCGGATGTGGCGATGATCACCATAGTCGCACCGGCGCATATTGAAGGTTTTGGCGATATTTTTGGCGTTGCCCGCGCCAAAGGTGAAATTTACAGCGGTTTGTCTGCCGGTGGTACGGCGATTCTGCCGCTGGATTCTGACTATTATGGTTATTGGTTACCTAAGGTTCAGCACTTAAACGTGCAGAGTTTTAGTGCTACCCAACATGCTGATATCTATGCCGATAATATTGAACTGGACGCCGAAGGCTGCGCCGGTTTTGAGTTACATACGCCGCAAGGTCATTGCTTTGTGCAGTTGACGTTGCCTGGCAAACACAATGTGCATAACGCCTTAGCCGCCACTGCCGCAGCGCTCGCACTTGGTGCCAGCTTGACCGACGTACAGCTTGGCCTCGCTGCGATGCAGCCGGTCAAAGGCCGGATTAATGTGTATCAGCCAAAAGCCGGTCTGCGCATTATCGACGATACCTACAATGCCAATGTGGAATCCGCAAAAGCGGCGATCGATTTACTCGCCTCATATGGCGGTCAGCGTTACCTCGTACTGGGCGATATGGGCGAATTGGGTCCAGATGCGCGGATCTACCACGAAGAAGTAGGTATCCACGCCAAACAGGCGGGAATTAACGGCCTATTCACCTTAGGGGTATTGTCGCAGAACGCCAGTGAGCAATTCCATCAGCAAGGCGCGCATTTCAGCTCGCGCGAGCACCTGCTGAGCAAATTGTATGCTTTGTTACAGAACAAAGAAGAAGTATCCATTCTGGTTAAAGGCTCGCGCAGCGCCCGGATGGAGTTAGTTGTTCAGGACTTGCTAGAAAGATGTCAGCAGGAGACAAGCGCATGTTAGTTTGGTTAGCCGAGTTTCTGACTCAATATATCAATGCTTTTAACGTATTCAGCTATTTGACGTTTCGCGCCATTCTTGGCGTTCTGACGGCATTATTGCTGAGTCTGTATTTCGGCCCGAAACTGATTGCTGCGCTGCAACGCCTGCAAATCGGCCAGACTGTACGCAATGACGGGCCACAAAGTCATTTTTCTAAAAAAGGCACTCCGACTATGGGCGGTTTGCTGATTTTAGGTTCCATCGGCATCAGCACACTGCTGTGGGCCGACCTGAGTAATAAATACGTCTGGGTTGTGCTGTTTGTGCTGGTCGCTTATGGCTGGATTGGTTTTATCGACGACTACCGCAAAGTCATCCGCAAAGACCCGAAAGGCTTAATCGCACGCTGGAAATATTTCTGGCAATCGGTGTTTGCGCTGGTAACGGCGATTTTCCTGTATGCCACCGCAGAACGGCCGGCTGAAACGTCATTGCTGGTGCCTTTTGTCAAAGATGTACTGCCTCAGCTTGGCCTGTTTTTCCTTGTTACCACATATTTTGTCATGGTCGGTTTTTCTAATGCAGTCAACCTGACCGATGGTCTGGACGGTCTCGCCATAGTGCCGACCGTGATGGTCGCAGCAGCATTTGCCATTATTGCTTATGTCAGTGGTAACGCTGTATTTGCCAACTATCTGAATATTCCCCATTTACCGCTGACTTCCGAATTGGTCGTGGTCTGTACCAGTATGGTCGGCGCTGGTCTAGGCTTTTTATGGTTTAACACCTATCCGGCACAAGTTTTTATGGGCGATGTCGGTTCATTAGCGTTAGGCGCATTACTCGGCGTGATCGCAGTGCTGGTGCGGCAGGAAATTGTGCTGATTGTGATGGGTGGTATTTTTGTCATCGAGACAATGTCAGTGATCCTGCAGGTCGGCTCATACAAATTACGCGGCCAGCGCATCTTCCGCATGGCGCCAATTCACCACCATTACGAATTAAAAGGCTGGCCGGAACCTCGCGTAATTGTGCGCTTCTGGATCCTATCGATTATTTTTGTGCTGATTGGTTTAGCGACCTTAAAACTGCGTTAACGCAAAGGAAAATTCACGCATGACAAAGCTGTTTCAAGGCAAAAGAGTCGCGGTGATTGGGCTTGGGGTGACCGGGCTTGCAACTGTACGTTTTTTGCTGAAACAAGGCGTCAAGCCGGTGCTGATGGATACCCGCTTAAAAGTCGCGGGTATTGAGACCATTCCGGCGGAAAAAGTCGATGGTATTTATTTTGGTGAACTGGACGCGAACCGGTTAGCACGGATGGATGTGCTGCTGGTGAGCCCTGGTCTTGACACCAGCCATCCCGCGATCCGGTTTGCCACAGCGCAAGGCGCACAGCTGATGGGCGACGTGGAATTATTTGCCCTGTGCAATGAAAAACCGGTGGTTGCTGTGACTGGTTCGAACGGCAAATCGACCGTTACCAAGCTGACCGAACATATGCTCAATTGCAGCGGAATGCAGGCCTTAGCTGCTGGAAACATCGGTCTGGCTGTGTTGGATGCGCTGGAAAGAACCGACGCGAAAGTGTATGTGCTGGAGCTTTCCAGTTTTCAACTCGACACGACCCATAGTTTAAAACTGCGTGCTGCAGCCAATCTGAATGTGACTGAAGATCATCTCGATCGCCATGGCACTATGGCCGCTTATACCGCAGCCAAACAACGGATTTATCTGCATACCGATGTAGCGATCTACAACGCTGAAGATCCTCTGACTCGTCCGCTCGGTTGTGCAGCGCCACAAATTGGCCTGAACCTGCAACAACCGCAGGATGGTTATGGTTTGGTGCAGCAGCAGGGTGAAACCTGGCTGCTGGTAGACGGCGCCCCTTTGTTGCCGGTAACCCAGATGTCGATGGTTGGCCGGCACAATCAATTTAATGCACTGGCGTCCTGTGCCTTAGCCTTGGCGGTTGGTTGCCGCCGTGAGGCGCTGGTACAGGCGTTAAAAACCTATCAGCCGTTACCACATCGTTGTGCTTTGGTCGCTGACCATGCCGGTGTGCGTTGGGTCAATGATTCTAAGGCGACCAATGTCGGCGCCACATTGGCGGCGATCGCAGGCCTGCGTGCCGATGTGTCGGGCAAGTTAATTCTGATCGCCGGTGGCGATGGTAAAGGCGTTGATTTTACTGAGCTTGCCACTGTTTTGCGGCAACAGGTGGATCAGGTGATCACGCTCGGACGAGACGGACCGGCTATTGCGGCGTTAGTACCTGGCAGCATCGAAGTCGCCGATCTGACCGCCGCGGTAAAACAGGCTGCGGCACTGGCCCGCGCCGGTGACATGGTGTTGTTATCGCCGGCTTGTGCCAGCCTCGATATGTTTAAAAATTACGAAGAACGCGGCCGTTTATTCGCTGATGCTGTGCAGCAGGTGATCAAATGAAAGCGTGGTTAGTGCAGCAGGGCGATCAGTTAATCGAGCATTGGGTCGACTGGTGGCGCGCGGAAGACGGCGTTAGTTATGACCGTTTTTTCTTTACGCTGATGATCCTGTTGCTCGGAATCGGTTTTGTCATGGTGACCAGCGCCTCAGTGCCTGTGGCGGAACGGCTGTTTGGTGAACCGCTGCATTATGCGATCCGTCATCTGGTGTATATCGTGATCGGTGTCGGCTGCGCTTATCTGGCGTTGAATGTGCCGATAGATCGCTGGTTGCAGGGGAGTATGGTGCTGTTGGTGTTGGGGATCCTCGGGCTGATAGCCGTATTGGCATTTGGCCGTAACGTCAACGGCAGTACGCGCTGGCTCTATGTTGGTCCTATTGGTATTCAGGCAGCTGAGCCAGCCAAATTATTCTTTTTTATCTATCTGTCGAGTTATCTGGTGCGCCGGCACGAAGAGGTCATTGAGAACTTCAAAGGCTTTTTGAAGCCGTTGTTAGTGCTATTCGTGTTTGCAGTGTTGCTGTTGATGCAGCCTGACCTTGGTACAGTGATTGTGATGTTCGGCACCAGCGTGGTGCTGTTGTTTTTAGCCGGCGCCAAACTCTGGCAGTTTTTCGGTCTAATTCTGACTGGTCTGGCATCGATGGCGGTGTTGATTGTCTATAGCGAATACCGCTGGCGACGGGTTACCGCGTTTTTAGATCCATGGGCCGACCCCTTTGGTAGCGGTTATCAGCTGACACAATCGCTAATGGCGTTTGGCCGCGGTGGTTTGTCTGGCCAGGGACTCGGCAATTCTGTGCAAAAACTGGAGTACCTGCCGGAGGCCCACACCGACTTTATTCTGGCCATTATTGCGGAAGAAACCGGTTTGCTCGGTGTCATGACTGTTGCGGGCCTGCTATTCCTGATGTTGGTGCGTGCCTTGTGGATCGGCAAACGTGCGGTGCAAAAAGGTATGAGTTTTCATGGCTTTCTGGCTTATTCCATCGCGATCTGGATTGGCTGTCAGACCTTCGTCAATATCGGCGTCGCGACCGGCGCTTTGCCGACCAAAGGCCTGACGTTGCCATTTGTCAGCTCAGGCGGCAGTAGTCTGGTAATTATGCTGGTGGCTGCTGCCATTGTGCTCAGAATCGATTTTGAAGTACGCCTCAAAGGTAAACATGCGATCAGCGGAGGGGTTCATGCCTGAACTCGCCATGCCGGAGGTTCCGGCGAACGCGCTGAGACCAACAGTTCTGATCATGGCCGGTGGTACCGGTGGTCATATTTTCCCGGCGCGTGCCGTGGCCGATGTGTTGGCTGCAGACGGTTGGATTGTGCACTGGCTTGGCACTGCGGACCGGATGGAAGCGCGGTTGGTACCTGAATTTGGTTATCCGCTGCACACGATCAGCGTCGCCGGATTACGCGGCAAAGGCTGGCGTTCTTTGTTGCAGGCGCCATGGATGTTATGGCGCTCAGTCGCTCAGGCCAGATCGCTGGTGAAACAACTCCGACCTAATCTGGTGCTTGGTTTTGGCGGCTACGCCAGTGGTCCAGGTGGTTTGGCGGCCTGGTTGGATGGCATTCCGCTGGTGATCCATGAACAAAATGCGGTGGCCGGTACCACCAATAAGCTGTTGGCGCGGATCGCCGATCAGGTGCTGGTTGCGTTCCCGCAAGCCTTTTCCAATCTGCCACAGCGAGTTGTGTTGGGAAATCCGGTACGCCAGGCGCTGATTGGGTTAAATCCGCAGAATTATTTGCAGAAAAGCTTAAATATTTTGATCGTCGGTGGTAGTTTAGGCGCTAGGGTTTTTAATCAGGCTTTGCCGCCGATCCTGAAGCAGGCCGCGGCTTCTGGCCAGATCAAGGTGCGTCATCAGACCGGGCAACTTGAACTGGCGCAAACTGAATTGGCATATGCCACAAAGCCGGCAAATCTTGAAGTGCAAGTCACTGCTTTTATTGATGATATGGCTGACGCTTATCGTTGGGCTGATTTGGTGATTTGCCGGGCCGGCGCGCTGACTGTCAGTGAAGTGGCGTGTGTCGGAGTGGCGGCGCTGTTTGTACCGCTGCCGACTGCAATAGATGACCATCAGACGGCGAACGCCAGTGTGTTGGTATCGAAGCAGGCCGCGTTATTGCTGCCTCAGGCTGAATTAAAACCGGAAATATTAGTGCCGCTGCTGCAAAGCTGGTTGTCAGATAAGACTCCACTGGCGCACATGGCACAACTGGCACGTTCTTGTGCCATCGACGATGCAGCCGAGCAGGTTGCAGTTGTTTGTCGACGTCTGACAGGTGTGAATTAATATGATAATGAAAACCATGCACCCGGAAAAAACTGCAATGCGTCGTGTTGATTGCATTCATTTTGTCGGGATTGGTGGTGCAGGGATGGGCGGTATCGCTGAAGTCCTGCTCAATGAAGGTTACAAAATTTCTGGCTCAGATTTGGGCCCGAATCCGGTGGTCGAACGCCTGACGTCATTAGGCGCTGAAATCAAATTTGGCCATGCGGCGGAGAATATCCAGGGCGCCAGCGTGGTGGTGGTTTCCAGTGCAATCAAAACTGATAATCCGGAAGTCAATGCGGCACTGGAACAACGTATTCCAGTGGTACGTCGCGCTCAAATGCTGGCTGAGCTGATGCGGTATCGCCACGGCATCGCCATCGCTGGGACCCATGGCAAAACAACAACGACCAGTCTGGTATCTTCAATTTTCGCCGAAGCTGGTGCAGATCCGACTTTTGTCATTGGTGGTTTATTAAATTCGGCCGGTACCAATGCGCGCCTTGGCACAGGTCGTTACCTGATTGCTGAAGCCGATGAAAGTGATGCGTCTTTCCTGCATCTGCAGCCCATGGCGGCCATCATCACCAATATCGAACCGGACCATATGGAAACCTACCAGGGCGATTTCGAGAAAATGAAATCAACTTACCTGGAGTTTTGTCACAACCTGCCATTTTACGGCGCTGTAGTGCTGTGCATCGATGACCCGGTGTTACGGGAACTGATGCCGCGAATTGGCCGCACTGTGATCACTTATGGTTTTAGCGAAGATGCGGACTACCGCATCAGTGATTTCAGTCAGACCGGCACCAGAACGCATTTTGTTGTGACAGATCCGGCCAAACAGAGCCGTAGCATTGAGTTAAACCTGGCGGGCCGTCACAACGCTTTAAACGCGACTGCTGCTTTTGCCATGGCACAGGATGAAGGGGTTGCCGAAGCGGCCATCTTATCGGCATTCAGCAAATTTGAAGGCATCGGTCGTCGCTTCCAGCAGTATGGCGAGTTTGACACTGGTCGTGGCAAAGTGCTGTTAGTTGACGACTATGGCCATCATCCCAGTGAAGTTGCGGCGACAGTGGCGGCAGCGCGTAATGCCTGGCCAACGCGCCGTTTAGTCATGGCTTATCAGCCGCACCGTTACACCCGGACCCGCGATTTATACGAAGATTTTGCCAAGGTGCTGTCGACAGTCGACAGCCTGTTGTTACTTGAAGTCTACAGTGCCGGTGAAGCGGCCATCGCTGGCGCCGACAGCCGCAGCTTATGCCGCAGCATCCGGGCCCGTGGTCAGCTTGATCCGATCTATGTCGCAACGCCAGCCGATTTACCGGCAGCTTTAGCGGATGTGCTGCAGGACGGCGATGTGCTGATGACGCAGGGCGCCGGTAATATTGGCGCACTGGCCAAACAGCTGGCAGCGCAGCAATTGAATATCGAATTGATGAAACAAAGTGCCGGGAGAGCATCATGAGCAGTAAATTTGGCAAAGTCGCCGTGATGTTTGGTGGCACTTCAGCTGAACGGGAAGTGTCGTTAAAGTCAGGTGCTGCAGTGCTCAAAGCATTACAGGCACAAGGCATTGATGCTCACGCTTTTGATCCAAAAGACCAACCGCTTAGTGCGCTGGAAGCTCAGGCCTTTGACCGCGTTTTTATTGTATTGCATGGTCGGGGTGGTGAAGACGGCACCATGCAGGGCGCCCTGCAACTGCATGATATGCCTTACACCGGCTCTGGTGTGTTGGGTTCTGCATTGGCAATGGACAAAATTCGCTGCAAATTTCTGTTTAGTGCGCATGGTTTACCGACAGCGCCATTTCGTGTCGCACAAAAAGGCGACGACATTGATTACGCCGCAATGCTGGCACAGCTCAATGGCAAAGTGATGGTCAAGCCAGCCAATGAAGGCTCCAGTATCGGCATGTCTGCAGCTAGCACCGCTGCTGAGCTGGAACAGGCCTTGGCGCTGGCGTTTGAATACGACGATGCTGTGTTGGTCGAGCAGTGGATTAACGGCCGTGAATTTACTGTGTCGATGTTAGATGGCCAGGCGTTACCAGTAATTGAAATGCGCACGCCGCGAGCTTTTTATGATTACGAAGCCAAATATCAGTCGAACAGCACCGAATATCTGTGTCCGGCGCCTATTAGCGCTGAACAAACAGCCAGCTTGCAACAATCGGCGATGGCCGCTTTTAAAGCGGTGGGCGCCAGTGGCTGGGGTCGCGTCGATGCGATGCTCGACAGCGACGGCCAGTTCCGTTTACTGGAAGTAAATACCGTCCCAGGCATGACTGAAAAATCGCTGGTGCCGATGGCCGCCCGTGCTGCCGGTTACAGCTTTGAACAATTAGTCGCCAAAATATTAGAGCAAGCGCTATGAGTGCACTGCGTCAGAGTCAGAAAACGCCTTACACCCCGGCTTTTGTCGGCGGTTTGGTGTTTTTTCTCTGCGCATTGGCCTTAGTCATTTGGTTTGGCGTCAAGGTCAGCCAATGGGCACAGCACCAGCAGACGGCCCCGATCAAACAAGTGAAACTCTATGGTGATTTCGGCCATATCCAGCCAGGGCAATTGCACAGTAAGTTGCAGCAGCATCTGGTTGGCAACTATTTCAAACTGGATGTCGACGAAGTCGCCGCTTTTTTACAACAACAGCCGTGGGTGCATCAGGTCGCGGTACGCAAACAGTGGCCTGGAACTCTGGTGGTGGTGGTCACTGAACACAGTCCGGTGGCGATCTGGAACAAAGACTATCTGCTGAACAAACGCGGCGAAGTGTTCCGCGCGCCACTGGAGCAACTGCAGGCCGCTTTGCCAAAACTGTTTGGCCCGGAAGGGGCAGAGCAGGACGCACTGAGTATGTACGGTAAAGTACAGGCGCTGTTGGCGTTACACCAGTTTGATGCGGCCGGGTTATCAGTCACCGAGCGTTTTGCCTGGGAAGTCCAGCTCAGCAATGGCATCGCCCTGAAATTGGGCCGCGAAGATACATTAAAACGGGTACAGCGATTTATCGACCTGTATCCGGTGGTGGTAAAACATAAACCGGAAGCGATAGTACAAGTCGATTTACGGTATGACACAGGATTGGCGGTGCAGTACGCGCCTCCGGTGATAACGGAAAAGAGAAAAGCATGACCAAGTCGTTAGATCGGGATCTGATTGTTGGCCTAGATATCGGCACCTCGCAAATTAAAGCTGTCGTTGGTGAGATCACCGCAGATAACCAGCTGGCGATTGTTGGCGTCGGTACGCACATTGCCCGCGGTATGGATAAAGGTGGTGTCAACGATCTGAATCTGGTGGTGCAATCGGTGCAACGCGCCATCGACGAAGCCGAACTGATGGCCGATTGTCGGGTGTCATCCGTGTATTTAGGCATTACCGGTAAACATATCCGTTGTCAGAACGAAAGTGGTATGGTGCCGATTAACGACACTGAAGTGACGGCTGAAGATGTGGCGAATGTGATCCACGCCGCCAAATCGGTGCCGATTTCAGCAGAACGTCGCTTATTACACGTGTTGCCGCAGGAATTTTCGGTCGACATGCAGGAAGGCATTAAGAGCCCGATTGGCATGTCCGGCGTACGGATGGAAGCCAAAGCGCACATCATCACTTGCGCCAACGATATGGCGAAGAATATTGAAAAATGTGTCGAGCGTTGCAGTTTACATGTTGATCAGCTGATATTCAGCTCACTGGCGTCAAGCTTTGCCATCCTGACCGAAGATGAAAAAGAGCTGGGTGTCTGTGTGGTCGATATGGGCGGCGGGACTATCGATATTTCGATTTACACCAACGGCGCGCTGCGCCACACCGCGGTGATCCCGGTGGCCGGTAATCAGGTCACCAGCGACATCGCCAAGATCTTCCGCACACCGATTGGTCATGCTGAAGATATTAAAATTCAATATGCCTGTGCGCTGCGCAGCATGGTTGGCAAAGAAGAAAACATTGAAGTGCCAAGCGTCGGCGGTCGTCCAGCCCGCAGCATGTCACGTCACACGCTGGCTGAAGTGGTTGAGCCGCGTTATCAGGAATTATTTGAACTGGTGGTGGAAGAGATCCGCGCCAGTGGTCTGGAAGAGCAAATTGCTGCCGGCGTGGTACTGACCGGCGGCACCGCCAAGATGGAAGGTGCGGTCGAATTTGCCGAAGATATTTTCCAGATGCCGGTACGGTTGGGTTTCCCGGCCAATATTACCGGTTTGACCGAGTATGTGAACGACCCGGCTTATGCCAGTGTGGTCGGTCTGTTATTGTATGGCAAAGATGCACGTGCCCAGCAGAAAAAAGCAGTGGCGGCACGGGAGTCGGTTGGTGGTTTTGTGAAAAAACTGACCAGCTGGTTTAAAGGCGAGTTTTGAGTAAGCGTAAAACGGAGAGAGCAACATGTTTGAGTTAATGGAAAACCACAGCGAAGAAGCTGTCATCAAAGTGGTTGGCGTCGGTGGCGGTGGCGGTAACGCTGTCGAATACATGGTTGCCAGCAACATTGAAGGGGTGGAATTTATTGCCGCCAACACGGACGCGCAGGCACTGCGTAATTCGTCCGCGAATGTGACGCTGCAGCTGGGCGCTAACGTCACCAAAGGTTTAGGTGCCGGTGCAAACCCGGACGTCGGTCGTCGTTCGGCTGAAGAAGACCGTGACACCATCAAAAAGACCATCATGGGCGCTGATATGGTGTTTATCGCTGCCGGTATGGGCGGTGGTACTGGTACTGGTGCTGCGCCAATCGTCGCACAAGTGGCCAAAGAGCTGGGTATTCTGACTGTTGCTGTCGTGACCAAGCCATTCCCGTTTGAAGGCAAGAAACGCTCAAATTATGCGGACGAAGGCATCAATGAACTGGCAAAACATGTCGATTCTTTGATCACTATTCCAAACGATAAATTATTAAAAGTCCTCGGCAAAGGTACCAGCCTGCTCGATGCATTTAAAGCCGCCAACAACGTGCTGCTTGGTGCGGTGCAGGGTATTGCTGAACTGATCACGCGTCCTGGTCTTATCAACGTCGACTTCGCCGACGTGCGTACCGTGATGTCAGAAATGGGCACTGCGATGATGGGTACTGGCCGTGCCTCTGGTCCGGATCGTGCCGAAGAAGCTGCCGAACAAGCGATCTCCAGCCCACTGCTGGAAGACATCGACCTGTCAGGTGCAAAAGGTATTCTGGTCAACATCACTGCTGGTTTAGATCTGACCATCGAAGAGTTTGAGATTGTCGGTAACGCCGTCAAAGCGTTCGCGTCTGAGAATGCGACTGTTGTTGTTGGTGCGGTCATTGATCCAGAAATGTCAGATGAGCTGCGCGTGACTGTGGTTGCAACCGGTATTGGCGCAGAGCGTCGTCCTGATATCAGCCTGGTGCATGGTCATCACCGTGCCGAGCCAGTACGCGGTGGTTACAGCGCTGGCACGCCTGCGGGTTATGGTCATGGCGGCAGCGTATATGGCCATGCCGGCAACACGGCCCGTGAAATGCGTGATGCGCAGCCAGCGATGGCAGCCGTAGAAGCGCCACAAAGCAAGCCACAGGCCGATAACAAAGCCAATATTGATATTTTCGACATCCCGGCGTTCCTGCGTAAGCAAGCCGATTAATCGAAAAAATCGTTGGATTTAAGCTGAAACTTTCAGCTTTAAAGCGAGTCTGAAGTCGGACCTGTAGCATTGGCAAGTTTGTTAACATATGCTATGCTTCGCCGCCGTTTGGGATTGTTCAGTTTTTGAACAGGAAAAAATGATGATTAAACAACGCACTATCACGAAGACCATCAGCTCCATCGGAGTGGGTTTACACAAAGGCGAAAAGGTTACGCTTACTCTCCGACCTGCGCCTGACAACACAGGAATTGTGTTCCGTCGTGTCGATCTGAACCCGGTGGTCGACTTTAAAGTCGCACCAGAACTGGTGGGTGACACAGTGATGTGTACCTGTCTGATTAATCCTCAGGGCGTCCGGTTATCCACCACTGAACACCTGATGGCGGCAGTCGCTGGCCTCGGTATCGACAACCTTATCGTTGAGGTTGATTCCGCCGAGATCCCAATTATGGACGGCAGCGCCAATCCATTTGTGTACCTGCTGCTGGAAGCCGGCGTTTCTGAACAGAAACTGGCGAAAAAATTTATCCGCATTAAGAAAACCGTGCGCGTCGAAGATGGCGACAAGTGGGCTGAGTTTAAGCCGCACCACGGTTTTCGCATCGACTTCGCGATCGACTTTGACCATCCGGTCATTGCCGAAACCCGCCAGCATATGAAAGTTGATTTCTCTGCCGCCGGTTTTATTAAAGATATCAGTCGTGCCCGTACTTTTGGTTTCCTGCAGGATATCGAATATCTGCGGGCGAATAATCTGGCGTTAGGCGGCAGTTTTGACAATGCTGTGGTGCTGGACGAATTCCGCGTGCTGAACCAGGATGGCCTGCGTTACGACGACGAATTTATCAAACACAAGATCCTGGATGCGATCGGCGATTTGTATATGGCCGGTTACAGCATTCTTGGTGAGTTTAAAGCCTATAAAACCGGCCATGCGCTGAACAATCAGCTGTTGTGCGCGGTATTAGCCAATCAAGAAAACTGGGAGTTTGTCACTTTCGACAAGCCGGCACAGTTACCTATTTCTTATCTGGCACCGCAACTGGCGTAAACCGGAAACACATTTCAGCAAAAAGGCGACTTCGGTCGCCTTTTGTTTGTGATGACGCTTAGCTCGTCACGATTTTTTGCCGCCCTGTGCCAATGCTGCCAGTTTGCGTAACTTAGCTGCCAGTATGGGGTCAGCATTCTCGGCACTCGCTAATAAATAACCGGCGGCTTGTTCACTGATTTGACGTGCTGCCGGCTCATCTGCCGCAGCTGGCGCCAAGGTCTGATAACGTAAATCCAGATTTGGATTCACTTCAATATCAATGCCCATACATTCAGGCAGGACATTCTGGCGGAATTTCGTTAGAATGTCGTCTTTCTGCATCTTGAGGCTCATGGCCCAACTCGCAGAGCTGCACATAATTTGTACCCGGCCGGCCTGAACCCGGTTCACCTTACAGAAAGTCAGCTTTTCCAGTTGCAGAATCTGCATTAATTCGGTATTAAGGTGTCGCACCATATCTGCTTGCTGTTGCCCCTGATACACAGGGTTTTGTTGCAACAGCGTCATCAGGTCGACCGGTTTGCGCGAATAGCGGGCCATAACAAAAACACAGAAACTGAGGTCCCATGAGTCTAACAGTTTTTCCGGATGACCGACATCATAGCGGTCGTTTTGGAACCACCGCCAGTCAGCGGCTGGTCAGTGCGGCCTTGCTGTTTTGTATTGCCGTCGGTGCAGGTGTGGCTTTAGGCCGGATTTGGACAGATCCAACAACTTACCCGCTGAATCCATTGCCAGGAGCAACCGGTGAAAACGCCGAGGTCTTGGCGATCCGCCAACAAGCCGAGCATCAAATCGCGGCATTAACTGCAAAAGTTGCCTCATTGCAGGCGCAGGTGAATCGCCTGAATATGGTTGGTGAGCGATTGATCGACGCGGCGGATTTGTCCGCAGAACAGTTTAATTTGCGCCAGCCACCACCGATGGGCGGCCCGGCGCAGACCACCAGTACTCAGGGTTTGTTTGAAGTTACGGATATGCTGCAACAGATGTCTGAGCTGGAACAGGATCTAGTGTACGAACAATCCCGCTTCAGTCTGCTTGAATCTCTTGATCTGAATCACCATATTGGATTAAACAGCCAGTTATCTGGCAGACCGGTGCTTGCCGGTTACCTATCATCTGCTTTTGGTGTAAGGACTGATCCGTTTACCGGAGAACCGGCCATTCACCAGGGTGTAGATTTCGCTGGCGAAGAGGGCAGTGCCATCGTCGCGACGGCTGGTGGTATCGTCACTTGGGCTGGCGAACGTTTTGGGTATGGCCGCATGGTAGAAATCGAACATGCCGGCGGTTATCGCACCCGCTATGCGCATGCAAAAGCGGTAAATGTTCAGATTGGCCAATTGGTCGACAAGGGGCAACAGGTTGCTACGCTCGGGAACACCGGCCGATCAACAGGCCCGCATGTGCACTACGAAGTGCTCAGAAATGGTAAACAAATAAATCCGCAGGCTTTTATCGGCCCGCTCAATAACAGACTATATGGCTCTGCCAGGACCGCGCTGCGGTCTCAACATTAAAATAGTGGTACCAGGACAATGTTAGGAAAGCTTTTTACCAAATTAGTTGGTAGCCGGAACGATCGTTATCTGAAAAAACTGCGCAAAACAGTGGATCAGATTAATGCAATGGAAAGCCAGTTTGCCGCCTTGTCTGATGCTGAACTGCAGCAGAAAACCGCGGATTTTAAACAACGGTATGCCGATGGTATCTCGCTTGATGATTTACTGCCTGAAGCCTTTGCCACAGTCCGTGAAGCCAGTAAACGCGTGTTTGGCATGCGTCACTTTGACGTCCAGCTGATTGGCGGTATCGTGCTGCATCAGGGTAAAATCTCTGAAATGCGTACCGGTGAAGGTAAAACGCTGACCGCAACGTTACCAGCCTACCTCAATGCATTGAGCGGTCGTGCCGTACACGTCATTACCGTCAACGATTACCTGGCACGTCGCGATGCAGCGACCAATGAACCGCTGTTTAATTTCCTTGGTTTGACCGTGGGTGTTAACGTGCCCGGCATGCACCATATGGAAAAGCAGCAAGCGTATAATGCTGACATCACGTACGGTACCAACAATGAATTTGGTTTTGACTATCTGCGCGACAATATGGCATTCAGTATGCCTGACCGCGTACAACGTGATCTGGCCTATGCCGTCATTGACGAAGTTGACTCCATCCTGATTGACGAAGCCCGCACACCGCTGATCATCTCCGGTCAGGCCGAGGACAGCTCGGAACTGTATCGCCAGATTGATCAGGTCGTGCCGATGCTACAGCGTCAGGAAAAAGAAGATGCAGAAGGCGAAATGGGCGATGGTCACTACACCATCGACGAAAAGGCCAAGCAGATTTATCTGACTGAACGTGGTCAGATCCGCGTCGAGGAAATTTTGGTCGAACGCGGTCTGATGCAGCAGGGTGATTCGCTGTATTCAGCAACAAACATCACCTTGTTACACCATGTTTATGCCGGCTTGCGCGCGCACAATCTGTTTAAGAAAGACGTCGATTATGTGATTAAAGAAAATCAGATTGTGATCGTCGACGAACATACCGGCCGCACGATGGAAGGCCGTCGCTGGTCTGAAGGTCTGCACCAGGCGATTGAAGCCAAAGAAGGTGTGCGGATCCAGAACGAGAACCAGACGCTGGCTTCAATCACGTTCCAGAACTATTTCCGTCTGTATGACAAACTGGCCGGCATGACCGGTACTGCAGACACTGAAGCTTTTGAATTCCAGACGATTTATGGTCTGGAAACCATCGTCGTACCAACAAACAGACCGATGGTCCGTAAAGATATGCCAGATCTGGTGTACCTGACTGCAGAAGAGAAATATCAGGCGATTATCAAAGATATCGAAGAGACGCGTGCTGCCGCCCGGCCAGTGCTGGTGGGTACAGCGTCGATTGAAAGCTCCGAGTATCTGTCGACTTTATTGCACAAAGACAAGATCCCGCATCAGGTGCTGAATGCCAAATTCCACGCCAATGAAGCGCAGATCATCGCTGAAGCCGGTCGTCCGGGCACAGTGACTATCGCGACAAACATGGCCGGTCGTGGTACCGATATCGTGCTCGGCGGTAACTGGCAGTCTGATGTGGCGAAGTTGGACAATCCAACAGAAGAACAAATTGCGGCGTTAAAAGCAGAATGGCAACAACGCCACGATGCAGTGATTGCTGCGGGTGGTTTACATATCATTGGTACAGAACGGCATGAATCACGCCGGATCGATAACCAGCTGCGTGGTCGTGCAGGTCGTCAGGGTGATGCCGGTTCCAGCCGTTTCTACCTGGCACTGGATGATGCATTAATGCGTATTTTCGCGTCAGATCGCATGGCCGGCATGATGCGTAAACTCGGCATGGAGCCAGGCGAGGCGATTGAGCACCCGCTGGTCAGCCGTGCTATTGAAAACGCCCAGCGTAAAGTTGAAGCGCGTAACTTCGATATTCGTAAGCAACTGCTTGAATTTGATGACGTTGCCAACGATCAACGTAAAGTGGTGTACGAGCAGCGCAATGAGTTACTGGCTGCTGATGATATTACCGAAACTATCGCTGCGGTGCGGCAAGATGTCGTTGAGACGGTGATGAGCCAGTATATTCCGCCACAGTCTTTAGATGAAATGTGGGATATTCCTGGTCTTGAAGCACGTTTCCGCAAAGATTTTGGCATTGATATGCCGATTGCTAAATGGCTGGCTGACGACAATAAACTGTTTGAAGAGAAGCTGCGTGAGCGTATTCAGGATGTCGTAGAGAAAACTTATCAGCTCAAAGAAGAGATGGTGGGTGTGTCGGTACTGCGTCAGTTTGAAAAGGCCGTGATGCTGCAAAGCCTTGATACACATTGGAAAGAACATCTGGCAGCCATGGATCATCTGCGTCAGGGCATCAATCTGCGTGGTTATGCGCAGAAGAACCCGAAACAGGAATACAAACGCGAGGCCTTTGAACTGTTCTCCACTATGCTGGATCAGTTGAAACTGGACGTGATTGGTGTGCTGAGCCGCGTACAAATCCGTGCGCCGGAAGATGTTGAAGCCGTTGAAGAACAACGTCGTAAAGCCGAGCAGATCGAGATGGAATACCAACATGCCGAAGCTGAGCATGTGGGTGGTGAAGTTCCGGCGACGCCGCCAGGACCTGTGTTCCGCGAAGCCGAAAAAATCGGTCGGAATGATCCATGCCCTTGTGGCTCGGGTAAAAAATACAAACAGTGTCATGGTAAGCTGAGCTGATAAAGCCGGCCAAACCAGGGAAAAAGCAGAGCTCGCTCTGCTTTTTTTATGTCCGGGGGTTACCCGGAGCTTTTCGGTGGTATTCAGGCAGAATCACCGGCAAATGAGGAAGAACGATGAAATCTATCCATGTCGCTGTTGGCGTGATCACGCGTGGTGAGCAAGTGTTTATCAGCAAAAGACCGGAACAGCTGCATCAAGGCGGGCGCTGGGAGTTTCCAGGCGGCAAAGTAGAGAGCGGCGAAACGGTATTGCAGGCATTGCATCGCGAGCTGTGGGAAGAAGTTGGCTTGGTGGTGACAGACGCAGTGCCGTTATTGCAGCTGGAGTATGATTATCCGGAAAAACGTGTCTTACTGGATGTATGGCACGTGAGCAACCCACAAGGCGACGGTGAGGGGCGTGAAGGCCAACAAGTGGCCTGGGTGCATCACAGCGTGTTACAGGAGCATCAGTTTCCGGATGCAAATGCCCCGATCCTGGCCGCTGTTGCCACGTTGTTTTAACGACATTCCGCTCAGTCTTTAAAGAACTGATTGTCCTGTTGCATCAGTTCATCTTCCAGTGCCAACAGGTCGGCGTCGCCAATACCAGCTTCTAGAGGTTGTTTATCGGCGATGCGCCGGCTCTCGCTGGCCCATTCACCCAAATCTATTAAGCGACAGCGATCACTGCAAAAGGGCCGGTACTTTGACTCCGGCTGCCAGATCACAGCAGTCTGACAAGTCGGGCATTGCACAATAGTAGGAGACATCAGGAGGTTACTCATCGCTGGAAAAACAGAGCGCTATTATACGGCATCTGCAGTCGCGCTTTAAACTTTCTAGCAGCAGGCTAGTTCAAAACCAATTTGTTGATCGGTGGTGGCTCGGCCTTGCGTATCACACAACTGCATAAAGCGGATGGCATAACGATATTTGTTGCCACTGATGGTTGGATAACAGCCATAGCTGAGTGGGTAGCGCACACGTAACAATTCAAACTGTTCAGTATTGCTTTGAAAAAAGCCGTTTTCTGCTCTGGCTGGCTGGAATTGCCCGCGCTCACGGATAAACGTCAGCACAAAACTAATAGCTTGTTCAACCAGCGTTAAATGCGCGATCCAATCCTGTGCCTGTTTATGCCGTGTGGCCAAATCCAGCGTGTACCAATATTGCAGTTGCGGCAGGTCAAAGTAACAGGTGCCGCCCGGGATAAAAAAGCGTTGCCGCAGCGGCCCGAGAAACTTGTCATCTTTGAGCACATTCGCGAATTTGGCACCGCGCAGCAGCTCGCTTTGCAGACGTACGGATCTTTGCAACATGTTACTCAGCAATTCATCGGAGATGTGTGGGTGACGCGACCAGTTCACTAAGGCGCCTTCACAGCGTTCAACATCTTTAATTAAATCAGGCCGGATGTCATTGCGATCCAGCACTTCGATCAGTGCAAATAATGATGTGAAAAAACCAAGTTGCTGCGATTCGTTAGCTAACGCGAGTTGGTGATGAACTTGTTGGAATAAGTATTCGACACGCAAATAAGTACGGACTTTTTCATTCAGCGGGTGTTCGTATACCAGGCAGCTTTCTGTCAAAAGTCGCATACTCCGTTTTTATGCAGATAATTGGATTAAAATAAACCTAAGTCAACGATTTGGCTAGTTTTTCTTCTGCCATACGCAGAAAGATCCGGTGCAGTTCTGCGACCTTCGCCGGTAAGGTGTCGCTACTGCCTTCGTTGCTGATCACCTGGTTGGCGCGCGCCAGCCGTTCCTCGCGGCTGCATTGCGCAGCCATGATGGATTGCACCAGCGACTCTGAGCTGCCATCGCGCACGCTGGTGCGATTTATTTGGGTTTGTTCAGACACATCAACCACCAGCACGGTATCTACTAGCTGATCCAGTTTGTTTTCCAGCAGTAACGGAGCGACCAGCAACACATAGGGGGAGGTGGCATCTACCAGCTGTCTGAGCATTTCCTGCCGGATCAGTGGATGTAATAACTGATTGAGCCAGTTTTTGGCAGTCTCGTCGTTAAAGACTATTTGGCGTAATCTGCTGCGGTCCAGCTGGCCATCGCTGTTCCTGATGGCCTCGCCAAACTGCTGCACTATTGCTTCGAGTGCGGCAGTACCCGGTTCCACCACCTGACGAGCGACGATATCGGCATCGACTTGCTGAATACCGAGCCGGACAAATTCTGCAGCGACAGTCGACTTGCCACTGCCAATGCCACCGGTCAGCCCGACCCAGAATTGACTCACAGCGCAGATCTCATTGATTTAGAGACCAATACTACGCAGGTAAGCATCACTGATTTGCGTCCCCCACAGCATCGCGATCCAGCCAGCAGCGGCAATATAAGGACCAAATGGAATGGCAGTGCTCTGCTGCTTTTTCTGCACCGCTAACATGATGCTGCCGATGACAGCGCCCACCAGCGATGATAACAAAATGATTAGCGGTAGCTGTTGCCAGCCAAGCAAGGCGCCAAAAATGGCCAGCAGCTTAAAGTCGCCATAACCCATGCCTTCTTTGCCGGTCAGCAGTTTAAAGGCCCAGTACACCGACCACAATGCTAAATAACCACAGGCTGCGCCAATGATGGCTTGTTGCGGGGCGATGCCGATCCCGAGCGCGGATGCGGCTAATACCAACCACAGCAGTGGTAAGGTGATTTGGTCTGGTAACAACATTTTGTCAATGTCGATAAAAGTCAGCGCTATCAGACACCAGGTCACGACCAGCATCAGCGCACCAAGGCCTGTCGCGCCTGTTTGCCAGATCACGACCGTCGATAACAGCGCCGTCAACAATTCAACTGCCGGATAACGGGCGCTGATTGGTGCTTTGCAGTAACGGCATTTGCCAGCCAATGTTAACCAGCTGACCAGCGGAATATTGTCCAGCGCCGACAGCTGTGTATTGCAATGCGGACAGCGCGAACGGGGCGTTGCCAGATTAAACGTCGGTGCAGCCGCGTGACTGTCCGTCGGGTGAAAGTACTCCTGATACTCCTGCTGCCAGCTTTGCTCCATCATTTTTGGCAGTCGGTAAATGACGACGTTCAGGAAACTGCCGACACACAGGCTGAACAAGAACACAGTGCTGAACAGCCAGAGCGGATGTTGCTGCAGAAAAGCGAGGATAAGTTGTAACTGTTCGGAAAATGGCATTATTTGATCACCGCACCCATTTGGAAAATTGGCAGATACATCGCAATGATCAGACCGCCGATTAATACACCAAGCACCGCCATAATCAGCGGCTCCAGCAGGGCGGTTAAACCGTCCACTGCATCGTCGACTTCCTGTTCATAAATATTGGCCACCCGCGCCAGCATGTCATCGAGTGAGCCGGATTCTTCGCCGATAGAGACCATCTGAATCACCATTTCCGGAAACCGGTTGGTGGTTTTCATAGAACTGAACATCTGGCCACCGGCCGACACATCGGCGCGCACTTCCATAATCGCATTACGGTAAATTTCGTTGCCCGCCGCACCGGCTGCAGACTCTAACGCTTCGATCAGCGGCACACCAGCAGCAAAGGTCGTCGATAACGTACGGGCATAACGCGCGACCGCTGCCTTATTCAGGATATCGCCAACCACTGGTGCTTTGAGGATCAAGGCATCCGCGCCGGTCCGGAACGACAGACTGGTGTTATACATTTTGCCAACCACTTTAAACGCAATCACCAGAGCAACAAGCACCACCCACCAATAGGCCTGCATCAGTTCTGACAGTTTGACGACAAACAAGGTAAATGCCGGCAGTTCAGCGCCAAAACCAGCAAAAATTTCTGCAAATTGTGGCACTACAAAGATCAACAGGATGGACGTGACGATCAGCGCAACAATGACGACCGCGATGGGGTAAAACATCGCTTTTTTGATTTTTGATTTCAGCGCTTCGGCTTTTTCTTTGTAAATGGCGATCCGATCAAAAATCCGGTCCAAAGCACCAGACTGCTCGCCGGATTTGACCAGGTCACAATACAGCTCATCAAAATATTTGGGTTGTTCGCGCAGTACCTCTGACAGCGGCAAACCGCTTTGTACTTTCAGCGATATCTTCTGCATCAGCACACGCAGGTTTTTTTTCTCAGAGCCTGTGGCAATCAAGTCAATCGACTGCACTAAGGGGACACCTGCTTGCAACATCGTGGCGATTTGCCGGGTGACAATGGCGATATCCACCGGCACAATTTTCGGATCGCCACCAAACAGTGACTTGGCCTGTTTACGCACCAGAGATGGCGTGATGCCTTGCTGGCGTAACAACGCTTTGGCTTCCATGATGGAGCTGGCTTTAATCTCGCCCTGCGTTTTTTTGCCACGCCGGTTGATGCCTTTCCAGTCGTAGTTGTCCAACTCTTTAATTTTTGGAGCGGCCGCCATATTAATTCCTTGTGCTGAGCCTGTTGCCGTCTACATGCTTGTCAGGCGTTGGTCACCCGGTTAATTTCCGCCAGGCTAGTCAGGCCTGCCGCTGCTTTTGCCAGACCGGACTGGCGTAAATTATTGATACCTTCCCGCTGGGCCTGTTTGGCGATTTCTAACGAGTTTTCACCAGCCATTATTTTTTCAGCAATAACGGCAGAAATTGGCATGACCTCGTAAATACCAACCCGGCCTTTATAACCGCCAGTGCAATACTCACAGCCAACCGGTTTAAATAACTTCATTGTCGGTAACTGCTCGGCAGTGAAACCCTGGCGCATTAATTCGGCTTCCGGCAACAGCTCTGGCGCTTTACAGTGATTGCATAACCGCCGCGCCAGCCGCTGCGCGATGATTAAAGACACCGAACTGGCGACGTTGTATGCCGGTACACCCATATTTAACAAACGGGTCAGCGTTTCCGGGGCGGAATTCGTGTGCAGGGTGCTTAACACTAAGTGACCGGTTTGGGCCGCTTTAATGGCGATTTCCGCAGTTTCGAGGTCACGGATCTCACCGACCATGATCACGTCCGGGTCTTGCCGTAAAAATGCTTTGAGCGCGATAGGGAAGGTCAGGCCGGCTTTGTTGTTCATCTGCACCTGATTGATGCCAGCGAGGTTAATCTCGACCGGGTCTTCAGCGGTGGAGATATTGGTCTCTTCGGTATTCAGAATATTCAGACCGGTATACAGCGATACCGTTTTGCCGCTACCGGTGGGGCCTGTGACCAGAATCATGCCCTGCGGTTGTTCCAGCGCGCTCAGATACAATTGTTTTTGTGATTCTTCATAACCGAGAATATCGATACCGAGCATCGCACTGTCGGAATCGAGGATCCGCATAACAATTTTTTCGCCCCACAATGTGGGTAAACTGCTGACGCGAAAGTCGATGGATTTTTTCTGCGACAGTTTGAGTTTGATCCGACCATCCTGCGGTACACGTTTTTCTGCGATATCAAGTCGCGACATTACTTTGAGCCGTGCGGACAGTCGGCCAGCCAGCGCCACCGGCGGCGACGCGACTTCATGTAAGATGCCGTCAATGCGAAAGCGGATGCGGTAACTTTTTTCGTATGGTTCAAAGTGCAAATCCGACGCACCTTTGCGGACGGCGTCGTGCAGCATTTTGTTGATAAAAGTGATGATTGGCTGATCTTCTGCTTCACTGCCGGGTTTTTCATCGAGGTCGTCACTATCACCAACCCCCAGCGCCGATAGATCCCAATCCGAACCGGCGAAGCTGTCAGCATTTTTGCTGTCAAACACCCGGTCAACCAGTTTGAGCAGTTTGTCGTATTCAACCACAATCAGTTCGGCGTGCAGACCGGTGCTGAATTCGAAATCTTCCACCGGTTGCATATCCGTCGGGTCAACTACACCGAGAAACAAAGTCCGGCCGCGTTTACCGAGCGGCAGTACCTGATGTTTTCGGATCAGCTTTTCGTTGCGTTCCTGTTCTGGCACAAATTCCAGATCATAAAAATCCAGATCGATCAGGCTATGCATGGTAAAGGCCGCGACATTTTCTGCCAGCGATTTGGCAGTAATGAGTTTCTCAGCGATAAGAAGTTCAGCAACGTTCTGATATTGATGGGATTTTTCGACGATTAAACGTTGGGCCAACCCAGTATCCACTAAACCTGCCTGGCTCAGTCGACGCAGCAGAATGGATTGTGGGTTTAGTGCCATAAAAACGGTCCTGCAAAACAGCAAAAAATCAGTATATCTCTGATTATGCCAACAAAAGTAACTGATTCAAGTTTAATTATGGCGATTGGCCAGATAGGGTTCATATTTTTGCGTGTTCTGTAGAGACTATGTAAACAGCAATAAAAAAAGCCGCATAAAGCGGCTTTTTTTGGGTTTAACTATTAACAGTAACCTTTACCTTGGCAAGTACCGCTAACTGCCCATGTAGTCTGGCCGGAAGCAAATGTTGGGGTGAGAATATAAGTTTCGCCATTCAGACCGTTCGTTGTCTTCGCTGTAGCTGTAATCACCCCGTTTGTTGTAGCTACGGTTTGTACATTGCCATACGCAGTCAGAGCAGAGATCTGATAACCAGGGCCTGTGGCGCCATCTGTACACCCAGTTACACCGGCTTTATCCAAAGCACACAGTTCGACAGCAGTCTTCAGCGCAGCGGTGGAATTTACAATTTCTGAGAACTTAGATTTGGCGGTGTAGGTCTGGTACGCAGGCAGAGCAACCGCTGCCAGAATACCGATGATTGCAACAACGATCATTAATTCGATTAAGGTGAAACCTTGATTACGTTTCATAGTACATCTCCGTTTGTGAGTAATTAACCCGGGGGGCTGTTTTCTATTCTGGACAAATTTAAATGTTACGCAAGAAAAAAATTCGATTTTGTAATTATTTATTTTTTCTCAGTGTAACGTTATGAAATTAAATACTATTTCAAGTGTTTACCTGATTTGGGTATCAGTGTTTTTGTCAGGTTGGTTTAAGTTTTGAATAAAATGCAATATTTAGGCCAATCAAAATTACCCATTGAAATATAAAGAAAATAAGTTTTTGTTAATAAAGTGAGATAATTCTGTGCTAAGGCATTCTCAGCGCTGGGCACTTGACAGCTGCTGCTTTTTTGGTTCAAGCGGCTAAAAAAAAGCCAGCATTCGCTGGCTATTGACTTCGGGTTGGCGGCAAAAGGTTTGCCGCAGAGCCGACACCGGCCTCTCAACGCACCCGTAGGCGCATTGACAGGTCAATCGCCTGCACATTTTTGGTCAAAGCACCGCTGGAAATATAGTCGACATTAGTACTGGCCAGCGCTTTTAGTGATTCAGCCGTCACATTGCCGGAGACTTCGAGTTTGGCTTTGCCCTGATTCAGCACCACCGCCTGCATAATGTCGGCAGTATGGAAGTTATCCAGCATGATGATATCCGCACCGGCCGCCAATGCCTGTTCCAGTTCGGTTAAGTCTTCAACTTCGACTTCGACCGTTTTGCCGGGAAAGTTTTGCCGGGCAGTTTGCACCGCGTTGGCGATAGAGCCGGCAGCTGCGATGTGGTTCTCTTTAATCAGGAAGGCATCGTATAGACCGATGCGATGGTTTTTGCCGCCGCCACAACTTACCGCGTATTTCTGTGCCAGTCGCATGCCGGGTAAAGTTTTACGGGTGTCCAGTAAGCGGGTTTTGCTGCCGTTTAATAACGCAACATAACGCGCGGTGGTTGTCGCTGTGCCGCTTAAGGTTTGCAGGAAATTCAGCGCTGTACGTTCGCCGGTCAGTAAAATGCGCGCTGGCCCGCTGATTTCGCAAAGCACAGTATTTGCTGTCACTTTGTCGCCATCCTGCACAAACCATTGGATCACCGCTAGGTCGGACAACTGAGCGAACACTTCATCAACCCAAGCAGTGCCACACACCACGCAGTCTTCCCGTGTGACGACAGTTGCAGTGGCTTGTTGTTCTGGCGGGATTAACGAGGCGGTAATGTCGCCTTGCTGGATCGGTAAATAACCTAAATCTTCAGCCAGGGCGTGACTGACGCCCCGACGTATTTCTTGCATCAGGCGTTCCTGATGGCTTAATTCGGTCACAGTGCTTTGCATAACGTTCTTATCGTTGAGTCCAGTTTATCGTTGGATCAGGCGCAGCTGTTGCTGCTGTTTAGTAAATTCTAAATGGTTTAATGCGCTCATTCCTAGCAAAATCTCTGCGCCTGCCAGATTGGGAACAATACTGGCATCCAGATCTCTGAGCACAATGTCACCGAGTCGAAGCTCAGCAATACGGCTGCGATGCACAGTCACCACGCCATTGGCAGTTGCACTTTGATAAGGCGTCCCTTTGACCATGCCAGTGCGCGTGGCAACTTGTTCAGATACCGCCACTGCAGTGGCGCCGGTATCCAGCAGAAATTCAACAGGCTGGTTATTCAGTAACAAAGTTCCGACATAATGCCCCTGCCGGTTGGCATCGAGCACGACCACCCGTTCGCCAGTGGCACCGAGTTCTTGCTGCAATTGTTGGTTCGGGTTACGTTGTTGCTCCAGCACATCAGCAAAAAACAGATACACCAGCGCCAGGACCAACAGCCATGCGATCCAGGCAAAGCTACGGCCAAAGCGGGCGGTACTGTCAGGTGGTTGTTGCGATGGAGACGGATCTGAAGCTTGCATTCAATTGCCATGACGCAGAGAATAAAGCGACAGCATAACCATTGAGGAAAGGCTTTGCCAAGTACGGCTCCACGGGATCCCGCATTCAATGCGGCATTGCAGCAACCGCAACCGGTAGAACTGGTCAGTCGGCCTTGCAGCCATTATGACGACAGACCCGATCCGGCCGACATTAGTCTGCTGGTGATCCACAATATCAGTTTGCCACCGGCGACTTTTTCTACCCCTTATATTGATGACTTTTTTGGTGGGCGTCTGGATTGTACCGCACATCCATATTTTGCCCGGCTGCAAGGCGTGCGTGTATCCGCGCATTGTGTGATTTATCGGGATGGCCGCATCTGGCAGTATGTTCCGTTTAACAAACGCGCCTGGCATGCCGGCCTTAGCTTGTTTGATGGTCGCGATAAATGTAATGACTTTTCGATTGGGATTGAGCTGGAAGGCACGGATGACGTGCCTTATACCGAGGCGCAATATTCGGCGCTGGCCAGTCTTAGCCGACAGTTATTGCGCCAGTTTCCGGCAATCAATCCACAGCGGATTGTCGGCCACTGTGATATCGCGTCGGGTCGCAAAACCGATCCGGGCCCGGCTTTTAACTGGCCGCATTATTTTCAATTGCTTGGCATGGCGCCGGCGAACTCTACCCATTCTGATCCGAGCGCAGGAGAATTCTTATGACGTTGTTAAGCATGCTGATCGCATTAATTGTGGAGCGTCTCGCCGTGCGCGGACGCGGCTGGCAGTTGGTGACTTACCTGCAGCCTTACCTGCGTTTTTGTAGTTCGGGCAGCGTTGGCAGTATCCGTCAGCAGCCCTATTTTCTTTTCGTTGGCTGGTTGCTGCCGGCGGTGGTGATTGCACTGCTTATATATAGTGTGCAGTTTTGGTTATTTCAGCTGGTACTCAACACTGTGGTGCTATTGCTGTGTATTGGCAGCTGGCATTACCGGCAGCAGTACAAGCAGTTTTTGAATGCTTGTCAGCGTGATGATGAGCAGGCGGCCTTTCTGTGCATGCACCAAATGCGTCAGGCACAAGGCGCGCCGGAGCTGACTTATGGCCCACAGCTGATTTGGCTGAATTTTCGTTATTATGCCGCGGTATTGTTCTGGTATGCACTGTTGGGAGCCTTTGGCGCCGTGGCTTATGCCTGTCTGCGACAACTCGCTGAACCTATGACTTATCAGCACAGCAGTGATTTGCCTGCTGAAGACACTGCAGCGGTAGCCGATGCCGCTGCGCCTGAAGTCGAAACGCCGGCTGTAGCCGCTGACTCTGCACCGGTCTCCGCTGGCTGGCGTCTGTTCGCCGATGATCTGCTGCACTGGGCTGACTGGCTGCCGGTGCGTTTGTTTGGTTTAGGCCTGGCGTTGGTTGGTGATTTCAGCCGCACCAGCGCTGTGCTACTGCAACACGCCGGTGCTATGCAGATGAGTGCGCCACAATTACTGACTGAACTGAGTCAGGCGGCGGAGCCAGTCCCAGAAGAACTATTGAATTCGCGGGAAGCTGCCGTCAGTGCCGTGGCTTTAGCAAAACGCAACGTGCTGTTTTTCCTGGCCCTGGTGGCTGTTCTGACGCTCAGCGGCTGGCTGAGTTAACTCAGCCCTTGGTAAAAAAACGCCACGATGTGGCGTTTTTTTATGGTGCAGATCGCGTTGTGGCCAGCGGCTAGGGTAGACGATAGCTTCGTACTTCATTAATGGTCTGACCAATTGGGTTTTTAAACCTATCGGCTCATTTTCTAGAGTTTTAACTCTAAGTTTTGTGGCTGAAATTCCACCGGCTTGGCGTTGACTGATTTACAGCCTTAGCCTTTTCTGCTAATTTGATGCGCATTAACGTAAAATGGTCTTACCAATTTACACGGCGTGACATTCAAAGCGCCGACAATAACATCAGCTCTGGACAGGAATGACAAACAGCGCGGCTTTGCTACGCTGTTGAAGCCATGAAAAACGCACTCAAAATTAAACCGGCTAAATTGTCGGATCAAATCGTTGGACAGCTGGAGCAAATGTTGCTCGAAGGCAGCTTCGCGCCTGGTCAAAAATTACCAACCGAACGCGAACTGGCTGAACAATTTGAAGTGTCCCGGCCATCGGTGCGCGAAGCACTACAAAAGCTCGAAGCCAAAGGGCTGGTCAGCCGCAAACAAGGCGGCGGCACTTTTGTCTGCGACACTTTGGTCGGTGGTCTGACGGATCCGTTGTTTGAACTGATTGGCCGTCATCCCGAATCGCAATTTGATTTACTGGAATTTCGTCACGCCTTAGAAGGCATCTGTGCCTATTACGCGGCGCTGCGTGGCACTGCCAACGATTACGGGCAGATTAAACAACGCTATGACGACATCTGTCTGGCCCAGCAGCAGCAGGATATTAATGCGGAAGCTGCAGCGGTTGGACGGTTTTATTCAGCAGTGGCAGAAGCATCCCATAATGTGGTGCTGCTGCATCTGGTGCGCGGCTTAACGCCGCTGGTGGAGCAGAATATCCGGTTGAACCTGGAAATTCTGCAGCAGAAGGACGGCATTGTGGGCCAGCTGAATTCGCATCGGCAACGGTTAATGGAAGCGGTGATCAATGGTGAGCCGGAACAAGCCCGGCAAGCCAGCAACAGCCATCTGGCCTTTATTGAAGAGGCTTTGCTGGAAGCCGACCGGGAACGCTCACGACTTGAACGCTCGCTGCGTCGTTCGCAACAGAACTAAGCGCTAGCAGAACAATAACATTGAGGTCCTGCGCGGCAGGACGGTTTGAAAGGAAAATTGATATGTCTGAAGTCAATAAGCTTGACGTCGACGTGCTCGAAACCCAGGAGTGGTTGGAAGCGCTGGAATCCGTAGTACGCACTGAAGGTGTGGAGCGGGCGCAATTCCTGCTCGAGCAGGTGCTGGAACAGGCGCGGCTGGAAGGTGTGGACATGCCAACCGGCATCACCACCAACTATATCAACACTATTCCGCCGCAGCAGGAACCGGCTTATCCGGGCGATGTGAATCTGGAGAAAAAGATCCGCTCGGTGATCCGCTGGAACGCCATCATGATCGTGCTGCGCGCGTCGAAAAAAGAGCTGGAACTGGGCGGCCACATGGCGTCGTACCAGTCCGCTGCCGCGTTTTACGAAACCTGTTTTAACCACTTCTTCCGCGCGCCGAACGAAAAAGACGGCGGCGATTTAGTTTATTATCAAGGCCACATTTCACCAGGTATTTACGCCCGTGCTTTTGTTGAAGGCCGTTTAACGGCAGATCAGCTGGACAATTTCCGCCAGGAAGTTGGTGGTGAAGGTTTATCCTCTTATCCGCACCCGAAACTGATGCCGGAGTTCTGGCAGTTCCCGACTGTGTCTATGGGTTTAGGCCCTATCACCTCGATTTACCAGGCGCGTTTCCTGAAGTATTTACACGGCCGTGGTATGAAAGACACCAGCGCACAACGTGTGTATGCCTTCCTCGGTGACGGTGAGATGGACGAGCCGGAAAGCCGTGGTTCGCTGTCATTCGCCGCGCGGGAAAAACTGGATAACCTGTGTTTCCTGGTCAACTGTAACCTGCAGCGTTTAGATGGCCCGGTGATGGGCAACGGCAAAATCATCCAGGAACTGGAAGGTTTATTCCGTGGCGCCGGCTGGAACGTGATTAAAGTGGTATGGGGCAGTGGCTGGGACAAGCTGCTGGCCAAAGACACCACCGGCAAGCTGCTGCAGCTGATGAACGAAACTATCGACGGCGATTACCAGACCTATAAAGCCAAAGACGGTGCTTATGTGCGTCAGCACTTCTTCGGCCGTTACCCGGAAACTGCCGCCTTAGTTGCCGATATGACCGACGAAGAGATCTTCGCGTTAAAACGCGGTGGTCATGAGCCGTCCAAACTTTATGCTGCCTTTAAAGCGGCGCAAGAGACCAAAGGTCGTCCGACTGTGATCCTGGCCAAAACCATCAAAGGTTATGGTATGGGTGAAGCCGCTGAAGGCAAAAACATCGCCCACCAGGTGAAGAAAATGGATATGACGCATGTGCTGCAAATCCGTAAGCGTCTGAATCTGGAAGAGTATCTGTCGGAAGAAGACGTACACAGCCTGCCATATCTGACGCTGCCGGAAGGCTCGCCAGAGCATCAGTACCTGCATGCGCGCCGCAATGCCTTAAACGGTTACACTCCGGTACGTTTGCCGAATTTCACCAAAGCGCTGACTTTGCCGGAATTGCCAGTGTTTGAAGGTTTGCTGGAAGAGCAAAAACGTGAAATTTCAACCACTATGGCGTTCGTGCGTGGCCTGAATATCCTGTTAAAAGACCCGAATATCGGCCAGCAAATTGTGCCAATTATCGCCGACGAAGCCCGTACCTTTGGTATGGAAGGTCTGTTCCGTCAAATTGGTATTTATAACCCGCACGGTCAGACTTATACGCCGGAAGACCGCGCCATTGTTTCGTATTATAAAGAAGAAACTTCTGGCCAGGTGTTGCAGGAAGGTATTAACGAGCTGGGGGCAATGGCATCCTGGGTGGCGGCGGCAACGTCGTACAGCACCAATGATTTGCCGATGATCCCGTTCTACATTTACTACTCAATGTTCGGCTTCCAGCGCGTTGGTGATATGGCCTGGCTGGCCGGAGACCAACAGGCCCGTGGTTTCCTGTTAGGCGCCACTGCTGGCCGCACCACATTAAATGGTGAAGGCTTACAGCACGAAGACGGTCACAGCCATATCCTGGCCGGGACAGTACCAAACTGTATCTCTTACGACCCGACTTACGCTTACGAACTGGCAGTGATCATGCAGGACGGTATCCGCCGCATGTACGGTGCAGCACAAGAGAACGTCTACTACTACATCACAGTGATGAATGAAAACTATCATCACCCGGCGATGCCACAAGGTGCTGAAGAAGGCATTCGTCGTGGTATTTATAAGCTGGAAACCCTGACCGGTAACAAAGGCAAAGTGCAGTTATTAGGTTCAGGCACCATCCTGAATGAAGTGCGTCGTGCTGCGGAAATTCTGTCTGAAGAATACGGCATTGCTTCTGATGTCTATTCGGTGACGTCTTTCAACGAACTGGCACGCGATGGTCAGGATTGTGAACGTCACAATATGCTGCACCCAAGCGAGCCGGAAAAAGTGCCGTACATTGCACAGGTGATGGGCAAAGAGCCTGCCATTGCGGCAACCGACTACATCAAAAACTATGTCGACCAGGTCCGTGCTTTTGTGCCGGCAGTGTCGTACAAAGTGCTGGGCACCGACGGCTTTGGCCGCTCCGACAGCCGCGAGAACCTGCGCCGTCACTTCGAAGTGAATGCCGGTTACGTGGTGCTGGCGGCGCTGCGTGAACTCGCTAAACAAGGCACTATCGACAAACAACTGGTCGCCGATGCCATCGTGCGTTTTGGCATCGACACCAATAAGCCGAACCCACTGTTCGCATAAGAGGAATGGCAATGACAATCGAAATTTTTGTGCCGGATATCGGCGCGGATGAAGTGGAAGTCACCGAAATTCTGGTGAAAGTCGGCGACACTGTCAGTGTGGACCAGTCGCTGCTGTCGGTCGAAGGCGATAAAGCTTCGATGGAAGTACCAGCTGCTCAGGCCGGTGTGGTGCAGGAAATTCGGGTGAAAGCCGGCGATAAAGTCAAAACCGGCTCGTTGATTATGGTGTTTGCCGGCGCAGCTGCTGCTCCAGCTCCTGCTGCAGCCGCCGCGCCAGTCGCGGCCCCAGTTGTTGCAGCACCAGTGGCGACTGCCGCAGCTGTTACCGAAAGCAAAGACGTGAAAGTGCCGGATATCGGTGGTGACGCGGTTGAAGTCACTGAAGTGCTGGTCAAAGTCGGCGACGTGGTTAAAGCAGAACAATCACTGTTATCGGTCGAAGGCGACAAAGCGGCGATGGAAGTGCCGGCACCTTTCGCTGGTACTGTGACCGAAGTCAAAGTCAAAGTCGGCGATAAAGTACAAACCGGCTCATTAGTGTTTGTATTTTCGACCGGTGCAGCAGCGCCAGCATCAGTTGCAGCAGCACCGGCCGCAGCTCCAGCAGCGCCAGTTGCAGCGGCTCCAGCTCCAGCTGCGCCTGCAGTCCCTGCTGCGAGTGCAGCGCCAGCCACAGCCGTGGCTGACAGCGTGGTGACACAAAGCGCAGCTTTTGCTCATGCTTCGCCAGTGGTACGTCGCTTAGCCCGTGAGTTTGGTGTCGACTTGTCCAAAGTCACCGGCACTGCGCGTAAAGGTCGGGTGCAGCGTGAAGACGTGCAGAATTATGTGAAAAACATTATTGCGCAGGTCGCAGCAGGCAAGGGCAGTGTGGCCAGCAGTGGCAACAGTGTTGGTTTTGATTTAATTGCCTGGCCAAAAGTGGATTTCAGCAAGTTCGGCGCCGTGGAAGAAAAACCGCTGTCGCGTATTCAGAAGCTGTCCGGTGCCAATTTACACCGCAACTGGGTGCGCATTCCGCATGTGACCCAGTTTGACGAAGCTGATATCACTGATCTGGAAGAATTCCGTAAAGATCAGAACAGCCTGGCAGAGAAGAAAAAACTCGGCGTCAAATACACTCCGCTGGTGTTTGTGATGAAGGCTGTGGCTAAAGCGCTGGAAGAATTCCCAACCTTTAACAGCTCTTTATCGGAAGATGGCGCCAGCCTGATTCTGAAGAAATACGTACACTTGGGCATTGCGGTCGATACACCAAATGGCTTAGTGGTACCGGTGGTTCGTGATGTAAACAAAAAAGGCATTATCGAACTGTCACGCGAGCTGCAGGAAATTTCTGTCAAAGCCCGTGAAGGCAAACTGACGGCAGCGGATATGCAGGGTGGTTGTTTCACCATCTCCAGCCTCGGCGGTATCGGTGGCACGGCGTTTACGCCTATCGTCAATGCACCGGAAGTGGCGATCCTCGGCGTGTCGAAATCGGATATCAAGCCGAAATGGGATGGTAAAGCCTTCCAGCCACGCCTGATGGTGCCGTTGTCGGTGTCTTATGATCACCGGGTGATCGATGGTGCTTTAGCGGCGCGTTTCACCGCAACGCTGGCATCTTATCTGGCTGATATTCGTCAGATTATTATGTAATGCAGTAAGCGGCAGCCTTGGCTGCCGCTGTTGTTGCGGTGGCAACAGCCCCCGTCTGATGTTGATGTAGCTGATGTTGATGTGGCTGAAAAGTTACGGGACATCTTTCAGGCAGGGTGCTAAAATCCGCCAACTTTTACGCTGTGCCACCGGCGCTGCCGTGGCAACCTACGAGCCCGAAGCAAGTAAAATTGCAAGCTAAAATAGCAAGGTAAAACAATGAGCAACGAAATCAAAACTCAGGTAGTAGTGCTGGGCGCTGGCCCTGGTGGTTATTCAGCTGCATTCCGTGCAGCCGATTTAGGTCTGGAAGTGACCTTAGTTGAAGCCCGCAGCACCCTTGGCGGTGTCTGCTTAAACGTTGGCTGTATCCCGTCGAAAGCCTTATTACACGTTGCCAAAGTCATCGATGACGCAAAAGAGATGGCATCTCACGGTGTAACCTTCGGTGCACCACAAATCGATTTAGATAAAATCCGTGCCTGGAAAGACAAAGTGGTTGGCCAGCTGACCAACGGTCTGAACGGTATGGCTAAAATGCGTAAAGTCAAAGTCGTGAACGGCTACGGCAAATTCACTGGCCCGAATACGCTGGTGGTTGGTGATACCACTATCACTTTTGACAGCGCCATCATTGCTGCTGGCTCTGAGCCAGTTGCACTGCCATTTATTCCAAAAGATGACCCACGCGTCATCGATTCTACCGGCGCGCTGGAATTAAAAGACATTCCGGGCGAAATGCTGGTATTAGGCGGCGGTATCATCGGTCTGGAAATGGGCACTGTATACCGTGCTTTAGGTTCTAAAGTATCTGTGGTTGAATTCGCTGACCAGCTGGTGCCAGCGGCAGATGCTGATCTGGTCAAAGCCTACACCAAGTACAACAAAGACAATTACACGCTGATGCTGTCCACCAAAGTGACTGCAGTTGAAGCGAAAGCCGACGGTCTGTATGTGACCTTCGAAGGCAAAAACGCACCGGCTTCACCGGTTCGTTACGACAAAATCCTGGTTGCAGTTGGCCGTCGTCCAAACGGCAGCCTGCTGGATGCAGCGAAGGCAGGCGTGAACGTTGATGAGCGTGGTTTCATCAACGTCGACAAACAACTGCGCACCAACGTGCCACACATTTTCGCCATCGGCGACGTGATTGGTCAGCCAATGCTGGCGCACAAAGCCGTACACGAAGGCCACGTTGCCGCTGAAGTGATTTCTGGTATGAAGCACTTCTTCGACCCGCGTTGCATTCCATCTGTGGCATACACAGATCCAGAAATGGCTTGGGTCGGTATCACCGAGAAAGAAGCCAAAGAGAAAGGCGTTGCCATCGAAACCGCGACTTTCCCATGGGCAGCTTCAGGTCGTGCTATCGCTTCAGCCCGCACTGAAGGCTTCACTAAGCTGATTTTCGACAAAGAAACGCACCGTATTCTGGGTGGCGCTATTGTCGGTATCAATGCCGGTGAAATGCTCGGTGAGATTTGTTTAGCGGTCGAAATGGGCGCAGATGCTGAAGATATCGCACTGACTATCCACGCACACCCAACGCTGAACGAATCAATCGGTCTGGCGGCTGAGATGTACGAAGGTTCTATCACCGACTTGCCAAATCCAAAAGCGAAAAAGAAATAAGTTTGTTTTGACCTGATAAAGGCCGCTGCTGCGGCCTTTATTATTTCTGCCAGCGACAAATCCCCCCTGCAGTGACACTGATCCCGGCTGTGCACCGACCAGCCGCAATTTCACTGCGATCGGTCAATCTTTGCGGTACAATCGGCGCCAAATTCCAGAGAAGCAGCGATCCATGGTTTATCGAAAATAAATGATGATTTCGAATGCTTTCGATAATAATATATACCCAAGATCATTGAAGAACTGGCCTGACGGCAACTAAACGAATCTGCGGCGATTTTCAAACATCAGCATAGCCCCCTATGTGAACGCAGTGAGCGCAGGCAGCCAACAACGCCAGATCTGCAACGAAGAAGGGTATAAATACCAATGTCCCAACAGGAGGCTCCATGCGCAATTCCGCGTTCCTCGGCCATATCCAGCAACAAATCGACGATGTGAAAGCCGAAGGCCTGTATAAAGGCGAACGGATCATCACGTCTCAGCAATTTTCCGATGTCACCGTCAACGGCGAGCAGGTTTTAAACTTCTGCGCCAATAACTATCTGGGCCTCGCCAATTCGCCTGAATTGATTGCAGCGGCGCAGCAAGGCCTCGATAGCCATGGTTTTGGTGTGGCCTCTGTGCGTTTTATCTGTGGTACTCAGGATATTCACAAAACTTTAGAAGCGCGCATCAGCGCGTTTTTAGGTACTGAAGATACTATTTTGTATTCCAGCTGCTTTGACGCCAACGGCGGTTTGTTTGAAACCATTTTAGGCGCTGAAGATGCGGTCATTTCTGATGCACTGAACCATGCCTCGATCATCGATGGCGTGCGGCTGTGTAAAGCCAAACGTTACCGTTATGCCAACAATGATATGGCGGAATTGGAAGCACAGTTAAAGCAAGCCGATGCTGATGGCGCACGCTTTAAACTGATCGCCACCGACGGTGTGTTCTCGATGGACGGCGTCATTGCCGACCTGAAATCGATTTGTGATTTAGCGGATAAATACAATGCCCTGGTGATGGTCGATGACAGCCATGCTGTGGGTTTTGTAGGCAAAAATGGCCGCGGTACCCATGAATACTGCGACGTGTTAGAGCGCGTCGATATCATCACCGGTACGCTTGGCAAAGCTTTAGGCGGTGCCTCTGGTGGTTACACCTCAGGTAAAAAAGAAGTAATCGAATGGCTCAGACAGCGTTCACGGCCGTATTTATTCTCCAACAGTCTGGCGCCTTCCATTGTGACTGCGTCGATCAAAGTGCTCGATTTGCTGGCGCAAGGCGACGCGCTCAGAGCTAAACTCTGGGAGAACGCCGCCTATTTCCGTGAGCAGATGACTGCCGCCGGTTTCACGCTAGCCGGTAAAGACCACGCCATCATCCCGGTGATGCTGGGCGATGCGAAAGTCGCCGGTGAATTTGCCCGGCGGATGTTGGAACAAGGCGTTTATGTGGTTGGATTCTCCTTCCCGGTGGTGCCAAAAGGGCAGGCGCGGATCCGCACGCAGATTTCGGCCGCTCACAGCAAAGCGCAGCTGGATAAAGCCATTGCCGCTTTTATCCGTACCGGTAAAGACATGGGCGTGATCGCTTAAGGTAACAACATGAAAGCATTAGCGAAATTAAAAGCAGAACCGGGTATTTGGCAAACCGAAGTGCCGATGCCGGAAGTCGGGCCAAACGACGTTTTAATCAAAATTAAAAAGACCGCGATTTGTGGCACTGACGTCCATATCTACAAGTGGGACGACTGGGCGCAAAAAACCATTCCGCATGGCATGGTGGTTGGTCATGAATATGTTGGTGTTGTGGTGGGCATGGGCTCGGAAGTGCGCGGTTTTTCCGTGGGTGACCGCGTGTCCGGCGAAGGCCATTTAGTTTGTGGCCATTGCCGCAACTGCCGCGCCGGTCGCGTGCATTTGTGCCGGAACACTATTGGCGTGGGTGTGAACCGTCAGGGCTCTTTTGCTGAATATCTGGTGATCCCGGCCTTTAACGCTTTTAAAATTCCAGACAATATCCCAGATAACATCGCGGCGATTTTTGACCCGTTCGGCAATGCTGTGCACACCACTCTGTCATTTGATCTGGTCGGTGAAGATGTGCTGATCACCGGCGCCGGCCCGATTGGTATTATGGCGGTAGCTGTTGCACGCCATGTCGGCGCTCGTCATATCGTGATCACCGACGTCAATCCATTCCGGCTCGAACTGGCACTGAAAATGGGCGCGACCCGTGCAGTGGACGTCAGCAAACAAAATCTGACCGATGTAATGGCCGAATTGGGCATGACCGAAGGTTTTGATGTCGGTTTAGAAATGTCCGGTGTGCCATCGGCATTCCGCTCTATGCTCGACACCATCAACCATGGCGGCAAAATTGCGATGTTAGGCATTCCGCCGTCTGATATGGCGGTGGACTGGAACAAAGTGATTTTTAAAGGCCTGGTGATTAAAGGCATTTATGGCCGCGAAATGTTCGAGACCTGGTACAAGATGGCGAGCCTGATCCAATCCGGTCTGGATCTGACGCCGATTGTGACCCATGAAATGCCGGTTGCTGAGTTCCAGCAAGGCTTTGACATTATGTGTTCCGGTCAGAGCGGCAAAGTAGTGCTGAACTGGGAATAGTCGTTCTGACTACTGTCTTCACAACGCCGGCCTTGTGCCGGCGTTGTTATTAAACGCCCGCTAAAAATGCCATTTCAGCAGCAGATTCACATTATTCTCGTGGCTGCGCAGCAAGGGCTTGTCCAGCACCCCAAACTTATGTCGCCACCAGACGTACTCCACGCCGAGCCAGACCTGGCTCTTGCCTTGCCACAGATTGCTGGCCAGCCATTTCAGTTGTGACGTCCAGTTCAGGTTGGCATGCTGATCCACGCTGCCGCTGGCCCAGTCGACAAAACCGTCATACAAAAACGACTGACCGCCGAATTGAAAAGGCGCGCCCCAGACCAGCGTGGCCTGCCAGTTATCGGCGATTTGTTCGTTATTGCGCCGGTAAAAATTCAGTTGGGTAAACTTCAGACCAGGCATGGCTAAATCAAGCCCCACGCCATACAGCAGGTTGGTGCGCTGCGATGACATCTCGATATGGCTCGCCAGCAACACATCTTTGATCAGGCCGCCAGGTGCCTGCTGCCAGCCATTTTTACCCAGACTAAAGCGGGGCTGTAGCTCAGCATAATTGCTGTGCTGGCCATTAGCGGATTTCATATGGTCGAGGAAAAAAAAGCTGTCGCCCCAGGCTGTGGCGGCGGCATGTTCAATTGTCAGAACCTGACGTTGTGGGTCGCCCAGCCGGTAATGACTGCCGTTTAAATAGGTTAGGCGAAAGTCCTGCCAGAGAACTTCTGCATAGCCAGAGCAGGAGCAGCACAGCAGTGTCATTACTAGATAGCGAAAAGGCATAAAAAAGACCTGTGAGAACAAGTCTTTGCAGTATAGAACGCGGCGCCTGTAGGCGAATCTGGTCGGATCAGGCTTGTGGCGGACCTAGCACCAGCGTGATTTCCAGATGGCCTTGTTCGATGGGCATACTGAGATCAGTTTCCAGCTGCGCCCGCAGCTCTTCGTAAGGCCTGTGTAAGGCGACCAGGCCATAACCACGGTTGCGGCCATGCACTTTGCCCATATACAACGCCATATCGGCCAGTTTTAGTGCTTTTTCCCAGTTCAGCTGGTGTTCGTCGACGCCGGCGAATGGCAGCGTCAGGAAGCCAGCCGAGGCCGTCACCTGAATACTGACGTTCTGATAGATCACGGGTTCGCTGCCAATTACCTGCAGGGCGCGATTGGTGAAGTTAGTCAAGGCTGTCTGATTCAGATTACGCAGTACAATCAGAAACTCTTCGCCGCCCCAACGCAGCACCATATCACCCTGACGTGTCAGCTGCTTCAGTCTGCGGCCGACCTCAATCAGCACGACATCGCCGGCAGCATGACCGTGATGGTCATTAATATGTTTAAAATAATCGATATCAAGCAGGATAAAACCATCGGTGGTGGCAGTTGGTAACTGCCGGCGTTCGCCTTGTTCCGTGCGTTTTTGCATAAATTCGTGCAAAGAACGGCGATTCAGCAACCCCGTCAGCGGGTCGTGCAACGAGTTATATGCCAGCTGGTCATTGGCATGGCGTAACTGCTGATTGGCATTGCGAACCTTGCGATACAGTAGATACAACAAGGTGGTCGCCAGCAGAACGACCAGACCAAACAAAAACATGACCCGTTGCTGCAATTGCGTTTGGGCGATTTCTGCCGATTTCAGTTGGTTTTGTTGCTGCAGACTTTCAATCTGTTTGGCTTTTTCTTTGGCAGAAAAAGCTTCCTGTAACGCACTGATTTCCTGATCCCGGTCGGTTTTAAAAATGTTCTGACTGAGCGCATTGTACTCGCGCAATAAACGGGCTTCGTCAGCGTAGGCCTTCGCGGTGCCGTAGGCATCTGCCAACTCACCGACATAGCTCAGTAATTCTGTATCCGCCATTTGCAGTTCGCGAGCCTTGGCAACCATGGCGGCCATTTGTGTCAGGCCTTCGGCATAGTTGCCTTGCAACACTTTGATATAACCGAGATTAAATTCAGCGGTCAGCGTCATGGCTGTATATTTTTGTTGTTCGGCCAGCTGTTTCGCTTCAACAAACAACGGCACAGCCTCAGCATATTGCCCCTGTTTAAGGCGCAGGTCGCCGAGATTATTCAGCAGAGTTGCGACCGAATAGGGATTGTTCAGCTTTCGTGCCCACTTTAAGCCTTGTTGATTCGCTTGTTCGGCCTCTGCGTTCTTTGGCTGTGATGCGAAGTTCACCCCAAGCTGCAGGTACAGGTCAGGCAGCAGAAAGTTTAGCGCCGCTTGTTCCTCTGCCTGTGTAATTGCGGCTTGCAGCAATTCATCGGCTTTTTGGTACTGAGCCAGTACGGTGTTCAGGCCGGCAATAGCGCCCTGCAGGTAGATTTTACGCACGGCTGTACGTGGATCTTTAGAGTTTTCAACGGCATGAAATGCCTGATAATAAGCTTGCAGCGCTTGTTCGTATTGGTCTTCTGCCTGCAAAAAATTACCCAGCGTGTTGGCGGCGTAATAGCGGATCCGCTCCAGATTGGCGCTTGCCAGCGTTTCCTGCAGTTGGCTGACCAGCGCGCGGGCTTTGCCCGGTTGATCTTGCGCGCGATACAGCGACAGTTGATCGGTCAGCGCCTCGGCTCGGATATCTTCGCTTTGCACTTGTTCGGCCAGCTCCAGGCTGAGGTCGACATAATGCTGGGCTTTGGCAAAATCTTGTCTGTCACGATAGTCGCCACCCAGATAGGACCAGAGCCGGGCGCGGGTCAGCGCTGGAGTATCCGCAGTGAGCTGTGCTTCGAGACTCTGGATCAACGCAGATGCCTGTGCTGGCTGTTGGTTCGTCAATTGCAGGAACTGGTCCAGTTTCGCATCCAGCGGATCGGCATGCGCACTGCAGATCAGGACCCCAAAGGCGAGTAGAGCCCGGCCGATGACGGCTATAAATCGGTTCAATCGAACTCCTCAGCGAATTTATTGTCGTTGTAATAGCACCTGGCACGGGCGCTTCGCACTGCGATATTGTCGTTATCTTAGCCAGAAAAGCAGGCAAAGCGGTAGTAGCAAGTGCCTGTTTAGCAGAATATTTAGTTACAAATCACGCTGCGGCAGAAATCGTCGCGCCGCAGCAAATCCTTCTGTTAAGATAAAGGCCTTTGCGCCACTTGAGGTTGATTGATGCAGGCTGTCCAGCATCTTTTTCGTCAGATCCTAACTTTACTGCTGTTGCTTGCCACTGTGCTGGCATTGCTGGCGCTGTTATTGCTGCAACGCACACCATTGCTCAGTGAGACTGGCCAGTTAAATGCGGCTGCGGTGCGCAACAGCCAGCAGTTATTCAACAACCTGAATCAATCGATGCGTGACCCGGGCCAACAGCTGGTCATTCAAACCAACGCTGACGAACTGAATGCGGCCTTCGCGCTGGCGAGCCGCACCTTGCCAGGCTTTCAGGGAAAAACGCAGATTAATCCGGCCGGACTGACCATTTTGATGACGATGCCGCTGGACGTATTGTCTTACCAGCTTTATATCAACGCCGATATTCAAATTGAACCTTCCGCCGGGCCTTTGCAGGTTCGTCAGGTAAAACTGGGCCGGCTGACTTTACCTGGCGATATGGCGCTGGGTCTATTGGGCTGGGTCGCTGATCAGCTGTGGGGACCTGGCGAAGGCGCTGCGTTGTTGGCGAAAGTGCGCTCAGTGACAGTGCAGCAGGATGCGGTCAAGGTGGAACTCAGTAAGTCTGAGGGTTTTAGTCTCAGTCAGCTGAAATTATCTGGCGTCAGTCTGTACAAGCAATGGTTTGGCTCAGACGAACAAACCGCGCTGATTGAGCATTATTACGCGCTGGCTCTGGCGCACAGTCAACAACAGAGTGCTACTCAGTCGTCGCACAGTCTGATCACTTATCTGCAGGTGCTGCTACGTGAAGCCGACCGCCGCAGTAAAGATAAGCCGGAACAGGCGGTACGGGAAAATCAGGCGGTGATCCTGGCGCTGGCACAACTGCTGGGTGGGCGTAATCTGCAGTTGCTGGTCAATGAAATTAAGACGAATCCGCAAGGCAAGTTACCGCGGGTGACGCTGGCACGCCGGCCGGATTTACAACAACATTTTGTCTATTCTGCCAGCTTGCATGTGTTGGGGAATCAGCGGTTGTCGTCGGCAGTTGGTGAGGCAAAGGAGTTGTTGGATTCATTAAACGGCGGCAGTGGTTTTAGTTTTGTTGACCTGCTGGCTGACCGTGCCGGTATCCGTTTCGCCCGTATAGCGGCTGCTTCACCGCAATCGGCCCGCGCGGTGCAACAATTTTTCACGCAGCAGGACCGCACCGAGCAGGAATTGTTTCCGAATAAAAGCCGCTTGCCGGAAGGTTTACCGCAAGCCATGTTTGAGCAGCAGTATCAGTCGATCGATTCGGCGGTCTATCAGCAGATGGTCGCCGAAATCGATCGTCGGTTAAATGCATTACCGCTGTATCAGATTAAGCCCTGAACTCTGGGCTAACGCATCAAACCATTGAGTTGGTCCAGTGCGTCGGACCACTCTGCATCCTGGTGAAAGGCGTCGCGCAGAAAACTGGCTTGTGCTGGTGTCCAGAATTCCGCCTGATAGAGATTTTGGCCATCAGTGAGCCGGTAGTGCCGGGCAAAGCGTTCAATGCTGGCGTCATCGCTGGGCAAGCCCAGCTGGTCGAACAGGGTATACAGATTATGCTTACTGGTATCCATGTCACACCTCCACTGTCGTTGGTCAAATTTCAGACAGTATAGAGCTGTTTCGGTTTCATTGCCGTGACCGAAAGGCTAGCCGTTGACATTGCTGTGGTGACGGCTGCCCCGCGCGATACGAAATCCCAATAACACAAAACCACCGAGCGTAAAGCCTAGTGCGCTGCCGGCGCTGATGATCAGTAACGGATGATTAAAGTCACTGCGGTCTTCATAATCCATGATATGCAGCATCCAGAAGAAGTCGTACAGCCGCCAGGTGTCTGTGCGCACCCGCAGTAACTGCCCGGTGATCGGATGAAAATAAAAAGCGCTTTGTTCATTATCGGCAAATTGCACCAGCCACAGCGGCGGGGTTAATCCGCGCACTTCAGCAGGCGCCTGCGCTAACAGTTCGACACTTTGCACGGTGCCGGTACCTTGGTAGCGTTGTTGCACTATCTTGCGTACTGCATTTTCGCTGAGCGTTTGCAGTATCTGTCCAGATTGAGCACTGATAAACAGCTGTTTGTTGTCTTGTTGTAAATGATAAACCGGTTCAGCTCCGCGTTGGCTCAGACTCAGTTGTGCCTGGCGAAATTCAGCCGTCGCCCGCTGTAACGCGTCGGCCGGTGTGATCATGGCATCGCTCCAGCGCACCTCAGGCGCCGGCTGTTGCAAATGCTCGCCCCGGACTTGCTCAATAGGAAACCAGCTCATCACCACACCACTGGCAAACCAGGCGACCAGCTGCAATGACAAGATAAGGCCAAGATAAAAGTGCAGATTGCGCCAGAAACGCTCGCGGCGCAGGTTCGGAAAGACCATAGCTAAGACTCAGATTTTTATTAGAAAAATACTGTAGCAGTGGCGTAAAAATAAAAAAGCCCCCTGCGACAATAAGTCGCAGGGGGCTCTGTCCGTCACCCGGTGTTCGTCACCCGGTGTTCGTCACCCGCTGATTTATGGCTGTTGCAAGGTCCAGTGCGTTAACAAACGCACACCAAAACCGGTGGCGCCTACCGGATGAACGCCTTTATCGCTGCTGGCCAGCGCATTGCCGGCGATATCCACGTGTGCCCAAGGGGTGTCTCCGGCGAATTGTTTTAGGAACCAGGCTGCCGTGGAGGCGCCAGTTGTTTTGCCGGTATTACGTAAATCAGCGACATCGCTTTTCAGTTCGCTGGCAAATTCATCGCTGAGCGGCAAACGCCACAACGGTTCGCCGCTGCTTTTAGCTGCCTGTAACAATGCACTGTGCAAGGATTCATCTTCAGTGAATAGCCCGGCATAGTAACTGCCCAAAGCACCGACTTTGCTGCCGGTTAAAGTCGCGATATCGACCATGGCACGCGGTTTATATTCCTTGCGGGCATACCACATCGCATCCGCCATCACTAAACGGCCTTCCGCATCTGTTGAGGTGATTTGTACCGTCAAGCCCTGCGCGGTCTTTAACACATCGCCTGGTAAATAGGCGTTCGACGAAATCATGTTTTCTGCCATCGCCATCACGCCAACGACGTTCACTTTGGCTTTTTGCAGCGCCAGAGCTTTGACTGTACCAAGCACAGCCGCGGCGCCCGCCATGTCGCTGGTCATCCGCACAATAGATTCGCCATCGGTTTTCAGGTTGTAGCCGCCGGTATCAAAGGTGATGCCTTTACCGATTAATGCCAGTGGCGCTTTGTTGTCACCTTGCCAGTGAGCGATCACCAGCGTGGGTGGCCGATCACTACCACGGCCAACGGCTGCGAGTGCCCCCATCCCCAAGTCATTAATCGCTTTTTCGTCGAGAACAGTGACTTTCACGCCCAGCTTTTCCAGCGTTTGTGCCGCTGCGGCAAAGCTCTGTGGTGTTAAGTCAGCAGCCGGTAAATTGGTCAGATCACGCGCCAGATAGACGCCATCAGCGATTGCCTGTAGTTGTTGATGTTGCTGCTGGGCGCTTTTTACATCGGCAACCACCACGTCGACCGCTAATTTACGCGGGGTTGCGGCTTTTGATTTCAACTGGTCGAAGCGGTAGGCCCGCAGTTCCAGACCATGCACCAGCTGCGGTATGGCCGCCAGATAACGACCGTCGATGGTGACTTGCTGTGCGTTGTTTTTGTCCAGTGCAGCGGCGAGATCAGCACCGTAATTTGCCAACTTGTCATCACTGATGACAGGTTTATCACCAAGGCCCAATAACAGCACGCGCTGGTAACCCGCCACACCATAAAGCTGGCTGATACTGCCGGCTTTACCGGTAAAACCGGCCGCAGTTAATTGTTGTTTCAGCTGCGGGTCGGCCAATAAGCTGTGACTGCCACTTTTAAGGTCGCTGCTACGCAGCGGCAGCACCAGCGTGTCTTGTGCCACTGGCAGTGCATTCAGATACTGATACTGCGGATCAATGGCGGCCTGAGCCAGGCTGCTGATACCGATTGCCAGCGCGGCGAAAGAATAACGTAAACGCATAAAATTCCCTCTAAACAATCAAAATTGTCCTCTTGATACGTCAGAACGGTGGGTGGATACCACTGAATGCGGCTGAATGCCATTTTTGCCCGATGAAGTGTGATAGTGTCACAAAAAAGCCGGCACTATGGCCGGCTTGATCGAACGGGTCAGCATCTACAGTTTGCCGTTTTTGTCCGGGTAACCCAGTACCGAAGCATTGGCCCAGTTGGCACAGACGCCTGTCTTGCCGCCGGTGGTCCGCAAACTGAGCAGTCGGATGCCGCGGATATCCAGCTCCGGTTTGACCACGGCCGGTGCCTGCACCAAGCCTGAGTCATACAGCAGTTTATCATCGCCGAAGATCTGGAACTGCACACCGCCTTTGTCACGGCAGCTGTCGTCGATGCCAACATCGGCCCGCAGCAGGCGCCATTGACCGGTGAGCGGATAATCAATCCGGCTTTGCGCAGACACACCAAGGCCTTTACGGAATTTCAGCCCGTTCATCGACATCAGGCTGCCGTCTTTGGCTTTGTTGCTGCCATTGCTTTGATTCAGTTCTACCGGGCCAACGGCATTGTCGGCACGAAGCGGTTTTTGTTCGGCTAAAAACCACTGGACCGGCTCAGTCTCAGGTTCCGGTTGCTGCAAGACGCGGAACTCCGAAATGGCTATTGGGCTGACCACTTTGGGCAACAAGGCGTTATAGGCTTTGGCCGTGCCTTGTGCTGCCGCGGTCACCATCGGATCGGCTTCGGCCTGATCTTGTGTGCTTAAGATGCGAAAGCGGAACAAAGTACCTGGTTTGGCGGCAAACTCGACTTTTTGTTTTTGCTGCAGTTTTTGCAGGCGGCCACGTGCAACCGGCTGGCCCCATTCGCCATTGTTATCACCCAGATAAACCTCATAGTCGGCGACCTGGCCATATTGCCAGTGCTGGTCATTGCGCGGCGCAATTTCAAAGCCATTCACCATACGCCGTTCGCCCAGCGCCAGCGTGAACTCATGCGCACCGGTTTTCACCGATTGATCGCGTTTGGTGCGAAACCAGGTGCCCGGTTTGCCGTCAAAGGCGTTTTCCAGCACATGACCCGATTCTTCGGCCGGCCGGTTCAGTACCAGAATGCTGTCAGCGGCGATCTGATTACCAAGGTCCGGCGCTTTGTCGTAGCCGGCGGTCGTGGCAAGGCTCTGCGCGCCATTGATTTGTACCGTGAAACTAAGCGGCTGGCGGATATCGGTTTTAGCCGTTTTCACATGGACCACGCCATATTTTTCGCTGCTGAAATACCAGCCACTGCTCGCTTTGGCAAAGGCGGTTGCATCTGGCAGTGCTTTGAGCGTTTGACCATCCAGCTTGATTGCATCGGGCTTGACCCGGCTATGCAGCTGCAGCTGATACACCCGCGCAGTTTCCTGGCCCTGATATTGGCCATTTACCGGCGCGATATCCACCTGAATATCACCGGCTTTACCGGCGACAAAAGACGGCGCTTTGACGCTAAATTGCTGCGTACTGAAAGCACCTTGCTGATACTGCCGACTGGTGCCGTCATCTTCATACATGGTGTAGGCGCTGTCGCCAAATGGATAGATATCCAGCGTCAGCACATCTTTGGGTTTTTCACCGTCATACAACATGGCGTCATACATCGGAATAATGGCACCGGCGCGGACAAATAGCGGAATCGTTTTTAAATCCACCTTGTAGTCGAGTAAATGGCCCGCTTCAGGTGCGTCCACAACGCGGCCATCCCAATAATCAAGCCATTGGCCTTCTGGTAAAAACACGTTTTTGCGCCAGCCCTGACTGGCGGTTTGGGAGCGGTATACCGGTGCCACCAGCAAATCGCGGCCCAGTAAAAACTGATACTTATATGCTTCGGTCAAAGCTTTAGGCGTTTGCGGATAATCCCACATCAGGCCGCGCACAATAGGCGCGCCGGTCTGTTCGGTCTGCTGCGCCAGCGTGTACATGTAGGGCGTCAGGCGCATTTTCAGTTTCAAATAATCGCGGTTGATGCTGCGGTAGGGCTCGTCATACCACCAGGGGTGTTTGCGCGCCGCTTTCGACCAGCCGGACATGCCCATTAATACCGGCGTAAAGGCTTTCCACTGTAAATCGCGGGTATAAGTCTCGGGGCTACCGCCAAAAATAGCGTCGACATCGCCGGTGGCATAAGCCTGACCCGATAAACCAGAGCCAATCAACGTCGGAATATGCCAGCGGATATAATCCCAGCTGGCGGACTGGTCGCCGGTCCAGGTCACGGCGTAGCGCTGCATGCCGGCCCAGCCCATCACAGTCCATAAGAATGGCCGCGAGTCAGAATTATTCAGGATACCGTCGGCCGCAGCTTTGTTCGCATCTAAAGCAAACTGATAGCCCTGGCCGGTCCAGGCCACATCGAGTTTTTGCGCACGCGAGCCGGCAGTGCCGACTTCCCAGGCGATTTTATCGACGCCGTTTTCAGTCCAGAGGCCAGTTCTAAAGCCATATTTGGCCAGGCCTTTAACCACTTTGGGTAAATCAGTGTAACCACAGCCGTAGCCATCATTCGGTAAAATCCAGCCGCCCGGCATATCATGTTCGCGGTATTTTTTTGCAACAGTATCAATGACATCCGGCGTGGTGCCGGTGGGGCCGTCACTCCAGCCATCCGGCACAGTGCCGGGTTTTTTGCCATTATCGCCGTCGTTGTAACAATCGGCGTCGCCATATTCAAAGGCCCAGCGCGGAATGAGTTTGGCGCGGCCGGTCAGTTCGGTGTAATCGGCTAAGACGTCCTTAACTGAGCCGCCAACAAAATAATAAGCATCAAAACGGCCTTCCTGATGCGACAGGTTTAAGTACTCGGCAGAGCGGAAGTCGTAGCTGCCGTTGGCCCAGGTATTACGCAGTACGCCGTAGCCTTTGCTGGATAAATAAAACGGCGCCGGGCTTGGTCTGTCACCTTCTTCCCAGCCGCCTGAATAGGAAATTTCCATGCTTTTGCCTTTAAACTCAAAAGCACCATTTTGCTGGCCACCGCCGTAAAACCGCTCGTCCGGCGCGGTGCTCAGTGTCTGCACGCTTTGCGCGCTGCCTTTGCTGTCATTGAGCTCCAGCGGCTGCAGTTCCTGCACTATCAATGTCTGATTGTCGGCTTTATACAGCGCAAAAGTCAGTGGGTTTTTATAGATACGCAGCGCCATGGCTTCGGTGCTGACCAGCTGATAATCCCCCATATCTTTGAGCTGATAGGTTACCTGCGTATAGTCGGTTTTAATCACGATGGGCGCGGCTTTACTGCCTTCGTCCGTCAGCTTGCCGTTGAGGCCGGCCCGGATGCGCAATAAATCTGGCTTTAACAGCTGCAGTTCGATAGCCACATTGGTATCGGTCGACAGTTGCAGCAACCCCGTTTGTTGCTGCAGCGCTGTCAGATTGCCAACCGGCGCAGCGATTGCGGCATGATTGAGCGACGCTGCGCTCAGCAATGCGGTGACTAACACGGCTAGCGGGCGTTTTGGGAAAATAGCAGCCAACATCAGCATTTCTGGTAATTCCTCAGATAGAAAATTGCCGCCCCAAGGGCGGCGTAGGCATGATTGCATGCTGCCCGAAAGCCGGGCAGCCTACAACTTGTTTACAACTGGCCATGCCAGCGGCATCAGAAGTTGCCGCGCACACCAACCGCCACCTGGGTACCAAAGCGTTCCAGCCAGTTCACCTGATCCGGTTGTTTGACATAACCCCAATACCGCTCGTTAGTCAGGTTCGACACTTCACTGTACACCGTCAGATGCTCGTTGATGTCGTAGCTCGCGCTCGCATCAAGCTGTCCGTAAGCAGCTGTCCAGCTGTCGCCGCCCCAGTCGCCCGGATAGCTCAGGAACTTGCTGCGCCAGTTGTAGGCTAAACGCGCCTGCACACCATATTTTTCGTAATACACCACAGCGTTGTAGGAGTCTTTCGACATGCCGGTGTACGACAGATCTTTTAGTTTAGGGTCGTCGAATTTGCTATCGACATAGGTATAGTTCAACTGGATGCCAAAACCATCAAACGGCGACGGTAACCATTGTTCCAGTGATTGTTGCCAGGCCGCTTCTAAACCATTGATCTTGGCACCGTATTGACCGGATGAGGCGTAAGTACCCCAGTAGTCAATCCCACCGAAGTTGATTTTGCCTTTTTTCGTTTCGATAAAGGCGTCGATGTCTTTGACAAAATATCCAAGGGCCAGCTGTGAACTGTCGGCCAGGTACCATTCCAACGTCACGTCATATTGCTTGGCCAGCTCAGGCGCCAGCCCAGGAAACCGCACGTCCAGTTGTGGCAGGCCGTTGACCTTAGTACTGAAGTTAGGTGCTGCCCAGGGTTTGAGCTGGTCCAGACTTGGCCGGCTCATCACTTCTGCGGCCGACACGCGTAACTGTAAATCATCCTGCAGGCTCAGCTTAAAGTTCATGCTTGGTAGCAGCTTATTGTAGCTACCTTCGTAACTGATCCGTTTCACAGTGCGCCAGTCGTTGTTGGTTGGCAGACCGGCACTATCTAATTGTAACTTGCTGAAGTCATAGGAATAACCTTCACTGGTGACGTCGGTTTTGCTTTGACGCAGACCAAGGTTCAGCGAGTACGGCAGGCCAAACAGCGTGTCTTCAAAATTCGCCTGAATAAAAGCGGCGGTGACGGCTTCACTGACTTCAAAAGCGCCGGCCTGGTTTAAGCTGGCGACAATGCTCTTGTCAGCCGCTTCAGCGCTGATTGAGCGGTAGAAGGCTAACAGTTTGTCATAGTCGAAACTTGGCCACGGATTGGGTTGGATGCTGTTTTCGCCTTCGAGGAAGTTGTCGAAATTCGGCGCCACAAACACCGATTTTGGAATACGGAACAGCTCAAAATCGCCTTGTTTAAATACCGAACTGGCGTCAAAAGTGTATTTATCCCGCGCCAGGTAAAAACCACCGCGACTGAATTGGCTGGCATTTTTTGACGAATATTCGCTGCGACCTTTGCTTTGTTTGCCATAAGTCACCCCAAAATCGACTTGTGTCAGCACTGAATCGTCAATTTTGTACTGACCGATTAACTTGGCTTCATCAACTTGGTCGGTGACGCCGGTGCCACTGTTGTAGCTGTAGTGCGCGCCGTAGGTTTGGTCGGCATTCAGCGCCGGGGCAATGGTCACGTCTGGCAGTTTATTGTCTTTGCTGTAGTCGATTTTGATTGAGTCAACAAAACCACGGGCGACGATAAAGCGGTTGTCGCCGTTGTTCTGATCTTTGGCTTCTGAGCTTGAGACATCAGCCGTGACACTGAGCGCGTCGCTGATTTGGAATTTGGCATTGGCACCGACTTGCCAGGTGTCGGTTTTGCGTGGCGTGCTTAAGTTCAGCAGCTCAACCATCGGATTGGCAGTCTGAGTGACCGAAAGGACCCGGCCGTCACTGCCAAAAGTGGCGTTATTAAAAATCGGCGTGCCCGGCGTCCAGCTTTCGTCATAGTTCACAAAGCCAATCTGGTAGCGATTGCCGTTGGTGGTGTAGCGTGAATAAATAGTGTCGAGGCTCAGATCAATCCAGTCGTTTGGCTGATATTGCAGCGACAGCGTGCCGCCCATCCGTTCGCGCACGTCCTGCGCGTTAGCGTAATACATATAAGCCGGGATTTTGGACGGGAATAATTCGTTGGCCTGGTCAATTTTGCCGTCATTGTTTTTATCAATCGGCAGCGTGGCTTCTGTGACGCCTTCTTGTTCGTCATAAAAACCAGCGGCGGAATAAGTATCGTTACGGATGGTCCGTTCAGAATAGGCACCGGTGAAAATGACGCCGAGTTTGCCATCTTCAAATAAATCACCGACCAGGAAAGACGCATGCGGCTGGGTGTCGCCGGTGCGGCTTTCATAGACGCCTTTGGCGGAACCGGTCAGGGTAAAACCTTCTAAATCCAGCGGTTTGCGCGTTTGGATGTCGACCACTGCGCCAATGCCGCCTTCTTGCAGCCGTGCTTCCGGTGATTTATACACCGCGATGGAATTGACCAGTTCTGAGGCGATGGTGTCGTAGTTAAAATCGCGGCCGCTGTTTTCTGAGGCCACACGCCGGCCGTTGACGGTCGTCACGTTGTAACCATCGCCCATGCCACGCACGATAACTTTCTGACCTTCGCCACCGTTACGGGTAATGGTGATACCAGGTACGCGCTGTAAGGCTTCGGCCAGGTTTTCGTCTGGAAATTTACCGATATCTTCGGCGACGACGACATCAATCACCGCCACGGCGTTTTGCTTTAAAAACAATGCTTCTTTAATACTGCTGCGAATACCGGTGACCTGGATCTTTTCGACCTGCTCGGTGTCGGCTTTCTTCTGCTTTTGTTTGTCGCTGTCCGCATCGGCGGCGAAAGCCTGCTGCGGTGCCAGTACGGCCAGCATCACCAGCTGCGCCAGCTTGTGATAACGAAATTTACCCTGTGACATAGTCCCTCCACGCTGTGGTTATTTATTGTTTTGAAAATTCCGAAAGCAGATATCGTCAGGGCGTCAGTTGGCGTAAACTGCAGTGAAAGCACAGTTTGATGACAGTTTGGCGATTACGACAGCGATCAAAACCTTTCGAGGTTCTTTATAATGCTGAATCGAAAATGATCGCAAGGTTTATTTGGTTTTCATTTAGAAGATTTGACGCTAAAATTAGCTTCGAATAGATCTGAAAGTTATGCTGCTGTCTTTGTTAAATCGCATGATATTTATATAAATGCATGATTTTAAATTGATATTTGAATTTTCTTTATTGCCTTTTAGTAATATAAACTTTTAAATATCAGCAGAATTTACTGGAAATGCAGCAAAAGAAATAAAACGAAAGATATTGAAAGTTTTGTTTTTGCTGGTAAGGTACAACGCAACAGCCCGACAGCGGGCAGGGAGATGAGGTGGAAGCCTTAAATACCATTGAACGACAGCAGGAAATAGTCCGGCTGACCAACCTGCAGGGCAAAGTGTCAGTGGCGGAATTGTCACAACGCTTTGGTGTATCTGAAGTGACGATCCGCAGTGATTTGGCGGTACTGGATAGTAAAAGACTGCTGGTGCGCTCGCGTGGCGGTGCCATGGTCAACGATGACCTGAGTCGGGAGCTGTCGTTAAAAGAAAAGCGACAGAAACATTCGGAGTTAAAGCAGCGGCTTGGCCGTGCGGCGGCAGCGCTGATTAAAGATGATGAACGCATCATCCTCGATTCCGGGACCACGACCGAAGAAGTGGCGGCCAATTTACGCGAACATAAAAACCTGATTGTGATGACCAATGGTCTGAATATCGCGCTGGAGTTGTCGCAGGTCGACAAAGTCGAAGTGATGATGACCGGCGGCACACTGCGGAAAAAATCGATGTCGTTTTATGGTGCGCAGGCCGAGCAGGCGCTGAAGCACTATCAGTTCGACAAAGTAGTTTTGGGTGTCGACGGCTTTGACTTAAAAACCGGCTTGTCGACCCATTTTGAAGCGGAAGCCACGTTAAACCGGCTGATGTGTGAAGTGGCCCGCGAAGTCGTGGTGGTCACCGATTCATCCAAATTCGAACGCCGTGGTTTTCATCTGATTTGTAGTGCCATGCAAGTGCACACCCTGGTGACAGACGCCGGCATCCCGCCGCTGTATGTGGAAGAGTTGACCAGAATGGGGGTGCAGGTGCATATCATCAGTCCATAAGGAGAGATATGAACGCTTTGCTTGAATTGCTCAGGGCGAATAAACAAGGCCAGAGCAAAGGAATATATGCGGTTTGTTCGGCGCACCCCATGGTGCTTCAAGCGGCCATCCAACAGGCGAAAGCGGATAACTCCTTGCTGCTGATTGAGGCAACTGCCAATCAGGTCAATCAGGACGGTGGTTACACCAGTATGCAACCGTCTGATTTTATTAAATTCGTTAAAGAGATGGCGGCAAAGCAGGGCCTGCCAGAGCAGCAGCTATGTTTTGGCGGTGACCATTTAGGTCCGGTTTGCTGGACAGCACTGCCTGCAGCTGAGGCCATGGCTAAAGCGGAAACGTTGATTGAAGCTTATGTCCGTGCCGGTTTTGGCAAAATTCACCTCGACACCAGCATGCCCTGTGCTGATGATCTCAAGCCGCTGCCGGATGCGCTTATCGCCGAGCGCGCCGCCCGCTTGTGTCAGGTTGCCGAGCAAACGGCCGGCAGCATGGCTGAGCCAACAAGCCTATGCTATGTCATCGGCACTGAAGTACCGGCGCCTGGCGGTGTCGCGACACTGGAGCATCAACTGCAACCAACGCCGGTGGCCAATGTAGCGCATACTATTTCCTTGCACCAGCAGGCGTTTACCGCGCTAGGGCTTGGCCCTGATGTCTGGCAGAAAGTCATTGCCGTGGTGGTACAGCCCGGTGTTGAATTTGACAATACCCAGGTGCATGCCTTTGATGCGATCGCAAGTACACAACTGGCTGATTTTATTGCGAAAGACCCTCAACTGGTGTTTGAAGCCCATTCCACCGATTTCCAACCGCCCAGCCGCTATCAGCAACTGGTGCAGCAACATTTTGCCATTCTCAAAGTTGGGCCGCAGCTGACCTTTGCACTGCGCGAAGCCTTGTTTGCGCTCTGTTATATCGAACAGCAGCTGGTGCCGGTAGAGCAGCAGTCGCATCTGATCGCCGTATCTGAGCGGGTGATGCAACTGCAGCCGCAGCACTGGCAACGGTTTTATCCGGGCAATGCCGTCGAGCAGCAACTGCTGCGCCAATACAGCTTCAGTGACCGCATCCGCTACTACTGGCTGCAGCCTGAGCTGCAACAGGCGGTCAGCCGCCTGCTGCAAAACCTAAGTAGCGTGGCAATGCCGTTGCCGCTGCTCAGTCAGTTTATGCCGCTGCAATATCAGGCCATTCTGAACGGTACGCTGCAATATCAGGCCATTCTGAATGGTACGCAGCATAGCGCGCCAGCAGCTTTGTTGCAGCACCACATCGGTTTGGTACTGCAGATGTATGCCAGCGCCTGTGGTCTGGTTGGTGATTGTCGCGTCAATGCACAGCGTGCAGAAACCGCCTGAAAAGTAGTACAGGAGAGTGGCCGTGGGACTTTATAATTTATCGGATGATCGTTGGCTGGGTCTTGGCAGCAACGCACTGCGTGAGGCCGCTGCAGAGTGGACAGCACGTGAAATTGCGCAGCAGCCAGCAATGTGGCAGCAAATTATCACGCAAATTCAGGCAGATACTGCGCTGAATCATTATCTGCAAGTGCAGTTGGCGCAGCCGCGGCTGCGGATCATTCTGACCGGTGCTGGTACCTCGGCCTATATCGGTCAGGCGTTGTTACCACATTTGGCGTCGCAGCTGGCAGCACAATCGCCGTTAAACACGCAGCGACTGGAGGCGATCAGCACTACAGATCTGGTCAGCAATCCGGCGCAATATTTCCATGCCGACCAGCCTACTTTATTGGTTAGTTTTGGCCGATCCGGCAATAGCCCGGAAAGTCTGAAAGCGGTGCAGCTGGCAGACCAGCTACTGCCGGATTGCCGCCATCTGGTGATCACCTGTAATGCTGATGGCCAGCTGGCACAATATGGCCGGCAACACCGGCAAAGTGCGGTGTTGCAGCTGCCGGACGCTTGTCATGACCGCAGTTTTGCCATGACCAGCAGCTTTACCGGTATGTATCTGGCGACCTTGTGGCTGTTTTGCCCGGATGCCGTGCAGCTGCAAAGCACAGTCGCGGTGACCGAACAGCTGCTGGCACAAAGCTCTGCGATCCGCCATCAGGCCGAATTACCGGCCGAGCGCGTGGTGTTTGTTGGCTCCGGTGTGCTGGCCGGTATTGCCCGCGAAGCGGCGCTGAAATACCTGGAACTGACCGCAGGTCAAATCACCAGTTTTTATGAAAGTACACTGGGGTTTCGCCATGGGCCAAAATCGGTGGTGAATGCGCAGACGCAGGTATTTATCCTGCGCTCTAACGACGGTTACACCGCAAAATATGACATTGATTTGTTTGAAGAAGTCACCCGGGATCGCCGGGCGGCCTATACCACTTTATTGCATGCCGACAGCTTTACAGGCGGTGATGCACTGTTAGATGCCTGGCTGGCGTTGCCGCTGATTGTATATTGCCAGGCGCTGGCGTTTTTTAAGGCGCTGCAGCTCGGGATTTCGCCGGACAATCCGTGCCCGACCGGTGAAGTGAACCGGGTGGTGCAGGGGGTGACCTTATATCCATTTTCGCCCAGCGCAGACACGGAGTGAGCCAGATGATATATGGCCTGGATATTGGTGGCACTAAAATCGAAATCGCCGTATTTGATGAGCAGTTTGCGCTGGCAGAACGCTGGCGTGTAGCGACACCGACCACTGACTACGATGAGTTTCTCGACACTGTCCATGCGCAGGTCGCGTTGGCTGATGCCAAATTTGGCGCGAAAGCCCCGGTTGGTATTGCGCTGCCAGGTGTAGTGGCAGCACAGGGGCTGGTGATCTCGTCCAATGTAGCCTGTCTGAATCAACAGCAGGTTGGCGTCGATCTGACCGCCCAATTACAACGGCCGGTGGCGATCGGCAATGACTGTCGGCTGTTTGTGTTATCAGAAGCATTATTAGGTGCGGGTCGCGGCTTCAGCCGGGTGTTTGGAGTTATTCTCGGCACAGGAGCCGGTGGCGGTTTATGTGTTGACGGTGAGATTTATCAGGGCCGGCACCAGCTGGCCGGTGAACTTGGTCATCAGTCCATCGCAGCCCGTGTGCTGATGCAATATCAGTTACCGCTGTATCGCTGTGGCTGTGGTCTGGAAGGTTGCGCAGAGACCTATATTTCCGGTACTGGCCTCGCGCGGCTTTACAGCCATTTCAGTCAGCAGGATCACAGCACCTATGACTGGTTACAGGCGCTGCGACGCCACGAGCCAGTGGCACAACATTGTTTTGCCTGTTATCTCGATGCACTCGGCGCAGCCCTGGCAGCACAAGTACTGGCGTATGATCCGGATGTACTGGTGATTGGTGGCGGCTTGTCCGACATCGATGAAATTTTTCAGGCCTTGCCGGCAGCGATTGGCCGACATTTATTCAGCGGTGTCACAGTGCCGCCGGTGCGCCGAGCCGAATATGGTGCCGCCAGCGGCGAACGCGGTGCGGCTATACTGGGCGCCCGGCTGGCAGGTTGAAGTGGCTGGATTAGCTAGGGCGTTAACGGGCCGCTGTTTTTGTGGCAGCAGGGGTAGCCAGCAGTTGGCCAATGAATTCGGCCAGCGCAGGGGCGGCACTGAACATCAATAAATGTTCAGTGTCTGCCAATGCCAGATAACGGCCACCGCTGTTGTCGGCCAGTGATTTTCCCCAGTCCAGCCCCTCCTGGCGCCAGAGCTGCAGCAAGGCTTTATCGTCAGTCGCTGCGGCGATCAGCGGCGCTTCAAAATCTCCATCCACCACAGATACCGGCACACGACTGTGTAACCAGCGGCTTTGATTGTACAGCGCCAAATCAGCCTGATATTCCGCGATCTCAATAGCTCGGGCCTGCTGGCGCGAAATACGCTGACGCGTCACAAACACCTGTTGCAGATAATCCCAGTCAGTCTGTGGTTGCAGCTGTGCCGGTACAATCTGACGCAGATGCGTCAGTTCGGTACTGAGTTTTTGCGCCGTGCGCTCATTCCAGGCGCCTTTGGCCAGCTCAGGCAACAGCACCGCGAGATTGGCGCGATACCAGTCCGCCGGATATCCGTTATACAGCGCCTGCGCTGCGGTGGTGGGGACGTCCGGGTCAATCAGCACCAGACCCGCGAGCCGCGTGGCTATGGCCGGATCATCGACCAGCAAGCGCGCGGTGATACTGCTGCTGGCAAAGCTGACCAGCAAAAACTTTTGGGCCTGCAGCTGTGGCAAGACCTTGGCCAAATCGGTGGCAAACTTGCGGTATGACGGCCGTAGCGTGTCCGAGCTGAAACCGCTGCTTTGCCGGTCGATGGCATAAGTGCGGTACTGCTGTGCCAGCAACGGTTGTAGCAGGGCAAACCAGGCACTGTCGGCGTGAAAGTTTTGGTTAGGCCCGGCGATGAGTACGATGGCGGTATCGACGTGTTGGTCTCTGCGTGCATCTGGCTGCAGCAACCGTACATGTAAGGCGCCATCCGGCAACGGATAGAGCCGGGAGCCGGCAGGCAACGCAACCAGGGTCAGGCTGGTCAGCAGAGTAGACAGTAACAACAGGTATTTCAGTATCAGACCGACCATCAGGTGTTCTCACAGTACGACAATTGACGAATTGCCAACAGTGTCGTCGCGCGGGTACTCGCGATAACGGGCAAAGGGATAAACAGGGATATTTTATCGCTCAGCGGTGCTGGCCGATCTTCGACATCACCTGCTCAAAGTGGGCATCGATTTTATCCTGTTCGCTATTGCCACCGGCGCCACAACCAACCAGTTTCATGCTGTGAATATCTTTACGCAGATCCGCGCCGGGCGCGGCTAACACACATTGTTTTCCAACGCGCACCAGCTGCGTACCGTCTGCCAGCGTTTCCAGCACATCGCTGGCGGGGCCGCTACCTGGTTTTAATGTCGGTCGGCGGACTGCGTGGGATGGTGTGATTGTCTCAGTTTTTGGGGCTGATAATGCCGCCAGTTCTGCTGCAGACAATTCCCGGCGCGCCGACTGTTGCTGCACACTGCTAAATACGGCAGAAAGATCAAGCGGCCGGTCGGCTGGCGCGGCTGAAGTTGGAGCTGGCGCTGTGTTGCTATTGGCTGGATTGATGCTGGCTGGGCTGATTTTTACTGGATTGATGTTGGCTTGAGGTGTGGCCGCTTGGACAATTGGCCGCGTCGCTGCTCGTTTTGGCTTCGGCTGTTTTGGTGGCGCCGGCGCGAATGTCGGGGCTGGCGACTTTGCTGCAGGTTCTGCAGCAGGCAGCGTAACTGGCGGCGGCAACTGCGGAGCACGGGTTACCGCAAATACCTGTAATGGCGCCGGCAGAGTCTGCGGCGGCTGGTATACAAACTGCTGTTGCAGCACCAGCGCGACCAGCGCCAGATGCGCCAATAAAGAGCATAGCACTAAGGCAAAAAATGAATTTAACTTGTTCTGCAACAACAGTTTCCCTGACTTCACATCACCTGTAGCGCTGTCTGACCGACCTGAAGGCCAGAGGTTCCATCACAACAAACACATCTAGATAGTTATTGCGACGATCAAGACGGCCATCGCCAAAGGAGCCGAAGCGGTCGCTGCTACTGATCTACAAATTGTGTGGAAAATTTCCACGCACTTTGACTGGTTGACAACGAGATTTTTTGTTACAACAGAAAGAGCTGAAAAGCACACATTGTTAACATTAATCCGCGTGAGGTCGAAGGAATGCGAAAACACACATTAATCAGACGGAATGTCATCAGAGTTGGTCTTGCGATAAAAAGCGCTGTACTAGTGTTTATATTATTGGCTCTACAGGCCTGCAGCGCACCACAGACTTATCGCAGTCTGACCATTGATGGCAGCAGCGCAGCCTCCACAGAGCAGAGTGTGCAGCGGATTGTGCGTAGTATGCCGCAATCACAGCAAGCCGAATTTTTGTTGGCTCTGGTGAAGATTCAGGTACAATCCGGCCAGCAGCAGGCTGCAGCGTTATTGCATAGCGACAGTGCCATGAAGCATGTAAATTATCAGTTTCTCGGCCAGCAGACTCATGGTCTGACTTATCTGCAGGTCATTGAACAGGCAAAAAGGCTACAATAAAACCATACTGGTACCGGTGTTCCGGCTGTTAGAAAAAACGATACACTGGTAGCTGTGCGCTCCTCATTTCAGCGCGACGTTCATTAGGAAGGCCAGTGAGTTTTTCAGGGAGCACTGGATGTTGTCGCGACGTAAAGCGTTGCTTCAATCAGTTGCAACGACAACATTGCTGACTGTAAACAAGCGCCTGTAGTCAGCCCGCTTCAGCAGCACAGACGGAGGTGAGTGTGTCAGGTCAGATTTTTTGGATTTGCGAGCCGTGCCCGGCTGCTGATGAGCCAGGCGCTGCGGCTGATAGCCTGCCGCAATTGCCTGCCGGCTGGACTTTGTCGCGATTAGATACGGCACAGGCACTGCAATCCCAGCCAAGTCCGACCTTGCTGATCGTCGATCAGCTGCAACAGCAAGCCGTACCTGAACTTGCAGCGCTCGGCAGTCACAGTATCCGTGTGCTGACAGTGCCGGATTGTCAGGACGAACAACTGCTGCCGTATATTGCTGATTTTCATTTGTTTTACCCGCAACCTCTACAACCACAAGCACTAGAGCAGCTGATACAGATTGCGCAGGCTCTGGCAGTGTTAAGACTGCCGCTTGCCTGTCATCAGCAGCTGCTGGCCTGCACGCATTTACCGGTGATCCCACCAGTGATCCAACAACTCCAGCAGTTATTACTGGATCCGGATGTGCGGATTGACCGGTTAGCGGATGTGATAGAGCAGGATCTGGTGCTCAGCGCGCGATTGTTGCAACTGGCAAATTCCGCTTACATGGGATTTAACCACGACACGGCGTCGGTGCAGATGGCGATCAGCCGGCTCGGCCTCAGTCTGTTATACGGCTTGTTACTAGCGCTCAGTGTGGCGCCAGCGTTGGCCGGAGATCGCCGTACTACCGATAGTGAATTGGCTTCGATGCAATTAGCCAGCAGTTGTCGACAGGTCGGGCAATGGCTTGGCCTCGATAATGCAGCGCTGGAACAAATCGTCGTCGCGGCACTGTTTCATCAGCTTGGCATGGCGTTGTTGCAAGGCGCGACCGGCGATATCAGTGCCATCGATCCGGCTCAGGCTGGGGCATTCATGCTGACGTTATGGGGGTTTGCGCCCGGACTGGCCGCTATTCTGTTGCAACAGCAGGCCCTGGTCACTTGTGCTGATCGGCCACTGGCGCTGTGCCTGTATCTGGCGCGCCAACGCCAAACTGCAGCAGTACCAGATGCAGCGCTGGATGCTGTGCTGACTGCGCGTGGTCTGCGGGCTTATTGGCCGGCAGCACCTGTGACACCCATTGGAGGCTAAGCTGGACCTGTCTGCGCTGAACCATGCTGAACGGCTGGTGTTACAAACCGATCTTTGGTTTGGCAGTTTTTCCGACGCTCAACAGCAGCAATTGTTGCAACAAGGCCGGCGCCGCGTGCTCAGTGCGGGTCAGCCGCTGTTTTCCCGTGGCGCGCCGTTCTGTGGCATTTATGTGGTACTGCAGGGCCAGTTGCTGATCTCCGGCTTACATCAATCCGGCCAGCAAGCATTGCTGACGCTACTGACGCCGGGGCAATGGTTGGGTGAAATCGCCTGGTTTGATCAAATGCCGCGTACCCATGATGTGCAGGCACTGACCGACAGTCAGCTGCTGCAATTTCCCAAAACGGCTCTTCAGCAACTGGTGCAACAAGACCCGCTGTGGTGGCAGCGTTTTGGCCAGCTGTTAACAGTAAAACTTCGGCTGTTATTTGTGGAGCTGGAAGATCGGGCGCTGTTACCTGCGAAGCAACGGCTGGCGCGGCGATTGTGTCAGCTCAGTAATGATCAGCAGCTGCAGATCCCGCTGCAACAGGAGCAACTCGGTCAGTTGCTATCGTTATCGCGCCAGACCACCAATCAGCTGCTGCGCCAGCTGGCAGAGGCCGGACTGCTGCAAACGCGTTACGGCACCATAGAATTGCTGAACCGGCCGGCACTGGTGCAGCTGGCACAACACGGCACCTTGTTATCCTGAGTCGCTGCAACATCCCGGTGGCAAATTGTCGGGTACCTGACAGAATCCAGCCCGCTCCGATCGTACATTGCTAGGACGTGTTGACGTTTGGTGATTGATTTTTGTTCGAGTTGGTGGCGTTTTGGGCGCGAAACGAGGCGCGTGGCATAGTGATTCTATGTGAGCAACGAGTGACAAAGCCCAAAGCGCCACCAAACGAACCCACAGGGCAGCGTTTGGCAGCTCTTTCTGCGGCGTTAGTGCTCGCTTGTGTAGAATAACTACACGGCTCTCGCACTGCCTTGCATTAAAAGCTGCCAAACTGCTGCAAAAACAAATACCAAACGTCAACACGCCCTAGTCTCATCGATAAAAATAAGGAAAAACAATGCGGACCCTGACAGAAAAACTCAGTTTATATGCGCGTTACCATCGCGATCCCCGGAATATTCAGACGCACTTTGCCGGTATCCCACTGATTGTGATCAGTGTTTTTGGTATGTTGTCATTTCCAGTATTTAGCACAGCAATCAGTGCCGCCTTGCTATTGTTCGTGCTGAGTAACCTGTATTACCTGGTGCTGGATCTGAAATTCGGTGTACTGATGCTGGGCTTCAGCGGCTTGTGTTATGCACTGTCACAGCAACTGGTGTTATGGGCGGGGGCGCACTGGCTTTGGGCGTCGGTTGCCGTGTTTGTGGTCGGTTGGGTATTACAGTTTATTGGTCACTATTTTGAGGGCAAAAAGCCGGCATTTGTTGATGATTTGATGGGACTGCTGATTGGTCCACTGTTTATTGTGGCGGAATGGGCGTTTATGGCCGGTTTTGCCAAACCGTTACAACAACAAATTGAAGCTGATGCCGGCCCGGTGCAACGCCGGACTTAAAGTTGAATCAAGCCCTGCACAGGCAGGGCTTGATGCTCAATGATACGAAATGTAGCTTAGAGACTGCCGAGCAGTGTGTGGTAAAACAGCACTGCCTTGTGCAGATTGTCTTGGCTGATGCGCTCATTATTGCCATGAAAACCGCCGAGTTCGGCCGAAGTCAGTAACATCGGGTTAAAACGGTAACTGTCTTTAGCAACAGCTTCATACATCCGGCTGTCGGTGCCGCCGATGGTCAGGCCTGATACCACAATCAAGTCGGTTGCCGCAGTTCCAGCAGGGGCGGCGTAAGCGCGCTGTGCCGCTTCACTGATCCTGGCAAAACCCGCAGCCTGTTTATCGGACACTCTGGATGCTGCCATGCCCTGAACCACACTGAGTTCTACCCGCGGATCGGCAATCACCTGAGTGGCATGTGCCAGCACCGCATCAATGCTGTCACGCGGATGCAGACGGAAATTGACAATAGCGCTGGCCTGCTGCGGCAACACATTGGCTTTAATACTGCCGGTCAGCATGGTTGGAGCCGTCGTTGTCCTCAGCATGGCATTGGCGGTCGGAATTTTACTGAGCTCATGCTCCAGCAGTGGGCCAAACAACCAGCGATTGGCCAGCAGCATGCGTTGTAACCAGGCCATATGCGGCCCCAGCTGGTCATAAAAGTCAGCGGTCAGGCCGTCAATGCCACCAGCAACCGGCTGATCGGTCAGCCTTGTCAGCGCAAGAGCCAGAATACTGACGGCAGTTTGCGCCGGCGGCATCGAGCTGTGACCACCGGGACTTTGCACCGTTAACTGCAGATTCAAAAAGCCTTTTTCGGCGACATTAATGCTGGCCACATCGGCGGCGACACCCGGCACCATCTGACGCAGCACAAATGAGCCTTCGTCCAGCGACCAGGCCAGATTGACCTTGCGTTGCTGCAGCAAAGCGCTGACCGCCGCCGCACCTTCGCTGCTGCCGATCTCTTCGTCGTGCGTCAGCGCCAGATAGACATCATGTGGGGGCTGAAATCCCTGTTGCAACAATAAGGTGATCGCTTCGAGCATAGACACGGCGGCGCCTTTGTCGTCCATCGCACCACGTCCCCAGACAAATCCATCAGCAATGGCGCCGGAAAATGGCGCTTGCTGCCACAGTTTTTCTGTTCCCGGCGTGACCGGCACCACATCGTAATGCGCCGATAACAGTACGGCAGCTTTAGTGCTGTCCTGGCCTTTCCAGCGGTACAACAAGGTCAGTTCATTGACCGGTGTCAGCTCAAGCTGTTGTTGCAGCAGCGGGTAAGTTTGCTGTACCCACTGAATAAATTGCCGGAATTTTGCCACGTCGCGTTTGGCACTGTTGTCATAAGAAATGGTCTGAAAGCGGATCGCTTCCGATAAATGCTGGCTGACAGTTGCCACGTCAACGTTCAGCGTAACCGGGGTCACAGGCGTCGTCGCTACCGGACTGAAGCTCAGGGTCCGCACTGTCAGAACCGCCAGTAACAACAGCAGCCCGATCGCCGCTATCCAGATCATTTTTTTTAACATAAGACGTTCCCGGAATGTTTTTTATTACTTTTTGTTGTTAGTTCGCTGCAGATTGCCAGAAGTTATCGGCAACATTCACTTGATTGAATGTAAGGTTTTCGGACTGGCAACACCAGCTTTTTCCGCTTCTTTGTAGCGGAAAAGTGGACATCCACTATGGCTCTGCTAGCTTAAAAGGTTCGGGGTCAGTGATGACCGCCCCTCAGGGATCAGCGGGGATAACCAGCCACATGTTGCAGTTTCGCAGGAGTTCAGGCCGGGTCGGCAGCCCCCGGAGTATCATTGGCTGGCCATTCTGGCTGGCCAGCATTTTATGTTGCAGTGGCGTGCTGCTCAGCCTGCTGTACGCTGGTTGGTTGGAACAACAAAACCAACAACGCACACAGACGGCACTGACCGAAGTCGCCCGGCAAGTGGTCCAGCAAAGCCAGGATCGGCTGTTGCGTTATCAATACGGCCTGCGTGGTGTGCGTGGGCATGTGCTGACCGCAGGCCCGGCGCTTAGTCAACAGAGCTTTGCCCGCTATAGCCAAACCCGCGATCTGCCTGTCGAATTTCCTGGAGCTCATGGTTTTGGTTATATCCATCGGGTCGCGCCTGTTGAATTGCCAGCCTTTTTAGCACAAGCGCGCCAGACCGGTTCAGCCGATTTTAAATTGACAGAACTGGCCGCCCATCCGCATGAACATTTCATCATTCAGTACATTGAACCGCTGGCGCGTAATCGCGCCGCGATTGGCCTCGATATCAGCTCCGAGCCGCGCCGTTATGCTGCCGCAATGGATGCGATGCAAAGTGGTGAGCCGCGTCTGACGGGGCCGGTTACGCTGGTCCAGGCCAGCGGCAGACCGCTGCAGGCTTTTTTGATGTTATTGCCGGTTTATCGCGACTGGGTAACGCCGGATTCAGTGGCGCAGCGCCAGCTGATGCTGCAGGGCTGGAGTTATGCGCCGCTCATCTCCGGCGAAATGTTGCAGGACTTATTGCCGCAAAGCCGCGGAATCTATCTGCAGATGGCCGATATCACCGGCGATCAGACGGTATTTTTTCAATCAGCGGCGGAAATGGTGTCGGCGCAAGCGATGACAGGCGAGGTGATCCTGCAATCTTCGGTGTTTGGCCGCCAGTGGCAATGGACTTTGCGCTCAGATCCGACCTATGTCCAAAGCCTCGGTTTGCCGTCGCCACGCTTACATGTTTTGCTTGGTTTGCTGCTGACTTTACTGCTGACGCTCAGCGCCAGTATGGGGATGCGGATTTATCTGTCGCGGCAGCAATTCAATGATCAGCGCAGCAGATTGGCTGCGATTGTGCGCAGCTCAAATGATGCCATTATCGGGAAAGATTTACAGGGCATAGTCACCAGCTGGAATCAGGGCGCGGAGCAAATGTTTGGTTGGGATGCTTCAGAAGCTGTCGGTCAGCCGCTGACCGCCTTGATCATTCCGCCAGATCTTGGTTATCAGGAGTTGCAGATCCTGCAGCAGCTCAGAAACGGCGACAGTGTGAAGCAATTTGTCACCCAGCGCCGACACAAATCCGGTGCTCTGCTGGATGTGCTGGTCAATGTGTCGCCGGTGTTTGATGAAAAAGGCCGCATCATCGCAGCAGCAAAAACGATACGGGATATCGGTGAACTGGTTGCGAGCCGGCGTCAGCTTGACCAGGCACTGCGGCAACATAAAACTCTGCTTGAAACCATCAATACGCAGTTTTTGTATGTGGAAACCGATCCATCCGGCCGGATCCTCGATGTTAATCCGGTGTTTTGCCAAAGTCTCGGTTATAGCCGCCAGCAACTGATCGGCCAAACTCATCAGTTAGTCAATTCCGGAGTTCATCCGCCGCTGTTCTGGCAGGCGGTCTGGCAGCAAATCGGCCAACAGCAGGCCTGGCGTGGTGAGATCTGTAACCGGCATCAGAGCGGTCAGTTGCGCTGGTACGATACGGTGATCATGCCGCTGCGCAATGCGGCGGGACTGACCGAGCGATATATTGCCTTATCCAGTGATATCACGGCACGCAAGCAAGCCGAAGCACATCGCGCTGAGTTACATCAGCTGATCGACACTGTATTAAGTGCCGCTTCGGAAGTGGCCATCATCAGTCTGGATCGCAATGGCCAGGTGCAGTTGTTTAACCGCGGCGCCGAACTGATGTTAGGTTTTGAAGCGGCAGATGTGGCCGGTCGCTCGCAGTTAACGGCGTTGCTCAGCCCGGCTGACTTAGCGCTGAGGGCGCGCGAATTAGGACTTAGCGGCGAAGCACAAGCCGATATGTTGGCACATCTGGCACGCACCGGAACCCCTGAGACCTGGCGCAGTGCGCTGACTAGTCAGGATGGCAGTTCTGTCCCGGTATTACTGACGCTGACGGCGATCCGCGATACCAGTTGTGAATTGCTGGGTTTTTTGCTGATCGCACTGGATTTCAGTGAGCAGCTGCAATCAGAGCTGGATTTGACCATGTTGCGGGATCAGCTCAGTATCGCGGCGGATGTGGCGCGGCTCGGCGTGTGGACCTGGCATCCGGATAACAATGAGCTGTGGTGGAATGGCCGGATGTTTGACATTTATCAGCAGGATCCGCAGTTGGCACAGGGCAGTCTGAACTATCAGCACTGGCGGGAACGGGTACACCCGGATGATTTGGCCGCGACCGAAGCCCGCTTGCAGCAGGCACTGGATGGTGTCTTGCTGTACGATCCGGTATTTCGCATTGTGACGCCGGATCATGGCGTCAGGTACATTCTGGGCGGTGCCACCGTTGAGCGTAAAGCGGACGGCAGCCCGTGGCGGATGACCGGTATCAATCTGGATATTACTGCGCAGCACGAGCTGGAAATGGAATTGCGCCAAGCCAAAGAGCAGGCCGATGCCGCCAATCAGGCGAAAACGCAGTTCCTTGCCAACATGAGCCACGAGATCCGCACACCGCTCAATGCAGTGCTCGGCATGCTGCAGTTGTTGCAGCAAACTGCGCTCAGCGATTTACAGGCCGACTATGCCAGTAAATCACAAATTGCGGCGACGGCGCTGTTGAGTTTGTTGAACAATATTCTCGATTTTTCCAAAATCGATGCAGGCCGGCTTGAACTGGACCTGGCACCGTTGCCACTGGCGGCGTTTTTCCATGACGTAGCGGTGTTGCTCGGCGCGACGCATCAGAATCCGCATGTAGAACTATTACTGGACCTGGCGCCGGACCTGCCGGCCGTGGTGTTGGCAGACCGGTTACGGCTGCAACAGGTGCTGGTGAATCTGGGGGGCAATGCACTGAAGTTTACCCAGCAGGGTTATGTGCAGCTGCGTGTCCGGCGGCTAGACGGCAGCTCGGACCGTGTCAGGCTTGGTTTTAGCATTGAAGACAGCGGCATCGGCATCTCCAAACTACAACAACAACGCCTGTTCAGCGCCTTTAGCCAGGCAGAGGCTTCTATCAGCCGGCGTTTTGGTGGCACCGGGTTGGGTCTGGTCATTTGTCAGCGCTTGCTGGCGCTGATGTCGGCAGAGCTGAAGCTGCAAAGTGAACCTGGTCAGGGCAGTTGTTTCAGTTTTGACCTCGACTTGCCGCTGTTGGATGCTCAGCCGATGTTACAGTCATCTGCGCTGGCGGCCTTGCGTGTACTGGTCGTCGACGATCAACCACTGGTGCGCCAAAGTCTGGTGGCCAGTTTGCAGCAACTGGGCTGTCAGGCAACTGCCGTCAGCGATGGTGAGACGGCATTACAGGCAGTCCGGCAGGCACAAGAGGCAGACTCGCCGTATCAACTGGTGTTGCTGGACTGGCGCATGCCGGGTATGGATGGGATGCAAACTGCCCGCAATATTTTGCAGCAAAGCAGTCAACACAGGCCGCCGCTGCTGATGATGGTCACGGCATTTGAGAGCGAAGTGTTGCAACAGCTGGCGCGGCAAAGTGACCAACCCGTGCAGGATGTACTGATCAAACCTATTACTCCGCAACAATTACAACAGCGCTTACAAAAAGTGCTGCAGCCCGGACAACATCAGCTGGCGTCGCCGGCTGAAGCCACGTTAAAGCCGCTACAGGGCTTGTCACTGCTGGTGGTTGAAGACAATGCCCTGAATCGTCAGGTTGCTGAGCAACTGTTGCTGTCAGCCGGTGCCCGCGTCACGCTGGCTGTCGATGGTTTTATGGCGGTGGCGCTGGTGCAACAGCAACCTTTTGATTTAGTGCTGATGGATTTACAAATGCCGGGGATGGATGGGTTAGCCGCAACCCGGCAGATCCGCCAGCGCTTTACTGCGCAGCAGTTGCCGATTGTGGCGATGACCGCCAATGCCACCGCAGATGATCAGGTGGCCTGCCAAGCCGCCGGTATGAACGCACACATCGCCAAGCCGATTGATTTGAAAACCTTATGTCCGCAATTACTGGCGCTCTGTCAGCAGCGGCAGCCAATGGTTGCGGCCGCACCGCCACCGCTATCGACGCCGGATGTGGCTGTATCGCAACCTTTGTTGCAACCCCTGCTGCAGATGCTGCAGCGTTTTGGTCAAAATGCCGGATTGTTGCAGCAAGCCTGGGCACAATTCCCGCAGGAATGGCAGCAACAACGCAAGCAGTACGAGGCGTCTGCTAACAATGACGACCGTTTGGCCGTTTTACATACCTTACAAGGCGTCGCGGCTACGTTAGGTGCTGTGCAGCTGGCGGCGTTACTGCGCGCCGCAGGTCAGGCGTTACGGCAAGGGTTGTCGCCGGATATGACGGAGATCGCTGCGTTGGTGACACAGAGTCTGCAACAGTTTACTGCTGAAATTGAGCCGCAGCTGCAAGTGCAAGCCTCTGCGGCCTTGCAGCAGTCAGGGAACCTGCCAGAATCTTTGCAATCACAACAGCCAATGCTGGCTGAATTAGTGGCGCAATTGCAATTGGCACTGACCCAACAACATTTAACTGCGCTTGACTTAGCAGCCCGGCTGGCGGCGATGGATCCCGCCTTTGTCGAGCTGTCTGTGCAGGTCGAACAACTTAATTTCACGGCAGCCCTGCATATGTTGCAGCAACTGACATTGCCACAACAGGCGCCGCAATTACCAACAAGGAAGGTTCACTGATGTCTCATTACACTCAATGGTATGCATCACCGGGCGGGCAGCCCCGTTTGTTATTGGTGGACGACCATCAGCTGAATGTCCGCGTAATGTATGAAATGTTCCGTCATGAATTTGATGTGTTTATTGCACTGAATGGTGAACAAGCACTGGAAAAATGTTACGAGCTGCATCCGGATTTAATCCTGCTGGATGTGGTGATGCCGCGGATGGACGGTTATGAAGTGTGTCGACGATTAAAAGCTGATCCAGAACTGGCTGATATCCCTGTGATTTTCATCACCTCACATTTTGATGAAGCGGACGAAGTCCACGGATTTGAACTGGGCGCAGTGGATTTTATCCATAAACCGGTGAATCCAATTATTACCAAAGCCCGGGTGAAAACTCAGCTGCAACTGAAACAACAAGCTGATTTACTGCGCCGGATCTCACAGGTTGATGGTCTGACCGGGATCGCCAACCGCCGGCGTTTTGATCAACAACTGGAGCTGGACTGGCGAAACTGTTGCCGCGCCCAAGAGCCACTATCCCTGATGATGCTGGATATCGATTATTTCAAACAATATAACGATGAATTTGGTCATCTGGCTGGCGATGAATGTCTGCGTCAGGTTGCCAGCACGATGCAACAAGCGATAGGCCGGCCTTATGACTTACTGGCGCGGTTTGGCGGTGAAGAGTTCGCGGTGTTATTGCCGCGTACCGATCTGACCGGTGCGCAGTATCTGGCACAAAATATGTTACAAAAAATCACTCAGCTGGCGATACCTCATCCTTTGACGCCCGGCGGCATTGTCACGCTGAGTGCCGGCTTGTCCAGCACGGTACCGCAGGAACAGCATCAGCCGCGGCAGTTACTGCAGCAGGCTGACCAATTGTTATACAAAGCAAAACAACAGGGCAGGGCGCAACTGCAGGCTAGCCTCTGGACTGGGGTTTAACCCCGGCATCACCGACTTATTTTTGTCATATTGACGACATAGACTGCCCCGGTTTACCGGAGAAGTCTATGCAACGTCGCCCCGCTCTTGTCGCCAGTATCGCCACTGTTGTTATCATGCTGAGTATTCTGGCTGTTGCGTTTTATCTGGGCATCAGTAATCAGAAAACCAGTGAAATCAAAGCCCGCACTGTCGCGCAGCAAGTCAGTAATGCGCTCGAAATTATGGCGGCAGATCGGGTACGTGCGCTCGATGATTTGGTCGGACACTGGCCGGTGGCCAGCGCCAATGAAATTGACTGGTTTAATGTCCGGGCGGTGACGTTGGCAAAAATGCTGCCGGGCTTGCGCGATCTGGCGTTACTGGACCGCCAGGGCCACGTGTTGTGGTCGATTGATCCACATAACCGCAAACAGTTGCTGCGACAACATTTACCAACGCTGCTGGGAGTGCCGTCCGGTGCGACCACTGCCGTATTGTACCCGCCCGATCGGCCGCAAAGCCTGATTGTGATGCGCGCTATCAGTATGCAAGGCAAACCGCATGGTTATGTCGCGGCGTTTTTCGATATCAACACAATTTTGGGCGTCTATACCAGTGAACTGGACGCAGGCGGACTCAGTTTCCTGATGCAGGACGGCGATGCAGTGCTGCATCAATCCGGTACTTTATCAGGCAGCGCGCCTGTCGTCAGACAGCCGCTGGATTTTGCCGGCCGGCGCTGGCATTTCAGTGTGCAAAGCCAATCTGATAGCTGGCAGACCAGCTGGTGGCTGGCCGGGATTGGTAGTCTGATCGCTTTGTGTATCGGTTTATTGTTGTACCGCCAATTCGCTAAAGACGCGCAAGTGCGGCGTTTCCAGCAACTGTATCAGTCCGCAGCCGACGCGTCGCTCGATGCGATTTTGCTGCTGGCGCGTTGCCCTGGGCAGGACGGGCCAGATTTCCTGCTGCAACACAGCAATAAAGTCGCGGCCCAGCTCTGTGATGCATCGCTGCTGCTGGCCGGTCAGTCGCTGGCGCTGCTGTGTAAAGAATTGAGTGCCAACTGGTTTTTCCGCCGCTGTGTGGACGTGGATCAGACCGGCGAACCGTTTGAAGCGGTGCTGCCGCAGCCGTCTGGTCTCATTCATGCCAGCTGGCTGCGTTTGCAGGTGGTGAAATCGGCACAGGGTCTGGCGCTGACCTTTCGCGACGTCAGCCGTGAACATGCACTACAACAACAGATCCGCTATCAGGCTGAGCATGACCAGTTGACCGGCCTGTTAAATCGCTATGCATTTGAACAACGACTGGCCGCATTGCTGACCACTACGCAGGGCGGCGCATTGTGCTACATCGACATGGACCAGTTTAAACACATCAATGACAGCTGCGGCCATCTGGCGGGGGATGAGTTGCTGCGTAATGTGGCTAGTCTGCTTAGCATTGATTTGCACCACGCCGATATTCTGGCGCGCGTCGGCGGCGATGAATTTTGTCTGGTACTGGCCGGACGGAATATGTCAGCCGTCAGCACGCACCTGCAACAACTGCTCAGTCGCATTGCAGCGTTTCGGTTCAGCTGGGAACAACAGATTTTTACCATCGGTGCCAGTATTGGTGTAGTGGCGCTTGGCGGCGAACAGGGCAGTCTGACCGACTTGCTGAAGGCCGCTGACAGCGGCTGTTATCTGGCGAAAAATCAGGGCCGCAATCGTTATTTTATCGTCGACGCGGATGGGCCTGAATTAAACCATTTGCAGCAACAGCGGCAGTTATTGTCGTTGCTGCATACGGCGCTGGACGAGCATCGCTTTGAATTGTACGCCCAACCTATTGTGTCGTTGTCCGTGCCGCCGCAAGGTCTGCACCTCGAAGTTCTGCTCCGGCTACGCGATTCCGATGGTGCTATGGTCAGTCCGGCGTTGTTTATTCCGCTGGCAGAGCAGCAGGGGCTGATGGGCTTGATTGACCGTTGGGTGATCCGTCGGGTGTTGCAACAACTGGCGGCCACACCGGCGCAGCTGCCAATGCTGGATAAAATCGCCATCAACTTGTCTGGGCCGTCGCTGAGTGACCCGGATTTATTGCCATTTATTCAGCAGCAGTTACAGCTATTTGCCATTCCGGCAGCGAAGATTTGTTTTGAGATCACCGAAACGGCGGCGATCACCAACATGGCGGCAGCCAATCGCTTTATCGACAGCTTGCGTCAAATTGGCTGCAAGTTCGCGTTGGACGATTTTGGTGTTGGCATGTCGTCGTTTGCTTATCTGAAGCACTTACCAGTGGATTATCTGAAAATCGATGGCTCATTTGTCAAAGCGATGACACAAAATGCCACCGATGCGGTGATGGTGCGGGCGATGGCGGATATTGCCCGCAGTATGCAAATTCAGACTATTGCCGAGTTTGTACCGGACGAGGCCACTTGTGTGCTGCTGCGTAGTATCGGTGTGCATTATGGCCAAGGCTATGGCTTGGGGCATCCGGCGCCCTGGCAAACGTTTTTCCCGCAGACTGCCACTCTCTGAATCAATCGCTCTCTGAATCAGGTACTCCCTGAATAAGTCACGCGTGGCAGTACAACTGTAGTACGTGTCCGGAACTCGCAGACTCTGACCGCGCTGACCTTTGCAGCTGGTGGCAAATAAAAAAGGCAGCGTCAATCGACGCTGCCTGGATGGATCCCAAGAATTCGGTAGGGACCAAGGACAAGGATACACAACAAACTCAGCCTTTTCAGGCGGGCCACAGGAAGAAGCCGAGCGCATTCTGGCAAGCTTGTGCGGCAGAATTCTGACATTTCTGTGAAAGATTTATGGCCTGAGCTCTTTGTGCCAATCGTCATCTAGCCGTCATCTGTCGCTTGCAAACTCTGGGAAAATAATCAGGAGTTTGTTATGAAGCAGTGGAGTCGTCGCGAGTTTTTACGGGTATCTGCCATGTTGGCGGCGGCCGGTGGTTTTAGTACGGTCAGTGGATGCGTCAGCATGCCGGCAACAAATGCTGCCAGCGCTGAACCAGCATTTCCGCTGAGCTTTGACCATGGCGTGGCGAGCGGTGATCCGTTGCATGACCGTGTGGTGTTGTGGACCCGCGTCACCCCAGCAGGGCCGCTGGCAAGTGTGACGCTTCGGCTGGAAGTCGCAACAGATGCAGCCTTCAGCCAGTTAGTTGTGGCCGCCGATTGTGTCGCGCGCGCAGAGCAGGATTATTGCTGTAAGGTCGATGCTGCAGGCCTGGTAGCCGGCACCGCCTATTTTTATCGGTTCCGTGCCGGCTCTTTCAGTTCGCCGGTCGGCCGCACCCGCACCCTGCCGCAAGGTACATTAGCCGAGGCCCGTTTTGCCGTGGTCAGCTGCAGTAATTACCCGGCCGGTTATTTCCATGTCTATCAGCAACTGGCCGAACGCCAGGACCTGGATGCGGTGATCCACCTCGGTGACTATCTGTACGAATATGCCGCGGATGGTTATGCCACCGAGCGGGCAGCTGAATTTGGCCGTTTATATGCGCCGGATAATCGGTGTGAACTATTGAATCTGAACGATTATCGCCGTCGCTACGCCTGTTATCGCGCAGATCAGGCACTGCAGCAGCTGCACGGCCGTCATCCGTTTTTACTGGTGTGGGATGACCACGAAATTGCCAATGACACCTGGACCGGCGGTGCTGAAAACCACAGTGCCACTGAGGGCGATTTCCAGGCACGGAAACTGGCCGCATTGCAGGCGTACTATGAATGGCTGCCGATCCGGCCACAGGTCCACAGTGGCGAACCGTTATACCGCAGTCTTGCATACGGCGATTTAGTCCAATTCTATCTGCTGGATACCCGCGTTTGTGCCCGCAGCCAGTGGCTGGATTTCCCGCAGTTTCAGCGCGATGGCCAACTCGATGTCGCGGCCATGGTCAAAGCGGTGCGTGATCCTGCCCGCACCTTGCTCGGCAATGCGCAATTTGATTGGCTGGCGCAAGGAATAAAGCAATCCGGCTGCCATTGGCAGGTCCTGGCACAACAAGTCTTGATGGCGCGCATGGAGTTACCGGGTGAAGCACTGGCTGCGCTGGCAAAACCTGGCCCGGCACTGGCGGCGCAGTTGCGTGAACTGGCGGCTTTGAAACAACGGCCAGCCGGTAGCTTAAACAAAACGGAACAACAACGGCTGGCGGGTGCTCTGCCTTATAACCTCGATGCCTGGGATGGATTCCCGGCTGAGCGTGAACGGCTGTACCAAATGCTGCGGGCCAGCGGCCGGCAAGTGCTGGTACTGGCCGGTGATACGCATAATGCCTGGCACAGTGAACTGAAAACCAGCAGCGGTGAATTTGTCGCGACTGAGCTGGCGACTGCGTCTGTTTCATCGCCAGGCATCGAACAATATCTGCAACTGGATACGGCTCAGGCGGCAGAACTGTCGACCGTTCTGCCACAGCTGATTGATGAATTGCAGTGGTGCGAACTGGCACACCGCGGTTATCTGTTGTTACAGATTAATTCGCAGGCGTGTCTGGCACAGTGGCATCAGCTGGAATCGGTCCACGTGCAAGCTGCGCAGTGGCTGGCGCCTTATCAGCAGCAGATCGCTAAACGCTGACAGGCGCAAGAATAGGAACGTAAACAGGCTGATTTCAGGAACGGGTATTGTCCTGTTCCTGTTGAGTCAGTCTGGCTTCAATCCGTTTTAAGCGCTGCATCAGCTCGCGTTGTTCTTCGTCACTGAACAGATGTTTGTCTTCGACCAGATGCATAATGATGTTGGCGACAATCATCGGGATCACGATAAAAATCCAGAAGTGGCCAAATAAAATCCCGACAATGCGACCGGCCGGAGTGACCGGTGTCAGGTCGCCATAGCCAATCGTCAACGACGTCACTGTGGCCCACCACAGACCGTCGGCGAGGGACTTTTGTTCAAGGACAGCAAAACTCACAGCACCCAAAATCAGGCTGACAGCATACAAACCGATAATAAGCCACAGCCGGTTTGCGATATAAATCAATAACTTCTTCATCGACCACAGATCCAAATATTATGTATTAACCGCAGCATAACAAAGAGTTTGTGGCCGACCAAGTACCCAGGCTTATAGCTGAGCCAGTGCCTGATCCAGACTGACTTTATCCGGCGGTTCACAGCCAGCTTTGGCGATATTCAGACTGGCAGCCAGACAAGCACGTTGCAGCGCACTGCGGCAATGCGTCAGATCCAGCGTGCTCAGCGCCTCGCCAGCCGGGTGTAGCTGCAGCAGCTGCACGAGCAGATTGGCAAAAAAGGTATCGCCGGCACCGACGGTGTCGATGAAGATTTCAGGCTGGATCACGGCTTGTGCAATGGCCTGAGTTCCGAGGTATAGCGTCGCCCCTTCGGCACCACAGGTCAGCGCCAACAAAGCGGTTGGAGCCAGCGCGCGGACTTTGCCGACGGCACTTTGCAGGTCCATTGCTGGGTAGAGCGCAGCCAGATCTTCATCGCTGGCCTTGATATAATCAGCCAGCTGCAGCACCTGCTCAATATGCGCGCGATATGCCGTGACATCGGTAACAAACTGCAATCTGACATTGATATCTACGCTGAGACGGATACCGCGTTGTTTCGCGGCATTTAAGACGGGGAGTAATTTAGCGGCATCTTGCGGTTCTAATGCCAGCGACCCAGTATGCAGGATGCGACAGTCCGCCGGCAGTGCGGCAATCAGTTGGTCTGCCGTGTAGTCACGATCGGCAATACCTTGGCGGTATAAGCTGTAACTGGGCTGGCCATTGGCGTCGATGCGAACAAACGCCAGTGAGCTGGGTGCGGCTGAACGTTGTGGCCAACCGGCAGTGACGCCACGTTGCTGCAGCAACTGCAAAAACGCATCGCCAAAAGCGTCTGAAGACAAGGGCGACAAATAACTGACCGGCACTTGCTGCAGCGCGCAAGCAATTGCCAGATTGAGTGGAGAACCGCCGGTTTTGGCGATAAAACGGCCATCCGCCTCAGTGAAAATATCAATAACGTTTTCGCCAATCACCGCAATCATGCCGCTCTCCTCGTATAGATAAGGCCTACAGCTTAATTAATCACATGATGTTATTAAAGGGGCGGCCAGAAATATTTTTCCTGTGATCACACTATCTCTGCCATTTCAGAATTAACTCGCTGATCTGGCTCGGGTTAAATTCTATCCGCCGGATCGAGTGACGATTGTCGCTCAAGTTTGACCGGGCAGGTCCGATAAAGCTGTATCTGCAGTTTGATAAAGGACCCGCATCATGACCGAGCACATCCGCTTACAACGTATCCGCGACATTGGCTTCCGCTTACAGGAACTGCAATTAATCCGGGTGCAAACGGGGGCTTCTTACGCAGTGTCCGCCATCAATTTTCTGTTTCAACTTTATCGATTACCAAAACCAACCGGCCAGTCGCTGGAGCAAATCCTGACCCAATTGGGCGCTGCAGTGATTGCCCGGCATCAACTACCTTACGCCCGTTTAAGCGTGGATGCGGTGCTGCAGTTCTTTTGCCAGCGCTTCCAGGTTGGGCATAGCGCGGTGAAGCATCCTACTTATCGCCGGCGTGAACGTGCGGGTCTGACACAGCCACATTTCTGACTAGTCAGTCAGCGGTCCAGCGCGTAGACTGGTCAAAAAAACCACAGGGATTGATGTTGTGGGCAAAAAATCAAAATTTCTGACATTGATGGGCGCCTGCCTGATGACCAGTCCGGTGCTGGCGGCAGATGCGACGCTGGTCGCTGTCTATGGTGATTTTATTACGCCTCCGGCCTTTATCCGTGGTTCTGATACAACCCCACATTCTGGTTATCTGGTTGATATCTATCGCGAGCTGAGTCAACAGCTTGGCATGCAGTTACAACTGAAGGCATTTCGCCGGGCTGATATCGCCGGCGCATTGTTAAAAAGCGCCGCTGATGTGTATTGCCGGGCCAATCCGGCCTGGTACCCCGAACCACTGTTGCGCTGGAGTCCCCCTTTGTTTGCTTATGCCGATGTGTTGCTCAGTCATCAACCGATGGAAGATCTGCAGGGCTTGGCACAACGAAAAGCCCTGGTCGCAACGACCAGTGGCTACAAATATCCGGAACTGGAGCCTTTGTTTCGAGCCGGACGTTTAACCCGACAGGATTATTCGTCGCCGGAAGAAGCTGCGTCGGCTTTCCTTGCCGGTAAAACCGACACTGTAGTGATGTCAGAAATTGAGGCGCATTACCTGTTACCGGTGAACCGGCTGCAACAGCTTCCGCTGGCACACTATCAGTTGCATTGTGTGTATTCGCCGCGCTTAAAACCGCTGCAGCGCCAGCTGCTGGATAATTACATCAGCGCTCGCGCCAGCCAAGGCGATTTTAAAGCGCTGTTGCAAAAATACAGCTGGCAGCTTGAAGTGCAGCCAGCTGCTAAAGGCCTATAAAGCAAGCCCGGCGGAGAACTCCTGATACAACCCAACCATATGCTGATAATTGGCGAGGCTGAGCCTGGCGGCCTGATCGCGGGCACTCAGTAGCTCACGTTCAGCATCCAGCAGTTGCAGAAAATCTGCCATACCACTTTGATAACGCAATTGTGTCAGCCTTACCGCTTCAGCGCTGGCAGCTAACTGTTGCTGCTGCAATAACTGCGCACGCCGGCCCTGGTTGTAGGTATCCAGACTGCCTTTAAGGTCCCGCACCACAGCAAACACCTGAGCCCGATATTGTTGCAGCGCCACTTCAGTGCCGGCGGTGCTGGCGTCGATGCGATCGGCCACAGACATCGGATCCGCCGCCGGCAGGCTCAGGCTGGGCGCCAGGCTCCAGCTCTGCTGATCGCTGCCGGTTTTAACACGACCGAGCGAAACAAAACCGAGAAACCCCTGCAGCGACAACTGCGGATACCAAGCGGCTTTATCAATGGCCAGCTGAGTATGAGCTTTTGCGAGCTGCCGTTCAGCAATCGCCAGATCCGGGCGTTTGGCCAGCGCATCCTGCCACTGCGACAGCGCCAACGGTTGACTGAATTGCGGCAGGCTGCGCTTGGTCAGCTTGACCTCCGTTTGCGCAGTCAGTGCTGCCAGCGCCAATTCGGCCTGAGATTGCTGCAGATACAGTGCCGGTAATCCGGCTTCGACCTGATACACCTGCGCCTGTAACCGGGTCAGTTCCAGCGCAGAAGCGCTACCGGCATCGAGCTGCGCCTGCACGATGCTGCGGGTCTTGGCCAGATTCGCCAGATTAGCCTGCGCCACTTCAATTTGCAGTTGAGCGCCCAGCCAGTCGCCATAATGCCTTGCGACTTGCGTCAGCACGGCCAACTGTACTTCCTGTAACCGCAACAGCGCGATTTCGCGGTCTTGCTGTGCAGCTTGTTCGGCTAGGGCAACAGCGCCGGATAAATCCAACTGCCAGGCAAGACTGGCGCCTTGCTGATAGCGGCTGGAAATGACGCCATCTTTGCCTTGCTGCGAGCGCTCGATGCCTGCAGTTGCGGTGAGCTGGGGCAGATCATTATCTGCAGCATCGCTTTGCAGTGCGGCATAGCGTTTTATGTTGGCGCTGGCTGCCAGCAAGCTGGCGTTTTGCGTGCCGGCCTGCTGTAACAGCGTCATCAGTTGCGGGTCGTGCAGTTGTTGCCACCAGTCAGCCGGTGTTGCTACCAGCTGATATGTTGCCGGCAACGGCTGCTCAGCGGTCAGCTGCTTTGGTGCCTGATACTGGCTGCTGACGCAGCCACCGAGGCTCAGGCTGAGTAGCAGGGCAATAGCCGATGGTCGAAACAAGTTAGTCATGAGTCACCCCGATATGCACAGGCAGGTTGGTTTCTTCGGTATTTTTTGCCGGTTTTTTGCCGGCCAGCATGGTGTAGAATAATGGTGTCAGCAGCAGGCCAAACAAGGTCACGCCAATCATGCCAGCAAACACCGCCACGCCCATGGCCTGACGCATTTCGGCACCTGCACCGCTACTGAATACCAGTGGCACCACGCCCATCACAAAGGCAATCGACGTCATTAAAATTGGCCGTAACCGTAAACGCGCCGCTTCCTGCACCGCCTGGAGTGCAGTCATGCCATGCTGTTGTTTTTCCCGGGCGAACTCGACAATCAGGATGGCGTTTTTGGTTGCTAAACCCACCAATACAATCAAGCCAATTTGCGTGAAGATGTTGTTGTCACCACCAAAGATCCAGACGCCAATCATCGCGGACAACAGCGTCATCGGCACAATCAGCAGGATAGCAAGTGGTAAACGCAGGCTTTCATACAAGGCGGCGAGCACCATGAAGACCAACAACAACACCAGCGGGAACACCAGATATTCCGCATGACCGGCCAGAATTTGCTGATAAGTCAGCTCAGTCCACTCATAGCTGATGCCTGGTGGCAAAGTCTCGGCCAGAATTTTTTCAATAGCCGCCCGCGCTTCACCACTGCTGTAGCCCGGCGCTGGCCCACCGTTAATTTCTGCGGTCGTAAAGCCGTTGTAATGCATGACGCGGTCCGGGCCTGCGCTATGGTTGACGTTAACAAAACTGCCGATCGGTACCAGTTCACCATGCTGGTTATTCACCTTCAGATTGGCAATTTGCGCCGGATCCTGGCGGAAGGCTTCATCTGCCTGCACATTGACCTGATAAGTGCGGCCAAACTGGTTAAAGTCGTTGGCATAAGTACCGCCCAAATAACCCTGCAGTGTTGCAAACAGATCATCTAACGACACACCCTGCGCTTTGGCTTTGACCCGGTCGACATCCAAATCCAGCTGCGGCACATTAACCTGATAACCCGAGAATACGCCGGCCAGTTCCGGTGTTTGCCAGGCTTTCATCTGCACCGCCATCGTGACTTTAAACAGCTCTTCATACCCAAGGTTGGCTTTGTCTTCCAGCTGCAGACGGAAACCGCCGATAGTGCCAAGACCCTGCACCGGTGGTGGTGGGAATATCGCGATAAAGGCGTCCTGAATACCGGCAAACTGAGCGTTTAAGTCGGCAGCAATGGCGCCAGCGGATAACGATGGATCCTGCCGCTCACTGAAGTCTTTTAATGGCGTAAACACAATGCCGGCGTTCGGACTATTGGTAAATCCATTGATCGACAGGCCAGGGAAAGCGACAGAATGCGCCACACCCGGGTGTTTCAGGGCAATTTCTGACATCCGTTTAATCACGGCTTCAGTGCGTTCCAGCGAGGCTGCGTCCGGTAATTGGGCAAAAGCCACCAGGTATTGTTTATCCTGCTGCGGCACATAACCGGTTGGGGTATTGGCAAAAATTCCGCCGGTAAGACCCAACAAGCCCAGATACAACACGCCGGTCAGGCCACCAAACCGGATGATCTTACTGACAGCTTTACCATAACGCTCACTGCCACGGGCGAACAGGCGGTTAAAGGGCCGGAACACAAAACGGCCGAATAATTTGTCGAGTAAGACTGTCAGTTTATCCGGCGCCGCGCCATGTGGTTTTAACAGTAGTGCCGCTAAAGCAGGGCTTAACGTCAGCGAGTTCAGTGCTGAAATGACGGTCGAGATGGTAATCGTCAGCGCAAACTGTTTATAAAACTGGCCGGTCAGGCCGGTCATAAAAGCGGTCGGGACAAACACAGCAGCCAGTACCAGCGTGGTGGCAATGATGGGGCCTGTCACTTCTTTCATCGCCTGTTGTGTCGCCGCGAGTGGGCTCAAACCGGCTTCGATATTGCGCTCAACGTTTTCCACCACAACGATGGCGTCGTCGACGACAATACCAATTGCCAGCACCAGACCAAATAAACTCAGTGCGTTCAGCGAAAAACCAAACAGGTGCATAAAGGCAAAAGTACCAATTAACGATACTGGTACCGCGACCAGCGGGATAATCGAAGCGCGCCAGGTCTGCAGGAACAGCACCACCACCAGTACCACTAATAAAATGGCTTCAAACAGCGTTTTCACCACCGCTTCAATAGAGCCGCGCACAAACACTGTTGGGTCGTAGACGATGTCGTAGCTCAATCCTTCCGGGAAATTCTGTGAAAGTTCAGCCATCCGAGCCCGTACGTCGTCCGAAATTTGGATTGCATTGGAACCTGACGCTTGAAACACCGGCATTGCGATGGCGTCTTTGTTATCCAGCAAAGAACGCAGCGCATAAGAGCTGGCGCCCAGTTCCAGCCGGGCCACATCTTTGAGGTAGCTGAGTTCGCCGTTGGCGCCGGTTTTGATAATGATATCGCCGAATTCTTCGGTCGACGTCAGCCGGCCTTTGACGTTGATCAGCAGCTGAAATTCACTGCTACCGGACGGTTGCGCGCCCAGACTACCAGCTGCAGCCTGTTGGTTCTGCTCGCGAATCGCATTGACGATTTGTGGCGGGGTCAGGCCCAGCGCGGCGACTTTATTCGGGTCTAACCAGACGCGCATGCTGTATTCACTGGCACCAAACAAGCGCACAGCACCAACCCCTTCAATCCGGGCCAGTTCGTCTTTGATGTTTTGCGCGGCATAGTTTGACAGATACAGCATGTCATAACGGTCATCCGGCGACGTTAAATGCACCACCATGGTTAAATCCGGCGAGGATTTCTCCGTGACAATGCCAAGCCGTTGTACTTCCTGCGGTAAGCGCGGTTTGGCGCGGTCGACGCGGGCCTGCACCTGCGACTGCGCTTTGTCGACATCGCTGCCGATGGCAAAAGTGATGGTCAGCGTCATACGCCCGTCGCTGGTCGCCTGCGAGGACATATACAGCATGTTTTCCACGCCGTTGATTTCCTGCTCCAGCGGGCTTGCGACTGTGTCAGCGATGACTTTCGGGTTTGCACCCGGATAGCTGGCGGTGACCACCACTGTTGGCGGCACTACTTCCGGGTATTCAGTGATCGGCAGCTGCCAAACCGCGATGGCGCCGCTGATGACAAACAGCAGCGACAACACCGCGGCGAATATGGGCCGGCGTAAAAAATAATTCGATAACATCATGATGCTCCCAGGGGCTAGCCGTTACTGACCGGCGCCGCTTGCGTTCACGCTGTCGCTGCTGTTGCCGGTTCCTGCTGGGGAAGCCGGTTGCTGCGCGATGCGAAAGGATTGTTGTTCCGTTGTAAGGACGGCCAGCTGCTGTGGCGTCGCCATTTCGACCCGGTTCGGTTCAACCACGACACCGGGACGGACCCGTTGCAGGCCATTGACGACCACTTGCTCGGCCGGTTTCAGGCCGGTTTTGATAATGCGAAGACCACCAGCTTTTTCGCCGAGCGTGACCGGACGGTATTGCAGCGTGCCTTTGGCATCCACTACCAGTACAAAGCGGCTGGATAAATCAGTGCCAATGGCTTTGTCGTCGACCAACACGGCCTGATAAGGCGCACTACCGGTCAGTTTCAACCGGGCAAATAAACCGGGTAGCAGACTGCCATCGCTGTTATCGAAGCTGGCGCGGATGCGGATAGTGCCAGTGGCGGCATTGAGCTGGTTATCGATAAAGTCGATAGTGCCCTGCTGACGGAACTCATTACTGCCACTTAACGCCAGTAATACCGGGCGTTGTTGTTGCTGCAGCTGGCTGGCGGTACCGCTGTCGAGGCCGAGATAACGCAGCAGGCTTTGTTCGTCAGCGTCAAACCAGGCGTAAATGCGGCCGGTCGACACCAGACTGGTCAGCACCGATTGGCCGGCATGGACATAGTTGCCAGCGGTAATAAAAGCGTTGGACACCACGCCGGCGATCGGCGCGCGGATCTCGGTGTAAGACAAATCCAGCTCGGCTTTTTTCAGTGCTGCTGTGGTAGCGGCGAGCTGTGCTTTGGCTTGTTCAAACCGGCTGAAGCGGCTATCGAGCAATTCTGTGGCAATCGCATTTTGCTTTTTCAGGCTGAGCGCGCGCTGATACTCGCGTTCGGCCAGCGCCAGTGCGCTTTTGGCTTCGGTTTGACTGGCGCCCAGGCGCGCCACTTCAGCGGCAAAGGGAGCGTTATCGAGACTGAACAACAAATCACCGGCGGCAACTTTGGCACCTTCAGTGAAATGCACTTTGGCGAGATAACCGGACACTCTTGGCATCAGGCTCACCGATTCAGGTGCCTGTAAGCGACCGGTATATTCGTCGGTTTCGCTGATTTGCTGACTGAGGACTGTAGCGACATCGACTTTCACAGCGGTCGGGCCACTTGCAGTTGGGGCGCCAGGCTGACAGGCGGCAAGCACTAAGGCTGCCAGGCTGGTCAACAGCAGGCGACGGGGCAGTTTTAACTGGGGTCTGGCCATCATCGAAAATTCCTCTCTATCAGGTTCGGTATCATTAGGTTTTTGGCACCATACCGCTTGAAAGTCTGTATTGCTTGACTTCTGTACTGATTGGTATAATGTACTGACCGGTAAATATATAGAAAAAAAACCTAGCGTCAATTTATTTTGTACCGAACGGTAAAATAATTTGGAACTTTTTCGCAGGGCTGCGATTCTGTTGGTTTGGGCAGAAAAAAGCTGTCAGTGAATAAATGTCGTAGCTGTGACAGGGGCGCCGTTACTGTTGTTATGGTGCCGGACTGTTTACCAGGCTCAGCTGCTGCGTTATTCTCTGGCCCACGCAGATGAAGGGCGGCCGTGATCCCGACTTTATGTCGCCACAGAGGCCACCACAGAGGTAGTGATGAGTGCAAACCCACTAAATAGCACCACGTGTAACAACACGGCTCCCGTCGGCCGGCCGCGTGCATTTGATTTGGAAACAGCGCTGCAAAAAGCGCTCGAAGTGTTCTGGCAAAAGGGCTATGAAGGCGCATCTTTGCCGGACCTGACCGAAGCCATGGGTATCAATAAGCCCAGTTTATATGCGGCTTTTGGCAATAAAGAACAGTTGTTTCTCAAAGCCATCGAACGCTATGAAAACCGGCCCAGTGCGTTTTTCTATCCGTCGATGCAAGAACCGACCGCCTATCGGGTGGCTGAACGGATATTGCTCGGCGCTGCCGCTGAACACAGTAATCCGCTGCATCCGCCGGGCTGTTTGATGGTGCAGGGCGCGTTGGCCTGTAGCGATAGTGGTCAGTCGGTGAAAGATGCGTTGATTGCGCGGCGTAAAGCCGGTTTTGAACAGTTGGTACAGCGCTTTGAACAGGCCAAAATCAGCGGCGATTTGCCCGCCGATGCCGATCCCCAGGGCTTAGCCGGTTTTATTATTACTGTACTGCAAGGCTTGTCAGTACAGGCTACCAATGGTGCTTGTGCGGAGCAGTTAAATAACATCGCCCGCACCGCACTCAGAGCCTTTCCGGCCGAACAGAATTAATTCGCGAACGGCGGTTTTTGAAGTTTCCGACAACCAGCATCGAGATAAGGCCCGCTGTGACGCACCCAGCCGGGCCCTGGTTCCGTTTGTTTGCAGATGTAATGGCCGGTTTTAACGCTCTGCCATTTGAACCACGGCGCCGGCGCTGCCGCGAGTTCTGCCTGCAGGCTGATACTCAGCAACGCCAAGATGTAACCAAAATGGTTTCTCATTACCATGTCACTCGGTAGGGAAAGCTTCTGCGTATGCTGCCTGAATGTCATTGGTTAAACCAGTGTTGGCGCAACAATGTCGTGACAGCGGAGTCGTTGATTGACCGGTCTGGAGCAGGCAGGTACAGTGATTACCATGGTTGTTTAGCACCAAGTTACGGAGGCTGAATTGTTGCGCAGTAGATGGTTGAGTCTTTGTCTATTGTTGCTGACCTTCGGCGCTGTGGCAGATCCGTTGCTGCTGAAAGGGCCGAACTGTTGTGGCACGCAGCAGGATGTAAGAGTGCTGCTTGATCCACAAGGCCAACTGTCGTTTGAACAAGTGCGGGCATTGCAGGCCGATTTTCAGATGCCGCTGCGTGAAGATCTCAGTTATGGCTACCGGCAAGGCGCCATTTGGCTGCTGTTAAAGGTCACTCCCGAGCGCTCAGGCCGCTGGTGGTGGCTGTTTACCTATCCTTCGCTCGACCAGCTGACCTTGTATCTGGAAGACAGCCAAGGCGTCCGGCAAATGCGTAGCGGCGATATGGTGGCGCTGCAGCAGCGCGCACTGGTTCATCGTCAGGCGGTATTCCCCCTAGATTTAAGCCAAAACGAGATGACTACGCTGTGGTTGCGCGTTGAAAGTCAGGGCAGTATGACGTTACAAAATCAACTGCTCAGTGACGAAGACTTTGTGTTGAGTACTGCGCAGAATTACCTGACGCCCGCCTTGTATTTTGGCGCCCTGTTGGCATTGGCTGGTTACAACCTGCTGTTGTTTATGGTGCTGCGCGAAAAAGTCTTCCTGTGGTATGTCTTGTTTGTGCTGTGTTTTGGCGCAGGGTCTGCGTCGTTAAACGGACTTGGCGCGATTTATCTGTGGCCAGATCTAGCCGAGTTGTCAAACCGCATGTTGCCGCTGGGTTTTACCGGCGCCAGTCTGATGGCCGTATTGTTTACCCGTGCTTTTTTAGATACAGCGCAATTCAGTCCGATCTGGGATAAATTCCTGCGGCCGATGGCATGGCTGATGGCGGTGTCTTTACTGGCTGTGCTGATGATGTCGGTACAGCAGGCGCTGATTGTGATGTCGTTGATTGGTATCTTGGTTGTGCTGGTACTGACGCTGTGCGCGATCCAAAGTGTGTTAAACCGCGCACCGGGTGCCCGGTTGTTTGCTTTAGCCTGGTCGATGTTATTGCTCGGCACTATCGTGATGTCACTGCGCAACCTGGGGTTGTTACCGTCCAATTTTTTCACCATTCACGCGATGCAGCTGGGGTCGGCGTTGGAAATGTTACTGGTGTCTTTTGGTCTGGCGGCGCGTTTTAATCAGTTGAAATTACAACACAGCATGGCGCAACAACAAATGTTGGACGCGCAGCAACAACTGGTGCAGCAGCTGCGTGAGCATGAAAATCAACTGGCGCAGAAAGTGACAGAACGTACCGCCGAATTAGAAGCGATGAATGTGCGCTTGCAGTTGCTCGCCACCACGGATCCACTGACTGGCCTGGCGAATCGCAATGCAATGTATCAGCAGCTGCATCAGGCGATAGCCCGTGCCAGACGCCAGCGCAGCAGCCTGGCCTTGCTGTATCTGGACCTGGATGGTTTTAAAACAGTGAATGACCAGCTTGGCCATCTGGTCGGTGACAAAGTGTTGTATGAAGCCAGCGAGCGTTTACGTGACGCCGTACGGGAAACTGATGTTATTTGTCGGATCGGTGGTGATGAATTTTTGCTGATCTGCGAAGGGCTCAGTCGCGGTGCAATATTGGTACAGTTAACACAGCGTCTGCTGAAACAAATGCAGCTACCGTTTTATCATGGCACTGAACAAATCAGTATCGGCGTCAGCATCGGCGTAGCGATCAGTTCAGGCGGTGAAACACCGGCAGAAGCGCTGATCGATGCGGCGGACCGGGCAATGTACGACGCTAAAGCTGCCGGAAAAAATTGCGTTCAACTGGCCAGTGAATATGCCTGAATGGAATAAACCTTAAGGGTTGGCCAGATCAAAAAAAGCGACTGTGAAGTCGCTTTTTTATTGAAACACCCGAACTTAAACTGCAGCAGCAGCTGGTAAACGGGCGATCAGCACGCCAATCCGTTCCAGTGACGTGAAGTGGGCATAAATGGCTGGTAACACACCAAACTTGCGCAGTTGCAGGAATTGCTCATCGCTCAGCGCGTCGAATTTTTCACGGTCAATCACGTGGAAACCGTTCAGGCGGCGCTCGTTGCCGGCCAGGTCGCGGTACTGCAGACCATCTGCTTTAAACAGGCCCATTTCAGTGATTTGATTCAGGATGTTACGGCTGACGGTATTGGCATCGATATAGTCTTTGAAGAAGCTGTTGATACCATCGAAGAATTCAGTGGCTTTGCCTTCTGCGTCAAACAAGGCCTGACCTTCAGTGCGGCTGACATTGTCCGCTTGTTCATTCACGCACAGAACTAATTGCTCGTCAGACGCTTGTGCCAGAGTGAACGGGTAAGCACGAATGCCGGCAGGCACATATTCGCCTTTCCATTCGCCGTTTTCTAAGAACAGATTCTGCGCTTCCTGCAGACCAAACACAGCAACTGGATTGTAAACGTCGGCATCAGCGGCTTTTAAGAAGAAAATTGGATAAAACGGCGCAGCGGCGGTGAATTCCTGCAGCATCAGTGGCGCCACATGGCGGTTTTCCAGAATTTCAACGGAGAATTTTGGCAGGATACGCAGATCTTTGTGTTGGTCCTGGGTCAGAGCGACTGGTTGAGCGAGCATGTTACTACTTCCTTTGGATCTTGTCTGAGGCCAGCATTGACGGGCATCCGCATGGTGGCCGGTTTTTATAAAGTCGCGAGCACCATACTATAAAAATATGACAGAATGCCAGCGCCCTTCAGCAGAAAAATGTTACCTGCTTTGTATGGCCCGACAGCTGCTGTTGCTACTGGTTGAGTAACAGGCTGAATTTATGAATAATGCCGCCGATTTGCGCGAATTCTGCCGCTGAGCTGGAACGAGGATATTGCACCGGATGATCAAAAAACTGCCGCAAAGCCGCCCACTGGCCGTTGTATTGCTGCTGTGTTTGTTGCTGCTGTTGTTATCACCACAGTATCTGGTACTGCAACGTGGCCAAGACCTTGGGCCTTGGTTGCGGCTCGGTATGCTGCCGGCATTGCTATTATTGCTGGTGCTGTTGTCGCTGCAGCGTTCGTTCGGCCGTTCGGTATGGCTGTTGTTGCCTTTAGCACTGTTAGTGCCACAGGAATGGTTTTATCAACTGACCTACGGCAAAGCCACCGACGCACACGCGATGGCAATCATTGCCGAAACGGACTTGGCTGAGGCCGCCGGCTACTTGTCCGGCATAGGCTGGCTGTTGTTTGCCGCGTTGTTGGGCATTTTGTTGTTATTTGGCCTGACCAGCAGTGTGCTGTTAGCTGCACAATTGCATTGGCCCCGCTATCTGCGTCCACTGATCTGGGGTTGTGCAATGACAGGTGTTGGCTGGGTTGTCATGCAGGAACGCCAATACGCTATTGATTATCCGGTGGTGCAGCAGGCGGACGCAACCCAAACCGCGTTGAGCCGCCGCCCTCTGCCGCAAAGTCATAACCTGTTTTATCAGAGTTTTCCGCTGAATCTGGTGCTGGCCGGCAACGAATACCGGGTACAGCAACAAGCGTTAAGCCAGGTCGCGGCGCAAAGTCGCGACTTTCGCTTCGGCGCTGCCCAGCCGGAAGTATTAGGAGAGCGGCAAATCTATGTGCTGGTGATTGGCGAAACGTTAAGGCCGGACCGGTTGCAGCTCAATGGATATCCACGAGCCACCACGCCAGAGTTGGCCAGCATCCCGGGTGTGGTTAGCTTTAAGAATATGATCAGTCCATGGGCCTGGACGCGAATGTCGGTGCCGGTGATTATTTCGCGTAAAACGGCCGCAGACCACAGTTATTTTTTCAATGAAAAATCATTGGTAGCGGCTTTTGCTGAAGCAGGCTTTCGTACTTATTGGTTATCGACGCAAAGCCCACTCGGCGTGCACGACTCCTCGGTCGCTTTGCATGCCAGCGAGGCGGACGAAGTGCAGTACCTGAATCCGGTCGGCTATAAAAAAGAAGGATTTTACGATGCGGTGTTGCTGGATGCGTTTCGACGGGTACTGGCGCGCAACGAGCAAAAACAGCTGATTGTATTGCATACTCTCGGCAGTCATTTCAGTTACACCGATCGCTATCCGCCGGAGTTTGATCGGTTTTTGCCGTCGGGGAAAGGCCAGAAAATCGGCATGCATGATCGTGCCAACCGCGAACTATTGAACAACGCCTATGACAATACTGTGCTGTATACCGATTTTGTCGTGTCCGGTCTTATCAAACAATTGCAGTCACAGCAGGCCATTGCCAGTTTGTTGCTGGTTTCAGATCATGGTGAAAACATCTTTGACGGCAACTGCGATAAAAGTGGTCATGGCCATAACACTGAATTTGATTATCGCGTAGGGGCGCTGTGGTGGGGATCTGAACTATTCAGTAAACAGTTTCCACAGAAGACGCAACAGCTAAATAAAGCCGCACAGTTGCCGCTGATGACCGGACAGACTTTCCATACCATGTTGCAACTGGCTGACATTCACTATCCGTCTCAGCAAACAGCCATAAGCTTCGCCGACCCGGCTTTCAGGCCACAATCGCGCAAGCTCTGGACTGGTATTGATTTTGACCGGGCGGCTAAAAGCGGACAATGCCGGATATTGCCGCAGGGTCAGACCAGTACCAATCCGAGTGGCAATAAGTGATCTGTCATAATGCTGTCATAAATAAGCCATAAAATAGCCATCCAACCGACATGACAACGCCATGAAATATACGCAAAAGATTCATGAAACTGTCATTGCGTCATAAAAACACCTGTTTTTACACGTACTTTCCTTGCAAATTGCTGGCGCTGTTTATACTGAAGCCATTCTGTTGCAAAGAATGTCGTTCTTCATAAAAAAGAAGGATTTAACCATGTTCGCAAAAAAAGTTGTGGTCGCTGCCGTGTTGTTGGGTCTGTTTGGTGCCGCAGGCATTGTAC